>JBBPYC010000042.1:0-192103 GCA_038200275.1 Burkholderiales bacterium
CAGCGTCGATGCGCGTTTTCCGCCGCTGCTCGACGCGTCGAAATCGCAGTTGCAGGGGGTGTGGGATGCGTTCTCGGCCGCGCTTTCGCAAGCCGCTGCAGCGGCCGCCGATCCGGCTGCGCCGCTGCCGCCGGTGCCGGTGTGGGCCGATGAGCTGCGCGGCGAGCGCGGCATGCCGCTGGCCACGTCGGCGCCGGCCCAGGCAAGCGCCGACCCGGAAGCACGCGCGCGCGCCAACGGCGCGGTGCAAACGGCGTTGCAGGCGCTCGAGCACGAAGTCAAGGAAGGCCACGTCAAGGCCAGCGCCGGCGCGGCGGCTGCGCTGCGGGCTGCGTTGAAAGAACATGCACGACTGATCGAGCACGCACTCGATCAGCGCGCGCAGGCGGCATTGGCCACCGCAGGCGAACTTGAAGGCTGGCAACGTTGGCGCGCCGACCAGTTGCGCGAAGAACTGGTGCGCAAGGCCGAAGCTTTGCTGGGGCCGCCGCCGGCTGTGCCCGCCAAGCTGAAAGGCCTGCGCCCCGAGCGCAGCAAGCCGGCCTTGCAAGGCAGCGCTGCGGCGCAGCCGAGCGACAGCACAGCCGCAACCGCAGCCGTGCCAGCAGACCTGCCCGACGCGATGAGACGGCCGGCAACCACCGAGGCGAATGACGCGTTGGAGCCGACGTCCGCATCTGGCGCAGTGAACGCATCGGATCCGGCCATCACCGAACTCGCTGCCGAGCTGCTCGACACGGCTGAGATGCCGCAGCCCGAGCCGAGCGATGTGTCGACGCCGTCGTCGTCCGACGCCGATGCGGCCGCGCAGATCGACGAGTGGATGGTGGCCGACGCGACGTCGGACGACGGGGCGAACGGCCCAGCAGAAGCGGCCGAAAGTGCTGCCGTTGATCCATCGCCGGAGCGCCCGACGGCAGACGTCGAAGCGCCATCGGTTGCTTCCGGCGAGCAAGACGCCGCTGCGCCCAAGACAGCTCCTGCTCCCGAAGGCGCTGCTGGGTTGGAACCTGTCCCGGCCGTCAATGGCTTGCAGGCGCCCGCCGCTGCCGACGAGCCGCGCAAGCCGCGCGTGGGTGGCCGCAAACTGCAGGAAACGTTGCGCTCGCTGCGCGAAGAGTGGCGCCAAGTCGACAAGGGCGGCCCGCCAAACCACGGCCTGTGGCGCCGTTTCGACCACGCCTGCAACGAAGCCCACAAGTTCGTCGACGTATGGCTCGAGCAGGTACGGGCGCAAGCCGCCGAACACCGCGGCCAGCGGCTGGCGTTGATCAACGAAGTCACCAGCTGGGCGGCCGACAACCGCACTGCGAAGGACGACGACTGGAAAGGTTTTGCACGCATCGTGCGCGAGTTCGGGGAGCGTTGGCGCGCAAGCGGGCACCTGAACGAGAAAGCGTTTGCCGAACTGCAGGCGCAGTGGAAGCAGGCGCTGCAAAACGCGGCGGCGCCGCTGGAGGAGGTCCAGCAAGCCAGTGAGCAGCGTCGGCTGGCCATGATCGAAGAGGCCAATCAACTCGGTGCGGCACCGATGCTGCGCATCGACGCCGTGAAGTCGTTGCAGCAACGTTGGCAGGCCGAAGCCCAGCGCGTGCCGCTGGACCGCCGGCATGAGCAGAAACAGTGGGACACCTTTCGCAAACCGATTGACGACGCGTTCAACCGCAAGACCGCGGAGCGCGAGCACGCTGCAGCCGCAATGGGCGAGCGCGACCGTGCGGTGCTGAATGCGTCGAAAGCGCTGGAAGCTGCGAATGCCAGCGGCGATGCGCAAGCGATCAAAAGCGCCATGGCAGGGCTCGATGCTGCGCTGCGTGGCCAGGCCGACGAAGCCGCACGGGCGGACAACGCCGCACCAGTCGGTGCCGCGGCTTCCCGTGCCGAACAACCAGCCGATTCTGCGAAATCAGAAGCAAAAGTGCCGAGCGCGCCCGTTGAGCCAGCGTCTGTCGCTACTGAAAATGTAGCGTCATCAAGCGCAAACGAAGCGACGCAACGGCAAGCCGATCACGCAGTGCCACCGGTTGACAACACCGCTTCAGCCGATGTCGGTGCCGATGCGAGCAGTGCAGTGGCCGAAACCGATGCGGCCCGTGAGGCAAACCAGGATGACACGACCGCCGACAGCGCGCCGACTGTGCCCGCTGAGCCGCCGAAGCCGGCAGCCAAGCCGGTGGTCGCTGTGCGTGGAGACGACCGGCCGGGTATGCGCAAGTCGGAGCCGGCAGCAACCGGCGGCCGCGGTGGCAAGTTCGGCGACCGCCGCGACGGTGGCGGGCGCAGCGGCCCGCCGGGCGCGGGTCGCCCCGGTGGTGGACGCGATGACCGCGGAGACCGAGGGGGCGACCGAGGCGATCGCTTCGGCCCTCGACCCGATCAGATCGATCGTGGTCCGCGGCTTGGCGACGTTGCATTTCGTGCCCAGCGCGACGCCCTGGAACATGCGCAGAACACACTCAAGAAATTGGCTGCGCAGGCGCACGGCGAAGCGTTGACCGAGTTGATGGACGCCTGGCAGCAACGCGATCCAGAGAAGATTCCAAACGCCCAATCGCTGGGTCAGCGCGTGGCACCCGCCACGCGCAGTCAGTGGGTGGCAGCGATCCGCGAGGGTGCATCGTCAGCCAAATCGTCGACCGATCTGCCGACTGCGCTGTTGCGCCTTGAGATCGCTGCCGAAGCGCCGACACCGGCCGAGCACATCGGCGCGCGCCGAATGCTGCAGTTGCAGTTGCTCACGCGCCGCAACGACGCGGGCCCGGCCGAGACCTGGGGTGCCGACGCCGCAGCCGTGCTGGCCAGCCCGTTCGACGCGAGCGACGCACGGCGACTGCAAAACGCGTTGAAGACGCTGCTCAGGAAGTGAGGTCTTGGCTGGGCGGTAACGTCCGACCTAAAGCCTTGGTTGGCGCAGTTGCGGTTGGGGGGGGCGGCTAGAGCGGTTTCACGCAGAGTTGCCACACCTCAAAAGCCGGAGACGCGCCTCAAAAGCCCTGTGCCAGTCAGCGCGAAAACGCTCTAGGCATTTGAACCGTGCCAACCGACATTTGCTGGATGGCGGACGGCAGGCGGAAACGCAGCGCGCGGCGCCGCGCGTCGCGGCTTATAAAGCCAGCGCCAACGCCAACGGGACGAACAGCAGCGCCAGCGCGTTGCCCAGCAGGATCATGGCCGCGACGCGCTCTGGCTCCTGCGCGTAGCGTTCCGCCAACAGGTATTGCACGACGGCCGGTGGCAGCGCGCCGAACAGAATCAGTTGCGCGCGCGCTTCGCCTTCCAGTCCAAGCGCCCACGCCAGCGGCAGCGCGATCAGCAGACCGGTCAGTGGCCGTGCGAACGCGCCGAGCAGACCCAACGGCACATCGGCACGCTTGAGTGCCACCAGCCGCATGCCGAGCGTGAACAGCAGCAGCGGCAGCATCGCATCGCCCAATAGCTTCATACCGGACAAGATCACCGGTGACGGTCGCAAGTCGGTCAGCGCGCTGAAAAAACCGAGCACGGTGCCGATCATGATTGGGCTGAACAGCACGTCGCGCGTGCGCGCATGCTGGCTTGTAATGCGCGCGCCCAGCGAGAAATGCAGCAGATTGTTCATTGCGAACAGCGCGACCGCAGCGCCGAAGTGCGCCGGCCCGAATGCAAACAGCGCGAGCGGCAGCCCCATGTTGCCGCAGTTGTTGAACATCACGACCGGCACCAACGTGCGCGGCGACGTGCGCGTGAGTTTTGCGATCAGCCAACCGGCCAGGCCGGAGCCCATGATCAGCAGTGCACCGCCGGCCAGCAAGGTGCTCTGTTCTGCGAGATGGAAATCGCGCGATGCAAGCGCTGAGTAAACCAGCAGCGGGGTCATCACGTCGAGCACGATCCGGTTGATCGCCGACACATCGAGTCGGTGCCGACGGCCATACAACCAGCCGAGCACGACGATCAAAAACACTGGCGTGATGACTTCGCCGACGCGTGCGATCAGCTCCATACCGCCGTGCACTCAGTCAACCGTGTTGGAACAAGAAAAAGGCTCCTCGTGGAGCCTTGTTTCAATGATCAATGAGCATGCAGTCATGGCTGCGTCAGACTCGCTTGCGGTACTCACCGGTGCGTGTGTCGATCTCGATCTTGTCGCCTTGGGCAACAAAAAGTGGCACCGGGACCTCAAAGCCGGTGGCGATCTTGGCGGGTTTGAGCACCTTGCCCGAGGTGTCGCCCTTGACGGCCGGCTCGGTCCAGGTGATCTCGCGCTCGACGCTGGTTGGCAACTCGACCGAGATGGCCTTGCCGTCGTAGAACACCACTTCGAGCGACATGCCGTCTTCCAGGTAGTTCAGCGTGTCGCCCATGTTCTCGGATTCGACTTCGTACTGGTTGAACTCCGCGTCCATGCAGACATACATCGGATCCGCAAAGTAGGTGTAGGTGCACTCTTTCTTGTCGAGCACGATCTGGTCCATCTTGTCATCGGCTTTGAACACGACTTCGGTGCCGAAGTTGTTCAACAAGCTTTTCAGCTTCATGCGCACGGTGGCCGAATTGCGGCCGCCGCGGCTGTATTCCGCTTTCAGCACAACCATCGGATCCTTGCCGTGCATGATCACGTTACCGGCGCGGATTTCTTGGGCGATTTTCATAAGGGGTAAGCGTGGGCAAATTTCGGTTGTTGGGTAGTGGCCGCGGGCATCAGATGCCGCGCCAAAGCGGATAAGAACGCGCCTGAGCCGGCGCTGTGCAAAGCCAGCAAGTTTAACTTTTTCCGTCTACGAACTGCAGCAGTTGTGTGGCCAAGTCCGGCTGAGCCAGCAGTCTGGCTGATGCCGCTTGCATCGCTGGCTGCCAGTGTTCGAGCATGAGCGGAGGCAATGCATCCGGTGCGCGGTCCGCGTTCCAGAGCCGATGCCATGTTGCAAGCGGGGCAGGCAACTGCAAAGTCTGCAGCAGCGCCTCCAGCTTGATGTGATGCACCCCGTCGTGCTGTGGATAGGCCTGCCAGACGAACGGTTTACCGGCCCACAGCGCGCGCACGAGCGAATCTTCACCGCGCACGAAATTGAGATCGGTGGCCCACAACAGATGATCGAAGTCGAGCTGACTCAGGCGCGGCAGAAAGCCGATGCGTAGTGAACCGCGCGCCGACTCGCGCTGCAGCACGTGCCGCACCGCTGCCGCGCTGCGATCCGCCGTGACGAGCAGGTGGGTCGGCTGCGCGTCTTGCGCCAGATGATCGAGCAATGCAGCGAGCGCGGCCGGCTCGTAGCAAAACAGCGCAATCAGCCGCTCGCCCGCATGGGGAATACCCATGCCGGCCAGCCAGTCAAGTCGGTGAAACTGAGCTTTTCGCTGCAGCAAATCTACTTCGCGCAGCAATCCGCCGGTCTTCTGCGTGAAGCCGGGATAGAAAAAGTGACGCGCCCTCCCTTTGCCGGGCCCATGCTGCACGGGCGATGGCAACCCATGCGAACGCTCCGCAAACGACTCGGCGGTCAGGTGTTCCACGTTGATCCAGCGCTTGGGGCGGTCAGGGACGCATGCCGCACGGTCTTTATCTGCTCCAAAAAAATGAGCAAGTGAGCAGGGCGGTGGTGAACATCCGAATGTTTCAACCAGCACATCGCCGGGTTCCACCGTTTGCAGTTCGAGCGCGTGCTTTGGCCAGGCGCGCACTTCGACCCAGCCGTGGCCCGCTGGCGCCATCCAGGCGAGCGAGGAGGCGTTGTCGATCCAGAGACGCACCGACTGTGCGCGCGCCGCCAAATTGCAGGCCAGGCGCCAACAAACGCCCAGGTCACCAAGGTTGTCGATCATTTCGCAGAAAATGTCCCAGCGCAGCTTTGGGGCAGCGTTGCAACGCGGGTTGCGAATCTGCTGCTGGATGGGTTCGCCATCGCTGCGGCAAGTTGGGGCAGATTGCATGAAAAGGATGGGTTTTTTTGATGAGGGAAATGACCGAATATAGAAGCAGCTCGCTAGAGCAGCAGCGCACCGCCGATTTGCTTTCCCTGGTGCCACAGGGATTGAAAAGCGTGCTCGACGTGGGTGCGCGCGACGGCCATTTTTCGCAGCTGCTGACGAGCCGCTGTGAGCGCGTCACAGCGCTCGACCTGCAACGTCCTACGTTCGACATCGAGCGAGTGACCTGTGTGGCCGGCGATGCTTGCGCGCTTGAATTTGCCGACGACCACTTCGATCTTGTGTTCTGTGCCGAGGTGCTCGAGCACATCCCGCCGGAGTCGTTGGTTAAGGCATGCGCTGAGCTGAGCCGCGTGTCGGGCCGTTACCTGTTGATTGGTGTGCCGGACCGGCAGGACATCCGGCATGGGCGCACCACCTGCGACGCCTGCGGCAAATCCAATCCGCCGTGGGGGCATGTGAACAGTTTCGATGAGCGGCGGCTGCACGCCTTATTCAGCGACTGCGCAGTAGCGCGCCGGTCACTGGTTGGCAGTAACAAGGAACGCACCAATGCGTTATCGGCTGCGCTGATGAATTGGGCCGGTAATCCTTACGGCACTTACTCGCAGGAGGAGACTTGCATCCATTGCAGTATGCCGGTTCTTGCGCCAGCGCCGCGGTCGTGGTTGCAGAAAGTGGCGACCCGCGTGGCGTTCAAAGTCGATGATGCGCGGCGGCCGTTTCTGAGCGCGCATGGCAACTGGATTCACCTGCTGCTTGAGAAGAAGCACATCCGTGCGGCGTCCGGTCAAACAGCATCCGCCAGGACCCCCTAATTTTTTTGCGTCGCGCTGGGTTGCTTAGCTAACAGCGAGATGCAGACACGCCAATCAATTCACCGCGCAGATGCCATCAAGCGACGCCCCTCCCCACTCCGATGCGCTGCTGGCCGAAGTCGCTGCGCTGCCCGCGCTGCCCGGCGTGTATCGCTATTTCGACGCGGCCGGCCAGGTGCTTTATATCGGCAAGGCCCGCAACCTGAAAAAGCGCGTCGCGAGTTACTTTCAGAAGAACCACGGCGGCACGCGCATCGGCCACATGATCGGGCGCATCGCGCGGCTGGAGACCACCGTGGTGCGCACCGAAGTCGAAGCGCTGCTGCTCGAAAACAATCTGATCAAGGCGCTCGCGCCCAAATACAACATCGTCTTTCGGGACGACAAGAGCTATCCGTACCTGAAGCTGTCTGCACACGCATTTCCGCGCATGGCGTATTACCGCGGCGGGGTGGACCGCAAGAGCCGATTTTGGGGCCCGTATCCGAATGCATGGGCCGTGAAGGAAACGATCCAGCTGCTGCAAAAGGTATTTCGGCTGCGCACCTGCGAGGACACCGTGTTCTCGAACCGCACCCGGCCTTGCCTGCTGTATCAGATCAAGCGCTGCAGTGGGCCGTGCGTCAACCTGGTCGCGCCGCAGAACTATGCAGCGGACGTGGCGAACGCAGAGCGGTTTCTCGATGGTGACACCGCCGAACTCATGCAGGCGCTTGAAGCGCGGATGGCCGCGCATTCGCAAGACCTGGAGTTCGAGCAGGCCGGCGCGCTGCGCGATCAACTGGGCTCGCTGTCGCGGGTGCTGCAGACGCAGGCGATCGAGTCCAGTTCCGACAAGGATGTGGACATCCTGGCGGTGAAGGTACAGGGCGGCCGTGCCTGCGTGAACCTGGCGATGGTGCGCGGTGGTCGTCACTTGGGCGACCGTGCGTACTTTCCGTCTCATGTGGACGATGCCGACGCCGCCGCCGTGCTCGAGGCGTTCATCGGACAGCACTATCTGGATGTGCCCGCGCCTGGTTCGCTGATCACCAGCGAGCCGGTTTCGCCCGAACTGATCGAAGCATTGTCCGAACAGCGCGGCGGTCGCATCGGTGCGGTGCACAACCCCAGGGAGCAGCGCCGGGTCTGGCTCGAAATGGCCGAGCAGAACGCGAATATTCAGCTCACCCGGTTGCTTGCGGAAGAAGGCTCGCAGCGCACCCGCACGCGCGCGCTGGTCGATGCGCTTGGCATCGATGTAGAAGAACTCGACACGTTCCAGATCGAGTGCTTCGACATCTCGCACACTGCGGGTGAGGCCACGCAGGCGAGCTGCGTGGTGTTTCGCGAGCATCAGATGCAATCCAGCGACTACCGGCGCTACAACATCGAAGGCATCACGGGCGGCGACGACTATGCAGCGATGCGGCAGGTGCTGACCCGGCGCTATACCAAGTTGCTTGAAGCGGTGCAGGCTCAGCAAACCACGACCGTGGTCGAATCGGGTTCGGCAGAGGATGCAGTAACGGAAGCGGACATCGACGAAGTGGGTGTCGATGCGGTCGAACCCGCCAAGCCTGCTGCTGGGGTGATGCCCAAACGCCGTGCCCGCGTGCGTCTGCCGGACCTGGTGCTGATCGACGGCGGCAAGGGCCAGGTGAGCGTCGCGCGGGAGGTGTTCGCGGAACTCGGCCTCGATTTGTCGTTGATCGTCGGCGTTGAAAAAGGCGAGGGCCGCAAGGTTGGCCTTGAAGAACTGGTGTTTGCCGATGGCCGTGAGAAAGTCGGGCTCGGCCGGGACTCGGCCGCGTTGATGCTGGTTGCGCAGATTCGTGACGAAGCGCACCGATTTGCGATTACCGGCATGCGCGCGCGCCGCGCCAAGGTGCGCACCGGCGGTGGTCAGCTCGAAGAGATCCCGGGCATTGGTCCGAAGCGCCGTGCCCGCCTGCTGCAGCGCTTCGGCGGGGTGCGCGGCGTGGCGGCGGCCAGTATCCAGGACCTGGCCACGGTGGAAGGGGTTTCGCACGATCTGGCGGAGCAGATTTACCGCGCGCTGCGCTGATGCACGATGTTGCGGCGTCTGTCGCAACGCATGGGACAATCCCGCCGATGTTCTGGACCATTCCGACGATCATGACGTGGCTTCGCATCCTCGCGATCCCCCTCATCGTCGGTGTGTATTACCTGCCGCTCGACATGCCGGGCCGCAACCTCATCGCCACGGTGATGTTTGTGGTTTTCGCAGCGACCGATTGGCTGGACGGCTACCTGGCGCGGCGGCTGAACCAGACGTCTGCGTTCGGCGCATTTCTCGACCCGGTGGCCGACAAAATTCTCGTCTGCGCGGCGCTGCTGGTGCTGGTGTCGCTTAACCGGGCCGACGTGTTCGTCGCACTGATCATCATCGGGCGCGAGATTGCAATTTCGGCACTGCGCGAATGGATGGCGCAGATCGGTGCGAGCAAGAGCGTCGCGGTACATAGGATCGGCAAGCTGAAGACGGTCGCGCAGATGATCGCGATTCCGTTTCTGCTCTATGGCGGCACGCTGTTTGGGTTGATCGATACGTTGTTGTGGGGCACGGTATTGATCTGGATTGCTGCGGTGCTCACCGTCTGGTCGATGATTTATTACCTGCAGAAGGCGGTGCCCGAGATTCGAGCGAAAGCGCGATGAATGCGCGCTCAGCCGATGGCTGGTGTGCTGATCGCGAGCGCAGCTCACGCGAACACAGCGGACGCTCATGAGCAGCGGACCATCGAATTCGGCGGTAGCGACGCCGTCCATGTCGGTGCGTGCGATGCCGTGGGTGTTCGTGCTGATCTGGAGCACCGGCTTCATCGTCGCGCGCTTCGGCATGCCCTATGTGCCGCCACTGCACTTCCTGTCGATTCGCTATGCGCTGACGTTGTTGTGCTTCGGGCTCTGGGTCGCGCTCGCCAAAGTGGCTTGGCCCAGCAGCCGTGTGCAGTGGGGTCATCTGGCGGTCACGGGCTTTCTGATGCAGGCTGGCTACCTCGGCGGCGTCTGGTCTGCCGTGCGGGCGGGTATGGGCGCGGCATTGGTTGCACTGCTGGTGGGTCTGCAGCCGGTCCTGACGGCCTTGTGGCTTGCCTACCGCGGCGGGGCGCCGAGTCGGCGCCAGTGGTTGGGCCTGCTGCTGGGCTTTGCCGGGCTGGTGCTGGTGGTCTGGCGCAAGCTTGAGAACAGTGGCGAGGTGAACCCAACGACAATGGCGCTGGCAGGCCTGGCGCTGCTGTCGATTACGATCGGCACGCTGTACCAGAAGCGCTTCGTTGCGCCGTGCGACGTTCGCAGCGCCAACCTCGTGCAGCAGTTGGCCGCGCTGGCCATGACGTTGCCGCTGGCCTTAGTTGAAGCCGGGCCGACGATCTGGACCGTGCATTCGATCGGCGCGATGGCGTGGTCGGTGCTGGCGCTTTCCGTTGGCGGCAGTTCGCTGCTCTACATGCTGATCCAGCGCGGCAGTGCGACCACGGTGTCGAGCTTGTTATATCTGGTGCCACCCTGCACTGCGGTGATGGCATGGATGCTGTTCAATGAGCCCATTACGGCGCTGACGCTGGCTGGTATCGTGCTCACCGCAGCGGGGGTGAGCCTTGTGGTGCGACGGACCTGACGAAGGCCAGGCGCTATGCTTTTCTGGTAGACCTGTTCGTATCTCATCCTCAGGTTACCCACTTCTTTTCCAATCAGCCCGAGGAGGCTATTCCCATCATGAGCAAGCATCGCATCGCCGTCATTCCCGGTGACGGCATCGGCACCGAAACCATGCCTGAAGGCATCCGCGTGATGGACGCGGCAGCGCGCAAATTCGGCATTGACCTGCAGTTCGATCATTTCGATTTTTCGAGCTGGAACTACTACGAGAAGCACGGCCAGATGATGCCGGACGACTGGAAGGATCAGATTGGCGGACACGACGCGATTTATTTCGGCGCCGTCGGCTGGCCCGAGAAGATCGCCGACCATGTGTCGCTGTGGGGATCGCTGTTGTTGTTTCGCCGAGAGTTCGATCAGTATGTGAACCTGCGTCCTGCGCGTCTCATGCCAGGCATCGTGGCACCGGTCGTGCGACGCGACGGCAGCCCGCGCCAGCCCGGCGAGATCGACATGTACATCGTGCGCGAAAACACCGAGGGGGAGTATTCGAGCATCGGGGGGCGCATGTTTCCTGGCACCCCGCGAGAGATCGTGATGCAGGAGACTGTGATGTCGCGCTTCGGTGTCGACCGCGTGCTCAAATTCGCGTTCGAGCTGGCCCAGTCGCGCCCGAAGAAGCATCTGACGAGTGCGACCAAATCCAACGGCATTGCGATCACGATGCCCTATTGGGACGAACGTGTGGCCGAGATGGCCAAGGCTTACACGGGCGTCACGCTCGACAAGTTCCACATCGACATCCTGACCGCGCACTTCGTGCAGCGGCCCGACTTCTTCGACGTGGTGGTGGCCTCAAACCTCTTTGGTGACATCTTGTCCGACCTCGGTCCGGCTTGCACCGGCACGATCGCCATTGCGCCGAGCGCAAACCTGAACCCGGACCGCACCACGCCGTCGTTGTTCGAGCCGGTGCACGGCTCTGCACCCGACATCGCGGGCAAAGGTGTGGCAAACCCGATTGGCCAGATCTGGTGCGGCGCCATGATGCTCGAATTTCTCGGTCATAAGGACGCTCACGACGCGGTGCTCGGTGCGATTGAGCGAGTGCTTGCGAGCGGCAAGGACGTGCCGCGCACGCCGGATATCGGTGGGCGAGCAAGTACCTCGGACTTGGGCCGTGCCGTGGCTGAAGCGCTCTGAGTCGGCCCGGACCGATCGCTCTCACCAACTGTTGTATGGCGTCCACCAAGCGGCGTTGGCCTAGCGGCAATGCATCTAGAATTCGAGCGCATGCGTGCCGGAATGCAGGGTCTCGGCCACAGGCAGGGGCAGACCGCCAATCGTCGCTGGCTCGACGTCACAGGGTTCGTAACGCCCGTGGAGCGCGAAGTTCCATGCGCTGTACATCGGGCGTCCGCGGTTGCCTTGATGCCAGTTGGCGCCATGCCCGGGCTTCCTTTGGTGAGCATGCGATAAGCCGCCTAGCTTCATCCGGTCGGGATGGCGACTGACCTGCGCCCATCAAAAGAATATGTTGAATTACGAATCGAGGAAATAGCCCGTGAACAAGACCGAACTGATCGAGCACATTGCCAAGAACGCCGACATCTCGAAAGCCGCTGCGACGCGCGCGCTCGAGTCGACCATCGGCGCAGTCAAGACAACCCTGAAAAAGGGCGGCACGGTCTCGCTGGTCGGTTTTGGTACCTTCGCAGTCGGCAAACGTGCTGCGCGTACAGGCCGCAATCCACGCACCGGCGAAGCCATCAAGATCAAGGCGGCGAAGATTCCAAAGTTTCGCCCCGGCAAGTCGCTGAAAGATGCGCTGAACTGATGCCGTCGCATCGAGTCATACGAATGAAGGGTGCTTAGCTCAGTTGGTAGAGCAGCGCCCTTACACGGCGTAGGTCGGCGGTTCGAGCCCGTCAGCACCCACCAGTCGAAGACAAGGCGAGCTGCACTCCGAGCTCGCCTTTTTCTTTTGTTCGCCGCCTGCACGATGCGGAGAGTGCGGATTCATCCTTGTTTTCGGGAAGCAACCAGCTATGTTCGATTTCGTTCGCAGACACACCAAAATCATGATGGGCGCGCTGTTTCTGCTGGTCATCCCGGCGTTCGTGCTGGTGGGCGTCAACAGCTACACCTCGGCAAGCGCAGCTGGGGGAGCGCTGGTTGCAACCGTCGGCACCAATGAGATTCGCCAAGGCGAGTGGGACGCAGCCCATCAGCGCGAGATCGAACGGATTCGCGCGGCCAATCCGTCGATCGATACCCGGCTGCTTGACACGCCTCAGGCGCGCCAGGCCACACTTGACCGGCTGGTGCGTGAGTACGTGCTGCGCGATGCGGCGACCCGGGAGCATCTCGCAGTCAGCGATTCACAACTCGCGCGTGCCTTGCAGGACGACCCGACCATCGCCGGGTTGCGCAAGCCGGACGGCACGCTCGATATGCAGAGCTATCGACAATTGTTGGCAGCTCAGGGCTTGACGCCAGCCGGATTTGAAGCCCGCGTGCGCGCCGATCTGACAACCCGCCAGTTGCTTGAAGGCGTGGTTGGCACAGCGTTCGTGCCGCCTTCGGTGGCCGATTTGACGCTCGACGCGTTGTTCGAGCGGCGCGAGGTGCAAGTTGCAAACTTTTCGTTGTCCGAATTCAAGGCTGCCGTTCCACCGCCGACCGAGGCCGAGCTGCAAACTTACTACGATGCGCATCTGACCGCGTTTCAGGCGCCTGAGCAAGCCAAGGTCGAGTATGTCGTGCTTGATCTGGACAACGTGCAAAAACAGCTCGTTTTGAGCGACGCCGATTTGAAGGCGTCTTATGAGCAGAACGCGGCGCGTTATTCAACCCGACCGCAGCGCCGCGCCAGCCACATCCTGATCACGGCACCGAAAACCGCACCGGCGGGCGAACGCGAAGCCGCGCGCGCAAAAGCGCAGCAACTGTTGGCACAGGCGCGCCAGCCTGGCGCCGACTTCGCGGCACTGGCCAAGGCCAATTCGCAGGACCCGGGCTCAGCGGCGGAAGGTGGCGACCTCGGGTTCTTCGGCCCTGGGGATATGGTGAAACCATTTGAAGACGCTGCGTTCGCATTGGCGCCGGGTGCGATCAGTGACGTGGTCGAGTCCGACTTCGGCTATCACATCATCAAACTGGCGGAAGTCAAGCCTGGGACGATGCGCTCGTTCGACGACGCACGACCCGAGATCGAGAAACAGCTCAGGACGCAGCGCGCGGCAGGGCGCTTTGCCGAGATGGCCGAGACATTCTCGAACCTGGTCTATGAGCAGTCGGATAGCTTGAAGCCGGTCGCAGATCGCCTGAAGCTGGACATTCGGACTGCCGACAACGTGAGTCGCGAGCCGGAAGCGGGTGCCACCGGCGTACTTGCAAATCCGAAGTTTCTTGCAGCGCTGTTCGCCGATGACGCGCTGCGCAACAAGCGCAACACGGAAGTGGTCGATCTGGGTGGCAGCCGGCTGGCCGCCGGTCGCGTCGTCAGCCATGTCCCCGCCCGTACGCTGCCGCTGTCCGAAGTCATTGACCGCGTGCGCGCGCAGATGATCGACGAGCGTGCAGCGGTGCTCGCCACTGATCGGGGCGTGCAGCAACTCACTGCCTGGAAAGCCGATCCCGCGCAGGCACAACTTGGCGCTCCCGTGGTCGTGTCGCGTACGGAGTCCCGTCAGCTCGCCCCTGCGGTGGTTGAGGCAGCTCTGTCGGCCGACCCAGCCCAGTTGCCTGTTTTGCTCGGCGTTGACCAAGGCGCGCAGGGTTATGCTGTAATTCGGGTGGTCAAGCGGGTTGCGCGGGATGCGCCAGCGAATGCAGCAGCCGAGCAGCGGCAGGTGCTGCAGAGCTTGGCCGCAGCTCAGGCGCTTGCCTACTATGATGTGTTGAAGGCACAGGCGGATGTCCGGTTTAAACCGCTTGCGGGTACCCCCCGTTGATGGGCATACGCAGCGGCACCTATAATATGCCGCTGCAACGGTGGCTGTAGCTCAGTTGGTAGAGTCCAGGATTGTGATTCCTGTTGTCGTGGGTTCGAGCCCCATCAGCCACCCCATTTTTCCAACGCAGCAGCGGTCGGTTGTGCCAGCGGCGGCTATCCGAAACTCGTTGCCGCACGGTGCATAAAACAGTGGTCAGCCGATCCATTCCCTTGCGTTGATCGGTGCATCTCCGGTGCTGACGGTGCGGCCAATGGACGAATACGCACCAGCCATGCTCAGTTACGCTGCCAAATGCCATTCGCTTCATAACGCCGCGCCACTTGCTATCTGATAGCAGGGTTTCCCAGTGTGATTTGGTCCCTTCGCCACCGGCTCGATGGCTATACACTGGCAAGCACGCAGAGAGATTCTTCCGTGTTGCAAGCTCTTTACCGGTCGGTGCGCCACAGCCACCGAGCGTGGTTTCGTAGCAACATGAGGGCGGCGCCTGATTGGCCAGATGTGTGTAGTTCGCTACGCTACTTAAATCGTTTCCTATGAGGCCCACCATCTTTCGTCCACCCTGCCATATCGCTAGCTTGGTATGCCGACCGTGCCCGTTGGTCGCTGTTGCCAATTAGTGGATGCGGTGGCGGATGTGACGGCAGCAGCATTGTTTCACCCTGCATTTGATGGTGGCGGTGATGCGCGGGCGTTGCGTCAAGGCGTGCTGGACAGAATTCGCACGGCTCGAGCGTTGAGTTTCCGCCCGGTCGGAGCTTGATGATGCTGTCCACACGGTTGCTTCCTGTCACCGGGCCACCTGCCGAAGCGGCGCTCGGTTTGTTGCGCGTACTCGAGCGTCTGCCGATGCCGGTGATGGCCATCGATTCAAATGACGCAACGCGAATTGTTTTCTGGAACCAAGCGTGCGAGCAACTGACCGGCTTTCGCTCAAGCCAGATTGTCGGACGTGCCGATGCGGCTGAGCGACTTTATCCGGACGCAGCATATCGCAGCCGGAAGATGGCCGAGTGGCAGCAAAAGGGCGATGCCGGCAACGTTCTCGAGTTGACGCTGATAACCCACAGCCGCAAGTCGGTGCGCATGGCGTGGTCTGCAGTCGGCGGATTGGAGTTGCAATTGGGTCAGCCCGGAACGCGTTGGCTGATCGGCCAGGACATGACGGCGCTGGCCGAGGTGAACCGGCAGTCAAGAGCCCGTCAACGGCTGCTGGTTTCGGTGTTCCGAAACTTGCCCGACGGCGTGACCTTGAAAGACGGTGACGGTCGGCTGTTGATCACGAGTCCGTCGGTTGCGAAAGCACTCGGCATCTCTGAATCGGAAGCCATCGGCCTCACCACGCTTGAACTCGTCGAGCGCACCGGGTTTCCTGAGGCCGCACTGCGCCAGTTTGCGCTGAATGAAGAGGCCACTTGGCAAGCCGGCAGCCCGTCCCAGATGGACGAGATGGTCGACTTTGGCGACAATCTGCAGCGGTTCTATGACGTGACGCGGGTGCCGACTTATGGGCGGCTCGGCCAGCGCGTAAGCATGCTTGTGATTCGACGTGAGACCAGCGAGCAACGGAGGGCGGCGACCCAACTGGAGCTCGCAGGCCGCGTGGTCGAGCAAAGCAGCGACGGAATCATCATCACCAACGCGAGCAACCAGATCACGATGGTGAATGCGGCGTTCACGCAAATCACTGGCTTCGCGCCTGCCGAAGCGCTTGGTCAGCAACCTTCGATGTTCGCTTCCGGGTTGCATCAGCCAGAATTCTTTGCCGCCATGTGGAGCGAGCTTAAAAGCAGCGGCCGCTGGGCCGGCGAGGTCTGGAACCGGCGCAAAAGTCGTGAGGTCTACCCGCTCTGGATGAACTTGTCGGTGTTGCAACACCGGATCAGCGGCGAGATCACGCACTACGTCGCCTCTTTCTCCGATCTCAGCTCGCGCAAAGCGGCAGAACAGCAGATCGCGTTTCTGTCCACCAAGGACCCGATCACCGGGTTGCCGAATCGATCCCAGATTGCACTGTCCGGCGCGCTTGCACTGAGCCATGCGAAAGCAAACAACGAAGCGTTTGCAGTTCTGATGATCGACGTCGATAACTTCAAGACGTTGAACGATTCGCTGAGCTACGCAGCAGGTGACCAATTGTTGCGCGTGATCGGCGAGCGCTTGGCGTATTGCGCCGGCGAGCGTGCGTCGGTGGGCCGACTCAGCGGCGACGAATTCTTGGTGCTGATGCCCAACATTTCGGGCACCAATGAGGTGGCCCAAGCTGCACGCAGTCTGATGGCAGCGGTCGCCGAACCGATGGAGTTAGGCAACTTGCCTTTCAACGTCACGGTGTCGGTTGGTATCGCAACTTATCCAGGCGATGGCGACGATTTCGATGTGCTGTTCGGACGAGCAGACGCAGCGCTTTATCAAGCCAAGCGAAGTGGCCGTGCCGCTTATCAGTTCTCCAGCGTGAACATGAACCAGCAGGCGCTGGAGCGACTGCAGATCGAGACCGCTCTGCGTCGTGCGATCGAGCAGGATGCGTTGCGGCTCGAATACCAGCCAATGATCGAGGTTGAAACGGGCCGGATCATGGGTTGCGAAGCGCTGTGTCGGTGGGACGATCCACATCGCGGTGCCATTCCACCTGAGGTGTTCATCGCGCTCGCGGAAGACAATGGTCTGATCGAACGACTGGGTGCCTGGGTACTCATGACTGCGACCCGGCAACTGGCCGACTGGCAGCAAGTCGGGCGAGACGACCTGATGATGGCCGTGAATCTGTCGGCGCGTCAGTTCCAACGTGGCGTGGTGATGCAACAGGTCGAAGATGCGCTGCACAGCTCGGGCGTCAAGCCGGGCAGTCTCGAACTCGAATTGACCGAAACCGTGCTGCTCAACGACGGTGCGGCGGTACTCGACACCCTGCGCAGTCTGAAAACGCTTGGCGTCAGCTTGGCGATCGACGACTTCGGTACCGGTTACTCGAGCTTCATGTACCTGCGCCGCTTCAAGTTCAACAAGATCAAGATCGATCAGTCGTTCATCCGCGACCTGATTGACGACCCGGATGACGCCGCAATCGTGCGAGGCATCATCTCCCTGGGTACCAACCTGGGCCTTGCGGTGGTGGCCGAAGGAGTCGAAACCGAGGCGGTGGCACAGCGGCTGCGCGGCATGCATTGCACTTATGCGCAAGGGTATTTTTATGCGCCGCCGATGCGCCCTGAGTTGATGCGGGCACGCCTGCGTGCCCAGTCGGATGAATACGACAAGGGTTGACCGCGGATGCGTTCATGCCCCGGTGAAACTGGGCCGTGCAACGTTCAGTCGTTGACCAACACGAGCTTGCCCATCACGCCGCGTGAACCCATGCGCGCGTAGGCCGCTTTCAGTTCAGCCATCGGCATGGTCCGATCAATTACCGGTTTGATCTTCCCCTGCGCATACCACTCGGCAAGCTCGGCCATCATTTTTGCGTTTGCTTTCGGTTCGGTGCGTGCAAAACCGCCCCAGAACACGCCGACCACCGAGGCGCCTTTGAGCAACGGCAAGTTCAACGGCAGCGCGGGAATCGGGCCGGCTGCAAAGCCCACGACCAGATAGCGCCCGCGCCATGCGATTGAACGAAACGCCGGTATCGCATAGTCGCCGCCAACGGGGTCGTAGATCACATTCGGGCCAGCGCCATCGGTCAGCGCCTTGATGCGCTCACGCAGGTCTTCGGTCTCGTAGTTGATCGTCTCATCTGCGCCGATCGATCGGCACAGCGCACATTTGTCCTCTGTCGACGCGGCGGCGATGACCTTGGCGCCAGCGGCTTTTGCGATCTGGATTGCCGAAGTGCCCACGCCGCCAGCTGCGCCCAGCACCAGCACGGTCTCGCCGGCCTGCAATTGGGCGCGGTCAAGCAACGCGTGGTGCGACGTCGCATAGATCATGATGAACGCGGCCGCATCGACATGCGAAAAACCCTCCGGCAACGGCATGCACAGCGCGGCCGGCGCGATCACATGGGTGCCGAAACCGCCCGTGCCGGACAGGCACGCGACGTTCTGGCCAACCTGCAACTGCGTTACCTCGGGTCCGACCGCGCGCACCACGCCCGCATATTCGGAGCCAGGCACGAACGGCAGTTCGGGCTTCATCTGGTACTTGTTCTGCACGATCAGCAGATCGGGAAAGTTCAGGCTCGCGGCCTTGATTTCGATCAGCACTTCGCCTGCCTGAGGCATCGGCGTTGGCAGCTCCTTCCAGTTCAGCGCGTCCACGCCGGTCGGGTCTTCACATAGCCATGCATGCATTGAATTGATCCTTCTGTTCGTCCGAGGTTGGGGGTATTTCACCTCATGATAGACCGCACGCATGGCCCGCCGCAGCCACATGCGCGACGCCCATAGAATGGCTCGGGCGTCGGGCACCCCAGTCGTGGGCAACTCGTTTTCCTCGAGCTTTTATTGGCGGCAACGCCTACCCTTCATGAGAATTCTGGTCAGCAACGACGACGGCTATCTGGCGCCGGGCCTCGTGGCCCTGGCGGCTGCGTTGCGCGAGATCGCCGACGTTGAGGTGGTCGCGCCAGAGCAAAACAACAGCGCCAAGTCGAACGCCCTGACGCTGCATACGCCGCTGTATGTGCGCCAGAGCGCAACCGGCATCCGATATGTGAACGGGACACCGGCCGACTGTGTGCATATCGCCCTGACAGGGCTGCTCGACTATCGACCAGATTTGGTGGTCTCAGGCATCAACGACGGCGCCAACATGGGCGACGACACCATCTATTCGGGCACGGTCGGCGCGGCGATGGAGGGATTCTTGTTCGGCGTGCCCTCGATTGCTTTCTCGCAAGTGGAAAAAGGTTGGCGAGAGGTCGAATCCGCCGCCCGCTTTGCAGCGCAAATGGTGCGCCAGCTTGAGCAGCAGCAAATGCTTGGTGGTCCGACCTTCCTGCTTAATGTGAACATCCCGAACCGGTCATTCGAGCAACTGCAGCGAATCCAGGTTTGCCGGCTCGGACGCCGCCATTCAGCAGAAAAAGTCATTACGCAGCCAAGTCCGCGCGGTGACACGATGTACTGGATCGGCAACGCTGGCGCGGCCAAAGACGGCGCTGCGGGCACCGATTTTCATGCGACCGCGACGGGCGATGTATCGCTCACGCCGCTGGCTGTCGACCTGACCGATCGCGACAATCTGCACTACTGGGCCGAAGCTTCCCTCCGCCTGTTCGGGAGCGACGGCAAGCCAGCTGCATCGGTTGCCGAACCGGTGCCAGTCGCGCGCAACCCAGCTGCGGCTGGCGGCGGTTTGACCTGATGCCGCCACGGCCGACTTTTCCGGCGCGGCTGCCGCCGGCCCACATCGAGCCCGGCATCCCGGGGGCCGTGCGCGGCATCACGGCCAGCATTCCGTCGATGCGGTCGGCTGCATCCAGCGCCATAAGTGCTGCCCGGCCTGCCAAAAGCGGCGTGCTGTTGTCCGAACAAGCCAACGCGCGCCAGCGCATGGTGCAGCGGCTGCGCACCGCCGGCATCGGTTCAACGGCTGTGCTGGCCGCGTTGCAGCTGGTCGAGCGGCACTGCTTCATTGACAGCGCATTCATCGGCCAAGCGTACGAGGACACCAGTCTGCCGATCGGCTTCGGCCAGACAATTTCCAAGCCCAGTGTGGTGGCGCGCATGGCAACGCTGTTGACCGAAGCGCCGATCACCGATGGGGGGCGCGTGCCGCTTGGCCGCGTGCTGGAGATTGGTTCCGGCTGCGGCTATCAGGCAGCGCTGCTTGCGCGGATCGCGACCGAGGTCTATAGCATCGAGCGCCTCCGGGGCTTGCACGAACTCGCACGTACCCGGCTGCGACCGTTCCGGGTGGCCAATCTGCACCTGTTGTTTGGCGACGGCATGTTGGGTTTCGTGCGCGGCGCGCCCTACGCGGGCATCGTATCGGCAGCTGGCGGCACAACCCTGCCTCAGGCCTGGATCGACCAGCTCGCGATCGGTGGCCGGCTGATTGCGCCGACCGTCACGCAATCCGGCGAACAAGCGCTGGTGGTGGTGGACAAGACCGCGACCGGCCCAAGACAACGCGTGCTGGAGGGGGTGCATTTTGTCCCCCTAAAATCCGGTATCGCTTGAAGGGACCCATACATGACGGAGCCAGGCTGCATCAGCCACCGATCGACTTTATATGCTGCTGGACTGACGCTTGCGTTGCTGGCTAGTTGTACCACGCCGAACATGCCGGCACCGGTCGAAGACCGCGGCGGCGCAATCGGCACCGGTGCCACCAAAGAGGCACCCGCGCGCCCGATGCCGGGTGCGGAAAACGAGGGCAAACCGGGTTACTACACGATCCGCCAAGGCGATACGTTGATCCGCATTGGTCTGGAAAGCGGCCATAACTGGCGCGACATTGCACGCTGGAACAATCTGGACAACCCAAATGCAATCGAAGTTGGCCAAGTCATCCGGATCGCTCCGCCGGCGGGCGGCTCGGTGGTGGCTGGCAGCGTGTCTTACACCGATCGCGGCGCAGCAGCAGCGCGGCCGAACACTGCTGGCAGCCCTGGCACTGGCCAGCCGCCGCCTTTGCTGTCGCCAGCAGTCACGCCGGCCAACCCGGCGCCGTCACCCGCCGTCGACAGCGGAGACGGCGGCGCGGATGACCAGCCGCGCTTCATCTGGCCGACCAGTGGATCGATGCTGGCCGGCTTCGACGAACAGCGCAACAAAGGCCTGGACATCGGCGGGCGCCCCGGTGACGCCGTGGTGGCGGCGGCCGATGGTCGTGTGGTGTATTCCGGTGCCGGCCTGCGTGGCTACGGCAATCTGATCATCCTGAAGCACAACAACACGTTTTTGACGGCGTATGCGCACAACCGGGCGTTGCTGGTCAAGGAAGACCAGTCGGTGCAAAAAGGCCAGAAGATCGCCGAGATGGGGGACACCGACGCCGACCGGGTCAAACTGCATTTCGAGATCCGGCGCCAAGGCAAACCGGTCGACCCGACGCGCTACCTCCCGCCGCGTTGATTGATAGGCAAGCGGTGCCGTTGCGCTGAGGCAAACCGGCACTGTGGCTTGCCCGGCCCAGACGCGGTGCCTCGTTCTCGAACCAACTTCCGGTAAGAAGGACTGCATTGCCGAAGTTGTAATTGCGTGCTGAATCCTGCGGGCCACGGCACCGCCGCCAGCTGCTTGGCTGCGGGGTTTGATCGAAATGAATTGATCGCGACTGCACAGCGGCCCAGGGCACCTTCCTGACCTTTAGCGTTGGAAGGCGGGAAGCCTTCGGCTGCACTCTTGCCCAGGAGCTCCTTCCTCGGGGCTTCGAGCGCACGGCGAAACCGTACTTCAAGCAGGCCTTTGCCCACACGAAAACGCAGGGCTGCGCTGCGGTGGTGCTGGGCTCCACGGAATTTCCACCGATCATGGGCTCTGCCAACGTGCCGCAGCCGACTCACGACTCCGAGTGCCTGCCGGCTCGAGCGGCGATCCGACGCACGGTTTAGCAAACACGAGATCACCCCAGATGAACGACATTCGCCTGACCCGCCGCGCGACGCTCTCCGCACTCACGCTGCCCTGGCTGGTGACCGGGTGCAGCACGCCGCTGCCGCTCGGTGAAAAGCCGATCACCGATGCGTCCGCGGCAGCTCGGTTGCGCGACAGCGCCGAAGCACATGGACTGTCGGCATACCGCACGATTGCTGACATCAACATCGCCTACGACGGACAGTGGCGCCCGTTCGTGAACGGTATTCAGCCCGAGATCGTTGATGCCGGTTATCGCGGCCCCTCGCAGGAACGGTTGCTGCCCGCTGCGGGCGTGGTCGCACAGGCCTATCGCGGCCCGCAGGGTACCAAACAGGTGTTTTGGCAACGTGCGCGCAATGCAGCCGATGCGCAGGGCGACGTGGCCGTGTGGCTCAATGGTGTGCGAAGCGAAGATGCCGCGCGACAGCGCGCTTCCGCACTGGTGGCAGAAGCCTATGGGTTGTTTTTGCTCGGGCCGTTGTGGTTGGTCGGCCGCGAGCTGCCCACCCAGACGGCTGGACATGCCACAGTGGATGGCCGCGACTGCGACGTGGTGGACGTCTGGCTGGCACCCGGTCTCGGCCGCAGCGTGCTGGACCGGCTGTCGCTCTATCTCGATCGCACCGACCAGGTGATGCGGCGTGTGCGATTCACGCTGGAAGGCTTTCCGAGCTCCCAGGGGGCAGTTGCCGAAGTGGATACGTTCGAGCATGAGCGCCGTTTCGGCGTGCTGTGGCCCATGCGGTCTTACGAGCGCATCGCGCACCCGTTCACACTGCCTGCGCACGACTGGCGCATCACCGGACTGGACGTGAATCGGAGGTATTCCGTAGACGCGCTGCGTGGACCCACATTCACGGGCTCGGCTGCGACCCCGGCCGAACCTGTCTAGCAGCTGGTGCAACCGCGCGTGTCCGCAAGCGCTACAGAGGCCACCCTCTGACGCACCAACTGCGTCGGTCGGGGCCATGGTGCATGCCAAGCGCGTTGGCAATCGACTTTGCGTGTGCGCTCCCCGCCCCGGAGCGATGACAGCGCTTGCCTGCAGTGCAACGCGACCTGAGATGGCTTGAGCGGCTGGGCAGCCCACCGACGAGGTGCTGGTGGTGCGGTGCTCTCAACAGATCCGCACGCCGCCGTGTTTGCGGTCGATGCGGCCACTGCGAAGGGTGAAGCCTGACCACTGCCGCCATAGCGCGATCGATCTGGATGAACGACGGGCGCCGGATCAAGTGCTGGCCATTCCACACATAAGCGCAGCAAACGCCCGCGCAGTCGTGCCCACGTCCGCGCCATGGGCGGCCGCAGCGCGGTTCACACGGCTCAACACCCCAGTGTCGAACGCCGAGCGCGCATTGCCGATGCGCGCACTCATCGATGCCACGGTCGCGCCGGCGATGCTGCGTACGTCAAGCTCGGGCAGACGGGTTGTGCCCGCGTCGTCGATGCCGATGCCCGCGTTGTTGTAGAGCGCAGCAAACGCAGCAACGCCGATCGCAGTCTCTGGCAGGCCTTCTTGCAACCCGCCGTGCGATCCGGTGAACACGACCGCACCAGCATCCGACGGTTCGGTCAGTGAAGCCGAGTCGATCAGCACGAGCGGTCGCGCGCTGCAGGGTAGGGCAATCACCTCCCGCGATTCGCTGGGCAGTGGGCCGGGGTCAACAGGCCGTAAGCCAGCTGCGCAAAAGCATCGGGCGGCGGCCTGCGCCGTCATCCCAGGCTGCACGCCCAGCCTGGCCGTGGCTGCATTCCCATGCGAGACGACACCGCGCGCCGCGCAATCGGCGCCGTCACCGATGCGAGCTGAGCGATGGTTGATGGCAGCGCATGGCACACCATAAAAATCGGCCCAGGCGAGACCACCGATGCCGGCCGCACCGAGCCCGACGCCCGCGTCATTGAGCACCACCGCAACGATGCCGCCGTCCAGTGCCATGTGCGCTGCGATCACGCCGCCATGCGAGGCGGCGATCGCCGCCGTCCCCTGCACGCGCGCTCCAAGCTTGGTGATTGAATCAAGCACCAGCACCAGCACCAGCACCAGCACCAGCAGCGGCGTGGTCATGTCAGCACCCCGCGCAAGACGCCAACTGCCGCGAGCGACGCCAATAGTGCCACTCGATCACGCAGTGGCCGATGAATCAGCGCTTGTCTTTCAGCTTGCCGCGCGGCATCACCGAGGTGACGCCGGGCGTGGGGCGTGTGTTTTCGCTGGTCGATGGGGCCTTCGGCGGACTGGTGTCTTTCTTGGGCTTCTTGACCATTTTTTCGCGGCGTTGTTCGTGGGCCATGGGGGTGCTCTCAGTGAAGGTGGCGGAAGGGAGAAAAAAACAGGGGAAGGGCAGGGACGACAATTGTCACTCCGATTCCCACTTGGTCAGGCGCGCTTTGCGCGATCGGCCCACTGAAAAAAATGCCAGAAATCGAAGTTCGCCCCGCCACCATTCACGACGCGAAGACCATTGCCGACATCCACGCGAGCGCCGCACAGGCTGCCTACCGTGGGCTCGTGGCCGACGAGCAGCTCGATGCGATGCCAATGGACAAACGCATCCGGCATTGGCGTGACGCGATAGAGTTCGCCGACCCGCAGGTGCAGGTCGCGGTGCACGAAGGCCTGACGATCGGGTTTGTTGGCTACGACCGGTCGCGCGACCCAAAATCGAAGGCCACCACCGGCGAGATCTGGTCTATCTACCTGCGTGAGGCGCACTGGGGCCAAGGCGCCGGCGTGGCCCTTTGGGACGCCGCGCGCGACGGTCTTGAGGAAGAGGGCTGCACCCACGTCACGGTCTGGGTGCCGCTGGCCAACGAACGCGCGCTGCGTTTTTTCGAGCTGGCTGGATTCAAGCGGGAACTCAATACCGCGCGCACCGCGCAGATCGGCGGCGTCAAGCTTGAAGAATTGCGGCTGAAGCGTGGCATCGCCTGATCGCGTCGAGTCAGCGGTCGTGCCGCCGGCAATCGCCTGGACTGACGCTGCAGGCATAACGCACCGCGCAGCGTGGCAACCTGAGAGCGGCATGGCGGCGCCCAAGCGCGTACAGATCGCAGACGACGCGTTGTCGGCAGACAGCGCATACCGTTTGGCCTGCGCCGGCACCGGGCTGCTCTGGCGCGGGGACTTCCAGAACGCGCGGCAACTATTGCAGGCATTGGCGCGCCGCATCGATCGGCCGCGCAAGGTCAAGCGCAAGCCTGCCGGGACGTCGGAAATCGCCGATAACGTGAGCCCATTCCACCTGCATCGCCAGACCCAGTCGCAGCGCGCACGCACTTTGGGCATGCTGCTGGTGCAGGTCGAAGCCGACCGAAGCATTGCTTTGCGCCGAGCACCGGACTGGTCGGCCGCGCTGCGACAGGCGTGGGGCGAAGACGCGGGGCAGCAAACCACGGCACGTGTGGTGCCCCTGCGCGAACTGCTGGGCGTGGTTGGTGCGTACGAGTGGCGCAAAAACGGCATCGAGATTGCTGCACTCGGCGCAGCACCGAAGAACCGCATCCATCCGCACTACGGGGTCTACTCGCCGGTGCGGGGCGAGTATCTCGACTTGATCGCAGCCGAGCCGCTGCCCGCAGACCCCACGCTGGCCTTTGACATCGGCTGCGGCACCGGCGTGATTGCGGCGCTGCTGGTGCGTCGCGGCATCGCGCGCGTCACAGCCACCGATACCGATGCGCGAGCGATCCGGTGTGCGCTGGATAACCTGGACCGGTTGGGACTGCGCGAGCAGGTCGAGGTGCTGCAGGGTGACCTGTTTCCGCCGGGTCGCGCACCGCTTGTCGTGTGCAATCCACCCTGGCTGCCGGCTCGCGCCGCAGTGCCCATCGAGTTGGCGATTTACGATGAAGACAGCCGCATGCTGCGCGGTTTTTTAGAAGGCTTGAGTGCGCATTTGAGCGAGCGCGGTGAAGGCTGGCTGATCCTGTCCGATCTGGCTGAGTACCTGCAACTGCGCACCCGTGCGGAGCTGCTCGGCTGGATCGAGGCGGCCGGGCTGGTCGTGCTTGGCCAGCGCCACGGCGTGCCGACCCATCCGAAGGTCAACGATGTGAGCGATCCGCTGCACGAGGCGCGTGCCAAAGAGCGCACGACGCTGTGGCGGCTGGGCGTGGCAGCCCCAGGCGCTTGACTTCAGCGCGGCAGCAGCGGCGGCGACGTCGGCCCTGGCAAGCCCGGCGGCGCAACGCGGGCGATCTTCGCGACGCGCACGCAGTCAAGCATGTGTTGCTCACCGAGCAGCCGGATCGCCGAATAACCGAGTACAGCCGATACCGCCTGGCCTGCGAACGGCACGTATTTGCTGGCCTGCTGTGTGGTCAGCCGCAACCCCACCGTTTGCGCCGCTTTCCACAACAGCTCTTTTGTCATCAATTTGCCGACCAAGAGCGAGCCGACCACGCCGACCGCTTTTTGCACGTCTTCGCGTGAACTCGGTGACAACCGACTGATTTGATCGGGCGACAAACCGAACTCGGCGTTGATCTGCGGCACGAGGCGCGACAGCAGCGCTGCGTCCACCGCCCAGTCGAGCCCGGGGATCGGCACCGCGCTGGCAGCCGCTGCGGCCAGTGCGCGCCGATGCAGCAACTTGCGACAACGCAGCACTGCGGCCGTCAGTGCTGGGTCGCCTTCGGCCAATTCAAGTGCGCCCGGCTTGTTCCGCCGCAGCATGCGTGGAAGCTGCGGTAGGCGCTCGCGCAGGCTGGACAAATCAAGCGGATTGGGCATTTGCAGCAGTTGATGTGACTTCGCTTGTCGGTACGGGGAAAACCAAAAAACGCCTGAGTTCCGCTGACCCAGTCCAGCAGCGGCTGTAGGGCCGTCCCCGGTGGGCAGGCTGGCAAAAGCCGATCCACGGGAACGAAACCAGGGTACGCGTTAGTTCTTCTTGCGAACCAGCCCAACGATGACCAACAAGATCAACGCGCCGATCACCGAAGCGATCCAGCCGATGGGTTCGCCTGGTTTGTACAGACCCAGCGCGGAGCCGCCGTAGCCGGCGATCAGCGAGCCGGCGATGCCGAGCACGGTGGTCAAGATGATGCCCATGTTGTCGTCGCCTGGCTTGATTGCGCGCGCAATCAGACCCACAACGAAGCCGACGATGATGGTGACGATGATGCCCATGAGAAAGCGTTACTCCAAAGTTTTGAACAGATATCAAAAAGCCCGGTGGACCGTGAAAAGCTTCACGAGTCGGCGCACCGGGCCCGCGCGTACTCTACACCGCGTTGGACACCCCATCAGGCACCGTATCTTCAAGCTGCTGGGACAGCGCAAACCAGTGCTCTTCTACAGAGTCCAGTTGCTCGCCCAGCTGCTTCATGCGCCGACCCATGTCGGCGATTCCCTCGTTCGCATCGGCTGGTTTGGCCATGCGCAGTTGCAGCGCATCCCGCTCAGCGGTCAGCTCGGCCAGTTGCCGCTCGGCAAGGGCCAGTTCGCGCCGGACCGGCTTGAGCGCATCGGCGCGCTGTTGGCGCCGCTGCGCATCGAGCTTGCGCTGCTGCCCGGCGGTGTTGCTGGCGTCGGTACTGCTCGCGCTGGCTTTGGAATCTGCACTACCCGGCGCACGTGTGGGTTTGACCGAAGATGCGGTGGCGCGGCCGGCGTTACGACCATTTGTGTCAAATGAGGCCGCGACGCTGGTAGGGCCATCGTTTTTTGCTATGGATTTCGTAGCGATTGACGCGCTGGGCGCTGTGGCTTCTTTGGCGGCGGCCTCCCGGCCTTCGTCGCGCAGTGACTCGCGCATGCGCTTCGCCTCGTCCAGCAGGTAGCGCTGATAGTCGTCCAGATCGCCGTCGAACGGGCTCACGCCGCCGCGCGAGACCAGCCAGAACTCATCACAGACCGAGCGCAGCAGCGCGCGGTCGTGGCTGACCAGCATGACGGTGCCTTCGAATTCGTTCAACGCCACCGCGAGTGCTTCGCGCGTGGCCAGATCCAGGTGGTTGGTCGGCTCATCGAGCAACAACAAATTCGGTCGCTGCCAGACGATCATGCACAGCACGAGCCGTGCTTTCTCGCCGCCGCTCATGGTGCCGACGGTCTGGCGCACCATGTCGCCGGAGAAGTTGAAGCCGCCCAGAAAGCTGCGCAAATCCTGTTCGCGCGACGGCTGCTTGGCGTCGGCGCCCAGATCGCGTGCCAGCCGAATCATGTGCTCCAGCGGCGAGTCTTGTGGGCGCAGTACGTCGAGCTCCTGTTGCGCGAAGTAGCCGATCGACAACCCCTTGCCTTCCGTGATGCGGCCAGCAACAGGCTGCAACGTACGCGCCACCGTTTTGACCAGCGTCGACTTGCCCTGACCGTTTGCGCCCAGGATGCCGATGCGCTGCCCGGCCAGCACGGAGCGGTTCACGTTGCGCACGATCACGGTCGGTGCGGTGCCTGTGGGTGCGTCTTCGGGCGGCGGGTAGCCAAAGCTCGCCTCCGACATCGCCAGCATCGGATTCGGCAAATTCGCCGGCTCCTTGAACTCGAAGTTGAAGTCCGCTTCGGCCAGCACCGGCGCAATGCGCTCCATGCGCTCAAGCGCCTTCACGCGGCTTTGCGCCTGCTTGGCCTTGCTGGCCTTCGCCTTGAAGCGGTCAATGAACTTCTGCAGATGCGCAATGCGGTCCTGCTGACGAGAAAACGAGCTGGCCTGCAGGCTGAGCTGCTCGGCGCGCATGTCCTCGAACCGGCTGTAGTTGCCCCCGTAGCGGTTCAGCTTCGCCGAGTCGATGTGCACCGTGACGCCGGTCACCGCATCGAGAAACTCGCGGTCGTGGCTGATCACGATCATCGTGCCCGCATAGCGTTTCAACCAGGCTTCAAGCCAGACCAGGGCGTCCAGGTCCAGGTGGTTCGTCGGCTCGTCGAGCAGCAGCAGATCGGACGGACTCATCAGCGCACGCGCCAGCTGCAGCCTCATGCGCCAGCCGCCGGAAAAGCTGTTCACGGGGTTGTCAAGTTCGGTCGTCTTGAAGCCGAGCCCCAGGATCAACGCCTGCGCGCGGGCCGGCGCATCGTGTGCGCCCGCGTCGTACAACGCCATGTAGGCGTGGCCCATGCGTTCGCCGTCACCGCTGGCGTCTGCCGCATCGACTTCCGCCTGCGCTGCGGCCAACGCCGTGTCACCGGCGACGACGTATTCGGTTGCGCCCTGGGTGGTCTCAGGCATGTCCTGCGCAACTTGCGCCATGCGCCACTGCGTGGGCACTGAAAAATCGCCGCCGTCTTCATGCAACTGCCCGCTGAACAATGCGAACACAGTTGATTTTCCGGCCCCGTTGCGACCAACCAGACCGACTTTCTCACCGGGGTTGATCGTGACTGACGCCTGGTCCAGCAGCGTTTTCGTGCCGCGGCGGAGCGTGACGTTTTTAAGCAGGATCATGGAAAGAATGCAAACGAAGGCGGCGAGGCGATAGGGTGGGGTACATGGCCGAAGATGACACGTGTTGACGTCGGGTGATCTTAACGGCGGGGCCGCCATTGGGCCGCTGACTACACTTGCCGAGCCTGCCAACTGCTGCTGTTCTGCGCCGCACCCCAATCGCTCTCATGCAAAAAATCCTGTACGGCTTTCACGCGGTCGGCGTGCGGCTGAAGATCGCGCCCGCCTCGGTCATCGAAATCTACGTCGACCCCACCCGGCGCGATGCGCGCATGCGGCAACTGCTGGAGCGCGCTCGAGGCGTCGGCGCGCGTCTGATTGAAGCCGATGCAACGCGGCTGGCAAGCGTTGCCGGCAGCTCCGGCCATCAAGGCGTGGCTGCGAAGGTGCAGCTGCTACCCACAGCGAATTCGCTGGACGATCTGCTTGACGCTGTTGATGGTCCTCCGCTGTTGCTGGTGCTCGATGGCGTGACCGATCCGCACAACCTCGGCGCCTGCTTGCGCGTGGCCGACGGGGCCGGCGCGCATGCGGTGATCGCGCCGAAGGACCATGCGGCCGGCATCAATGCGACGGTCTCCAAGGTAGCAAGTGGCGCCGCCGAGACCATGCCGTACTTCATGGTGACCAATTTGGCGCGTACGCTGGGCGAGCTGAAGGAGCGCGACATCTGGTGCGTCGGGACCAGCGACGATGCGCCGGGTTCGCTATATCAGACAAAGCTGGCTGGCCCGCTCGCGCTCGTGCTGGGCGCCGAAGGCAGCGGTCTGCGCCAGCTCACGCGCAAGTCGTGTGATGAGCTGGTGCGCATCCCGATGCAAGGTGCGGTGGAAAGCCTCAACGTGTCGGTCGCCAGCGGCGTATGTTTGTACGAAGCGCGGCGGCAACGCGGCGAATGAACAGGGGATTGCGGCCCTCGAATTTCGGCCGCCTCAAACGCTGGCGCGGTCGAGCCGACTGATCGTCTCGTCGTCGAGCCTCAGCGCGGCGGCGTTGACCAATTCTTCAAGCTGCTTTAATGAAGTCGCGCTGGCGATGGGCGCCGTGATCGAAGGCCTGGCGATCTGCCACGCGAGCGCGACCTGGCCTGGCTTGGCGTCGAGTTCCGCGGCCACCTCATCCAGTGCGGCCAGGATGCGCAGCCCACGCTCGTTTAAGTATTTGTCCACCGCGCCCTTGCCGCGCGTGCTTTTGTCGGCGTCCGATTGGCTGCGGTACTTGCCGGTTAAAAAGCCTGCCGCCAGCCCGTAGAAGTTGAGCACGCCCACGCCGCGCTCGACACAAAGCGCTTCCAGCTCGTCCTCGAACGGCGAGCGGTCATACAGGTTGTACAGCGGCTGCAGCGATTCGTAGCGCGGCAAGTGATTGCGCTCCGCCACATCCAGCGCTTGCCGCAGCCGCACGGCACTGAAGTTGGAAGCGCCGATCGCACGTACCTTGCCCGCGTCAATCAGGTTGCCATAGGCGGCCAGCGTCTCTTCGATCGGCGTGCTCGCGTCATCGTCATGTGACTGGTATAGGTCGATCACATCGGTCTGCAGACGGCGCAGCGAATCTTCCACGGCTTTTCGGATATACGCAGGCTTCAAGCCCACCTTGCCGTCGCCCATGTCCTTACCCACCTTGGTCGCCAGCACGATGCCATCGCGCTTGCCGCTTTTCTTCAGCCAATTCCCAATTACGGTTTCCGATTCGCCACCGGTATGCCCCGGTACCCAGCGTGAATACATATCCGCCGTGTCGATGAAGTTCATGCCGGCATCGACCCAGGCGTCGAGCAGCGAATGTGACGTGGCTTCGTCAATGGTCCAGCCGAACACGTTGGTGCCGAGGCACAGAGGAGAGACGTTCAGGCCCGAATGGCCGAGGGGGCGTAGTTGCATGATTTGTCCTTTCAATTCAGGAAACGTCGGCGGCTCAGTGTGGCTGCCCGTACTTGTGGGTAAACGGCAACCGACCATTGGGTCGAAGCGTAACGGCCAAGTCGCCTGATGGGTAGCTGCCCTTATCGCCTTCGGACCGATCGCTCACTTCGAGGCAGACGACGTCTGCCGTCGTGCGGTTCACGATCGGGGACGGCGCGCCGCTGGACCGGTGCCCGGCGCAAATGCCCGGCGCAAGTTCGATTTCGTCCTGCTCGGTGACGAGCGTCGGCCTCCCGGCACATCGGTGAATTCATTCTGCTGGCTGTGCCGATGCAGCAGCGCTGACTCACCGCTCGGGTGCAGCCGGGGCAGATTCATGCCGAAGTTATGAAGGCCCAAGGGGTCGCCTAATGCACGCTTGTCACGGCCGACCATACGGCTGGCAAACAGCTCGGGATCGTTGTAAGGTCTCGTTCGCGGCCGGACGGTCCGGGCATCCCCCTTCCAACGATCTGGTTCATACCCAGCCTAGCGCTCCCAGCACTGCTCCAGCACCGATCAGCCACAGCATATGAACACGCGTGCGCAGCACCACCAGCACGGCGGCTGCGGTCAGCAGCCACAGCCGCCAGTCGCGCGCCGGATCGTCATGCGCTGAAGTGATCAGCCATCCAGTTGCGATCAAAAGCGCAATCACGATCGGCGCCATGCCGGCCTTGAACGCGCGCACCGACATCCGGTGTCGGTTGCGGTGGCCCCATTGGGCGGCGAAATAGGTCAGCGTCGCGGACGGGATCATGGTGCCGAGCATCGCCAGCAACGCCCCGCCGAGCGCCGGCCAATAAGCAACCGGCCCGGCTGCGACGCCGCCCGCGCTGTTCAGGCCAACATTCCAGCCCATCAGCGCGATGAACAGCACGTTCGGGCCGGGTGCGGCCTGGGCCAATGCGATCGACGCAGTGAACTGCGGGTCGCTCAACCAGTCGCGCTGATCCACCAGGAAGCGGTGCATGTCCGGCGCAGTGGTGATCGCTCCGCCGACGGCCAGCAGCGACAGCGACAGGAAATGTGCGAACAGAGTGAGCCAGTCGGCCGACGAGAAGTGGCTCATCGGTGCGGCGCAGATGGCTCGATGGTCGCCGCACGCAACTCAAGGCAGCGCCAGGCCCAGCCGGTCGCAATCGAGCCAACTACCAGCAGCACCCAGATCAGCGGAACGTGCAGCAGGCCGATTGCGATGAACGTGATTGCCGCAAAACTTGCACAGACGAATTTACCCATCGGATTGTTTTCCAGCGCGACGATCAACTTGAGGCCGGTGGCCGTGATCAGGCTGGACGCGATTGCGCCCATCCCGCGCAACGCGCCACGTGCCGCCGGCAGGTCGGCGATGCCCGCATACAGCGCGGCCAGCAGCAGTACGACGATCATCGGAAACGTCAGCATGCCGGCTAGTGCCGATACCGCACCGCGCCAGCCGAAGCTGCGCGCGCCAATCATCAGCGCGAGGTTGCCGACGTTCGGGCCCGGCAGAATCTGCGCAACCGCCCAGTCCTCCAGAAATTGATCGCGTGTGAGCCAGCGCTTCTTTTCGACCAGTTCGCGCTGCACGATCGCCAGCACGCCGCCGAAGCCTTGCAATGCGAGCAGCGTGAACGACCAGAACAGGTCGGACAGGGATTCCGGTCCGGGCGCTGCATCGTCGGACGAAGCAGCGGAGACCGAGGCGGCTGCGTGCGGGTCGTTCGGCGACGGCATGGCCACAATTATCAGGCCTGTGCGGCGCGGCGGATGCGGCCAAGACGTGGCGTTCGATTGCTTTTTAAGAAGGCATCTGTACAGAAAGCGTGGCCTAGGTGTTGAGTCCCAGCATTTGGTGATGCAATCTTCTGCATTGAATGCGAGGAAGCACCATGGGCCAGATTCTTCACGGCTGCGCCACCACGACTGAGGCGATCCGTCTAGCACTACAGAGTGGTCAAGAGGGCTTGAGGACGCTGTCCAGGCGCTGCGGCATCAACCCCCCTTAAGCAGTGTCCAAGTGGAGGCGTCGCGCCTGCACAAAGGATCAGCCGACAGGTCCGAAGCAGCCGAAGCAGCCGAAGCAGCCGAAGCCGACCGTACTATCGATCGAGGAGGAGGAGGCAATTCATCGTGGCCTGCTCGTCGAGCAGACGCTGCCGCCACCGGGTGATTGCATGTACGCGCTGCAGCCGACGATTTCCTCGGCTAACCCGCGCACTGCTGCAGCGCTGTTTGCAGCGCCACGACATCAGCCGACTGCCGCAGACTGAGCATGAACCCCACCATCAAGCAAGCGACTGTCAAACGCTATCACTCGGCGACAGCCACGACCCGCTGCGCCGGCACCTCCAGGAGTTCGATCGACACCTATCAACTTCGCCCGACGCCTGAAAACATTGGGCGGGTTAGCTCCCTATGAATGTTGCTGCAGATGCTGGACGTCAGAGCCAGATCGATTCATCATCGATCCGCTCCGCCAAATGCTGGGACTGAACACCTAGTGCCGCGCTCTGATCGTCTTGCCTTCTGCGGTGATCAACAGCAAGGCGCCTGTGTCGTCAATCCGGTAGCTCTGGACTTTAGGCAACAGTTCCAGCAGCTTGTGCTCTTGGTTCATCAGCGCCTCGGGGCAAGCCATCATGGTCGTGCCTAGGTGGCTGATCTTTAGCGTCCCACCCTCGTACTCGTAGCTGCCGATGAGGCGGTTGCAGGTGGCGTTTCCAGCCATTCGGCCGTCCGGCGTGAACAGCAGCGTCGCGCGAGTATTGTCGATCACGCCAGCGCCCGCGATGTGCTCGATCTCCCATTCCGCGCCAAGCAACGGAGTCTTGTCATTGGCCATCAGATGGTCCGCCACCGCGCGATAGGCGGGCAAGGAAGTCGGGTCGTTCGCTGCATTGCCTGCAACCGGGTTGGAAGCAAAGCGCGCGATCACCATGTCGGCTTTGGGATCGATCCAGATGGTCTGACCATGTACGCCGCGTGCGGCGTATGCGCCGTGGTCGTCGTTGCTGATCCACCAAAGGCTGCCATAGCTCCAGCCGGGCAGCGTGTCGTAGTCTGCTCTGGCAAACTTGGCCTTGTCACCGCCGTGCCGGATGCTGGCAATCGCAGCCGGTGGCACGATTTGTTCGCCGCCCGCCATGCCGTTATCGAGCATGAGCTGGCCAAGCCGGGCCATGTCCCGCAGCGTGGCATTGAAGCCGCCACCTGCGAACGGCGTGCCGATCGAGTCCACCGTGTAGAACGCTTCGCGCTCGGCGCCGATGCGGCTCCAGATGCGTTCGGACAATTCTTCGGCTACCGACTTGCCCGTGGTGCGTGCGATGAGCCAGCCTACGGCGTCGGCGTTCACAGTCTTGTAGCCGAATGCGTCGCCGTGCTGGCCTTTTTTCTTGATCGTCTGCAGGAACTCGAAGTAGCCGTCCGGCCCCGTGTAGCCTTTAGGCTTCGGCAGCGGGCTGGCCGCTTTGCCGTACGCCCAGACTTGAGCGTTCGGGTCTGCGTAGTCCTCGGAATAGTCGAGCGCGGTCGTCATGTCCATAACTTGGCGCACCGTGGCGTCACCGAATGCGCTGTCTTTCAGCTCCGGAATCAACGTGCCGACCAAAGCCGTCTCGTCGAGCTTGCCTTCGGACACCAGGATCTGTGCGATTAGTCCAGTCAGGGATTTGGTCACCGACATCGCGCCGTGCAACGTGTCCGGTGTCAGGCAGCCGTCGTAACGCTCATAGACGATGCGGCCGTGGTGCAGCACGATGATGCCGTCGGTGTAGTTGGCATCGAACGCCGCGTCCCAGGTTATCTTGGTGTTGCCGTTCAGCGGCGTGAACGTGACGGCGTCCAGCGTAGGGTCGATTGACTTGGGCAGGCCGCGTGCAGCGCCGGACCCGTTGGCCACGCCCGCATTCGGCATCAGCTCACGGAAGTGGCAGACCGTCCAGCGCAGCTTCGGGAACGCGAAGAAGTCGTCGTCGGTGGAGCGGATGGTCTTGTCTGCCGGCGGTGGGAAGCCTTGCATCCAACCCATCTTTTTCGGGTTTGATGCCTGCGCGGACAGCGGCTCGGTTTTGGATGGTTGTTGGGCGATGGCGGTGCCTCCGATGGTCAGCAATGCAGCCAAAACCGCGGCGATCGTTCGTTTCATATATTCCTTCTTTCTCTCGTTCGGATCGGTTGTTGACCGCGTCAGCAGCAGGCGAATGCCAGTGGCCTAGGACCGACGCGCTGCATCAGGCGGGGCGGATCAAGCTGGCCCGAATCGTCATGTAATTGACGATGCCTGCAACCAAGCTTGCGATGAGACTCAAGACCAGCACTGCCGTGGCAAGCGACACCGAAATCGTGCCCATCGTCCGCTGCCACATGACGGCGCCAGCCACGCACAGGCCAAACACGAAGATGCCGTGCTTGATGGTGAGCCACAGCACCTGCGGCATGAAGCGCTTCTTCGGCGCCTTCAGCGTGAAGTAGGCGATCACCGTCAGGATCATGGCCAGCGTGACGGCCAGGGGGACCGCTATGCCGAGCACCGTTTCCTCATCGTTCGCGATGCCGTTGACTGAGAGTGGAATCGACACCAGCCGGCGCAGCAGGAACCACTGGATCGCGCCGTTGATAAGTCCGTTGACGACGCCCGTGGTAACGGCGCCGCGCAGGATGACCGATTGGGTCGGCGTGGCATGGGGATCGGGCGTATTCATTGTGCTTGTGACCTGTGAGTCATGGTTAAAGGAGGCAGGCGCGGGGTAAGCAGTCCTGCTCTCCCTACCAACGGATTCAGTCGAGCTCCTGTACACCGCCGCCCGACACGGTCACGATCTGCCCACTGACCCAGCCCGCGGCTGGTGAACACAGGAACAGCGCCACGTTGGCCATGTCCTGCGGCTCGCCGAGGCGGTGAATCGGGGTGTTGCCGAGCATTTTTTTCTCGATCTCGGGGTTCAGCACCGACTCCAGCGCGGCGGTGCGCGTGGCACCGGGTGCCAAGCCGTTGATGCGGATGTTCTTCGGGCCCAGATCGAATGCGATGTTGCGGATCAAATGATTCGTTGCAGCCTTGGACGATCCATAAGACGCCATGCGCTGGTTCTTGTTGTCGCCGGCCATCGAAGTGATCGCCAGCATCGCGCCGCCGCCGGCTTTCTCGATCTCAGGCGCGGCCAACTGGGCCAGCCGGAACAGCGAAAACACGTTCAGATCGAAAGCACGGCGAAAGTCCTTCATCGGCATGTCGAACGGCTTCGGCCCCCCGCCGCCGGCGTTGCTTACCAGAATGGTCAGCTTGCCCAAGCGCTTGGCCGTCTCTTGAATCAGCCGCGCCAGATCTTCTTCCTTGGTGACGTCGCAGGCCATGGCCGCAGCCTTGCCGCCCCTGCTCTCGATGTCCTTGGCCACCGTGTTGGCCGTGTCGGTGTCCAGATCGCTCACCATCACGGCGGCGCCGGCCGCAGCAAAGGTCTCGGCAATCGCGCGGCCGATGCCGGCGCCAGCGCCGGTGATGACGGCGACCTGATCGGTCAGCTTGAAGTGGGCTGGGTCATACATGTGGAAAGTTCCTTTCGGTGGTAATTACGGGGTAGACAAGGTGAGCTGAGACAGCGGCGGTGCGGCTTTGGAACGCATCGCTTGGACGGCTTGCAGTCACACGGTTGCGGGTATATGTGCAACCCGCCGTGCGCTGCGCAGACGGAACGCCATGGCGATCAACAGCACGCCGAACAGGATGGCGAAGAAGCCGATCATCCAGACCAGCGCCATGGCGCCGGCGCCCGGTTGCATCAGCACGGCGATGCCGAACAGGACCGACACCAGGCCAGACAGCGCATGCAGCCACTCACCCTGAATCTGCTTGCGCAGGCGCACGGCCGCAAGGATCTGGAAGATGCCGATCGCAACGGCCCAGGCGCCAATGATGTAGACCAGCGTGAGTGCGGTCAGCCCAGGCCAGAAGAATGTGGCGACCCCGGCGGCGATGCCGAGCAGCCCCACAACGACGAGCGACCAAAGCGGCTTGCCTTCTTCGCGCATGCGAAACCCGGCCACCAGTGCCACCACGCCGTCAGTCAGCGCATAAGCGCCCCAGACCAGCACGAGCAGACTGAACGTAATGCCTGGCAACGCAAGCGCCAACGCGCCGAAGACCACGGCGAACAGACCGCGCAGTGCGATCCAGCCCCATTCGCTGCGCAGGCGTTCCAGGGCAGGCAGGCTGGCGATGGGTGCGTGGGTTTGCATAACGCGTTTCCTTTTGGTGATGGGTTGAGAAATACAGCAGTCTTCGCTTAATCGAGCCGGATGCTCGGGCGCAAGCGGACATTGAGCAGATCGACGAGCCAGATCAGTCCGCCGCGCCAAAAGCCGTGGATGCGCACCTGATGCCCGCGGTACAACATGGCATGGCTCAGTTGGGCAAGCCGTCCTTTGATGGAGCCGCCGTGGAACAGGCCGAACTTGCCCAGCGACCCGTAGCCGTCGTACTGGGCGAGCGACACCAGAGAACCGAAGTCGTGGTAGCTGAACACCGGGATGGGTTTGCCATTAAGCCAATCGGGCAGGTGGTCGACCAGATGCTGGGCGTGTTGGTGCGCCACTTGTGCAGTCGGCGGCAGCGGCCGCTCCATATCAGGCAGCTTCAGACTGGCGCAGTCGCCGACAGCAAAGATCGACGGATCGCGCGTGGTCTGCAATGAAGGCTCGACCACCAGCTGATTGCTGCGCGTTGTTTCCAGGCCGGCGATCTCATGCAAGAAATCAGGTGCCTTCACGCCCGCGGCCCAGACTTTCAGCATGGCGGGAATCAATGTGCCGTCCTTCAGCCGAAACCCGCCTTCCTCGGCAGCGCTGACCTGCGCGCTGAGCCTGACGTCGACGCTGAGGCTCTCAAGCCGCTTGCGCGCGGCTTCGGAAATGTCTTCAGGGAAAGCCGACAGCAACCGGCCACCGGCCTCGAGCAACGACAGCTTGATGCGCGACGATGTGCCGGTCGCCCCGTAGGCATCGGCGGACTCGGCAAGCTGCACCAGTTCCGCGGCCAGTTCGACCCCTGTCGCGCCGCCACCGACGATGCCGATGGATAGGTCTGACTTGTCGGCTGCGCTTTGCAGAATGCGAATGCGAATTTCTTCGTTGAAATGGTCGGCCTCGATGCGCGAGTCGATCGTGAAGCACAGCGACTTCACGCCCTCGGTTGAAAAGTCGTTCGCGCGGCTGCCCACGGCCATGATCAGCACGTCGTAGGGCAACCGACGTGCAGCCAGCAGCTCTCGACCGTCTGGATGAACAATGGCGGCGACCTCGACCTGTTTGGCCTCACGGTCCAATCCGCACATCGCACCGGGCTGATAGGTGAACCCCGCACTGCGCGCTTGTGCCGCGTAGGCGACCTGCTGCTGATGCACATCGCGCGTGCCAGCGGCAATCATGTGCAGCATCGGCTTCCAAATGTGTGCCGAGTCCGCATCCAACAAAGTCACTGTGAAATGCTGGTTGCGTTTGGCGCGCCGACCAAGATCGGTCGCGATTTCAATGCCAGCCACGCCGCCGCCGACCACCAAGATTCGCTTCACATTCTGGGTTTGGGTCATCGGTTGGCTCCTTATTGGCTTATTGGGTAGTCCCGTCACGAACTCGCCTTCAATGGCTTACGCAGTCAGCCTGCGAGCCGAGTTCAGAAGCGAAATTCAGGTACAGCGATCGCTATCCGTACGGTGTTGTATCAGTTTAAGCGTACATTGTTGTATCAGTCAATCGGACATTGGTGTACGGTTGTTAGAATCAGGACTGCAATGACCACCCAAAAACGATCCGACGCCCAGGTCCACCGAACGCTGTTGCTCGATGCAGCAGACCATGTTTTTTCCGAGCACGGCGTTCACGTTGCGCTCGAATTCGTGACTGAGAAAGCCGGTGTAAGCCGTGCCACGCTCTACCGGAACTTCCCTGACCGTGAAGCCTTGATGAAGGCATTGCTCGAGCGTGCGTTCGAGCAACTCGAAGCGAGGGCGCAGCGCCTGCATGGCCGCAGCGATGGCCTGTTTGTCATGCTGGGTCACATGGCCGAAATGGTGGCCATCGCCACACCGGTGGCCGACCACTGGCGTGCCACCGACCGGAGCAGCCCTGTCCTGTCCGACGCCCAGACCCGGCTGGCCCGCATGGTCAAGCCGCTGTTGGAGCAGGCCGTCTCTACGGGCGTCTGCCGGGCTGACTTGACGGCCAAGGACGTGGTGCTGATCACAAGCATGTTCGGTGCCTGTCTGCGCGGCCGCACGCCAGCCGAGCGGCGCAAGTTGTCCAAGCGGGCCCTGCGTTTGTTGCTGGAGGGCTTGTTCGCAGCCCCAACTCCGAAGATCATTCGAGCGTGAACGAGCCCAAAGTCATCGGCCCCGTCCCCGATTGGACGGAGCAGGAAAAACCCAGCATGCCCGGCTCGCCGGCATCGCTTGCGCATTCGATGCCGGTGCGCATCGCTTATGCCTGCGTGGCCGTGCTGATCGGGCTGACGGGCGGTCTCGGTGCCGGTCTTGTCGCTGCCAATATGGGAGCTATCCAGGGCCAACTCGGCCTGACCTCGGTGCAAGGTGCCTGGCTGCCAGCCGCTTATGTGATGGTCAACGTGACGGCGAACCTGCTGGTGTTCAAGTTCCGCCAGCAATACGGCATCCGGTTGTTTGCGGAGCTGGGGCTGTCGCTCTATGCAATCGTGACGCTGCTGCACCTGTTTGTCGAGGGCTTCGAGATGGCGGTGGCGGTTCGTGCAGTCAGCGGTTTGGTCAGCGCAGCCACCAGCACGTTGGCGGTGCTGTACATGCTGCAAGCATTTCCCAAAGCCAAGCTGGGCGCGGGTCTCGTCGTTGGTTTGACCATTGCACAGCTTGCTACCCCGTTGGCCTGGCTGCTGTCGCCCGCCATGCTGGACCTGGGCGACTGGCGCACGTTGTATCAGTTCGAAGCCGGGCTGGCGCTGTGTTCACTGGCTGCGGTGGTGGTGCTGAAGCTGCCGCTGGGCATGCGCATCCAGGTACTGGAACCGCTGGACTTTTTGACGTTCGCGTTGGTCGCGCCCGGCGTGGCGCTGCTGGCGGCCGTGCTGGTGCAGGGTGTCAACGGCTGGTGGCAGGACTCCGCCTGGTTGGGTTGGGCGCTGATCGCATCGATCGTGCTGCTGACCACGGCGGGCGTCATCGAATACCAACGGAAGACACCGCTGCTGCAGATCCGCTGGCTGCTCGATGTGTCGACACTGCGTTTCATCCTGGGCGCATTGCTGATGCGCTTCATGCTGTCCGAACAAACCTATGGCGCAGTTGGCCTGCTGCGCACATTGGGCATGGGGCCAGACCAGTTGCAACCGCTCTACGCGGTGATGCTGGTCGGCATGATCTGCGGCATGGCGGTCAGCGCCATCACCTTTGGGCAAAAAGCGATCGTGCTTCAGATCCTGTTCTCGGTTGTGCTGATCGTGGTTGGTAGCTGGCTGGATCACCAGTCAACGAGTCAAAGCCGGCCTCATGATTTTTTCCTGAGCCAGTTCCTGCTTTCGTTCGCGTCGGCGATGTTCATGGGGCCGCTGCTGATGATCGGCATCATGCAGGCGCTCAAGCACGGTGCGGATCACATGATCACGTTTATGGTGCTGTTCGCAATGACGCAAAGCTTGGGTGGTCTGCTGGGCCCAGCCGTGCTTGGCACGATGCAAGCCGAGCGCACGCAGGTCTACGTCCAGTCGATCGGCTCGCACCTTGATGCGGGCAATCCTGCTGTCGCGCAGCGGCTTGCGCAGCAGCAAGGCGGTTTGGCCGGCCGCGTGACCGATCCGAGCGCACGCGCTGCGCAAGCTGCAGCGCAACTGGGTCAGGTCGTACACCGGGAAGCATCGGTGCGTGCATTCAACGATGTGTTTGCAGTCATTGCCGCGATGGCGCTGGTGTTTCTCGCGTGGTCGCTCTACCGGGTGAAGGTCGCTGCTGGCCAAGCGAAGCGGGCCGCCTCCGCTGCGCCAGCACCTACTGCGTCACGTAGCGCCGGCGCAGCATCAATTTAACGGAGCCAATATGAATCAGAACGCGTCAACGCGTCCTTCTACAGTCCCTACCAGGCCTTTGGATCTGGAGCTGCAACCGCTCACCGACGGGGCCAGCGCGCCGGCAGTTCAATCGGCGCCGGCTCCACCACCCGCGCCGCCGCCTCCCGCTGCTTCTGCCGCTCCCAAGACCGTCAAGGCGTCACGCTTCGCGATCTTTGCGATGCTGCTCGTCGCACTGGCGGGGGTGCTGATGATCTTGTGGGCATGGCAGCTCGGGCCGTTCAAGACGGCCACGGTCGGCACCGACAACGCCTACGTGCGCGGACAGATCACTGTGCTGGCGCCGCAGGTCAATGGCTACGTTGCTGAAGTACTCGTTCAAGACTTCGAAAAAGTCAAGGCAGGTCAGACGCTGGTTCGCATCGACGACCGCATCTATGCCGGCAAAGTAAACGCAGCCGAGGCGCAAGTCGCCAGCGCCAAGGCGCAACTCTCGAATTCCGGCCAGACGCAGGCGACGAACAAGGCCGATCTTGGATCGCGGCGCGCTGCCTTGAGTTCGGCGCAAGCCGAAGCCAAGCGCGCGCAGGCTGACTTGCGGCGTGCGGACCAGCTTGCCAAAAGAGGGTCGGTTTCGCTGCGCGAGCGTGACCAGGCCCGTGCCACGGCCGAACTCGCGTTGGCCAACGTACGCAAGGCGCGTGCGGATATCGACATCGGGCAGCAGAAGATCGAGTCCACCACCGTGTCGCGCGACGGGCTCGAAGCGCAGGTGCAGGCGGCCGAAGCGCAGCTCGGCCTTGCAAAAATCGATCTGGCCAACACGATCGTGCACGCACCGCGCGACGGCCAGCTTGGCGAGGCCAGCGTGCGGCTCGGCCAGTACGTGACGGCCGGTTCGCAGTTGATGTTTCTGGTGCCGGACGCACTCTGGGTCGTTGCCAACTTCAAGGAAACCCAGACCGCACACATGCACATCGGCCAGCCCGTGCAATTCAAGGTGGATGCGCTCAACGGCGCTGCGCTGACCGGCCGCATCGACGTGATCGCACCAGCTACCGGCTCTGAGTTCAGCGTGCTACGCGCCGACAACGCCAGCGGCAACTTCACCAAAGTCGTGCAGCGGCTACCAGTCCGCATTGCGATCGATCCCGATCAGCCGTTGGCAGCGCGATTGCGCCCCGGCATGTCGGTGGTCGCTCAGGTCGACACGACAGCCCAACCTGTTCAACAAGCTCGGTCGGTCACGCCCAATTCGGTGGCTAAGGAAGCGGCAAGATGAAACATCGATTCACGCTTGCGCGATCGTTGTCTCGACACGCGGGCGCTTTGCTTGCGGCTTCCCTCGCTTTGGCGGGATGCATGCCCGCGCATCGTCAGGCGCCAGTGCTGGCGCAGATCAACGTGCCAAGTGACTGGGCGGCTTCGCGCAGCAGCAGCGGGACGCGCATCGATACCCGCTGGTGGCAGTCGTTCGGCGACGAATCGCTGGACCGCTACGTCGAAGCGGCACAGGTGCGCAACACCGACTTGCTGGTGGCAGGCTCCCGGCTCGACGCAGCGCGGGCACAGGTGCAATTGGCAAGGTCCGCGTTGGGGCCAACGCTTCGCGCGACCACTGGCGTGAATGTGGAAAGCGCACCAGGTGCCGCCGGCACCAATTCAATTTCACGCGCCATCCAGCCCGGCTTGCAGGCATCTTGGGAGCTGGACCTGTGGGGACGGTTGCGCGCGCAAGCCCGCGCGGCGCAGTTGCAATTCCTTGCAAGCGCAGCGGATCGCGACGCCGTTGCACTGTCAATCAGCGCCGGGACGGTTGAGACGTACATCGGCCTGCTAGCGCTCGAATCGCAATTGCGGCAGACACAGGACACCGCGAAGTCGCGCGCCGAAGCGCTGCGCATCGCGCGGGACAAGGCAAGCGTCGGCTACACATCGCAGTTGCAAGTGACCCAGGCCGAGTCGGAATACCAGGGCGTGCTGCAAAGCTTGCCGCAACTTGAGGCATCGATTGCGCGCCAGTACAACGCGCTGCGCTTGCTGACCGGCGAAGTGCCGGGGGTGCGCGGGAGCCCGCCACAAGCCGAGCGACTGGCCAGATTGCAACTGCCGGAGGTGCCGGTCGCGCTGCCGTCCGAGCTGCTGCGGCGTCGGCCCGATCTCGCACAGGCCGAGCGGTTGCTGGCCGCCAGCGATGCCTCCCTTGCTGCCAGCCGCGCCGCTTTTTTGCCGCAGGTGTCGCTCAGTGCAAGCCTTGGCTCATTGTTTGTCAACTCGCTCGACTACGACCCGACACGGGTCTGGAGCATCGGCGGCAGCGTCCTCGCGCCGCTGTTTGATCGCGGTCGGCTCGCCGCTCAGTACGACACCTCTGCTGCCCAGCGCGACCAGGCCGCATTCGGTTATCGCGGCGCGGTGCTCAGAGCATTCGGCGACGTTGAGAACGCGCTGGTCGGCGTCGATCGCTTGCAGCAGCAACTCGATCACGCGGCGCGACGACGCGTGGTGCTGTTGCGGTCGGTGCAATACGCCAAAGAACGTTACGAATCCGGCTACGCGCCTTATCTCGAACAGCTTGATGCGCAGCGCAATCTCTATCAGACCCAGATCGAACTCATCAACGTTCGACAAGCGCAGTTGCTGAACCGGCTTGCGCTGTACAAGGCGTTGGGGGGTGGCTGGCGTCCCGAGTCAGCGCTGCCTTCGTGAAGGCACGACGCCCGGCTAATTAGCGCAATGAGGTGGGCTCGGCGGCGCGACCGACGCAGGCGCGCGCACAGTCTGCTTGCTTCAGCGCGACTCGGTGGCGTCCTCGTCTAGCCAGCCTGCAGCCACCGCGAGCCCGCAGACAGCGACGACGCTGGCTGGAATCAGCAGCACGAACCCAGCTGGCATCAAGGAAGCGGCGTACGCGCCGGCCAATGCGCCGGTCGCCAGGCTCGCCCACAGCGCGGCTGGCTCGGCGACCTTCGACCACGCGCTGCGATGCAGCATGGCATCGGCCACGCCACTGGCCAGCGTGACCAGCGTGCCCGTGATGTAGCCCCTGGGTCCGACGCCTTTTCTCGGCGCAAGCGCGACGTTGTTCCAGCCCATCGCGAAAGCAAGCAAGCCGAGCGTCACCAGCTCCGGCACGCTGCGCGACGCAAGAAGTGCGGCGATGAACAGCAATGCTGCTTCGAGTTGCAACGCTGCGGTCTCCCGACCACGCGTGCCGTCGTTGACGCAACGGCCCATGAAAGCCCCTGCCAGAAACAGCAGGATCACGCCGCCATACAGACCCACACGTCGCCAGTTGCCGTCCATCACCGAAGCAAACATGCGCGTCGTGTTACCGCTCATGTAAGTGGGGAAGATGCGCAACTGCTCGAAGAACAGCAAGATGCCCACGGTGTCGATCCAGCCGGCGACGGCCGTCATCGCATAAGCCGGTAGCGTGCGGGCCGTCATGCAGCCGAGGTTTCTGTCTGGTGGTGCATGTGGATTGGGTGAAGGCGGCCGGATATCGGCACGGACTGTGCGGCCATTGCTTGAACAAAGGAGGAAGCACCGTTAAAATACACGGTATGTATGGCCCGATGACCACTTTTTACGACGTTGCGTTTGCAGCCCGGCCGATGGCCGCGGGCAGCCTTTGCGCACACGCGTTGTCGGTCACGGGAGCCGGCTCAGAGCGTACTCCAGCACGCTTCTGAGCCCGGCGGTCCGCTTCAACTTTTTAGCGCGAACTTCGACCGCCGGGCGCCAATCAAGCGCAACAGCGCCGCCTTGTCTCCAATGGAAAGGTTGCGTTCGATTGGAGACCTTTCACCCATGCATGTCACCCTTGCCACCGAGCGCACGCTCACCGAACTTGACTATCTTCGCTTGCAAAAGCTCGTCGGCCGCAACGCGCCGGCTGCAGTTGCTGCGGTACTGGACGCGGCGGACACCGTGCAGTCGTGCGACATCGCAGCGGACGTCGTCACGATGCATTCGCAGGTTGAGCTGCGCGATCTGCACACCGCGCGGCGGCAGACCCTGACGCTTTGCTATCCGAGCGACGCCGGGTCCGGTACCGGTTGCGTGTCGGTGCTGTCACCGGTCGGCGCCAGCCTGCTCGGCTTGAAGGTCGGCTCGGTCGCACGCTGGCAGACGCCCAGTGGTGAGCAGGGCGAAGCGGAGGTCGTCGCGATCCCGTTCCAGCCCGAAGCCAGCGGCGACTACACGGCCTAGCCGCCGCGTTGGTGCGCGCCACTGGTGCGCGAATTTCACTCCGAATTTCTGCTGCGTTCGCTGCTCACCTGACCGGTGAGCCTGCGGGATGGCGAACGTGCGTCTTCAAGAAAGGCATGCCCATCGTGAACCTCCACACCATCATCGCGGTCACCGACTTTTCTGTCCTGGGCAATGCGGCGCTGGACCGCGCGGCCATGCTGTCGAAGGCGCACCGTGCAACGCTTGAGATCATGAGCCTGCCGTCGGCCGAAGGCCCATCGGGAACCGCCGCACTCGCCAAGCTGACGGCGGCGGCGGAGCAACTGGCCAAGCGCCATGCCTTGGCCATGCGGCCGATTGCCCAGGTTGCCAACGGCCTGGCAGATCTGGCCGAAGAGGCCGACAGCGCCGACCTGATCGTGCTGGCCGCCGCACGAGAACGGGCGAGCCGGACATGGATACACGGCTATATGGCCGAACGGCTGCTGCGCCTGTCGTGGTGTCCCGTGCTCGTCGTCAAGGAGGCGCCACGGCGACCTTACGAGCAGATTCTGGTGGCGGTGGACTTCAAGCCGCAGAGCCAGACCCTGGTCGAACTGGCAGCGCGCATCGACGGAAAGGCCGACGTCACGCTGTTCCATGCACTGGCCACGCAGATCGAAACGCGTCTGCGTTCCTCGGATGTCGCGCCCGACATCATTCGCGATTGGCGAGAAAGCTGCATGCGCGACGCGCGCCAGCGTCTGCATTCTTTCGCCGACGGTTCGGGTGCGCAGCAGGAACGCATCCGACACACGCTGGGACGCGGTGAGCCCGGCCATCAGGTCGCATCCCATCAGAAGCGCAACGGAGCCGATTTGACCGTGGTCGGCAAACATCGGGGCTCGATGTTCACCGATCTTTTGTTCGGCGCTGTGGCACATCAGGTGCTGCGCGAAGCGACCAGCGACGTACTGATCGTGCCGCACGACTACCTTCCTGCCGCACGACGCGTGCTGTCCCCGCGACAAGCCGCACCCCACCGCACGAAGACGAGCTTCGCGCTTGCCAGCGCGCGGCGGAACGTGGCATGACCGAAGCACGCTGGGGCTGACCGCGTTCGAGGCCAGGCTGCAGTGCGCTGGCTTCGACTGCGCCGTTCCCGCTGACGTCGCGGCGTCCCAAATACGCGGACGTCACTTCAGGCCAACGCTCCGTGCTGATTGAGGTTGGCCTGGCAGCCAGCCTGCCGATGCGTGCATCGGTGGCCCGTTGATTTTTCATGGAGGGTCGTGATGTTGACCACAACTGAGCTCAGGCGTTATCCGCTGCGGCAGGCACTGACGCCGGCAGCGATCGGCGTGGCTTCCTCAGAGCTTGTCGAACGCGTCGATCGCTTGTCCCAGCCAGACAGCTACCTCGTGGTCCGGGAGCCGCAAGGCGGCCGGATCTACGCAGCCAACGAACGAGCGTTTTTCGAAGCGCGGCGATCGGTTGTCGCACAGCACGGAAGCGATGTGCTGCGCGGCTTGCCGGAAGTCCACACGTTCCGCGAATCGGCCCACGACCCGCTGCTCGAGCCGGTCATGTACCTGCGCGTCAAGGTGCCAATAGGCTATGCCGAGATGATGACGCAAGACCTTGAGCAGCGAGGAGGAAGGCTGCTGCAGCAAGACGTGCATCGCCTGGACGTCGTCATCCGTGCGGAGGTCTTCTTGCGCGATCTGCTCGGCTACGAAGCCCACTTACTCACGCTCACCAACGGCACCGCAGTCGTCTGGAACTGGTTGCAGCGCTATGCGGTGGCGCAGCAGTTCACGCTTGCGGCCGCGGCGCCGCAACGTCGAAGCACTTGGCTCGATCTGCTTGGATGGCATCCGCAGGCAGCAACGTGTCCGCTGTTCGGCGTGCTGTTGGGAAGCCCCGTGGTAGCGAACAACGAAAGGAGCTGACATGACGATCCGACAAACCCATCAGACCTCGGCGAGCCCCGATGCCATGCAGGAATACCAACGCGCCTGTCGATTCGCAGCGCTTGCGATCGGACGCGAACAGCGGCTGACCTTCGAGTCGCTGCTGCTCACTTGGCAGCACGCATGCTGGCCGTGGCTGGTGTCGATGGCTCCGCCCGATCATGACAACGACCCGCCCGACGCCGATTGACGTGGACCGACGCCGGCGACCGCCGTATCCGAGCGCAACCGCGATGCCAAGGTTGGCCAGCTTCCAGGAGTTGGCTGTCCGCTTGTCATAACGCAGAGGGTCGTATTCAAGTGGCTGCGCACGGTCGAGCATCCGGCTTTCAAACCGTTGCAGTCACTGATCGAGTGACCGTCCGATGCCGACACGCCGACGCCGGGCGGTGGCAAAAACAAAAACAAAAAAGGGAAAAACTTGCGTTATCTCGCACTGGCAACCGACTACGACGGCACGCTGGCATCTGGCGACCGGGTGGCCGAACCCGTGATCCGTGCGCTCGAGCGCCTGCGGGTCTCCGGTCGGCGCATCATTTTGGTGACGGGCCGCCGGCTCGACGAACTCCTCGCAGTTTGTACTTGCGTACGGCTGTTCGATCTGATCGTTGCCGAAAACGGCGGCTTGATCTACAACCCGGCCACCCGGGAGGAAACGCCGCTGGCCGATCCGCCGCCGAAAGCCTTCGTGCAGGCGTTGCTGGAGCGAGGCGTGGCACCGCTCGAGGTGGGCCGGGTGCTGGTGGCCACCTCGGCACAGCACCGCGCCGTCGTGCAGGACGTGATCTGGAGCCAGGGGCTGGAAGTGCAGGTGATCGGCAACCGCAATGCGGTGATGGTGCTGCCCGCTGGTGTCAACAAGGCGACCGGGCTCGAAGTGGCGCTGCGTGAACTGGGGCTTTCGCGACACGAGGTGGTCGGCGTGGGTGATGCGGAGAACGACCATTCGTTCCTGCGCCGCTGCGAATGTGCGGTGGCGGTGGGCAACGCCGCGTCGTCCATCAGGGAAGTGGCGGCCTTTGCCACGAGGGGTGAAAGCGGCAACGGCGTGATCGAACTGGTCGATGAACTGATCGCCGACGACTTGCAGCGCACCCGCGGGGCACTGCCACACAACCTGATCGCGCTCGGTGCACGGGAAGATGGCAGCACAGTATGGCTGCTCCCTTACGGGCACAACGTTCTCGTGGCGGGGCCGTCGGGTTGCGGCAAGTCCACGCTCACGGCCGGCATCATCGAACGCCTGATCGACAAGGATTACCAGGTTTGCGTGGTCGACCCGGAAGGCGACTACGGCACGCTGCGCAACGTGGTGCCCCTGGGCAACCAGTGGCGCGCGCCCAGCGTCAGTGAAGTGCTGGCAATTCTGGAAGATCCGAAGCTCAACCTGAGCGTGAACCTGCTCGGCATCCCGCTGCACGACCGGCCTGCGTTCTTCGCTCAACTCATCCCGAACCTGCAGGCGATGCGCGCACGCACCGGCCGGCCGCACTGGCTCGTGCTGGACGAAGCGCATCACATGCTGCCCGCCACCTGGGGCCATGCCGCATCGGTGCTGCCGCAACGACTGCAGGACACGATCCTGGTCACCGTGCATCCCGATCATGTGGCGCCGGCAATGCTCGAGCCGATCGACATCGTGGTGGCGATCGGCCATTCGCCGGATCGCACGCTGGGCAAATTTGCGCAGGCGACCAGGCGGTCGTTGGCCTGGCCCGAAGGGCTGGCTTGGCAGCCAGACCGCGTCGTCGCGTGGTTCACGCACACCGGCAAACCACCGTTTGCGATGCGTTCGCAGCCGGGAAGGGCGGAGCGGCTGCGCCATCTGCGCAAGTACGCTGAAGGGGATCTGCGCTGGCACAGTTTTTACTTCCGCGGCCCGCATAGCCAGCACAATCTGAAGGCGCAGAACCTGACGCTGTTTTGCCAGATTGCGCAGGGCATCGACGAATCGACCTGGCTGTTCCATCTGCGGCGCGCAGACTACTCGCGCTGGTTCCGCGGCGCCATCAAAGACGAATTCCTTGCAGGTGAGGCAGAACGCATCGAGCAGCGCGCCGATCTGACGCCCGGGCAATCGCGGCAGGCGTTCTTCGAGTTGGTGAACGCGCGCTACACGTTGCCTCAGTGACGCTTATGCGCAGCTGTCGTTCACGCCTTCACCATGTCGGCCGCATCGGTCGTTGCGCGCACCAGCAGCACCGGTACCGGCGCGATTCGGGCAGTCTGCTCGGCGTCGCTGCCCAGCAGCATGCGGCCCACGCCGCGCCGGCCGTGGGTGCCCAACACGATCAGATCGGCGTTCCACGATGTCGCCTGCTGCACCACGCGCTCTGAAATGCGCGCTGCGGAGCGGTCGACCAGCACCGTATCCACATCGGCAACGCCGGCGTCCATCACACGGCGTTTGCCGGCGTCGAGCAGCTTTTGGCCTGCCTGTTCCGCCGACGCGATCTCGTGCGCGGTCTGCGTGCCGACCGCCTCGTAGCCGGTCGTGTAGGGGATCGGGTCGATGATATGCATCAGACGCACACTGGCACCGCACAGCTTGGCAAGCTTTGCGGCTTCCTCCAGACCCTTGACAGACGTGGCGCTGCCGTCGATCGGGACCAGGATTTTCTTGTACATGGAATTGACTTCCAGAAGCGTGATGAATACTTCATGATAGCCAGCCCATAGCCAGCCCATAGCCAGCCCATAGCCTGGCACAGCAGCTGCCCCGCGGTGGTCGGAAATCAATGCGAAGCGGGCACCCCGCCTGCGTCGTCCACTGCGCCCACACGCAGCAGCTGGTGCAACCGCGGGCTTGTCGTCGTGTACTGAAGCGCCGTCTTGCGGTCCGGATGGACGATCGCCGTAGCGCCCCAGGCAGCGAGTGTGGCTTCATGAAAGCCGCAGACGATCAGCTTTTTCTTGCCTGGGTAGGTGTTGACGTCGCCGACTGCAAAGATGCCGGGCTCGTTGGTCGAAAAAGTTTCGGTGTCGACCACGAGCTGCTTGCGTTCCATCGCAAGACCCCAGTCGACGATCGGCCCCAGTTTCGGCGACATACCCAGCAACACGAACAAGGCGTCGGCCGCCACCATCTGCACGTGTGCGTCAGGATCGCTCACCGCCAACGCTTCGAGCCGGCCATCCGTCACTTCGATGCCCATGACCTGGCCTACCAGCAGGCGCAAGCGGCCCGCGTCTTTCAGTGCGTCGAACCGCGCGAGCTGGTCGGTTGTCGCATCGAGCACCGCACGCCGATGCAGCAGCGTGACGCTGGCGGCGCTGCAAGCAGCTTCGAGCGATGCCAGACGAATCGCCGCATCGATCGCACCCGCATCGCCGCCCAGTACAACCACCTGCTTGCCGGCGATGTCGATGTGGTCGGCATCCGCCCGGTAAAAAAGTTGCGAGCCCTCAAATCGCTCAAGTCCTTCGACCTTCAACTTGCGCGGCTGAAACGCACCAACGCCGGCGGCGATGAAGATCGTCTTACAAAGAAAACTGGTTTGTTGTGGGCCTGTAACGCCACGCGTCTGCACCAGAAATCGCCCATCGGCCTGCCGCGCCAGCGCGCTGACCACCTGACCCAGATGCATCGGCACATCGAACGGCGCGATCTGGCGCAGCAGCCGCTCGGCCAGCTCGCGGCCGGTGCAGACATCCACCGATGGGATGTCGTAGATCGGTTTGTCGCCATACAGCTCGACGCACTGGCCACCTGCATAAGGCAGTGCATCAACGACATGGGCCTTGACTTCAAGCAGCCCGAGCTGGAACACCTGGAACAGCCCCACCGGCCCGGCGCCGATCACCAGCGCGTCGGTCTCGATCACGGCCACGGGCGGCTGCGCCGGCATCGGATTGCCTACCAGTCGCGCACCAGTTCGCCGACCTTGTCGGCCACATCTTTCCATTCGTCGGCGTCGGCCGGCGCGGGCTTGCGCTTGGTGATGGACTTGAAGCCCGGCGTCAGGTCCGCATTGATCTTGATGAACGCGATCTGGTTCGGCGGCAGGTCTTCTTCGGCATAGATCGCATTCACCGGACATTCGGGGATGCAGACTGCGCAGTCGATGCATTCGTCCGGGTCAATCACCAGGAAGTTCGGGCCTTCGCGGAAGCAGTCCACCGGACACACGTCGACGCAGTCGGTGTACTTGCAGCGGATACAGGATTCGGTGACGACGTGGGTCATGGTGTTCTTCGGGGAAGCAATCGTGGGGCGGCTGAGGGATCAGGCAGCCTTCGATTCTAAATTTTTCGTTCGCTTGGAGGTTTCTTTGCCGCTACTGAACCAGCACCGCGCCAGCGGTCTTGTGCGTGGCCGCATCGACCAGCACCAGCGCGCCCAGCGTGCGGGACTGCGCGTAGGGCAGTGCGCTGATCGGTTCCTGCAGCGTCAGGTCAACTTCGCCGATCGCGTTCGGCGGCAGCTCGGTCGCGGGCTGCTGATCCAGCGTGTGAATGTCGATGCGGTGCAGCAGGCGTGCGACGCGGGCCTTGATCCAGCGGTGCCCGTGCAACGCAAGGTAGAGCCGGCCAGCCACCAGCGGCTCGTCGTCGAGCCAGGCCACGGTCGCGCGCAGCTCGCGCGTCGGTACGAACGCGTCGCTGCCGGCCGCCAGCAGCCAGTCGCCGCGTGAGACGTCGAGTTCGCGGTCCAGCACGATGCCGGCGCTGCAACCCGCGCCGACTTCGGCTAGCCGGCGCACATGGTCCAGCACCTGCGCGATGGTTGCGACCTGTCCGCTCGGCTGCACCTGCACCTGGGCGCCTACCTTTGCGGTACCGCCCGCGATGCGGCCCCAGAACACGCGCCGGCCCTGGGCTGTGCCGGCCGAAGTGGAGAACTTCTCGACCCACTGGACTGGCAGCGCAAACGGCGCTTCGTCGATCGGCGGCTTGGTGGCCGGCAGTTGTTCCAGCAGTTGCAGCAGGCTGTCGCCGTGCCAGTCGCACCAACCCGGCTTCGCATCGACCACGTTAAAGCCTTTGAGCGCAGAGATCGGCAGCACCGCGCGCACCGCGATGCCGGCGCTGGCCGCGAAGCGGGTCAGCGCGGCGCGGATGTGGGCGAACGCACGGTCGGGTTGTTCGACCGCATCGAGCTTGTTTACCGCGAACAGGATCGACGGCACGCGCAGCAGCTGGCACAGCAGCGCGTGCCGGCGGGTCTGCAGCAGCAAATCAGGCTGCGGGTTGTACCAGTCGAGCTTGGTTGCATCGACCAGCACGATGGCCGCATCGGCGCTGCTGGCAGCAGTCACCATGTTGCGCGTGTACTGCTCATGGCCAGGCGCGTCGCCGATGATGAACTTGCGCTGAGCAGTAGCAAAGTATCGGTACGCCACATCGATGGTGATGCCTTGTTCCCGCTCGGCCGACAGTCCGTCTGTCAGCAATGCGAGATCGGTCGCGCCCGCGCGCTGCACGCCAGCCAGCTGGTCCTGCAGCACCGAGCGGCTGTCCACCAGAAGTCGGCCAATCAACGTGCTCTTGCCATCATCGACCGAGCCGCAGGTAATGAATTTCAGCGCCGTTTGCGTGTCATTTTGGCTGGAGGCGCTGATGCTGTCTGCCTCTCTTGCTATCAATTCAATAGTTTGCATCAGAAGTAGCCATCTTTCTTGCGCTTTTCCATTGAGGCGTCTGACGTGCGGTCGTCCATGCGTGTCGCGCCGCGTTCGCTGACTTGCGCGGCCAGCGTTTCGATCACGACTTCGGCGGGCGTCGCCGCCAGGCTTTCCACGGGGCAGGTGCAGGTCACATCGCCCACGGTACGAAAGCGCACCTGCCGCAGCTCCACCTTCTCTCCGTCCTTTGCAGGCGTGATGTCGGTCACTGGCGCAAGCATGCCGCGGCGCTCCACTACAGCGCGCTGATGCGTGTAGTAAAGGGCTGGCAACTCGATCTGCTCCCGCTCGATGTACTGCCAGACGTCGAGCTCGGTCCAGTTCGAGATCGGGAACACGCGGAAGTGTTCTCCGGGTTGCAGCTGCGTGTTGAACAGCGACCAGAGTTCGGGCCGTTGCGCTTTGGGCTGCCACTGACCGAACGCGTCGCGGTGGCTGAAGATGCGTTCCTTGGCACGCGCCTTCTCCTCGTCGCGCCGGGCGCCGCCGATCAGCGCATCGAAGCGGAATTCCTCAATCGCTTCGAGCAGCGTGACCGACTGATGCACGTTGCGCGATTCGCCGACGTACACGAGCCGCACGGAGCCGCGTGCCATCGAATCCTCGACATGGCGCACGATCAATTCGGCGTTCAATTCGGCTGCACGCAAGTCACGGAAGTCCGTGACTTCAGCGAAGTTGTGGCCGGTGTCGATCATCAGCAGCGGGTACGGAATGCGGCCGACGCCGAATGCTTTTTCCGCACACTTGAGCAGCACCAGGGAATCCTTGCCGCCGGAGAACAGCAACGCGGGCCGCTCGAACGCGGCGGCGACTTCACGCAGGATGAAGATGGCTTCCTCTTCCAACGCGTCCAGGTGCTTGTTGCTCAAGCGCTGCAGCAGTTCGGGTTCGGTGCGGGCGTTCATGCGGTTGTTCCTTGCTGCTCGGCAATCGCCTGCATCTGCATCTGCGGCTGCGGCTGCGGCTGCGGCTGCGGCTGCGGTTGCGGTTGCTGCTGCACGTGCAGGCCGCACTCTTTGTGGTCGTCGCTCTCCCACCACCAGCGGCCCGCGCGAAAGTCCTCGCCCAGGCTGATCGCACGTGTGCAGGGCGCGCAGCCGATGCTTGGGTAGAACGCATCGTGGAGTGGGTTGTAGGCAACTCCATGGCTCGCGATGTAGTGCCAGACGTCGCCCCAGGTCCAGTCGGCGAGCGGGTTGTATTTGAGGCGGCCGCCGGTCGCGGTCTGCGAGTCGTCCTTCATCGGCACGTCGGCGCGTTTGCTCGACTGTTCGCGCCGCATGCCGGTGATCCACGCGTCGTAGCCGTCGAGCGCACGCGCAAGCGGTTCGGTCTTGCGGATTGCGCAGCAGTTCTTGCGCAGCTCGATGCTCTGGTACATCGAATCCTTGCCGTGGCGTGCGATGAATTCGATCGCCGCCTGTGGCTCGGGCCTGAACACACGGACTGGGCGCCGCGATTTGGCCTTAAAACGGTCCAGCAGCGCGAGCGTCTCGGCATGCAGCAGGCCGGTTTCCAGCACGAAGGTGTCGATGTCGAGCACAAGCGTGTCGATCAGGTGCGAGATCACCACGTCCTCGGCGCCGAGGCTCGACGCCTGCGTGACCCGGCAGCCGGCCGCGCCGTCAGTGCGTGCATGATCGCGCGCCGCCTGCATAAACAGCTGCTTCGTCGCCTGGAGCTTGTGCACGTAACTGGCCGATGGTTTTGCATGGCGAGCGGGTGCGCTTTCGCGCAGCGGGGTCGCGGTTGTCGTCATATACCCTCCAGCGCTGGTTCGCGCGCGAAGTGCGGGCGGGGTTCCAGTACATCGCCCTGGTAGAAGCCGGCATAGCGCGCGAACTGGCGCTCGGCCGCGTCCGCGTTCACGCCTTCGGCCAGCACCGCGCTGGAAAATCCGCTGCGCTCCATGTGCACCAGCACGTCTATCAGCACGTCGCCAGTGGCGCGCAGGTCGCCAGTGAACTTGTAGCGCCGACGGAGCAACACCGCCTGGCTGAACGCGCGGCCATCGGTGAACTTCGGGAACGACAGCTCAATGCGCGTTAAGCCGTCGAGCGCGCCGATTTTTGCCAGCTCGGCAACGTCGGCGTCGTTTGGGATCTGCAAGGTTTTTTTGCCATCTGCGCTTGCAGACAGTGCGTTGGCAGCAATGATTTTCATAGCAACGTGGTGGTTGGAACGATGGGTGCTTACTCGGCCAGCACTTCGGCCTTGTGGTCCTGGCGCGCGCCGTTGGCAGCGGCCTTGAACGGGTCGTGTCCGACGCGGCGCAGCGTGTCGATGAAGTGCTCGGCAGCCGACACGCGCAGCGCGCGGTAGGTGTCGAGCACGGCCTCGATCACGTCTGGCACCTCCGCCGCCGAAAAAGACGGGCCGACCACCTTGCCGCCGATCGCGGGCCCGGACAGGTCAGAGCCGTCCGAGCCGCCGAGCGTGACCTGATACCACTCCTTGCTGTCCTTGTCGACTCCGAGAATGCCGAGGTGGCCGCTGTGGTGGTGCCCGCAGGAGTTGATGCAGCCGCTCATGTGCAGGTCGATCGGGCCCAAGTCGAACAGCTCGTCGAGATCTTGGTAGCGTTCCGTGATGGCGGCGGCGATCGGCAGCGAACGTGCGTTGGCGAGGGAACAGTAATCGCCGCCAGGGCAGGCGATCATGTCGGTCAGCAGGCCGATGTTCGGCTGCACCAGGCCCAGCGCGCGCGCGGCTTCATACAGCGCTGGCAGGTCGCTCTCGAACACCCAGGGCAGCAGCAGGTTCTGATCGTGCGTGAGGCGCGCCTCGCCGGCCGAAAACCGGTCGGCCAGCTGCGCGAGCGCGTCCAGCGTGTCGGCATCGGCGTCTCCCGGCGCGAAGCCCACGCGCTTGAACGACAGCGTGACCGCGCGCATGCCGGGCAGGTTGTGGCCGCGCACGTTCTGCCCCATCCAGCGCTGGTAGAACTGGCCGCTGGTGTTGACGGTCGAAGGCAGGTCGGCGGCTTTCAGCTCAGGCACCACGAAGCAGGCTTGGACGCGGTCGAATTCGGCCTGGCTGATCGTGTGCGGCGCGCCGTCCTGCTCAACGATGGCCTTGAATTCGGCCTCCACCGCGTCGATGAACTTCTGGCCCTCGGCCTTGACCAGCATCTTGATGCGCGCCTTCCACTTGTTGTCGCGCCGCCCGTAGCTGTTGTAGGTACGCACGATCGCTTCGACGTAATTCAACAGCTGCTCCCACGGCAGAAACTCGCGCACCACACTGCCGATGACCGGCGTGCGGCCCATGCCGCCGCCGACCTTCACGGTGAAGCCGACCGCGCCGTCTTCCGCGCGACGCGCCTGCAAGCCGATGTCGTACCAGCCGATGGCGGCGCGGTCTTCCGTGGCGCCGTTGAACGCGATCTTGAACTTGCGCGGCAGATAGGAGAACTCGGGGTGGAGTGAGCTCCACTGGCGCGTGATCTCGGCAAAGGGCCGGGTGTCCACGATGCCGTCCTCGGCGATGCCCTCGAACGCGTCGCAGGTGATGTTGCGGATGTCGTTGCCGCTGGTCTGGATGCCATGCATGCTGACGCTTGCCAGCAGGTCCATCACGTCGGCGGCGCGCGTGATTGGAATCCAGTTGAACTGGCAATTGGTGCGCGTCGTGAAGTGACCGTAGCCATAAGCCAGAGGCGGCGCGGCCAGCGTAAGGCCCGGTTGCGCGGCCTGCAGTGCGTCTTGCGTGGCCTGGGCATGTGCCAGCAGATCTGGATCGGGCCGGTCGTAGTCGCGCGCGATGTGCGCAAGCATTCGAAGCTGCGTGCTGCTGATTTCCCCGTAAGGCACCGCAATGCGCGCCATCGGCGCATAGCGCTGGATGTACCAGCCGTTTTGCAGGCGCAGTGGCAGCAGTTGTTCGTCGGTTAGCTCACCGCGTTGCCAGCGCTCGAGTTGGTCGCGAAACTGCTGCGCGCGCGCCTTGACGAACTGTTTGTCGTATTCGGTGTATTGGTACATATGAGGGAAAAATAAATTCGATGAGGGCGAAGAATCAAAGCGCGATCAGCTTGAAGCCCGCCAGCCCAAGCAGCACCGCCAGCAGCGAACGCACCACGCGTTCGGGAATCGCGCCAACCAGCTTCAGGCCGAGCCAGATGCCGGGCAGTGACCCAGCCAGCAGCAGCGAAAGCAACGACCAGTCGACTGAGCCGATCGACGCATGCCCGAGGCCTGCGACCAACGTCAGCGGCACCGCATGCGCAATGTCGGCGGCGATGATTCGTGGCAGCGGCAGCCCCGGGTAAAGCAGCATCAGCACCAGCACGCCGATCGCACCGGCGCCGACGGAGGTCAACGTGACCAGCACGCCGAGCATTGCGCCGAAGCCGATCGTCATGGCTGGATGTACCGGCGCCCACTTCCCAGCGGCAGGCCGGCCGCCGCCGATCACTTTGTAGAGCGTCGCCGTCGCGGTCAGCAACAACGCGATGCCGAGCGTGCCGGTCATGAACGGCTGCAGCGCGGCGGTGGCCGGGCCGACCCGGTGCAGCACCGCCAACGTGACCAGCGCCGCCGGCACGCTGCCGGCGCACAAATACAGCACCACCGGCCAGTCGATCCGGCGCGCGCGTGCCAACGCGACGGAGCCGCCAAGCTTGGTGAACCCGGCAAACAGCAAGTCGGTGCCGATCGCCAGATGCGGGTGGATGCCGAAGCCGAAGATCAGGAGCGGCGTCATAAGCGAGCCGCCGCCGACGCCGGTCAGGCCGACCACCAGCCCGACGGCCAACCCTGCAACGATGAATGCCAGATCCTGCATAAGCGGGCGACTCTAAGCGGCCGCTTGCGGAGCGCGAACGATTGAATTCTCAGACCGATATATCGTTTCCAATATAAACGGCCAGGGGAAACGCAGCCGGCTGCGGCTACAGCATTCGGTTGCGTGCGAGTGGCGGATGCTTGCTGAAGTAGGCGACGATGCCGCGCATGACAGCCGATGCGAGCTTTTCTTGATGGTGCACGCTGCGCAGGCGCTGCTCTTCGTCCGGATTGCTGATGAACGCGGTTTCGATCAGCACACTCGGGATGTCGGGCGCTTTCAACACCGCAAAGCTGGCCTGCTCGACGCGGGGCTTGTGCAGCCGGCCCACGTTGTCGAGTTCGCCGAGCAGCGCGCTGCCGAGCCGCAGGCTGTCGTTGATCTGCGCGGTGGTGCTCATGTCGACCAACGCGCGGTACAAATGCGCGTCGTTGCTTCGCAAGTTCACGCCGCCGACCAAGTCGGCGCGGTTTTCCTTGTTCGCCAGCCAGCGCGCAGCGCTGCTGGTTGCGCCGCGTTCGCTCAATGCGTAGACGCTCGCGCCGTTGGCGCCTTCGCGCGTGAACGAATCGGCATGGATGCTCATGAAAAGATCGGCTTGCACGGCGCGTGCTTTCACGACGCGTTGGCCAAGCGGCACAAAAAAGTCGGCATCCCGGGTCAGGAACGCACGCAGGCCCATGCGGCCGTTCGGGCCGTCGATGGTGGTCGCGTTGATCTGGTCCCGCAGGCGGTGCGCGATCTGCAGCACCACGTCTTTCTCACGCGTGCCGCCGGGCCCGATGGCGCCCGGGTCCTCGCCGCCATGGCCCGGGTCAAGCGCGATCACGATGAAACGGTCCGTCTTGGCCGCGGTGATGGTGCCGGCCGGTTTTTTTGGCGACTGCTTCGGCGTCGCGGTCGGCGGCACGGGGGCGATTCGGGCGGTCACCATCGGCGGCGATAGCGCCGTGCCGGTGGCTGCTGCGGCAGCCACGGCGGCAGCGGCCTGCGCCGCCGATTGCCGCGTCATCAGTTCGCCAAGCAAGTCCACGGCGGGCGCTTGCGCTACCGCCGCGCGGTCGGTGCGGTTGGAAAGCAACGCGGGTGCGCGTTCCGCGTCGCGCATCCGCTCGGCCACCAGCGCGTCGAGCGGATCGACTTTGTTCGACGGGTACAGGTCGAACACCAGCCGGTGCTGGTACGGTCCGGCCGGCCGGAGTGTGAACACTTCCGGGTTGATCTCTTGCTTCAGATCGATCACGATGCGCACCACGTCGGGGGTGAACTGGCCGATGCGCAGGCCCGCGATGTTCGGGTCGTCTGCGCGAACCTTGCCGCTCAACTCGCGCAAGGTGGCGTCCATGTCAAGCCCCTGGATGTCGACCACCAGCCGGGTCGGCGTGCCGATCGTGAACACCTTGGTGACCAACTTCGCATCGGATTCAATCGTCATGCGCGAATAATCGGGGGCCGGCCACGTGCGCACCGCAAGGATGCCGGTGCCATGCGCGGTGCGCACACCCAGACACAGAGCGATCAGGCCGCCGCCGCGTTGCAGCAGCTGGCGGCGTGAGGGCTTGGGCCCGGCTGCATTGAATGCGCGGACAAGGCGCTCGGGCGTTTCGTTAAATGGTATTTTTGTCGTCATGCAATGAGTTCCATGCCGGTTGGGCTGGCCGCTGTGGCTGTCACCGTGCGCGTTTCGCCGTCGGCCTGCAAGTCGATCTGGATCATCAGGTCGGCCGGCGGCAACAAGGCGCCGGCCTGCGCAGGCCACTCGGCAAGCTTCAGGCCAACGGAGGCGAACAGGTCGCGCAAGCCCGCGTCTTCCCATTCGCGCGGATCGTTGAATCGGTAGAAATCGAAGTGCCAGATGCACAGCTTGTTGGATAACTCCGACGCTGGCGCGGCGTTGACCGTCGTGGACGCGTCAGAGGCGGTTTTTTTTGTCAAATGTTGTGGCCACGCCACTTGATAGGCCTCGACCACGGAAAAGCTCGGGCTGGTGATGCGGCCCTGCACACCCAACGCACGCAACAGGTGGCGTGCAAAGGTGGTCTTGCCAGCGCCCAGGTCGCCGTGCAGTTCGATGAACGCATTGCCAATCGCAGGGTGCGCAGCAAGGCGTGCAGCGAATGCCTGCGTGTCTTCTTCCGTGCGCCAATCCATGTGAAGCACAGCGTTTGGCGTGCTTTCTAAAATCGCTTCGCAAAGGGGTACGCGACGATGAACCGAAGCGGTGCTGCTCAGATCGATGCTCCCGGGTTGTGGTCGAAGATTGGGCATTGGGCAACTGAGCTGGGATTTTCGCAAACCGGTGTGGCTGCTGTCGACCCGAACCGGCTGGCCGAAGCCGGTTTGGACGCCTGGCTTGCGGCGGGTTGTCATGGCGACATGCATTACATGGCCGCGCACGGCATGCGCCGCGCGCGGCCGGCCGAACTGGTGCCGGGCACGCTGTCGGTCATCACCGCGCGGATGGACTATCTGCCTGCCGATGCGCCCGATGATTGGCAGCGCATCGAGTTCGACCGGTTGAATCGGCCAGCGCAGGGCCTGGTGTCGCTCTACGCCAGAGGGCGCGACTATCACAAGGTATTGCGACAGCGGCTGCAGCGGTTGGCCGAGCGCATCCAAGCCGAGATCGGGCCGTTCGGCCACCGCGCATTCACCGATTCGGCACCCGTGATGGAGGCCGAGCTGGCTGCGCAAAGCGGCATCGGCTGGCGCGGCAAGCACACGCTGGTGCTGAGCCGCGATGCGGGCTCGATGTTTTTTCTGGGCGAGTTGTTTGTCGACCTTGCTTTGCCGCCCACTGCGCCGCAAAGCGCACATTGCGGCAGTTGCCGCGCCTGCATCGACGTGTGTCCGACGCAGGCGATCACGTCCGAACACCGGCTTGACGCGCGCCGCTGCATCTCCTACCTGACGATCGAGCATCAGGGCGCCATTCCGCTCGAATTGCGTGCGCGCATCGGCAACCGCATCTACGGCTGCGACGACTGCCAGTTGATTTGCCCGTGGAACAAATTTGCACAGCGCTCAAGCTTGACCGACTTTGACCCGCGGGATGGCCTGACCGGCGCAGACCTCACGGAACTGTTCGGTTGGACCGAGTCCGAATTTCTTCAGCGCACCGAAGGCAGCGCGATCCGCCGCATCGGCCATGCGCGCTGGTTGCGCAACATTGCGGTCGCGCTCGGCAACGCGCTGGCTGCTGCACGCGACGAGCCGCAGCGCGCGGCCATCGTTGCAGCGCTGGCCGCGCGGCTGACAGATGACCGTGCACTGGTGCGGGAGCATGTGTGCTGGGCGCTGCAGCAGAATTTTGAAGAGAAATCGGCCTGAGCCGCAAGCAATGACTGCAATGTTAGCTACAAAAAATGTAGCTGACGGCATGGAACTGGCTCAACGCAGCGTCGCGAGCACCAGCGGCAGGCTCACCATGCCAAGCAGCGTCGAACAGGTCACGAGGCCTGCAACGTAAGGCCCGTTGTAGCCCATGCGCACCGCCAGCACATATGAGCTGGATGCAGTCGGTACGGCCGAGAAGATCAGCAGCACGGTGGTCTGCACCGGGTCAAGCCCGAACAGCTTCGACAGCCCGAAGCCGATCAACGGCAGCCAGAGATGGCGGATCGACAGCAGCCCGACGCTCAATGTCTTCGACGTCGCAAGTGCGCCAAGTTGCAGACCCGCGCCCGCGGCCATCAGCCCCAGCGGCAAGGCCGCACCGCCGATGCGCGCAAGGGCCGGCTCGATCACGGGCGGCATGCCAACGTTGGCCAGATTGGCGATGAGCCCGGCGGCGGTGGCGATGATCAACGGGTTGCGCGCGATCTCGCGTAGAAAACCGTGCCCGCCCGCCCGCGCCATCGGCCAGACCGCACCGATGTTGACCAGCGGAATGCAGACCCCCACCAGCATCGCGATCAACAGCACACCGCGATCACCCGTCAGCCGTTCGCACAGCGCGAACGCGATGAAGGTGCTGAAGCGAAATGAAATCTGCGCACCCGCAGCGTGTTCGCGTCGGTCGATGCGCGCGCCGATCCCGGGCAGATACGGCAGCGCATAAGCCAACGCAATACCCGCGCCGATCATCAGCAGACCAGCGGCCAACAAAGCACCGGCAGATGCAATGTCGAGTGGGCTTTTGGCGATCGAGTGAAACAGCAGGACCGGGAACAGAAAGTAGTAGACCAGGGCCTCCACCTGCTGCCAGACGGTGCGGTTCAGCGCCGTCAGGTTGCAGACCAGGAAGCCGCACAAGATGAGCAAAAAGTCCGGCAGCAGCAGGAGGACGTAGTTCAAGCGCGCGAGAATAACAGTCGCATGCCAACGCTTGTTGCGCCTCGGACGTTGCGGGTTCGGCCGCCGTTGATCCAGCGATTCGGCCTTGCTGACTTCCTCTTTGGTTGACTTCCCCTGCAAAGGTTTTGCTCATGATCCGTTGCGTCGCTGTGTCTGCTGGTTTGTCGTTGCTTGCTGCGCTGCTGCTCGCTGCAAGCGCCCAAGCCCAGGCCCAGTTCGCCCCGTACCCGAATCAGGCCATCCGGTTGCTGGTGCCGTTCGCGGCCGGCGGCAGTTCCGACATCGTGGCGCGCGCCATTGCTGATCCGCTGGGCAAGGCGATCGGCACCTCGGTCATTGTGGAAAACCGCAGTGGCGGCGGCGGGGCGGTCGGTGCAGCGGAGACGGCCAGGGCGACGCCGGACGGCTACTCGCTTGGCGTTGCAACCGTGTCGACCACGGCCACGATCCCCGCGATCAATCCGAAGGTGCCATACGACCCCATCGTTGACTTCACGCCGATCATCAACATTGCGGCTGTGCCGAGCGTACTGGCCGTAAACCCCTCGTTCCCAGCGAAAGACCTGGCCGGCTTGCTGGCGGAACTCAAACGCAACCCGTCGAAGTACGCGTTCGCCACGGCGAGCACCGGCGGTAGCGGGCACCTGCAGATGGAATTGTTCAAAAGCCTGACCGGCACCGCGATCATGCACGTGCCGTACCGGGGCTCCGGCCTCGCGTTGAACGACACGGTGGCTGGCCAAGTACCGATGATCTTCGACAACCTGCCGTCCACTTTGCCGTTCATCAAGGACGGTCGGCTGGTGGCGATTGCGATCACTGCACCCGCGCGCCAGTCGTCGTTGCCGAACGTGCCGACGTTCAAGGAAGCGGGTCTGGAGCCCATGAACCGGATGGCGTACTACGGCTTGTACGGGCCGAAGAACCTGTCGGCCGAGATTGTCAACAAGATCCATGCGGGCGTGAAGACCGCACTGGCGGACCCGGCCGTGCGCGAACGCCTCGAAGGCGCTGGCGCGCTGACCGTCGGCAACACGCCGGCCCAATTCGCGCAGCAGATCAAGGACACGTTGGCGGTCTACAAAAAAGTGGTTGCCGACGCGAAACCCAAGCTCGACTGAGAACGCAGTCGCTTCGGATCAGCTGGTGGTTCGGCGCATCTGATCGGCAGCGAACAGCTCGTTGAGCACGCGCCCGGAAGCGGCATCGGCCAAGCCGTCGAACCGCCCATCGGCCAGCGCCGTCGCGGCCCGCATGACACCGCCCCAGGCAGTTCGTGCCAGCGCGCCGCCAGTGCTGATGCGCCGCACGCCGAGTTCGGCGATCGCTGCCACGGTCAGGTCGCTGGTCCAGCCCACGAGCAGATTCACTGGCTTGGGTGACACCGCAGCCACCACCGCCGCAATCTCTTCACGCGTGCGGATGCCGGGCGCGTACAGGCAGTCGGCGCCGGCTTGCGCATAGGCTTTGAGCCGCGCGATCGTTTCCTCCAGATCCGGACGGCCGAACAGAAAGCATTCGGCGCGACCGACCAGCAAGGTGTCACCACCCGCCGCGTCGATCGCCCGACGCGCAGCACGCATGCGCTCGGTGGCTTCATCAACCGAAAACAGTGGATGCGCGGCATCGCCGGTTGAGTCTTCGATCGACAATCCCGCAACGCCGGCTTCAACGGCCAGCCCCACGCTGATTGCCAGCTCTGCCGAACTGGCCGCGAAGCCGCTTTCGAAATCCGCATTTACCGGCAAGTCGGTCGCCGCGACCAATTCGGCCAGATGCGCAATCGCCATTTCGCGCGTGATGCCGTTGTCTGGATGGCCACGCGTCCAGGCGAAGCCCGAGCTGGTCGACGCCAGCGCCTTGAAGCCCAGGCTCTGCAGGTAACGCGCGCTGCCGATGTCCCAGGGATTGGGCAGTACGAAGCAGCCACCTTGGTGGAGCGCGTGGAACGTGCGCCGCTTGTCGGCGATGGAGGCGGTCGGGTTGGTGAATGGGTTGGCGCAAGGGTTCTGCATGATGAGGCTTTCAATTGCAACGGCAGGACAGCTGTCAGACCTTTTCTACACTCTGAGGCTTTTATCCGCCACCACCGCAATGACCCCTGCCACGCAAGCGCGCATCGACGCGTTCATCGACGCGGTCTGGCTCGAACAGGGCTTGGCAGCGAACACGCTGGCCGCTTATCGGCGCGACCTGAGCATGCTCGCCGACTGGCTTGCCAGCAATCCAGGGCGTGCGCTTGACGAAGCGGGCGAGGGCGACCTGGCTAGCTATTTTTCGCAGCGACATGCCGAGACGCGTGCCAGCACGGCGAACCGGCGCCTGACCGTGTTCAAGCGCTACTTCCGCTGGGCACTGCGCGAAGGCACCCTGGTCGCCGACCCCACCGTCAAGCTGTTGACGGCACGACAATCGCTGCGCGTGCCGCACACGTTGAGCGAAGCGCAAGTCGAGGCGCTGCTGGCCGCGCCCGACGTCGACGCCCCGCTGGGCCTGCGCGACCGTGCAATGCTCGAGTTGATGTATGCAAGCGGCTTGCGCGTGAGCGAGTTGGTCGGCTTGCAGATGCCTAACCTGGGACTTAACGAAGGCGTGGTGCGCGTGCTCGGCAAGGGCTCGAAAGAGCGACTCGTGCCGTTCGGCGAAGTGGCACGCCATTGGCTGGAACGCTATCTCAGCGAAGCGCGTGGTGAGCTGCTCGGCGCGCAGCAGAGCGCCGACCTGTTCGTGACCCGCCGCGGCAGCGGCATGACGCGCGTGATGTTCTGGATGATTGTCAAGAAACACGCAGCGGCCGCCGACGTGCGCGTGCCGCTGTCGCCTCACACCTTGCGCCATGCGTTCGCGACGCATCTGCTGAATCACGGCGCCGACCTGCGCGCGGTGCAGCTGCTGCTGGGTCACGCAGACATCTCGACCACCACCATCTACACGCACGTGGCGCGTGAGCGGCTTCAGCAACTGCACGCAAAGCACCATCCGCGGGGGTGACCTAGGGCTAACCCTCGAAACGATTGAAAAGTCAGATCACGATCAGTCTCAAGTGGTTAGCATCCAATTTGCCAAAAAAATACAACCGATAGGTGCCTGCATGGAGATGACGGAACTGGAGCAACGGATAGCAAATCATCCGAAGTACCAAGAGCTGAAAGCCCGACGCTCGCGCTTCGGCTGGACGCTGACGATCGCGATGTTGATCGTCTACTATGGCTTCATCGGCCTGATCGCCTTCGACAAGGAGCTGCTGTTCAAGCGCATCGGCGCCGGTGTGATGACCTGGGGCATGCCGATCGGTTTCGGCGTGATCATCTTCACCATCATCATCACGGCGATCTATGTGCGGCGGGCCAACAGCACCTATGACGCGCTGACCGAAGACATCGTGCGGAGCGTGCAGCGATGAGCCGCGACCATTTGAAGACTCTCACTGCTGGCGCACTGGCGCTGGTCGCCCTGTCCAGTACGACCGTTGCGCTGGCCGCCGGTGCCGACCTGGGCCAAGCTGAGAAACAGGCGACCAATTGGACGGCAATTGCGATGTTCGCGGCGTTCGTGCTTCTCACCCTGTTCATCACCAAGTGGGCCGCCGCCAAGACCAAATCGGCTGCCGATTTCTACACCGCCGGCGGCGGCATCACGGGTTTTCAGAACGGCCTGGCCATCGCGGGCGACTACATGTCGGCCGCCTCGTTCCTCGGCATTTCAGCCGCGGTGATGGCGAGTGGCTTCGACGGCCTGATCTATTCGATCGGTTTTCTCGTCGGCTGGCCGGTCGTGACGTTTCTGCTGGCAGAGCGGTTGCGCAACCTCGGCAAATTCACGTTCGCCGACGTGGCTGCGTTTCGCTTCAAGCAAGCGCCGGTGCGCATCTTCGCGGCGTCCGGCACGCTGGTGGTGGTGGCGTTTTATCTGATAGCGCAGATGGTCGGTGCCGGGCAGTTGATCAAGCTGCTGTTCGGCCTTGAGTATTGGATCGCGGTGGTGATCGTTGGCGCGCTGATGATGATCTACGTGCTGTTCGGCGGCATGACGGCAACCACCTGGGTGCAGATCATCAAGGCCTGCCTGCTACTGGCCGGCGCCAGCTTCATGGCGTTCATGGTGATGTCCAACTTCGGTTTCAGCCCGGAAGCGGTGTTTGCGAAAGCGGTCGAGGTCAAGACGCAACTGGCTGCGACCGCGGGCAAGGCACCGGCCGATGCGGCGGCTGCCGGCTTCTCGATCATGGGCCCGGGCGGATTTGTGAAAGACCCGATCTCGGCGATCAGCTTCGGCATGGCATTGATGTTCGGCACCGCAGGCCTGCCGCACATCCTGATGCGCTTTTTTACGGTGCCCAACGCCAAGGAAGCGCGCAAATCGGTACTGTGGGCGACCACCTGGATCGGTTACTTTTACCTGTTGACGTTCATTATCGGCTTCGGCGCGATCATCTATGTGCTGACCAACCCAGGCTTCCTTGATGCGAAAGGTTTGCTGGTGGGCGGCAACAACATGGCGGCAGTGCACCTGGCCAACGCCGTGGGCGGCAATGTGTTTCTGGGCTTCATTTCGGCGGTCGCGTTCGCAACGATCCTCGCGGTGGTCGCGGGCCTGACGTTGTCGGGTGCATCGGCCGTGTCGCACGACCTCTACGCTACCGTGATCAAAAACGGCAAAGCGGACAGTGCGAGCGAACTCAGGGTGTCGCGCATCACGGTGCTGGCGCTCGGCGTGGTCGCGGTCGTGCTGGGCATAGCGTTCGAGAAGCAGAACATCGCATTCATGGTGTCGCTCGCGTTCGCGGTCGCAGCGTCTGCGAACTTCCCTGTGTTACTGATGTCGGTGCTGTGGAAAGGCTGCACCACGCGCGGCGCCGTGATCGGCGGCTTCCTCGGCCTGATCTCGTCGGTAGCGCTGACGATCGTGTCGCCCGCGGTCTGGGAGGCGACGCTCATGCATCCGAAAGGCTCGGCCTGGTTCCCGTACACGTCGCCCGCACTGTTCTCGATGACGATCGGCTTCCTCGGCATCTGGCTGTTCTCCATCACCGACCACAGCAAGCGGGCGGCAGTCGACAAGGCCGGGTTTCTTGCGCAGCAGGTCAGGTCGGAGACCGGCATCGGGGCGTCGGTCGCATCGGGTCACTGAGCGCGTCTTGGCGGCGTCTGATCGCGGTCTTGCGTGACCGGACGCCAGCAACGTTTTGACGCAGTCATGCGGCTGCTGCCATTGCGATTTCGACGCGGGGCGATCCTTAGAATGGCGATCGACCGTCGGCCCCGTGCCGACGGTTCATCTTGAAGATCGCATCGCGCCATAGCGCTGCGGAGAAACCTCGTTGACGTTGTTGCCTGAACCTGCCGTCGCGAGCGACGACACCGGCCCATTGTTGTCCGTGCGTGGTCTTGGCGTGGATTTCGCAACGCAGCAGGGCGCCTTCTGTGCGGTGGCTGACCTGAGCTTCGACGTGCAGGCGGGCCGTACCCTGGCGATCGTCGGCGAATCGGGTTCCGGCAAATCGGTCACTGCAGGTGCGATCCTTCGGCTGACCGAACAAGCGGGCGGCCGGATCGCTGCCGGGAGCGTGTTGTTTCGCAACGGCAGCGGCCATCCGATCGATCTCACAGTCGCCTCGGAAGGCGCGATACGAGCCATCCGCGGCAACGAGATCGCGATGATTTTTCAGGAGCCGATGACGTCGCTGAACCCGGTGTTCACGGTCGGTGACCAGATTGCCGAAGCGATCATGCTGCATCAGCGGCAGACGCGGCGGGACGCGCTGCGGCAGGCGCAAGCGCTGTTGGAGAAAGTTCGGATGCCGGATGCGGCACAGATGCTTGGGCGCTACCCGCATCAGTTGTCTGGCGGCATGCGGCAACGCGTGATGATCGCGATGGCGCTATCGTGCCGGCCCAAGCTGCTGATCGCCGACGAGCCCACCACGGCGCTCGACGTGACGATCCAGGCACAGATCTTGAACACCATCCGCGAGTTGCAGCGCGACCTGGGCACTGCGGTCATCTTCATCACGCACGACATGGGCGTGGTCGCGCAGATGGCCGACGACGTGGTGGTGATGTTGCGTGGGCGAAAAGTCGAGCAGGCAAGCGTCGCTGAGCTGTTCGCTGCACCCAAGCACCCCTACACCCAGGCGCTGCTCGCCGCTGTGCCGCGGCTGGGCAGCCGAGTTGGCACCGATCTGCCGCTGCGCACCGCGCAGAAGGTGCTGCAAGACGGGCAACTGCTTGAACTAGGGCAGGCCCGCCTGCAGGACACCGCACGCTACGACGCACCACTGCTCGAAGTGCGGGGCCTGACGACACGGTTCGATGTCGGCCGTTCACTGCTCGGGCGCGTCACGCACCGCGTGCATGCGGCTGAGGAAGTCAGCTTTGACATCTACCCCGGTGAGACGCTGGCGCTGGTCGGCGAATCGGGCAGCGGCAAGTCGACGATCGGCAAGACCTTGCAGCAGTTGATTGCGCCCACGGCCGGCACGGTGCGCTACGCGGGTGAAGAAATCTTTGCGATGAATGCGGCCGGGCGCCGCCGGCTGCGCCAGCAGATCCAATACATTTTTCAAGATCCGTTTGCGGCGCTCGACCCGCGCAAGCCGGTGGCGTTCAGCATCGCCGAACCGATCCGCACGCATCGGTTGCTGGACGGTAGCCAGGCGATCAATCGGCGTGTGGCCGAGCTGCTGGAGCAGGTCGGACTGAAGCCCGAGCACGCAGCGCGTTATCCGCATGAGTTCTCGGGCGGCCAGCGTCAGCGCGTCTGCATCGCGCGGGCGCTGGCCAGCAACCCGCAGCTCATCATTGCGGACGAATCGGTCTCGGCGCTTGATGTGTCGATTCAGGCGCAGATCCTGAACCTGATGATGGACCTGCAGCGCCAACGCGGCCTGTCGTACCTGTTCATTACGCACGACATGGCGGTGGTGGAACAGGTGAGCCACCGGGTCGCGGTGCTCTACCTTGGCCAGATCGTCGAGATCGGCACGCGGCGGCAAATCTTCGAGTCGCCGCAGCACGCCTACACGCGCAAGCTGCTGTCGGCGATTCCCATCGCCGAGCTAGGCCGGGCGATCGACACCACGCTGCTGCAAGGCGAAATCCCAAGCCCGGTACGCCGTGTGGGCAACGCGCCGGCGATCCTGGTTTTGCACGATCATGCACCGGGCCATCGGGTCGCCGCCGCTGGTTGAAGCCGCATGGCGTGCTGCCTGCAAAATTCATGCTCCTTTCATGCTCATCCACCGCACCGAAATCCACAAGGAACCGACCATGACGACTTCCCGCACATCGCTCAAGGCATTGACCGCCGCATTGATCCTCGGCGGCTGCCTGGGCGCGGCCACGCCCGCTGCCCAAGCCGCCGGCACACTGACCGTGGCGTTGAATCAGGACGCAGGCAGTTGGGACCCGATCGACACGTTCGTGACCTACTGGGGTTCGATCGGTGGCAACGTGTATGACGGGCTGACGATGCGCGATGCGGACATGAAGCTGCAGCCGGGTCTCGCCACGAGTTGGGAGCTGCTTGATGACAACAGCCGCATCCGCTTCAAGCTGCGCTCAGGCGTCACGTTTCACAACGGCGAGCCGTTCAACGCGGAATCCGTCAAGTACACGTTCGACCGCTTGCTCGGGACTGAAGGCAGCAAGGGTCCGCAACGCTCGAACTACACGTCGATCGACAAGGTCGTTGTGGTGGACGACTCGACGGTTGATTTCATGATGAAGCAGCCCGACCCGGTGATCTTCACCAAGCTGGCGGGCTACGGCGCGATGATCGTGCCGCCGAAGTACATCCAGGAAAAGGGGGAGGACTACTTCAACACGCACCCGGTAGGCACCGGCCCATTCAAGTTCAAGGACTATCAACCGAAGGTCAGCCTGACGCTGGAGCGCAACGATGCGTACTGGGGCGGCAAGCCGAAGCTCGATCAAGTGATGTTCCGGTTCATCGCTGAGCCCGCCACGCAAGCAGCCGAGCTGCAAGCCGGACGGCTTGATGTCGCCACCTTGATCCCGCTGAGCTTGATCGACACGATCAACAAGTCGGACAACGCAAAGATCGTCTCCACGCCTGGGCCGGTCGCAGTTACCTTGCGCTTCAACACCACCACCGGCATCACCAAGGACCGCGAAGTCCGCCGTGCGTTGACGATGGCGGTTGACCGCAGTGCCATCGCCAAGCAGATCCTGATGGGGCATGCGCAACCAATCGCCAGCTTCCAGGGAGCTCTGTCGTTTGGCTACGACCCGGCACTGAAGCCGTTGCCGTTCGACCCGGCGGCGGCCAAGAAGATGCTTGAGAAGGCCGGCGTCAAGCCCGGCTCGCAAGTGCAGATCGACGTGCGCGGCAACGACAGCACGTTTGGTGAAGTGGCACAAGCCGTGGCGGCCTATCTGCAAGGCGTGGGCGTGCGTGCCACGATCAAGCCGTATGAGACCGCGGTGTTGATCAACGACATCATTCCGGGCTGGAAGGTGGGTGAGCTGCATCAATTCAACTGGGGGGGCTGGACCTATGATTTCGACAACACCGCGTACTTGATCTATCACTCCGGCCAGAAGTGGAATCCTGTGTACAAGGACGAGAAGCTCGACGCGCTGCTTGAATCGCAGCGCCAGACCTACGACGTAGACGCACGCCGCAAGACATTGCGCGAGGTGGCGGCCTATGTGGCCGACCAAGCGTTCGACATGCCGATGTACAGCCTCGACACCATCGTCGGCTTGAACAAGCGCGTGAAGGATCTGTCGGTGCCGGGTGACATCCGATTCCGCTTCGTGAACGCAAGCGTCGAGTAACGACGGCTTCAGCGTTCAGCAAAAAACATGGCCGGCTTCCTGCTCAAGCGCCTGTTGCAGGCGATGTTCGTGATCGTTGCCGTGACGCTGCTCGTGTCTTACGCGATCCGGCTCACTGGCGACCCGGCGTTGATGCTGAGCCAGGGATCGGGCAGCGTGAACGAAGCCGATCTGGACAACATCCGGCAGGCATTGGGGTTGAACCGGCCGTTCTACGTGCAGTACTTGACCTACCTGCAGGGCATGCTGCAAGGCGACTTCGGCCGCAGCTTCATCGGCGGCACGCCGGTCGCGCGGCTGATCTCGGACGCGCTGCCGGCCACGCTGATGCTGGCGTTCACGTCCGTGCTCGCATCGATCGTGATCTCGATTCCGCTGGGCATCCGTGCGGCGGTAAAGCGTGGCAAGCCGGTCGATCAGGTCATCCGCATCGTGTCGCTGGTGGGCCTGTCGTTTCCGAACTTCTGGCTTGCGCTGATGCTCGTGCTGCTGCTTTCGATCACATTTCCGCTGCTGCCGCCGTCGGGCTGGAACGGTGCAGCGAGTCTCGTGATGCCGTCGCTGACGATGGCGATCATTTTGAGCGCGACTAACATCCGGCTGGTGCGCACCACGATGCTCGAGACGCTGTCGGCGCAGTACATCACGGTGGCGCGCAGCAAGGGTTTGTCGGAGCGCGTGGTGCTCTACAAGCACGCGCTGCGCAATTGTGCGATTCCGCTGGTGACCTATCTGGGTCTGCAGTTCGGTGGCCTGATCGGTGGCATTGTCGTGATCGAGAAAGTCTTCAACTGGCCCGGCATGGGCACGCTTGCGTTCGATGCGATTGGCGCCCGCGACTATCCGGTGTTGCAAGGAACGGTGACGGTCCTTGCGATCGTGATCGTCTTGGTCAATCTGGCGGTGGACGTGGCGTACGGCGTCATCGATCCGCGGATTCGCACGCGATGAGCGAAGCAACGTCGTCAATCGCAGAAGTGGAATTTTCTGAGCAGGCTGTGGCCGCAGGCAAGCCGCGGCGGCAGATGGCATCGCTCGAACTCATGCTGGGCGGGCTGCTCACGTTCGGCATGCTGGCGGCTGTGCTGTTGTCGGGCTGGCTGTTTCCCGATGGGGGTGAGACGATGAATCTCGCGGCGCGTTTGACGCGGCCGTTCCAGTCGATGGCGCATGTGTTCGGCACCGACCCGCTCGGTCGCGATGTGCTTGCGCGCGTGGTTGTGGGCGGCAAGATTTCTTTGACCGTGGGATTTCTGTCGGTAGCGGGCGGCGCGCTGCTCGGCACGGTGATGGGCGTGGTCGCGGGCTACTGGGGTGGTGTCTGGGATGTGATCGTGATGCGCTTCGCCGATGTGCAACTCGCACTGCCGTTCATCCTGGTTGCGATGACGTTCATCTCGATTCTGGGCGGTGGACTGACGAACATCGTGCTGTTCATGATCGTGTCGCAGTGGGTGCAATACGCACGACTCGTGCGTGCCCAGGTGCTGGCATTGCGTGAGCGCGAGTTCGTGCAGGCGGCGCGATCGTTCGGGGTGCGTGATCTGGCGATGATCCGGCATCACATCCTGCCGAACCTGCTCGGGCCGCTGGTGATTCTGATGATGTTGAATGTCGCGAACAACATATTGCTTGAGAGCAGCCTGACGTTTCTGGGCCTGGGCGTGGACCCGACGATTCCAAGCTGGGGCGGCATGCTTGCAGATGGCCGCACGTACTTGCAGACGGCATGGTGGGTCAGTGTGTTCCCAGGCCTAGCGATCATGCTGACCGTGCTTGGGTTGAACCTGCTCGGTGACTGGCTGCGCGATCGGCTCGATCCGACTTCGAAGGAGTAGCGGACCATGGCGGTGCTGTTCGATGGCAGCTTTGTGCGATCGCTGCACGCGTGGGAGGCGGAGTTTTCCAAGCCGGCCTATCGCGGTGCGGAAGTCGAAGCCTGGCTGTTCGAGGACGAGATTGCACGTCGAGCCGCCGAGGCGCGGCTTGCTGGTTTGGATGTTCGAGCGCGGTTGCGCAGCGCCTACAAACCGCTCGTGCATTTTTTTCTGGAAGGCGCTGACCTGGACGGCCTGGTTGCCGCACACGTGCGCTATCCGGTCCATCCAGCCGCGGCGCCAAACCGCTTCACGTTGGAAGCGTATCCATTGGCCGGGATGCTTGGTGATGCATCGCTGACTTTCGAAGCAGGCGATGAATCGCTTTGGTACGACGTCGAATTGCGCTATGCCGACGGACGATTGATTCGACACCGCGTCTTCGCACCAAACCACGTCGCCCTCGATCATTTGCGTGAAGCCGCGTTATCGCCAACCGGGTGGTTGCGTGCGAGCGGCGAGGGCGCCAGTGGCGTTGTGACTTGTGACGAACGCCGCGCGACCGATATCGAGCAGTTGTTCGAAGCAGCGGTCAGCACCGTCGTCGACCATGACTGGGGGCAGCGCGAGCCGTACTTCGAGCGATTGCTGCTGCGTGCCGACCTTGCAGGCATCGAGCGCGAGCCGGGTTGTGGCGACGAACTGATCAGCACGTTCGAGGCACTGCACGAGGATTTTTACTTCTCGCTCCTGGAGTTCTTTCAACGCCACTCGGGACGACCGCTCGGCGACCGCGGCCTGCAGCCCGGCCAAATCGTGCCGGACGTGCGTTGCGCGGACCGAGCAAGCAGCCACTTGCGCATTTCGACGGAGCCGTTCGCCCACGTCGAGGTGGAGCCAAAAACGGATTTTGTACCGCTTGCCGAAACGCAAGCGCCGCTCTCGGCACGCTGCATCGCGCGAGCTTTGGGTGAACTCAAAGGTCAACGGTTTGCTGCCAATTCGCGTGAAGGCCGCCAGGTGCTGGGTGTGTACAGACCCGGGCCGGGGCCTGCGGTGTTGATCTCGGGCGGGCAACATGCGAACGAGACATCCGGCGTGGTCGGCGCGTTGCGTGCCGCGGAAGTATTGCAGCAGGGCGATGCGCATTTCGCTGTCATCGCGTCCGAGAATCCGGACGGCTACGCGTTGCACCAGGCCCTGTGTGCAACGCATCCGCGCCACATGCATCACGCAGCACGCTACAGCGCGCTTGGCGACGACATCGCTTATCGGGAGCGTGCACCGCTGCTGGAGCGCGCAGCGCGTGATCAAGCGATTCACTTGAGCGGCGCCAGGCTGCACATCAATCTGCATGGATACCCCGCGCATGAGTGGACGCGTCCGCTGTCGGGTTACCTCCCGCGCGGCTTTGAACTCTGGACGATCCCGAAAGGCTTTTTTCTGGTGCTGCGCCACCATCCCGGATGGTCCAAAGCAGCGCACCATCTGCTGGCCGGCGTGACGGAGCGGCTCGCGTTGGTCCCAGATCTGCTCGACTTCAACACGCGGCAGATCGCATGGTTTCGCGCGCACTCGTTGGCCGACGGCTTCGACACGCTGAACGGCATCCCGGTGCAGATCACCGAAAGCACGCGCGAGGCCACGCCACTCTCGCTGATTACCGAGTTTCCGGACGAGACGATCTACGGCGATGCGTTCCGGTTCGCGCACGACGTACAGACGGTGGCCGTGCTCGCCGCGGTCGAGGTGTACCGCGCTGGCGGATGAACCGCGCGCTGGCTCGCTTCACTGCGCGAGCAGCCGACGCAACTTGATGAAGGCCAGCGCCGCCATCACCGCGTCGTTCAGTGCGTCGTGCGCGTCGTGTTGCGGCAGATCAAGCTCGCGCATCAACGTGACAAAGCGCAGATCGATTTGCGGCGACACCAGCTGCTCGTGCGGCGTGCGGCGCGCCGACCGGTACTGATAAAACAGGTTGCCGACGTCAATCGTCGGCTGCGGCAGGCCAATGCCCAGCAACGGCCGCACCACGCGGTTAAGCATCGCGACATCGAACGCGATGTAATAGCCGACGATCGGACGAGCACCGATGAAGCGCAGCAGTTGCCGCACCGCATCATCGGCTTCGATGCCGTCGGCCACATCCTGCTCGCGCAGCAGATGTATTCGCACGCTGGTGGCCGGCACCGAACCCGTGGGCCTCACCAGCAATTCGAGCCGCTCGCTGGTCAAGATCCGAGGTCCAACGATGCGCACGGCCGCAATTGAGATGATCTCATCGCGGTGGGGGTCAAGCCCGGTGGTCTCGCAGTCGAGTGACACCCATTCATCGACCGGCGGCGGATCGAACAGGAACGCATGGTTTTGATCGCGCAACCGTCGCCGAAGCCATCCCGTGCGCAATGCAGCGAGCCAGCGTGTGAGGGCTCCTGTCAGTGCGGATGCCATTGCATCAATCCGTTATCTACTACTCGGTGAACGACAGACACGGCCGCAGGTTGGGCTGGCCTCAGGGAAGCAGACGCCGTGGAAGCGGCCTCGCTGGTCCAGCGTCTTCTTTTTCGGTTGGGGGAAAAAATGACGAAAAACCGAGCACATCGAGCGAAGCGTGAGTGCGAGCCCATCTACAGCGCATCCAGCCGCAGTCGTGTCCGCAGCAGCGCTTTGAAGCGCCGCACCACCGCCAATGTGTCATTGAGCAGGTCGCGCTCCAGACTGCTCAAGCGCCGTGCATCCACCAAGCCGCTGACTGGCTGATCTGCGTCGAGCTCATGCAGGCCAGCGGCGAGCTTCAGTCCCATCAAATAATGCAACGATTCGACCAGTTGGCCGGCCAGATCGGCACTGAGCGTGCCGTCTGCAGCCAGCGCATCGATGCGGTCCGCGGTGCTGGTCGCATTGAGCTGCCGCAGCAACGCAAGGCTGCGCACGCCGTGCACGATCGGGAAGATGCCCTGCTTTTTCAGATCGAATGGCTGCGCGCTGCCGTCGCCCACCAGCCGACTCCACCAGCTTGAGGCGCGGCCGAAATTCTCGATCACCGCAGCGAATCGCGCGACCAGCACGTCGTTGCCAGACGCGAGCTGCAGCAGCCCACTGCGCACCTGTCGCAGCAGCTCCGCGTCGCCTGCGACCACTTGCGCGTCCATGAAGATCGCCAGGTTCATCAGGCCGTCCGGACCTGGGTTCAGCAGCCAGTCGCGCGCCTGCGAGGTGAATTCGGTCTGGTTGCTGCGCCACGCAGGATTGCTCAGCATCACGCCGCCCCGGCATTCGGGGTAGCCGAAACTGGCCAGCGCCTGCGAAAAGCGATCGCAGATCGCTTGTAGATCGGCGGGCGGTTCGTAGTCGTCGCGCAGCAGCAGGCCGTTGTCCTGATCGGTTTTCAGCAGCTGCTCACCGCGGCCTTCGCTGCCCATCACGATCAGCGCGCTGTTCGCAAACAGATCGGGTGGTGCCAGCATGACCCAGGCGCGCTCGAACAAGCGTGCGTTGAGTTGCGCGACCAGCTTGGTCATCAGTGCAATGCGCGTGCCGCCGCGCTGCAACAGCGTGATCAGCCGGGTGATCTGCGCGGCAGCACCGGCCAGTTCTTCCAAGTTCCGCGCCTGCTCGATGCGCACCGTGATCAGCAATGAGTGGTTGGACAAAAAACTGAACAGATCAAGCGCTTCAAGCACGCCGTGCACCGTGCCGTCGTCGTCGATCACCGCAAGTCGGTGGATGCGTTGTTTGAGCAACATCGCCATCGCGTCGCCAAGCTGGTCCGATGGCCGCACGAAGAGCAACGGCGTGGTTGCAAATTCGCCGACCGCGAGACTGTCCAGCGCCCGACCGTCCAGGATCGCGCGCTCCAGCGCGGTGGTGGTGAAGATGCCAAGACCATCGGGCAGCCCGCGCACCAGCACGTGAGTGGTGCGTTGCTGCTGAAAAATCCGCACCACCGACACGATGTCGGTTGCGGCCGCCACCAGATGTGCAGGGCGCAGGTAAGCCTGATCGACCCGGGCCAACGTGAGCGATTGCATCTCGTGCTGGTCATGCTGCGCCGCCATCGCGTTGAGCTTGCTGCCGATGTCGGCGAACAGCAATGCACCGAACGTTGCGTTGGATGCGATGAGCTCAAGCACGGCCGCGCGCGCGAGTTGATAGACAAGCACTTCCTCGGTCGCCACGAAGCGGCTGCTGACCACGCCCGCGACCAGCCCGCGCCCGTCAAAGCAGTCGTCACGACGCAGCGCGGCAATCGTTTCGCCCGCATCGAACTGCGTTACGACGCCCTTGATCACGATGCAAAGATGCGCGGGCACATCGCCGATGTCGAAGATCGTCTGGCCTTCGGTGAAGTAGCCAATGTCCACATGCGCGCGCACCAGCGTGCGCTCGGCAGCGCTCAGGCAGTCAAATGGGGATGCATCGAAGTTAAACGAATTGGGCATGGCGGGCACCAGCTGGACCGATTCATTTTGCGGCAGCCTGAGATACAACGGGACAACGGCATCTCAGCGTGGTGGCACAGGCCATGCGCCGATGTAGCCGTACAGCCAGGGCAGGTCGAGCAAGCGCGCGCCGAGCAGGCGCATGGCCAGATTGCGTCCGGCAGCAAGCAGACCGGTCGCATGAAAAATCTCGCTGTTGCGCCGGGCCCGCGCCTGCACCCGTGCGTTGCGTCGCCAACGTTGCTCAGCAAACCTTTTGAGGGCCGGGGGGATGGCCATGGTGCCGGTGCCTGTCAGCACCGCTTCGAGCATGGCCGCGTCTTCGATCGCCATGCCCGCACCTTGCGCGAGATACGGGCGCATCGGGTGTGCTGCGTCGCCAATCAGCACCACACGTCCGTGGCCATGATCGCGCGCGCTGAGCATCGGCGGGCGGTCGTACAGCACCCAAAGCCGCCAGGTGGGCACGGCACGGATCAGCGCTTCAAGTGTTGCGCTGCAATTGCCGATCGCTGCAAGCAGATCGGCGGCGTCCGTCGCCTCGTCCCAACTGCGGGGCGTCTTATGTGCGCGGTCGCGCGGCCGATGCACGATGCCGATTACATTCAGCCAGTCCCCGCCGCGCACCGGGTAAGCGACGACGTGCAGCCGGCGCCCGAGCCAGACGTTGACTTGGTTGCGGTTGCGCACGGGTTCCGGCAGGTCCGACTGCCGCACCAGCGCCCGGTAGGCGAGATGGCCGACGGCCTGCGGTGGCCCGTCGATCAGAAGTCGCTCGCGCACAGCGCTCCACAGGCCGTCGGCGCCGACCAGCAGGCCAGCTTGCTTCGTGGCATCGCCTGAGTTGGTGAAGGGTATCGCAACGCCGGCATCGTCTTGCGTAAACGCATCGATCTGCTGCCCCAAATGGAGGTGGGTATGGGGCTGGGCGTGAAATGCATCCAGCAGCAATCGATGCAGATCGCCGCGGTGAACGGTCGCATAGGGCGCGCCGTAACGCCGAACTGCTCGCTCGCCAAGCGGCAGGCTACCCAACTCGCTTCCACCATGCGCGTGATGCACCACCAATTGATCGGGAAACGATGCAATGGCTGCAAACGCGTCATTCAGTCCCCAGCCGTGCAGTACCCGCGTTGCGTTCGGCCCGAGCTGGATGCCGGCGCCGATCGGGGCGAACGCGGCGGCGCGCTCAAACACTTGGACGTCGAAGCCGGCTCGCCCGCACGCGATGCCCACCGCAAGCCCGCCGATGCCGGCGCCCGCGACCAGCGCAAGTGGCTGGCCGGCCCGGCTCACTTAGGTCAGGCCGCGAGCAGTTGATCCAGCACGTAAGGCAGGATGCCGCCGTTCTTGTAGTAGTCGACCTCGATCGGCGTGTCGATGCGCAGCACGGCTTTGAATTCGCGTTGCTGGCCGTCTTTGGACTTGATCACGACGGTCGCTTCGCTTTGCGGCCTCAACGTCGGGTCGGGGTGCACTTCAACCGTTTCATCGCCTTTCAAACCCAGTGTGTTCCACGATTCGCCGGCCTTGAACTGCAGCGGCAGCACGCCCATGCCGATCAGGTTGCTGCGGTGAATCCGCTCGAAACTGCGTGCGATCACTGCCTTGATACCGAGCAGCTGCGTGCCCTTGGCGGCCCAGTCGCGGCTCGATCCAGTGCCGTACTCCTCGCCCGCGAACACCACGGTCGGCACCTTCGCTTCCATGTACTTCATCGCTGCGTCGAAGATCGGCATCTTCTCTGCCTTGCCTTCGCCGTGATAGAGCGTGACGCCGCCTTCTTCACGCGAGCCGTCTTTTTCAGCCGGAATCATCAGGTTTTTGATGCGGACGTTGGCAAACGTGCCACGCATCATCACGTCGTGGTTGCCGCGGCGCGCGCCGTAGCTGTTGAAGTCTTCTTTCTTCACGCCGTGGTCCTGCAGCCAGCGGCCGGCAGGGGAGCTGGCCTTGATGCTGCCAGCCGGCGAGATGTGGTCGGTGGTGATCGAGTCGCCGAACAGCGCCATGATGTGCGCGCCGGTCACTTTGTAGCCATTTTGGTCTGAAGCGCTTGCGGTGTCTCGGCTAGTTGCTTCTTTTTTCATAGCAAAATGCTCGAAGAACGGAGGCTCGGCGATGTAGGTGCTGTCTGGCCAGTTGTAGGTTTCTCCTTCGGCCCCTTCGATCTTCGTCCAGAGTTCGCCTGGTGCAGCCTTGACCTTCGCATAGTTCGCGCGGAATGCCTTACCGTTCATCGCGAACTTCATCAGGCTTTGCACTTCGGAAGAGGTGGGCCAGATGTCGCCGAGAAACACGTCGCGGCCGCCGTGGCCTTTGCCGACGGGCTGCGTCATCAGGTCGGTCAGCACGGTGCCGGCGATCGCGTAGGCCACCACGAGCGGGGGGCTGGCAAGGAAGTTGGCTTTGATGTTGGGGTGAATCCGCGCTTCGAAGTTGCGGTTGCCTGACAGCACAGCCGCACATATCAGGTCGCTGTTGGTGATCGCTTCATTGATGGCAGGCGTCAGGTCGCCCGAATTGCCGATGCAGGTCGTGCAGCCGTACCCGACCAGGCCGAAGCCGAGTTGCTCGAGATACGGCATCAGACCGGCCTCGGTCAGGTATTCCGTCACCACCCTCGAGCCGGGCGCGAGCGACGTTTTGATGTGCGGCTGCACGCGCAGGCCGTGCTCGACCGCTTTTTTGGCCAGTAAGCCGGCAGCCAGCATCACGCTCGGGTTCGAGGTGTTGGTGCAGCTCGTGATGGCGGCAATCAGCACGTCGCCGTTGCCAATGGTCACGTTGCCCGCAACCGTTTCATCGGTATTGCTGCGCGGCTCGGCGGCCGGCAAATTGGGCGTGTTGGACTCCATCTCCTCCACATCGCGCGGGGCGCCGAGTGGCACAGGCGGTGTCTTCGGGAACGGCTCGGTCCGGGACTCATCGGTTTCGCGCACCAAGTGCCGCGTCTTCAGCGTCTCGACCGGCTGGTTGAAGCCGTTTTCCGACGGCGGCTTGCTGTAGAGGCTGGCGAAAGTGTCGGCCAGGTTGCCGAGTTCAATGCGGTCCTGCGGACGCTTCGGGCCGGCGAGGCTCGGCGTCACGTCGCTCAAGTCGAGCTTCACAACTTGGCTGTAATCGATGCTGCCGGTCTTCGGCACACCGAACAGGCCCTGCGCGCGGTAGTAAAGCTCGAACGCCTCAATCTCGGCCAAATCCCGGCCCGTGCCTTCGAAGTAATCGACGGTTTTGTCGTCGACGGGGAAAAAGCCCATCGTCGCGCCGTACTCGGGCGCCATGTTGCCGATGGTGGCGCGGTCCGGCAGGGACAGCGTGCGTGTGCCTTCGCCAAAGAACTCGACGAACTTGCCAACGACTTTTTCGCGTCGCAGCGCTTCGGTCACCGTCAGTACCAGATCGGTTGCGGTAACGCCTTCACGTAACTTGCCTGTGAGCTCGAAGCCGACCACATCGGGCGTCAGCATGTAGACCGGTTGACCCAACATCGCAGCTTCCGCCTCGATGCCGCCGACGCCCCAACCGACCACGCCGATGCCGTTGATCATCGTGGTGTGGCTGTCGGTGCCCACCAGCGTATCCGGGTAGTACACGGGCGTACCGGAGCCGTCGACCTTCTTGTGCACACCGCGTGCCAGGAACTCGAGGTTCACCTGGTGCACGATGCCAAAGCCCGGCGGCACCACACGGAATGTGTCGAACGCCTGCATGCCCCACTTCATGAATTGATAGCGCTCATGGTTGCGCTGGAATTCGAGCTTCATGTTCAAGTCGAGCGCGTTCTTGGTGCCGTAGTAGTCAACCATTACCGAGTGGTCCACCACGAGGTCCACCGGCACCATCGGCTCGATCCGGCTCGGGTCCTTGCCGAGCTTCTTCGCCGTGCTGCGCATCGCGGCCAGGTCCACCAGCAGTGGCACGCCGGTAAAGTCCTGCAGCACCACGCGCGCGACCGTGAACGGGATCTCTTCGGTGCGCGGTGCGTTTGGCTGCCAATTGGCGAGTTGGGCAACGTGCTCAACGGTGATTTTTTCACCGTCACAGTGACGCATCACCGACTCGAGCACGATGCGAATGGACACCGGCAGCCGATTGACGTTCGGATACTTTTTCGCCAGTTCGGGCAGTGAGTACAAGTGGCCGGTCTTGCCTGGACCGGGCTTGAATTCGCGCACTGTGGAAGCGAAGGGATGGGTGGGATTTGCTGACATCGCTGAACCTTGGGAAGGAGAATTACGAAAAGCGCAGATAGCCAATTATCGAGGCAACGGCGTCAATCATAGGCCGCGGGCTTAGGGAAAGCCCGAGCTTCAGGCAACCACGAAAGCCCGCGACGCTGCCCATAGAATCATTTTCCCCGGTTGGGCCGCGAAGAGGGCTGACTGTCATGGCGGCGGTTGGCGCCCATTCGGCACAGCGCACCGCCACCGGGTTCTAGCTCGCCGATTCAGCGCGCCGGGAGACGCTATAGCCACTGCGACATGCGTCGCACCCACCTTATCCAAGAAGAGATATTTTGATGACCCATGCAAGAACGACGAACCTCCTTTCGCAACGACGTTCCGAGCAGCGCGTTACAGCCAGGCGGGTCGCGGGGGTGATGGCTGCGGCCTGCCTGCTGGCACTCAGCGGGGCGGGCGCAGCGTTCGCCAAAGACGTCACGCTCAAAGCGTCGCACCAGTTTCCGGGTGGCAAAGGCGACGTGCGTGATGAGATGGTGCAGATGATTGCCAAAGACGTTGCGGCTGCCAACGTCGGACTCACGATCAAGGTATTTCCAGGGTCCAGCCTTGTGAAAGCACAGGAGCAATGGAAGGCCATGCTGTCCGGGCAAATCGACATGACGTCGTTCCCGCTTGACTATGCGTCCGGATTCCACCCCCAATTCGGGGCCACGTTGATGCCGGGCCTGGTCAAGGGCCACATGCATGCACGCCGAATCAACGCGTCGCCGTTCATGGACGACATCCGGTCCGTCGTGGACAAGGGCGGTGCCAAAGTGCTGGCCGATGCATGGCTGGCTGGCGCGTTCGCTGCGAAAGACAAATGCATTCGCAAACCGGCCGACGCTGAAGGAATGAAAGTGCGCTCGGCGGGCGCGACGTTCTCGCAGATGTGGGCCGGCGCGGGCGCATCCGTGATTGCGATTCCGTCGAGCGATGTCTACAACGCATTACAGCAAGGCGTGATCCAGGCGACCGATACGTCGACCAGCAGCTTCGTTTCGTTTCGGCTCTACGAGCAGTTGACCTGCGTCACGGCGCCGGGCGAGAACGCGCTGTGGTTCATGTACGAGCCGGTGCTGATCTCGAACAAGGCCTGGGCCCGGCTTGACGACGCACAGAAGAAAGCGCTGACGGCTGCGTCGAAGAAGGCCGAAGACTACTTCGCGTCCGAGTCGAAAAAGCTCGACGACGAAATGGTCGAGACGTTCAAGAAAAACAAGGTGGAAGTCGTCACCATGACCGATGCCGAAGCCGATGCCTGGCGTGAAGTGGCGAAGAAGACTTCCTACGCGAAATTTGCCGAAAACGTGCCCGGTGGCAAGGAGCTGATCGAAAAGGCGTTGAGTGTCAAGTAGTGTGTCGGCAGCGACAGAGTCCGCGCGTTTGCCGGGCTGGGTCGCCGCCATTCATGCGCTGTCACGCTTGTTCGGGGTGGCTGCAGCATTGCTGATCCTGCTGTCGATCTTCGTGGTCTGCCAGATGGTGTTCGTGCGCGCGGTGCTTGGCGAATCATCGATCTGGCAGACCGAGTTCGTGATCTTTGCGGTCGTCGCATCGACGTTTCTCGGCGCGCCGTACATTTTGCTTACGCGCGGCCATGTGAACGTCGACGTGGTGCCACTGATGCTCAAGCAGCCAGGGCGGCGCGTGCTGTATGTGTTGGGCAGCACAATTGCGCTCGCGTTTTGCCTGTTCTTTCTATGGGCATCGGTTCCGTGGTGGTACGACGCGTTCGAGAACGCGCAGACGACCCCTTCGATGTGGCGCGCTCGCCTCTGGATTCCGTATTTGGCGATACCGGTGGGTCTGGCGCTGTTGAGCCTGCAGTTCATCGCCGAGATTTATCTGGTGGCCGCGCGCCGCAGCCTGCCGTTCGGACTGTCACCCGAAGACCATTTGTGAATTGCCCGACATGAGCCCGATGACCATTGGTTTGCTGGTATTCGTCGCGATGATGGGCGTGTTGGCCACCGGTCTGCCAATCGCATTCGGTCTGGGTGCGGTGGCGCTCGCGTTCATGGTGATTTTCGACGGCTGGAACAGCGTGTATTTCCTGCCCGAGACGATTTTTGCGGGGCTGAACGACTTCACATTGGTGTCGCTGCCGATGTTCGTCATCATGGGTGCAGCGGTCGCGTCATCGCGCGCGGGCGGTGACCTGTATGAAGTGCTTTCACGCTGGCTGCACAAGGTGCCTGGTTCGCTCGTGATTGCCAACATCGGCGCCTGCGCGTTGTTTTCCGCGCTCACCGGATCGTCGCCTGCCACCTGTGCGGCCATCGGCAAGATGGGCATCCCCGAAATGCGCAAGCGGGGCTACGACGCCGATCTGGCGACCGGCTCGATCGCTGCAGGTGGCACGCTTGGCATTCTGATTCCCCCCAGCGTCACGATGATCCTCTACGGCATCGCGTCGGAGACGTCGATCGGGCGGCTATTCATCGCGGGCATCATCCCAGGCCTGTTGCTGACTGGGCTGTTCATTGCGTGGGCGCTGTTTCTGAGTTGGAAGCGCGGCACCAAGATTCTGGACAGCGACCGCATCTATTCGATGCGCGAGAAGTTTGAACTACTGCCCAAGCTGCTGCCGTTTCTGGCTGTGATCGTGGGTGTGGTCTATGCGCTGTACGGCGGTATCGCCACACCATCGGAAGCGGCTGGCGTTGGCGCTGCGCTGTGTCTGGTGATGGTGATCGTGATCTACCGGATGTGGCGCCTCAAGGACCTGTGGCTGATCCTGCGCGACGGGTTGCGTGAGTCCGGGATGCTCTTGATGATCATCGGCACGTCAATCTTGTTCGGCTACATGATGTCGTCGTTGCAGGTCACCCAGGCAATTGCGACGGCCATTGGCGAACTGCAGGTGAACCGCTGGATCATCATGCTGGCAATCAATGTCATGCTGTTGGTGGCGGGATGCTTTCTGCCGCCGGCTGCGATCATTTTGATGACGACGCCGATCCTGATGCCGGTGATCACTGCGGCTGGATTTGATCCGATCTGGTTTGGCGTGATTCTGACAATCAATATGGAGCTCGGCTTGATTACGCCGCCAGTGGGCCTAAACCTGTTCGTGATCAACGGGATCACGCCGGACATCCGGCTGCCGACGATTCTGAAGGGCGCTTTTCCGTTCATGCTGTGCATGATCCTGGCGATCCTGATTCTGTGCGTTTTTCCGGAGCTGGCAACTTGGCTGCCGAGCAAGGTGATGGGCTGATCCACGCCAGCCCGGGCCCGCCTGGAACGCGTTGGCGAGTCGACTGGCTCGATACAGCCACAAGCGCAGTCACCCGCCTCAAGCATTACTCTGATTTTTCCGAGCGAGATTTGGCCATGTCAACACAATCCGCGGCCATGCCGCTGTCCGCCGACAACGGCAACTTGTACTCGGTGCTGCGCGCCGGTTTTCCGGCCGATCTGAACGCGACCGCAGTCGAGACCGACGCCGGCCTGGTGTATTCCTGGGCTGACCTGGAGCGCGCGAGCGCAATGATCGCGAATCTATTCGCGTCGCTCGATCTCCCGGCGGGCAGCCGAATCGCCGTGCAGGTCGACAAGTCGGTCGAAGCGGTGGCGCTTTATCTGGCGACTCTCCGCGCCGGCCACGTCTATCTGCCACTGAATACGGCGTATCAGAGCAGCGAGATTTCGTACTTTCTGAACGATGCCCAGCCCAGCGTGGTGGTATGTCGCTCGGCTGCGTTCAGCTGGCTATCCCAGATCGCGTTCGCGGCGGGTGCGAAAAACGTGTTTACGCTTGAGGACGACCGCACCGGCAGCCTGCTGGACCGAGCAGCTTCCATGAGCGACCGACATGCCGTGCTGAACCGAGGCGGCGATGACCTGGCAGCGATCCTCTACACCAGCGGCACCACCGGTCGCAGCAAGGGCGCGATGCTGAGTCATGCCAACCTAGTCAGCAATGCGCGGGTATTGCACGACTACTGGGGTTGGCACGCACAGCAGGCGCACGGCGGCGATGTGTTGATCCATGCGCTACCGATCTTCCATGTGCATGGGTTGTTCGTTGCATTGCATGGGGCGCTGCTGAGCGGCAGCAAGATGCTGTGGCTCGGCAAGTTCGATCCCGCTGTCGTGCTGCAGATGCTGCCCAGAGCGACGGTGTTCATGGGGGTGCCGACACTCTACGTGCGGCTGCTGGCCGAGGCCGGGCTCAATCGGGACGTGGCAACGAACATGCGCTTGTTCGTCTCGGGTTCAGCGCCGCTGCTGCTGGACACCTTCAATGCCTGGAAGGAGCGCACCGGCTGCACCATTCTTGAGCGCTACGGCATGAGCGAAACCGCCATGCTGACGTCCAATCCGTACCGAGCCGATGTGCGTCATCAGGGCGAATCCGAGCGGCGCGGTGGCACGGTCGGGTTTCCCTTGCCGGGGGTCGAAGTCCGGGTGGTCGATGATCAGGGCGCGCCGGTTGGGGAGGGCGAAGTGGGCGCCATTCAGGTCAGCGGCCCGAACGTATTTAAGGGCTACTGGCGCATGCCGGAGAAGACAATGGAAGAGTTCACGGCCGACGGGTACTTTAAAACCGGCGATGTGGGCCTGATCGACGAACGCGGCTACGTACAGATCGTCGGCCGCAGCAAAGACCTGATCATCTCGGGTGGCTACAACGTCTATCCGGCTGAGATCGAAAGTGTTTTAAATGAATTGCCCGGCGTGGCTGAAAGCGCCGTAATCGGGGTTGCACACCCGGATTTCGGAGAAGTCGGGGTGGCACTTGTGGTGCCACGCTCAGGCGCCGCGCTGGATGCACAGGCGCTGCTCGGCGAACTCAGGTTCCGGCTCGCCAATTTCAAGATCCCAAAACATTGCGAAGTTCTGTCCGATCTGCCGCGCAATACGATGGGAAAAGTGCAGAAGAATGTATTGCGCGACCAGTTCCGCAGGCTGTTCGAGCGCCAAACCTGAATCAAAGGGGGTGTTGCGACTCGATTGGTGAATCAGCCGCATCTGACGAGACGCTATCCGACGCCACGCAGACACCTTGGGTTTGTGCTGCTACCAGCACCAGCAACCGTTTTGCAAGTCTTGCGAAAAAAGTCGCATTCGCTCGGCACCCCACTCGTGCAAAGGGTCGCATGCAGACGACTCCAGTTTGCTTGGACTCCCTATACTGGTTAGCACACAAAACATACGTCCGAGCGAATCTGGCGAATTGTTTCTTTTGCTGGTGAACCTTGGCAATTTGCCTCGACACATTGCTCATCCATCTATACCGGCTGCCCGATTGCGTAGATTGAAAGTTGCATGGTCGCCACTTCTGTCAGCTATCCACCCCTGCCGGCGCGTTGATGGTTGAGCGTCCTTGTTAGTTGCCCATCGGCGAGTCAGCATGCTTCGGACTGCCGCCGCGCTGTTTTCCCACCATTTCATGCAACAAAACCTCCACAAACGAGTGACAGATTGAACATGATCAAAGTGTTCAATCACTATCTGCATCGACAAACGATCCACCAAGTCAGCTTGGACCTGATGCTCGTCGTGTTGGTGGTGTCCGTCATGACCCTCTGGCAGGGCGTTAACCTGATCTCGACCTTGCCGTTTGTCGCATATGCGGTGCTGCTGGGCATCGGTGTGTTGCTGATCAACATGGCGCTGGGCTTCTACCAACGCGTGCCCGATCGCTCGGTGACCCAGTCGCGCGCGCGCGGCTTGCTTGCTTTGTTGCTCGTGATTCCGCTGATCTACGGCATATTCCAAGTGCCATTCACGAACGCGGCAAATCGTCGGTTGCTTGCGCTGGGCACATTGGTTGGCGTTGCCCTAGTCGTCGCGCACAGGATCTACAAAGCCCATGCTAGTCCGATGGGCGCCTTGCGGCATCGCGTGTTGGTGTTCGGAACCGGTCCACGCGCTGCCATGGTTGGAAAGACACTGAAACGGGACGATCCGAACGTCGATGTGGTGGGTTACTACGTCGGTGCCAACGAACCTAAAGCCGAGGTGTCTGCCTGGGGCATCCTGTCGCCGAACCGGTCGCTCACCGAGACGGCGCTGGATCTCGATGTGGATGAGATCGTCGTGGCCCTGAATGATCGTCGCGGGGGCAACATGCCACTGCGCGAACTGCTCGACTGCAAGCTGCGCGGTGTGCGTGTGGTCGACATTGCCACGCACTTTGAAAAAACCAAAGGGCAAATCCGGCTTGACTCGGTGTCGGCTGGATGGCTGATCTTTGGCGACGGCTTTGAGCAGGGCGTCTTTCGCACGGTGGTCAAGCGCGTGTTCGATATCGTCTGCGCGCTTATCTTATTGATCCTCGCATCGCCAGTCATGCTGGTTGCTGGCTTGGTGGTGCTGCTGGAGAGCGGTGCGCCGATTTTCTACCGGCAGCAACGGGTTGGCTACAACGGCGCCCTGTTTGACGTAATCAAGTTCCGAAGCATGCGCACCGATGCCGAGAAAGACGGCACGCCGCGCTGGGCTACCAGCGGGGACAGCCGAGTCACCCGGTTCGGCCGCATCATGCGCAAGCTGCGCATTGACGAGCTGCCACAACTCTTGTGCGTCTTGAGCGGCGACATGAGTCTGGTGGGTCCACGGCCCGAGCGGCCTTACTTCGTCGAGCAACTGACCCAAAAGATTCCCTACTATTCCGTGCGCGAAAGCGTAAAGCCCGGTGTGACCGGCTGGGCACAGGTCCGCTACCACTACGGCGCCAGCGCGGAGGACGCGGCCGAGAAGCTTCAGTACGACTTGTATTACGTGAAGCATCACTCGCTGTTTCTCGATCTCGTGATCTTGTTCGACACGGTCGGCGTGGTGCTGCTCGCCAAAGGCGCGCAGTGACATCGGGTGCCATACGCAGCCTGGGCTTGCTGCATTGGCAATCGCGTTCACCTTCTACCGCAGCGCACTGCCGATGAGTGACGAGCCCGCGCTGCTGGCCAACTGGGGCTACGGACTCGTCGGGCTGACTTACCTTGTGTTTGCCCTAACACTGGTGCGGCTAGGCTATCTGGATGCGCCGCGCAACCGAGCCCATGCGCTCGTGCTGCTTGCGCTGATCGCTCAGTCCGTGTGGGGCCTCTTAGTGCTGGCTGCGTACTGGTGGGATGCGACGCCACTGCCTTGGCTGGCGTCGTTGGCCGACCACCTGCGTTACGGCCTGTGGTTCGCGTTCTTGCTGTGCCTGCTTGCGCCGGCCAAGCGTGGCGACGTTGTCCAACACGAACACCAGCGCACCAAGACCGCACCTGCCGCCGCCATGGCTCAAGACGCCGAAATGCAGCACTCGGCTCGCGACGGTGAAGTCAGCGTTGCCATGCCGCCTTGGTCGGGAATCGCCATCGGTCTGGTTGTCGGCGCGACGCTGGCCGACTTGCTTGAGGTACTTCAGTTCAATTGGTTCGGCGACCCGGCTCGGATCGCTTTTCTGCTGTCGACGGCGCTTGCCGTGCTTGGCCTGATGTTGCTGGAGCAGGTTTGGCGCAATCTGCCAGAGGATTCCCGCTGGAACGCCAAGCCGCTGTGCCTCGGGCTCGGTGGCCTGTTTCTGTTTGATTTGTATCTCTATTCACAGTCGCTGCTGTTCGGCCGGCTCGACGCAGACGCCGCGACCGCACGCGGTGTCGTGCATTGGCTTGTGGCCCCGCTGTTGCTGCTGTCTTTTTGGCGTCGGCGTGGTTGGCTGGCGCGCCTACGGATGTCGCAGAAGGCGGCATTTCATTCGGCCACGCTGCTGCTGGCCGGCGTCTACCTTCTGTTCATTTCGGCAGTTGGCTATTACGTTCGATTTTTCGGCGGAGAGTGGGGTCGTGCGGCGCAACTCGCGTTGGTGTTTGCGGCGTTGGTGCTGCTGGTGATGCTGACGGTGTCTCGCACCATGCGCGCTGCACTGCGCGTGCGGCTGGTCAAGCATTTTTTCTCTTACCGCTATGACTACCGCGTGGAGTGGCTGAAATTCACGCGCGCTCTGTCGGCCGATCAGGGCACGCAACCAATGGGCCACAACGTGATTCGAGGGCTTGCAGATATGGTGGAAAGCGCAGCTGGCGCGCTCTGGACACGGCAGCCAAACGATGACACGTTTCGCCAGGTCGCCCAATGGAATTTGCCGCAGGTTGACGAACGTGAGGCGTTGGACGGGCCGCTTTGCAAATTCCTGCAGCGCAGTGGCTGGGTCGTGGATTTGGCAGAGTTTCAGGCCGAACCGCAGCGCTACAGCCAGATGGTGCTGCCGCAATGGCTGGAGCAGACCCCGCGTGCCTGGCTGCTGGTTGCGCTTTTGGTGGAAGACGAGCTGATCGGCTTCGTATTGTTGGCGGCAGCACGCACGCCGATCGACGTGAACTGGGAAATCATCGATCTTTTAAAGACCGCGGCGCGGCAGGCAGCGAGTTTTCTGGCGCGCATGCAGGCCACCGAAGCACTGCTGGAAGCGCGTAAGTTCGATGCGTTCAACCGAATGTCCGCTTTCGTCGTGCACGACTTGAAAAACATCGTCACACAGCTGTCTTTGATGCTGCGCAATGCCGAGCGGTTGCGCGACAACCCCGAGTTTCAGCAGGACATGTTGGAAACCGTCGAGCATTCGGTCGAGCGCATGCGCCAGTTGATGCTGCAGTTGCGAGACGGGGCGAAACCGGTAGGCAGCGGCGCTGGCGTCGAACTGACGGCGATGGCCCAGCGCGCTGCGGCGAACGCGCGCAGCCGAGGTCGCCTGCTCGAACTGGAGTTGGTGGATGCGGTTGCCACCCGCGGCCAGCCCGACCGGATCGAGCGCATCATCGGCCACTTAGTGCAAAACGCGTTCGACGCGACCGAGGCCGATCAGCCCGCCAGCCGGGTATGGCTGCGGCTGCAACGTCGCGCTGGCCAAGCCTGCATCGAAGTGGGCGACACCGGCTGCGGCATGGCGCCGGAATTTCTGCGGGAACGGTTGTTCAGACCGTTCCAGACCACCAAGGAAGCCGGCATGGGCATCGGCGCTTACGAAAGTTTCCAGTACGTTCGTGAACTTGGCGGCACCATCGACGTGGAGAGTGCGCCGGGCGCCGGAACGCGCGTGACAATCCAGCTCCCGCTGTTCGAGTTGCGGCATGAGCCTGAGTTGCACGCGCTGGAGACGCCATGACCTTCGAGACCACGCATACGCTGCTGATCGTGGAAGACGATCCGGCGCTGCAAAAGCAGATCAAATGGTCGCTTGACCGTTTCACAGCCGTGACGGCGAGTGACCGCGAGTCGGCCTTGGTGCAATTGCGCCGGCACACCCCGGCAGTGATCACGATGGATCTGGGATTGCCGCCTGACCCGGATTCGGTGTCTGAAGGCATGCGTCTGCTGGAGCAAGTGCTGCAGAGCCATCCGGACACCAAGGTGATCGTGCTGACCGGCCAGAACGACCGGAGCCACGCGCTTCGCGCAGTCGAGTTGGGCGCCTACGATTTTTTGGCAAAGCCATTCGAGCCCGAGCTGCTGAACCTGACGGTGGAGCGTGCGTTCCGACTGTTCGAGTTGCAGCACGAGATCCGCCGGTTGCGCCAGATGCAACCACCCGATGCCCTGTGGGGCCTGATCACACGTGACCCACAGTTGCTGCGCATCGGCCGCACCATCGAGAAAGTGGCACCCAGCACCGCGACGGTGCTGCTTTTGGGAGAGAGCGGCACGGGCAAGGAAGTGCTGGCGCGTGGGCTGCATCAGGCATCGGGCCGGCGCGACGCCCGATTTGTGGCAATCAACTGCGCGGCAATTCCTGAAAATCTGCTGGAGAGCGAACTATTCGGCTTCGAAAAGGGCGCCTTCACGGGCGCTGCCAAGACCACCCCGGGAAAGATCGAAACGGCAAACGGCGGGACGTTGATGCTCGACGAAATTGGCGACCTGCCAATTTCGCTGCAGGCCAAGCTGCTCAGGTTTTTGCAGGAACGCACGATCGAGCGGGTCGGTGGACGTCAGGAAATTGCAGTGGACGTGCGCATCGTCTGCGCGACGCATCAAAACCTGCTGGCGCTGGCGCGTCAGAACAAGTTTCGGGAAGACCTGTACTACCGGCTTGCCGAGATCGTGGTGGAAATTCCACCGCTGCGGGATCGGGTCGGGGACGCGGCGCTACTCGCGCACGCATTCCTGCGCAAGTTCGCGCACGCCAACAATCGCGGTAACCTGGGTTTGGCCGATGCTGCGTTGCAGGCAATCGAGCACCACCCTTGGCCGGGCAATGTGCGCGAGCTTGAGAATTGCATGAAGCGCGCTGTCATCATGGCCGAAGGCAATCAGATCACCGCTGAGGACATCGGTCTTGAGCCACTGCCCGACGCCGGTGGCTCGACAAAGGTTGTCAGTCTCGACTTGCGCAAGGTGCGCGAGGAGGCCGAGCAAAGTGCTGTCATCGCCGCGCTTGCGCGTGCCAACGGCAACATACTGAAGGCCGCCGAACTGCTTGGCGTCAGCCGCCCCACCTTGTATGACCTGATGCACCGGCTGGGCTTGAAAACCTGAAATTGCGCGTCACCCAAAATTCCTGCTGGGGGGGCGCAGAAAATGGATGAACGAATGTCAATGAAAAGCCGCAAGTTGTGCTTGGCCGCAGCGCTTTCGCTTGTGGTGCTGCTGTGCGCCTGCACTAAGCAGGATCCGCAAGCGCTGCTGGCATCGGCCCGCCAGTACCTGGAAAAGCAGGATTACCGCGCGGCCATGATCCAACTGAAGAATGCGCTGGACGAGGACGCGTCGCTGGCAGAAGCGCGCTATTTGCTGGGCACGGCGTTGCTGCGTCAGCAAGACGGCGTCGGGGCAGAGCTTGAGTTTCGCAAAGCGATTGCAGCCGGTTTTCCCGCCGAAGGCGTGCAACCCGATCTCGCGCGTGCGTTGTTGGCACAGGGCAAGATGAAGGAGCTTGTGGCGGAATTTCGGGACACCCAGATCGAGTCCGCGCCGGCACAGGCCACTTTGAAGACGATGCTGGCAGCGGCCTATGCGTCGACCAACGACCTGAAGCGGGCTCAGGTCTCCATCGACGCCGCCCTTGAGGCCGCCCCTGATGACATGGATGCCTTGCTGATGCAGGCACGCATTCAGGCCGCTCGCAATGACGCCAATGCAGCATTGAAAACGGTCGAGCAGGTCATTGCAGCCTCGCCCGATCCAAGCACTGCGCTGGCGTTGAAGGCGAACCTGTTGTTGTATGCCAAACGCCAGCCAGAACAGGCGTTGACGGTGTATCAAAAACTTGTCGACAGTTATCCGAAGTTCGTGCCCGGTTACGCCGGCATGCTGGGGATTTTGCTTGACAGAAACGAGCTGGACCGTTCGGCTGCCCTGCTCAAGACGATGCAAGAGTTCGCGCCCGGTGCAGCGGAGACGCGGTATTTCGAAGCGCAGCTTGCATACCAGAAGACCGATTACCGCACCGCGGCGGACCTGTTGCAGCAGCTGATGAAAAACGCGCCGGACAATCCACGTTTTTTGCAGCTCGCCGGTGCTGTCGCGTTTCAGACGAAGGCCTATGTGCAGGCGGCCGCATACTTGTCGAAGGCGTTGCAGGCTGCCCCTGAGCTTGAGTTTGCACGGCGCATCTTGATCGGTACCCACCTCGCAACAGGCAATCCCCGGCGGGCGCTGGAAACGCTGCCAGCGAGTTTCAATGAAAACTCGTCGGATGCTGAGCTGTTGGCGCTCGCAGGGCAGGCCCACTTGCAAAACGGCGATGGCAAGCAGGCCGAAGCGCTGCTGGCTCGCGCGGCGAAGCTCGACCCGGACAGCGCTGCCAAACGAACCTCCCTGGCGCTAGCGCATCTGTACGGCGGCAAAAGCGAGCAGGCATTGGTCGAGTTGCGTGACATCGCGCGCACCGACGAGGGTGCAACGGCGGACACACAACTGGTTGGCTTGTATCTGCGCCGCGGAGAATTCGACAAAGCATTGGCCGCTGTCGATCGAATGGAGAAAAAACTGCCTAGCAGTGCACTGCCTTGGCACTTGCGTGGCACGGTGCAACTGGCAGAGAAAAAAACAGACGCGGCCCGAAAAAGCTTTGAGAAGGCGCTCGAAATCGCGCCCGACTTTTTCCTTGCGGCCGCCAGCCTGGCGCGGCTCGATCTGGCGCAAAAGCAGCCGCAGGCGGCGAGCGCACGCTTTGAGGCGATCTTGAAGCGCGACCCGAAACAACTGTCGGCACTGCTCGCGCTCGCAGAGATCAAAGCCCAGTCTGGAGCCAGTCTAGAGGATGTGGTGACCGTGCTGAATTCTGCCGTCCGAGCCAGCCCGAACGATTTTCGACCGCGTCAGGCGTTGATCGACTATTACCTGCGCAACGACAAGCCCCGGCTGGCGCTTACAGCCGCACAAGCAGCCGTCTCGGATCTACCGCAAGGGCCGGAATTATTCGACGTCTTAGGTCGAGCCCAGCAGGCCGCCGGCGAGATGAACCAGGCGATCGGCACGTTCAAGCGACTGGTCGCGTTGATGCCGGAATCTCCGCACGCGTTGATGCGGCTTGGCGATGCCTACCGCGCCGACAAGGCGCCCGATCTTGCTCGGCAGACGTGGCGTCAGGCATTGAACCTGAGGCCGGACTTTCTGGATGCCCAACGCGCGTTGATCGAACAGAACGTGCATGGCGGACGCTTGCCGGACGCGCTTGCGATTGCTCAAATAATTCAGACGCAGCGTCCGAGCGAGGCCGTCGGCTGGCTTTTCGAGGCTGAAATTCGAAGCGCTGGGCGCGATTGGGAAAATGCCGCGGGTGCGTATCGACGGGCGTTGAAGATTGCGCCTGACGCACCGACAGCCATCAAACTTCATGCCTCGCTGGTCAATAGCGGAAAGCCCACCGACGCATCGGGCTTCGCCGATGAGTGGCTCAAAGCGCACCCCGGCGACCCGCAGTTCTACAGCCACCTGGGCAACGTTGCGCTAAACCAGAAGAACAATTCGGTCGCAGAACAAAATTACCGTTCAGCGCTGAAGCGGGCACCCGAAGTCCCTTGGATCTTGAACAATCTTTCTTGGTCGTTGATCGAGCAGAAGAACGCGAGCGCGCTCGAGCCCGCTCAGCGTGCGAACGAGCTGGCGCCGAACCAGCCCGCCTTCATGGACACGCTTGCCAATGCGTTGTCGCTGGTTGGTGATTACCCGAAAGCGATCGACCTGCAGAAAAAGGCAATCGCCTTGAGCCCCGACCCGACTGTCTACAAGTTGAACCTGGCCAAGATTTATCTGGCTGCCGGAGACAAGACGAACGCGCGCATTGAACTCGACAGCGTGCTTGCTGCGGGTGACCGATTCGAGCGCCGTCAGGAAGCCATCAAACTTAAGGCCAGCTTGTGAACCGAAGGCGCCTGTTCGCCCACGGAGCGCGCCGCGGCTCGATACGCAACGCGTCCCCTCGTGCGGTGTGTCTCGTGGCCACCGGCTTGCTTGCGCTTGCGGCGACGGCAACGGCAACGGCACATGCCGAACTGCCCGACACGATTGAGCGCGTCAAACCGGCGATCGTGGTGGTCGGCACTTATCGCAATTCGGACAATCCGCGCTTCGCCATGCACGGCACGGGATTTGTGGTCGGCCAGGGCACCCGGATCGTCACCAACGCCCACGTCCTCAATCGCTCAGCTGCGCCAGACGCAGGCGCTCAGGCCAGTGCGGAGGACAGCGCCTGGGCGGTGCAAGCGCGCGGCGGCGACGGCCGGTTGGAGATGCGGCAGGCGACCGTGCTGGAAACCGATCTGGTGCATGACCTGGCGCTGTTGCAAATCAACGGTGCAGCACTGCCTGCACTTGCGCTGCAGGATTCGACCGCCGTGCGCGAGGGTCAGTCGGTCGCGTTCATCGGGTTTCCGATCGGCGGCGTTCTGGGCTACTCACCGGTCACGCACCGCGGCGTGGTGTCGTCGATTGCGCCGATGGCGTTGCCGGCTGCAAACGGCCAGCAGCTGCGCCCTCAGGTGATACGCAGCCTGCGCGCTGGCAGCTTCGATATCTTCCAGCTCGACGGCACCGCTTACCCAGGCAACAGCGGCGGCCCGCTGTTTGATCCGGCCACCGGCGGCGTGTTGGGCGTGGTCAATATGGTGCTTGTCAAAGGCACGCGCGAGGCAGCGTTGAGTCATCCGTCCGGAATCAGCTATGCAATCCCTTCGGTCCACGTGCGCGAACTGCTGAAACGGCACGGCGGGTAGCCAAAGCGCCTGGGCCGCATCGGTGCCGCGCAGGGGCCTATTCAATCGGCCCCGAGCCGAGCGCGATGTCGCTCGATCTGCAGCCGCACCTGATCGGGCGCGGTCCCACCCTGGGTCTGGCGTGCATTCATCGAACCGTCGAGCGTCAGCACGTCGAATACATCGGCGCCGATGCGTGCATCAAACCGCTGAAGTTCGGCGAGGGGCAACTCTGCAAGGTCGATGCCCTGCGCGCTGGCTGCCTTTACCGCATGGGCGACGGCCTCGTGCGCATCGCGAAACGGCAGACCCTGGCGCACCAGATAGTCGGCCAGATCGGTCGCGGTCGCGTACCCGGATCGCGCAGCGCGGCGCATCGTCTCGGCGTTCACGGTAATGCCGCCGCGCCGCTCGCCGGTGGCCGGGTCGCGTTCCCCGCCGACCATTTCGCCCACGATGCGCAGCGTGTCTCGCAGCGTGTCGACCGTATCGAACAAGGGCTCCTTGTCTTCCTGATTGTCCTTGTTGTAAGCCAGCGGCTGGCCCTTCATCAACATCAGCAGTCCCACCAGGTGGCCAACCACCCGGCCGGTCTTGCCGCGTGCGAGTTCCGGCACGTCCGGGTTCTTCTTCTGCGGCATGATCGAACTGCCGGTCGTGAATCGGTCCGCGACCCGGATGAACGCGAAATTCTGGCTCATCCAGAGGATCAGTTCCTCGCTCAGTCGGCTCACATGCACCATCGTGAGTGCCGCAGCAGCCGTGAACTCAATCGCAAAATCGCGGTCGCTGACGGCGTCCATGCTGTTTTCACAAACGCCGTCCATGCCCAGCGTGTGCGCAACGCGTTCGCGGTCCAGCGGATAGCTGGTCCCGGCCAGCGCTGCGGCGCCCAGCGGTAGGCGGTTCACGCGGCGGCGCACCTCACTCATGCGCTCGGCGTCGCGTGAAAACATCTCGACATAAGCCAGCAGGTGATGGGCAAAGCTGACCGGTTGTGCGACCTGCAGATGGGTGAAGCCCGGCATCACGGTGTCGATGTGACGGCTGGCGACTTCGACGAACGCGCGTTGCAACGCCGCCAGCAGTTCCGCGATCTGGTCGATCTCCGCGCGCAGCCACAGGCGCAGATCGGTCGCGACCTGGTCGTTGCGGCTGCGCCCGGTGTGCAGCCGCTTGCCGGCGTCGCCGACCAGTTGGGTCAGGCGCGCTTCGATGTTCAGGTGCACGTCTTCCAGGTCAAGCTGCCAGCAAAATGCGCCGGCCTCGATCTCCTGCGCGATCGTGCCCAGCCCCCGCTGGATCGCCTCGTGGTCGGCCGCGCCGATGACGTGCTGCGCGGCCAGCATCTCCGCGTGCGCCAGCGAGCCGTCGATGTCGGCACGCCACAAGCGCTGGTCGAACGACACACTTGCGGTGTAGCGCTTCACAAGGTCGCTCATCGGCTCGGAAAACAGCGCCGACCAGCCCTCGGACTTGCGTTCGAGCTGGCTGGCGTCTGAAGGGGATGGGGCAGAAGCAGACATGATGTGCGTAGAGGGAAATGGGGCAAGCGAAAATCAGTGCGTGGCGATGGAAACCCTAATCGCCTGCAAAAAATCTGGATGGAATCGCAACGAAGTCGCGCGGTGCGGCAGCGGCAGCAGATTGGCGACGGTTGGAGCGCATCCAGTCCCGTGACAATGCCGGCCGTGAACCCGTTCCGTCGACCCCAAGCGCTCCCCGGTCAAACGTCGGACAAGCACCCGGGCGGTGAAATTTTATCGACCTATCCGGCCTTGCCCCCAACCGGCAGCCCCACACCTGCCGCGCCGCCTGTGCTGGTTTTCGATGCTTGCCAGCTTGGTGTCGTGGTACGCGCGGTGCTGTTCGTTGAAGCCGTGCTCGGCGTGGCGGGGCTTTTCAGCGCGTCGACCGTGTCCGACTGGCTTGTCAGCTGGAGCTTGTGGACGTCCGGCGCGCTGCCGGCCACACTGGTCTGGCTGATCGTCGGATGCAGCTCGAGGTCGCTGCTGGCGCGGTTGCGGCCGGCCGTTCAACACGCAATCGGTGTTGCATTGGGTGCGCTTTGCGGGATCTACGCCTGTGCCATGCTGGCGCTGGTGGCGCCCGATGCGGCGCACTCCTGGCTGGCAAGTGCGTTGGCCGGGGGGCTGTTTTCTGCGGTGCTGGTGACGGCGCTGGTGCTGCGCGCGCGCGGGCAGGCACCGGCGGCGACAGCAGCGCGGCTCGACGAGCTGCAACAGCGGATCCGGCCACACTTTCTGTTCAATACGCTCAACAGCGCGATCGCATTGGTGCGCAGCGAACCGGCGCAAGCCGAACGCCTGTTGGAAGATTTGAGCGATCTGTTCCGCCAAGCGTTGGCAGACCAGGGGACGGCTGTCACGCTCGCGCAGGAAATCGCATTGGCGCGGCACTATCTTGCGATCGAGCAGGTCCGATTCGGTGCGCGATTGCAGCTCGAGTGGCAGATCGCGCCCGACGCAGAAAACGCGCGTCTGCCGCCGCTGTTGCTGCAGCCGCTGGTGGAAAACGCGGTTCGGCACGGCGTGGAGCCGAGCGCTTCCGGCGCGCGCGTGCGCATCTCCGCCGAGCGGCGCGGCTCGCGCGTGCTGATCAAGGTCAGCAACACGGTGCCAGCCGGGCCGGGGCCCAGCGGCCACGGTGTGGCGCAAAGCAATGTGCGCGAGCGCTTGAGTCTGCTGCACGATCTGGAAGGCCGGTTCGACACACGCTTTCACGGCGGCATCTACCAAGTCCGCATCGAGGTGCCTGCGTGAGGGTGTTGCTGGTCGACGACGAAGCGCTGGCGCGCGCGGTTGCGCAGTTTGCTGGCCGATGTTGATGAGCCGACTGCGATTGTCGCGGGCGAAGCCGCCACCGCTGAGCAGGCGCTGGCATGGCTGCGCAGCCATGCGGCCGATCTCGTGCTGCTGGACGTGCACATGCCGGGCAACGACGGGTTTCAGCTCGCGCAGGTGCTGCGCCGGCTGCTGCAGCCGCCGGCCGTCGTGTTCGTCACTGCGCATGCGCAGCACGCGCTTGAGGCGTTCGAGATCGAAGCGGTCGACTACCTGACCAAGCCGGTGCGACTTGATCGGCTTCAGCAGGCGCTACGAAAAGTGAAGCGGCTGCAGTAGACGGAGCCTGCGCAGACGCTCGATTTGACTGAAAAAGTGCTGCTGATTCGAGACCGGGGCCGGATTGAGCGCGTGGCGCTGGCCGACGTACTGTACTTTCGGGCCGACCTCAAGTATTTGACGGTGCGCACCGCGCAGGCCAGTTATCTGATGGAAGGCGCACTGAACGACATGGAGCAACAGCACGGCGCCGAATTTCTGCGTGTGCATCGCAGCGTGCTGGTGGCGCGCAACGCCCTGCGGGCGCTGGACCGGTCGCTCGATGCGCGTGATGCGGACGGCTGGGTGTTGCGGCTGCGCGAGGTCGAAGAACTGCTGCCGGTGTCGCGCCGCCAACTCGCCGCAGTGCGCGAAGCGCTGGGCGGCTGAGGCCGCCGACCGCCGTACAGGCGGCACAGATAATGGCGGCTCATCAAGCCGTTGGTGCAGAGCTGCCTCGCGCGCTGAGATGCATCCGACGTTCGCCCGTAGATTGACCCCCGAGGAGACCCGCTTGCATGATTGAGCTGCTGACCGACCCGCAGGCTTGGATTGCCTTTGCCACGCTGACCTTGCTGGAGTTGGTGCTCGGCATCGACAACATCATCTTCATCTCGATCCTGGTCGACAAGCTGCCACCGAACCTGCGCGAGCGCGGCCGGCGCATCGGCCTGTTCGGCGCGATGTTCATGCGCATCGGCCTGTTGCTGGTGCTGGCCTGGATCATCGGGCTGGTGCAGCCGCTGTTCACCGTGATGGGCCAGGAGATTTCGGGCCGAGACCTGATTTTGATCGTTGGCGGCCTGTTCCTGATCTACAAGAGCACTGGTGAGATCCACCAGTCCTTTGAAGGCGATGAAGAGGCGACCATCACGCCGGCGACCGTCACATTCGGCGCGGTGATTCTGCAGATCATGTTGATCGACATCGTGTTCTCGCTTGACTCGATCATTACCGCGGTCGGCATGGTGGACGACGTGCGGGTCATGATTGCCGCAGTGATCGCATCGGTCGGGCTGATGATGCTGTTTGCGCGCCCGATCGGTGAGTTCGTCTCGGACAACCCGACCATCAAGATGCTTGCGCTGTCGTTTCTGGTGGTGGTAGGCGTGGTGCTGATCGCCGAAGGGTTTGACCACCACGTGCCGAAGGGCTACATCTACTTCGCCATGGCGTTTGCGGTCGGAGTGGAGATGCTCAACATCCGGCTGCGCAAAAAGTCACCGACGCCGGTGCGGCTCAAGGAGGCGGAGATGCCGCCTGAGCGGCCGCAAGAAGCGCCTCCAAGGTCCAGCCCAGTGAGGTCGGAAGCGTCCTCGCAGCGTCCGCCGGAATAAGGCGGCACGGCGTTTAATTGGTGCGTTTGCATTGAGACGCGCCTGAAAATATCAGGGAGCCAGCCGGTCGCGTCGCCACTGCAGCAGGCCGTTGGTCGGCGTGACTGCATCGGCCTTGCAGTAGCGCAACCGGTCGTGCAAGCGGCTCTTTCGCCCCTGCCAGAATTCCCATCGATCCGGCATGAGCCGGTAGCCCCCCCAGTGCGGTGGGCGCGGGACGTCCTCGCCGAATTCGGCTGAGTAGCGGTCGGCGTTCGCTTCGAGCACCGAGCGGCTCTCGATCGGTTCGCTTTGCGGCGAAGCCCACGCGCCGATGCGCGAGCCCAGCGGTCGGCTGCTGAAATAGTCGTCGCTCAAGCGGGCTTCTAAGCGTTCGACCACGCCTTCGATACGCACCACGCGTTCCAGTTCGACCCAATGGAATTGCAGCGCGGCAAACGGGTTGCCGGCCAACTGTCGGCCTTTGCGGCTGTCGTAGTTCGTAAACCAGACAATGCCTCGCGCGTCATAGCCTTTGACGAGCACGATGCGTGTGCTCGGGCGCAAATCACTGCCAACGGTGGCCAACGTCATTGCATTCGGCTCGGGCACGCTGGCCGCAAGGGCTTCCTTTAACCATTGGTCGAATTGGTGAAGTGGGTCGGCGTGCGACTCGCGCTCATCGAGTTCAGCGCGATCGTAACTCTTGCGGAGTTCGGCAATGTCCATTGGTGAATTCTAGAAAGCGCGAAGCGCAGTTGGCATCAGAAGGATGATTTCACGAAAAGCAACACAAAAAGGGCGCCAACGATGGATGCTTGATGGCATCCGATTCGCAGGCGCTTTCAACGGACCAAGCGGCTGAAAAGAAACCAACGGCGGAAGCTCAGTCTCCAGCTCTTGATCTGAGAAATGTCGTGGAGCCAACCGGAAGGGCGGGCCTTTGCGCGCAATTGCGTGCGGCGTCAAGTCGGCGCGTCAAAGGCTGGTGCGCAACTGCCAGATTTCCGGGAACAACGCCAGGTCGAGCATCCGACGCAGGTACTTCTATTTCCAATTCAATAGTGCAACCAAAATCGCCCCGATGATTCATGGCCAGGAGTCGATGGAGGCGACGGTGTGGGGGTTGCGCTCCAAGCTCTGGAGGGCATGTGCCAGATGCACTTCCAGTGCATCGAGGCTTTGGGAGACCGGGTTATGGAAGAACTTCTCGCGCAACTCGTCCCACAGGTGCTCGACGGGGTTGAGCTCGGGGGCGTAGGGCGGCAGCTTGAGCAGGCAGATGTTGTGTGGCGCTTCGAGCGCGTGAGCGCGGTGCCCGCCCGCCCCGTCGATGACCATCACGATGAGCCCGTCGGGGTGGCGGGCGGAGACTTCATTCAGGAACAGTTGCATGCATGCGGTGTTGACGTGCAGCAGGATCAGGCTGTCGAGCTCGCCGGTGCACACGTCCACCGCGCTGTAGACGTAGGTGTACTGGTGGGTGAGCATGGCCTGGCACAGCGGCCGCAGTGGCTTTGGCGCCCAGCAGCGGCGGATGTCCGAGATGCGCCCGAAACGCGCCTCGTCCTGGAACATCAAGCGGATTGCACCGCCTTGCGCCCACTTGTCTCGGATTTCCTTGAGTGTCTGGCAGAGTTTTTTTTCCAATCCTCTTGCGCCGCCGCATCGCTTTGCGGATGACGCTTATCAGGCACCAGCTTTCTCCAGCCGTGGCGGTGCAGCAGGTTGTAGGCGGAGGCGAGTGCCACCGGGCGGCCCACCGCGCTGGTCGAGTGCTGCCTTGATCTGGGCGACCACCAGCACACCGCCCGCGGCCGCTTGGCTCAGGAAGGGCGCCAGAAACTCCCGCTCCTGCTCCACCGTCATGCTTTGGCGTCGGCGCCCGCCGGCTGCAGCCGCATCGCGGGCGCGCCCGCGATGCGGCCTTGCATAAAGTGGCGGCGCAAGCGACAGACCCAGTACGGTGAGAGGCCAAGGATGGCGGCTGTGTCGACCAGACTCAGCCTGTAGTCGAGCGGCAGCACCACGGCTTGCGCCTGGCGCAGCTGCTCCACCGTCTGAGCCTGAGCCTGAGCCTGAGCAATGGCTAGTCGTGCCATGACTTCCCCCGCCTGTGTCGAATGGGGAGAAATTATTGCGCGAATGAGGTGGGAGCGGAATGAGCTATCGGCGGTCACTGCCGCAACGGCTGTGCCGGTGATTGCGCACGATCCGCGCACCCGCATGCTACTGGAAGCGCCGATCGTGTGGACCTTGCTCAAGCTGGCGTTGCCGAACGTGCTGGTGATGCTCGCGCAAGCGTCGATCGGCCTCATCGAGACGTACTTCGTCGGCAAGCTCGGTGTCGAGGCACTGGTCGGCGATCAGCTCGCACGACGGCAGCGAAAAACGCATGCCGCCGTAGTTCATCGAGGTGCCGTCTGATACCAAGATGGTCGTCATCGTCATCGTCATCGTCATCGTCATCGACACCGGCACACCACCGCCTTGCGCTACACCGAGTCGGGCCTGAACTGCCTGCGGTGCCAACGATTGCGAGCAAGGCGTGTTGTCTCGTGCGTTGCTCATGATGCAGACGAACGATTTTTCAAGGTCTTCGTCGTCCAGGCCAGTGCCGCGCAGGAACGCGCGATGCGCGGTGCGGGCCGGGGTATCTCGGTGATGAACTTGGAGCGGTGCTTGTACAGCGTGATGGAGCTTGGGATCTGGATTGCCGACGGCCAAGCGACAGCGAAATTTTGCCGATGGACAAACGGATGCGCTGGCTGCCGACAAACGCTCAGACGATCACCGTGCCATCCCACGCAGCCGCAAATCGGGCTGCGTCTTCAGCGACCGCCGACACCTGCTTGCCCGGCCGATACAGCGCCGAGCCGATGCCGAAGCCGGCGGCGCCCGCCGCGCGCCACTCGGCCATATGGTGCGCGGCAATGCCGCCGACCGGCATCAACGGCGTGCCGACAGGCAGCACCGCGAGCAGGGCTTTGACCATCGCTGGTGATGCAAGCTCGGCCGGGAACAGCTTGAGGCCGGAAGCACCCGCGGCCAATGCGCCGAATGCTTCCGTCGGCGTCATGATGCCGGGCAGGCAAACCAGCCCGGTGCGCGTGGCAGCATCGACCACGGCAGGATCGAAGTTCGGCGAAACGATCAACTCGGCGCCGGCTGCTGCACATTCGCGCACTTGATCGGGAGTCAGCACGGTGCCGGCGCCAATCAGCACGTGAGCATCGGCTGCAAATGATTCGCGCAAGGCGGCAATGCTGTCGAGTGGGCGGGGTGAGTTGAGCGGTACCTCGATCGCCGTGAGGCCGGCATCGGCGATGGCAACACCGACCGACCGGGCCTCGTCGGGCGCGATGCCGCGCAGGATCGCGATCAGCGGCAGGTGGGTCAGTGCGTATTGAAATTTTTCGATGGGTGTCATCAAAGCTTGACCTTCCAAGTCGTCGTATTCGAAGAAAGCCGGCCCGCCAGCGCATGCAGCCCGGCCCAGGTGGCCTCTGCGCCGAACCGGCCGACGATGCGCAGGCCGCGTTCGGCCAGCGCCAGCGCGTAGCGCTCGGTCAACGCCGCGTTGCCGATCAGCGTGACCACGGTCTCGGCAGGCTGCACACGAAGCTCGTCACCAATCAACAGGCCGGACAAGTAGCTCGGCAACTCGGTTGCCCGCATGCGCTCGAACAACGCCAGCGTGCGCGCGCTGAACGCCAAGTGCAACAGGCCGGGCGCCGGATCACAAAGACTGCGCCGCACACCGTCGATGAAGGCGGGACGGTCCAGCGGCGCCGCCGCGTCCATCGTGCGGGCGAGGATCGACTGCGTGCTCAAGAGCGCATAGAACTCGCCGGTCATGCAGGTGCGAAAAGCGGTTACGCGGCCACCGCGCACCGTGGCCCACTTGCTGTGCGTGCCGGGCAGCACAAACGTGCCTTCGTCGGTGCCGAGCAACGCCATCGCGCCGAAGATCTGCACCTCTTCGCCGCGCATCACGTCCGGCACGCCGTCGTGCGCACAGCGCAAGCCCGGCACGATCGCAATGCGCCCCGGCTCGATCCAGGCAAGTTGCGCAGCGACTTCGTCGAAGCCGGCCGGGCACGCGCAGTAGGGCGCCTCGACCCAACCCTGGCGGCTGCCCGCCATGCCGGAAATCAAGCAAATCGTGCCGGGGGCGCCCAGCCAGTCATCGAAGTGTGCTCTTAAAACAGAAGCAAACGCGCCGGCCGGCACGGTCAGGATGCCGCGCTCGACCGCGCGTTCTTCAAGCACTTGGCCGTCGGTATCAAGCAGCGCGCCGCGCAGCGACGATGTGCCCCAATCGACCGCGAGCAAGCGATGCGCAGCGGCCATCGTCTCAGTGGTTGTCGCGCGGGACGAACGCACCGCGCTTGCCGACCAGGAAGTCGAGGTCGACGCCTTCGTCGGCCTGCAGCACGTGGTCGATGTAGAGCTTCCAGTAGCCGGAGGTCAGCGGCGGCTCCGGTGCCTTCCACTGGCTCAGGCGGTGCGCAATTTCTTCATCGCTGACATGCAGGTGCAGCCGACGGTTCGGCACGTCGAGCTCGACCATGTCGCCGTTCTGCACGATCGCCAGCGGCCCGCCGGCGGCTGCCTCAGGCGTCGTGTGCAGCACCACGGTGCCATACGCGGTGCCGCTCATGCGCCCGTCGCTGATGCGGACCATGTCGGTGATGCCCTTGCGCAGGACCTTCGGCGGCAGCGGCATGTTGCCGACTTCGGCGATGCCGGGGTATCCCTTCGGGCCGCAGTTCTTCAAGACCATCACGCAGGTTTCATCGATGTCGAGGTTCTCGTCGTCGATGCGTGCGTGGAAGTCTTCGATGTTCTCGAACACGACAGCGCGGCCGGTATGCGTCATCAGACTTGGCGTCGCCGCGCTGGGCTTCAGCACCGCACCACGCGGTGCAAGATTGCCGCGCAGGACGGCAATACCCGCATTCGTCTTGAACGGCGCATCGAACGGATAAATCACGTCGCGGTTGAAGTTCTCCGCGTCGGCGATGTTGTCGCCAATCGTCTTGCCGTTGGCTGTGATCGCACCCAGGTGCAGCACATGCGCGATTTCCTTCATGACTGCCGGCAGGCCGCCGGCGTAGCAGAAGTCTTCCATCAGGTGCTTGCCTGAAGGCTGCAGGTTCAACAGGCACGGCAAGTCGCCACCGATCTTGTCGAAGTCATCGGTCGAAAGTGGGATGCCCAGGCGGCCGGCGATGGCGATCAAGTGAATCACGGCGTTGGTAGATCCGCCGATCGCAGCCAGCGTGCGGATCGCGTTCTCGAATGCTTCACGGGTCAGAATGTCCGACAGGATCACGTCGTCCTTGACCATGTCGACGATGCGCCGGCCAGCCATGCGCGCCAGCACGTTGCGCCGGCCATCCACCGCCGGATAGGCCGCATTGCCAGGCAGGCCGACGCCGAGCGCTTCGACCATGCTGGCCATCGTGCTGGCCGTGCCCATCGTCATGCAGTGGCCGTGGCTGCGGTGCATACAGCTTTCGGCATCGAAGAAATCCTGCAGCTTCAAGGTGCCGGCACGTACCTGTTCGCTCATGCTCCAGACGCCGGTGCCTGAACCCAACTCTTGACCGCGCCACTTGCCGTTCAGCATCGGCCCGCCGGACACACCGATGGTGGGCAGATCCACGCTGGCCGCGCCCATCATGAGCGACGGCGTGGTTTTGTCACAACCCATCAACAGCACCACGCCGTCGATCGGGTTGCCGCGAATGCTCTCTTCGACGTCCATGCTGGCCAGGTTGCGGTAGAGCATCGCGGTCGGTCGCAACAGGGTTTCGCCAAGCGACATCACGGGGAATTCGAGCGGGAAACCGCCCGCTTCATAGACGCCAATCTTGACCTGCTCGGCCAGCGTGCGAAAGTGCGAGTTGCATGGTGTCAGTTCGCTGAACGTGTTGCAGATGCCGATCACCGGCCGGCCGTCGAATTGGTCGTGCGGCACGCCTTTGCCTTTGACCCAGCTTCTGTAGGCAAAGCCGTCGCGGTCTTGTCTGCCGAACCATTGCTGGCTGCGCAGCTCGGTGCGTTTGGTTCTGGGCTTGTCGCTCATTCAGTGCTCGCTTTCCCTGTGATGCTGGCTGTGACGAAACGCATAGTATGAGCGGCTGTCCAACGTGCCGCGCCAGCGGACATTCCCGGAGAAACCCTTGGCTACCAAACCCCACGTCCTGTCCGTCGCGAAACTCTCACCGTTGTTGCAGCCGCTGGTGGATGCGGCATTCACGGTACACGACCGTCTGCACGAGACCGACCCGGTCGCGCTGAAAAAACTCGCTCCCGAGATCCACGCCGTGATCGGCGGCGGCGAATCGCGCATTACGGCGGAGCTGATCGCGCAGCTGCCCGCGCTCAAGGTGATCTCGGTCATGGGCGTGGGTTACGACGGCGTCGATGTGGAAGCGGCCAAGGCGCACGGCGTCATGGTCACGCACACGCCGGATGTGCTGAACGACGATGTGGCGGATCTTGCGCTGGCGCTGATGCTGGCTGCCGCGCGCCAGCTACCGGCTGCGGACCGGCATGTGCGTGAAGGCCATTGGAGCAAGAGCGGGCCGATGCCGCTGGCACGCAAGATGTCGGGCGCGCGGCTCGGACTGGTCGGCATGGGCCGCATCGGGCAAGCCATTGCGCATCGGGCGCTGGCGTTCGACATGAGCATCAGCTACACAGCGCGCAACCAGCGCGACGTGCCGTACCGTTATCTGCCGTCGGCGAAGGCGCTGGCAGCTGAAGTCGACTTCCTGGTCGTCATCACACCGGGCGGCGCCGCCACCAAGCACCTGATCAACGCCGAAGTGTTGCAGGCGTTGGGCAAGGAGGGCATTCTTGTGAACGTTGCGCGCGGCTCGGTGGTGGATGAAGACGCGTTGGTCGATGCGCTGGAACGCGGCGTGATCGCGGGTGCCGGGCTCGACGTGTTCGCGAACGAGCCGAACGTGCCGGAACGGCTGTTGAAGCAGTCGCACGTGGTGCTGACGCCGCACGTCGGCAGTGGCACCGGACAAACGCGTCAGGCGATGGCCGATCTGGCGTTCAACAATCTGAAGGCCCATTTCGCGGGTGAGCCACTGCTGACGCCGGTGCCAGAGTGTCGTGCCTGAACACAGGCAACTTGTTCTGCGGCCCTGCAATGGGCGGCCGAGCTAGGGGAAAGCCCGCACGGAAAAGCTCCGCCTGGCAGCGCATGATGCCGAGCAGGTCTGCGTTTGTGCAGCAGGCCGACTTTCGATTTGAATAAGCAAGAGGAGACGAACGAACATGGTGATGAAAAAGACGTTGCTGGTGACCGCACTGAGCGTTGCCGGCATGATTGCAAGCGGGTCTGCGTTCGCGCAGGAAAAGCTCACCGTCTGGTGGGTCAAGGGCTATTACAAGGCCGAAGACGACGCGCTGTTTGCAGCGATCAAGAAGTTCGAGGCGGCGAATCCGAAGATCAAGGTTGACTTGTCGCAGTATCCGGTGCAGGACACGATCCCGAAGACGGTGTCGGCACTCGACTCGGGCAACCCGCCGGACGTGGCGTACTCAGACGTCTACGACTTTCAGGTCACCGGCAAATGGGCTTACGACAACAAGCTGGAAGATATCTCCGCGATCATCAATCCGATAAAAGACAAGTTTGCAAAGAACACAGTCGAGACCACCTGGCTGCTCAACAATGAGACGAAGAAGCGCGCCTATTACGCGTTTCCGATGAAGCAGCAGACCATGCACATCCAGTATTGGTCCGACATGCTGGAGGAAGCGGGTTTCAAAGAAGCCGACATTCCGAAAGAGTGGAAGCCTTACTGGTCGTTTTGGTGTGACAAGGTGCAGCCGGCTTATCGCAAGAAAACCGGCGAGCGTGTCTATGGTATCGGCAACCCAATGGGTGTTGACTCGACCGACTCGTTTTATTCGTTCCTCACGTTTGCCGATGCCTACAACGTGAAGATGGTGGACGACGAAGGCAAGCTGCTGATGGATGACCCGGCCGTTAAAAAGGGCTTGGTCGGTGCGATGACCGATTACACCAACATCTACAAGGAAAAATGCACGCCGCCGTCGTCCACCAGCTGGAAGGACCCGGACAACAACGTCGCGTTCCACAACAAGACGACGATCCTGACGCACAACGCGACGATCTCGATCGTGGCCAAGTGGCTCGACGACATGAACAACCCGAACCTGACGCCGGAGCAGCAGGCCAAGGCAAAGAAAAACTACACCGAGCTGATCCGCACGGCAGGCTTCCCCAAGAAGCCGGACGGCAGCACGATGGTTTACCGCGCAGCCGTCAAGACAGGTGTGATTTTCAAGGATTCGAAGAACAAGGAAGCCGCGAAGAAGTTCGTGTCGTTCTTGCTTGAGCCAGAAAACCTGACGCCTTACGTCGAAGGCTCACTCGGCCGCTGGTTTCCGGTAATGAAGGAAGCGCAGACGGCCCCGTTCTGGACTGCGGACAAGCACCGCAAATCTGTACATGACCAATTCATGGACGGCACGGTAAACTTTGAATTCACCAAGAACTGGAAGTTCACGATCCTGAATAACGAAAACGTTTGGGCCAAGGCGATGAACGAGGTGATCAATCAGGGTGCAACCGTCGACAAGGCGGTTGACAACATGATTGTGCGCATCAAGGAAGTCGCTGGTAGCTGAGGCTGACCCGCAGGCATCCCTGCCTGCTGCGATCGGCTTTCACCTGCTCCGACAGAGGCGGCGCCGGCGGCCTAAGGCAGCCGGCGCCGCGGCACCTGCGGGATTTGGGCTCCTCCGTCTTGTGAATTGATCGGCGTCAACCATGTCCACACCGACCACCACTCCACCGCTTTCGACTGCAAAAGCGTTGACGCAACCAGCGCGGGCGGATGATGCGGCAACGCGGCGCGGCACTTCGTCGTACCAGTTCTGGGGCCGGGTGCTGGTGGTGCCATACCTGCTCGTGTTCGTGGTGCTGGTGGTCTACCCGGTTTGCTACGGACTTTTCCTGGCCAGCGATCCGCAGACGTATGTGGCGCTGTTCGACGACCCGATCTTTTTTCGGTCGCTGATCAACACGATCATCTTCATCGTAGTGGCGATCAACCTGAAGATGGTGGTGGCCCTGTTCCTCTCGGGCTTTTTTACCAACACACGTTGGTGGGTGAAGGCGCTCTCCGTCCTGTTCATCCTGCCCTGGGCGGTGCCATCGATCCCGACCATCTTGTCGATCCGCTTCATGCTGAACCCGGAGTGGGGGGTGATCAATAGCACGATCTTTCGGCTAACCGGGGCCGACGGCCCCAACTGGCTGAATGATCCCACGCTGGCAATGACGTTTGCGATGCTCACCCACATCTGGAAATCGCTGCCGTTCTGGACGTTGATCCTGGTGGCCGGGCGGCTGGCGATTCCGACCGAGCAATATGAAGCGGCGTCGGTCGACGGTGCATCCAACTGGCAAAAGTTCAAATTCATTACTTGGCCGTCGATGAAGTCGCTCTATTTGACCTCGCTCATCCTGTCGATGATCTGGACGATGGGTGACTTCAACAGTGTGTACCTGCTCACCGGCGGCGGACCAGCCGACTTGACGCATGTACTGGCCACCCTTGGCATTCGCTATCTGCGACTGGATCAGGTGAATCTGTCGATGGCATCGATCGTGGTGGCACTGCCCCTCTTGCTGCCACTGGTCTACATCATGATGAAGAGGCTGTCCAAATGAGCCGGCGCTTTGGCATGAAGTCGGTTACCAATGAGGCGAAGCTGTTGCTGATTGGCATCCCGGTGTTCCTGTGGACGATCATCCCGATCTATCACATGTTCCTGTTCGCGCTGTCGCCGCGCGATTCGGCTACGTCCGGCAAGCTCTGGCCAGATCACCCGACGTTGCAGAATTTTGTGATCGTCTTCAAGCAAAAGCACTTCTATCTGAACCACTTCTGGGAGCAGATGTGGAACTCGCTGGTCATCGCGGTGGCTGTCGGCGCCATTACATTGACCGTGGCCACCTGCGCCGCGTTCTCGATCAGCCGCTTGAAAGTCCGGGGGGGGCGCACCGTGATGAACCTGGCGCTGTTCACGTACTTCATCCCGGCTGCGTTTCTTGCCGTGCCGATGTACAAGACGATGGGCAATTATGGGCTGCTGAACAATCAGTGGTCCTTGATACTAGCGATGGTCACGATCGCATCGCCGTATTGCATCTGGGTGCTGAAGCAGGCGTCCGACAAGCTGCCGTATGAACTTGATGAAGCGGCGCGGATGGATGGTGCGTCGCCTCTTCAGTTGTTCCGCCTGGTTTATTTGCCGCTGATGGTGCCTTCCATGGTGGCGGTCGGCACTTATGCGCTGTTGCTGGCCTGGAATGAGTATCTGTATGCGTTCTTGCTGCTTTCGAAGGACTACAACATTCCGTTGTCGGTCGCGCTCGGCAGTTTTCTGTCGGCCGACGATTCGCCGTGGGAATTGTTGATGGCGGTCGGTCTGGTCTATGCGTTGCCACCGGCGGCGATCTATTACACGTTCAAGCGCTACATGGTGGGCGGCCTGACAGCGGGCGCAGTCAAGAGTTAAGTCATCCGGGAACAAGACAAAACAGCATGGCAACCGTCACCTTCGACAACGTCGAGAAATCGTTCGGCAAGACCAAGATCATTCACGGGATCAGCTTCGATATTGCCGATGGCGAATTCGTGGTGCTGGTAGGTCCTTCTGGCTGCGGCAAGTCGACCTTGCTGCGCATGTTGGCTGGTCTGGAGGAAATTACCGCTGGCGAGATCGCAATCGACGACAAGGTTGTGAACGACCTGGACTCGAAGGACCGCGACATCTCGATGGTGTTCCAGAGCTATGCGCTGTATCCACACATGACGGTGGGCGAGAACATGGCGTTCAGCCTGAAGCTGCGCAATGCCGATGCCGCATTGACCAAGCAACGGGTGGATGACGCCGCGCGCATCTTGAACCTCGACAAACTGCTGGAGCGTTACCCGAAAGAGCTTTCCGGTGGCCAACGCCAGCGCGTTGCGATGGGCCGCGCGATCGTGCGGAATCCAAAAGTCTTCCTGTTCGACGAGCCACTGTCCAACCTGGATGCCAAGCTGCGGGTGGCCATGCGCGGTGAGATCAAGTCGCTACACCACCGCTTGAAGACCACCACCGTCTACGTCACGCACGATCAGATCGAAGCGATGACGATGGCCGACCGCATCGTCGTGATGCACGACGGCATCGTCGAGCAGATCGGCACGCCGCTCGAATTGTTCGACCGACCAGGCAACTTGTTCGTCGCACAATTCATCGGCAGCCCGTCGATGAACGTGCTGCCGGGGCTGCTTCACATGGAAGGCGAGCGCTCCTGGGTCGGGGCACACGGCAGCCATTGGCCGATCGGTATGCCGCTACGCGCAGGCCGTGAGGGGCAGGCGGTGAATTACGGCGTGCGGCCGACCGACTTGATGTTGATTGACCCGGCCGTTGGCCCGGCGTTGCCTGATGGTGCGATCGGCGCGAAGGTCATCGTGGTCGAGCCGACCGGTGCCGAGACCGAATTGCTGCTCGAGGTTGGCTCCCAGCAGATCGTGCTGGTCATGCACGGCCGAACCGATGCGCAGGCTGACGATTTCGTGCAGATCGAAGTGGCGCCAGGCAAAGCGCATGTGTTCGACTCATCGTCGGGTGCACGGCTTGATTGATACGCTGGTATCGGCGGCAAGATGTAGCAAGTTTATGAAAGCGACACGTGCATGATCGATGCAAAGACTTTCCGGCTCGACGGCCGACTGGCGCTCATCACTGGGTCGTCGGAAGGCATCGGCCTTGCGATCGCGCGCGGGCTGGCACAGGCTGGCGCAGCGGTGGTGCTGAACGGCCGCACGCAATCGAAGCTCGATGCATCCGCGGCGACGTTGAAGGATGAGGGGCTTATGGCGGTGCATCACCGCGCATTCGATGTGACCGATGCCGATCAGGTGGGCAAGGCGGTCGAGGAGATCGAGCAAACGATCGGCGCAATCGAAATCCTCGTAAACAACGCCGGCATCCAGCGGCGTGCGCCGATCCAGGAGTTCGCAATCGACGACTGGCGCGAGCTGATGGCCACCAATCTGGACAGCGCGTTCTTTGTGGTGCGGGCGGTTTCGCAGCAGATGATCGTGAGACGCCGTGGCCGCATCATCAACATCTGCTCGGTGCAGAGCGAACTTGGCCGCCCTGGTATCGCGCCCTATGCGGCGAGCAAGGGCGCGTTGAAGATGCTGACCAAAGGCATGGCAATCGATCTTGGCCCTTTGGGTATCAACGTGAACGGAATCGGGCCTGGCTATTTCAAAACCGTGTTGAACGAAAAGCTCGTCAAGGACGAACAGTTCTCCGGTTGGCTCGTGAACCGCACACCGAGCCGGCGTTGGGGGGAGGTGGATGAACTGGCAGGTGCTGCCGTGTTCCTCGCCAGCGATGCATCCACGTTCGTGAACGGCCACATCCTTTATGTGGATGGCGGCGTTACGGCGCAGTTGTAGCATCGGGCAACAGCGAAGCCGCTTGGCGTCAGCGTCGGCGGACGCGATCTGTATCAAACATCAGGAGTTATCCCATGCGTGCATTGGTCTGCCATGCCCCGAACGATCTGCGACTCGACGTGGTCGAGTCCGAACGTCCCGGTGAACATGAACTCGGCGTGCGTGTCGCGTTCGGCGGCATCTGCGGCTCGGACCTGCATTATTTTCAACACGGCGGCTTCGGCACGGTGCGGATCAAGGAGCCGATGGCACTTGGCCATGAGGTGTCGGGCGTCGTGGAGACGATCGGCGCTGGGGTGACCGGGTTCGAGCCCGGCCAACGCATTGCGATATCGCCTTCGCGCCCATGCGGCGTCTGCCGGTTCTGCCAGCAGGGGCTGCAGAATCATTGCCTAGAAATGCGCTTCTACGGCAGCGCAATGCGCTTTCCGCACGTGCAGGGCGCGTTTAGTGAGCGGCTGGTGATCGATGCGTCGCAGGCGCACCCGATCGCTGCGGATTTGCCGCTGTCCGAGGCGGCTTTGGCCGAGCCGCTTTCGGTCGGGCTGCACGCGATTGCGCGCGCAGGTTCGGTGTTTGGACGGCAGGTGCTTGTTACCGGTTGCGGGCCGATCGGCTCATTGCTGATTGCCGGCTTGCGCAGAGCGGGGGCGGCGCGCATTGTCGCCGTTGATCTGGCGGATCGCCCTCTCGAGTGCGCGCGTCAGATGGGAGCGGACGAAACGATCAACCTGACGAACCAGCCCGATGGCCTCGCACCTTATGCAGCGCAAAAAGGCCAGTTCGACGTGATGTTCGAGGCATCCGGCAGCGACAAGGCGTTGCGCGCTGGGCTCGACGTGCTGACGCCGCGCGGCGTGCTGGTCACGATCGGGCTGGGCGGCGACGTCACGTTGCCGTTGAACGTGCTGGTGGCCAAGGAGATCGATCTGCGCGGCACGTTCCGCTTTCATACCGAGTTCGCGGTCGCGGTCGCCTTTCTGAACCAGCGACTGATCCATGGCAAGCCTGTGATCAGCCACATCATCGGGTTCGAGCAGGCGACGCAAGCATTTGAGCTGGCCAGCGACAAGCGTCAGGCAATGAAAGTGCAGATCGCGTTCGATCCGGCGCTCTCGCACTGAACTTGGCGGAAGCTTCCCCTTGAATCGCTTTGTCAAGGTCGTGCTGTTCACATCTGGGGGCGGAAAGGCGCAATTCCGTGAGGAACACATCGACTTGTCCGAAGGTATCCCAAGCGCGATGCTGTCGCCCTTGTTTGCCTCCGGCGGTTATCAGCTACGGCACAGCCCGGTCGGATTCGAGAGCGCATTTCACTGCACCGTGACACCTCAGTGGCTGTTCGTGCTGGGCGGCACGATGGAGATCGAGCTGCAGGACGGCACGCTGCGTCGATTTCAGGCGGGCGACCATTTCTACTCAGCCGACACGTTGCCGAAGAATGCGAGCTTCGATGCCGAACGTCATGGGCACCGCAGCCGGCAGATCGGAACCGATCCACTGGTCACTTTGTTCGTGCGCGACTGATACCGCTCCGTCATGGCGCGGAGTGGTCAGCGTTGTCATCGACTGAGCTGCAGTTCGCCTGAAAGCAGCACACGCCGGCCAGATGCGCCGGCAGCGATCCCACCGACCATCGCGAGGGCAACCTGTCGTGCCGTGATTGGCGCATAGTCGATTGGAATCAGTGCCCGCAGCCAATGCATCGTGCGCAGGGTCCACCGTTCTGCAGGACGAGCAGCCTGCTCAAGCGCGTAGCGGTTGCCACTCAACATGGATGGCCGCGCGATGAGCGTCAGCTCAAATCCGAGTTGCGCCACTGCATCTTCCATCTCGCCCTTGATGCGGCGGTAGAACACCCGAGATGCCGCGTTGGCGCCCATCGAGCTGGCCACCGCGAGCCCGGGTCGCGCCTGCTAAGCGTGCGGCACAGGCGACCGACAACACCGCATCGAAGTCGATGCGCCGAAACGCAGCACGGCTGCCCGCATGCTTGATGGTCGTGCCCAGTGCGATGAATACGTCATCGATCGGTGGCAACGCCGTCAGCGAGAGCAGATCGACCACATGCGCAGTCAGCTTCGGATGAGCGACGCCGTGCAGTCGGCGGCCCACTGCGCGGACCACCGACCAGCGTTCATCGATTGAAAGAACGCTGAGAATTTCCCGGCCCACGAGGCCCGTAGCCCCCGCCACCAGAGCGGCCCGTGCCGCCACCGCCACCAGGGCGCCCGCTGCGGTTGGCACCGCCGCCGCCACCACCGTTTCGTGCGCGGCTGCCCATGCTGTCGACGCTGGTGCGCAAAGGGTCAGCCTGGGCGGGCAGGGCCTGATCGCGATCGTCGTCATGGTCGAAGTCGTCACGGGGTTGATAGGGCGGCTGCACGTTGCCATTGCGATCGCCACCAGCATGCTCGGCATGCGGGGCATTGCGATGGCGCGGCGCGGGGCCACCGCGGCCTGCGGGTGCAACGTGATGTGCCGGGCGTGCCGGCGGTCCGGAGCGACCACCGCCGTTGGACGGTTGGGACCGACCACCGCGGCTGCCGTTGCCGTTGCTTGCACCGGCAACGCTGTTGCGGACGGCTCCCGGGCCACTGCCACCCTGGCGTCCCTTACTGTCGCGCATGCGCTGCATCATCTCGGTACGTGCCGCCTTCGCTGCGGCCTGCATCACATCGCGGCTAGGCGGACGGCCAGCGCCACCCCAGATCGTCTGGCGGCCCATAGCGATCGGCTCGGCTTGCTCGCCCGCCTCAGGGCCGAAGCCCTCGATGACCTGCACTGGGATGTCCTGGCGCGTGAAGCGCGCGATCGCTTCCATGAAGCCTTCCTCGTCAAGGCAGACCAGGCTGACTGCCGCACCGCTGGCGCCTGCACGGCCGGTACGACCGATGCGGTGCACGTAGTCTTCGGACACGTTCGGGATCTCGTAATTCACAACGTGGGGCAGATCATCGATGTCGATGCCACGCGCCGCGATGTCGGTGGCCACCAGCGCGCGGATCTCACCACTCTTGAAGCCAGCCAGTGCCTGGGTGCGCGCGGCCTGGCTCTTGTTGCCATGCAGCGCCATCGCGTGGATGCCGTTCTTGGTCAGGAATTCGGCGACGTTGTTTGCGCCGAACTTGGTGCGGGTGAACACCAGCACTTGGCTCCAGTCGTGCTCGTTGATGATATGCGCGAGCAGCGCCTTTTTCTTGCCGCGGCCGACCGGGTGGATCACTTGCGTGATGCGCTGAACGGTGGTGTTGGCGGGAGTGACCTGGATGCTGACCGGCTCTTTAAGCAAGCCGTTCGCAAGGTTGCGGATCTCATCACTGAACGTCGCGGAAAACAGCAGACTCTGCTTTTCCTTCGGCACCACGGCCAGCACCTTCCTCACGTCATGGATAAAGCCCATGTCGAGCATGCGGTCTGCTTCGTCGAGCACCAGGAACTGCACTTGGCCCAAGTCGAGCATGCCCTGACCATGCAGGTCCAAAAGACGCCCCGGTGTGGCAACCAGCACATCGACGCCGCGCTTCACGCGGTCGATCTGCGGGTTCATGCCAACACCGCCGAACACCACGGTGGACGACAGTTGCAGGTACTTGCCGTAGACGCGAACCGATTCTTCGACTTGCGCTGCCAGCTCTCGGGTCGGCGTGAGCACCAACGCACGGATGCCGGTCCCGCCGAACTTGTTGGTTGCGCTGCGGCTCATCGTCAGGCGCTGCAGGATCGGCAGCACGAAGGCAGCCGTCTTGCCGGTGCCGGTCTGCGCGCCGCCGAGCAAGTCCTTGCCTTCGAGCACCGCAGGGATGGCCTGCTGTTGGATGGGAGTTGGTGTTTCGTAGCCGAGTTCGTGTACGGCCTTCAAGATGGCCGGAGCCAGCTTCAGTTCTTCAAAGTTCATGAATAAGAAAGAAAAAGCGCCTTTCTCGGCGCAGAGCTCATCGGCCTGCTTTACCGCCGTTGCCTGGTTCGGCAACGACGACAAAGCCAGTTCTGGGGCTGATGAAAATAGGAAGATGAGCGCTTCGAAAAACCCGTTGGGCCTGGATTCGAAGTCTCCGGCGTGGTGCCGATGTTGCAGCCAACCGTTGCCGACAACACACGTATTGTCGCATGATCCGCGTGATTGCTGCCTGCACCGCCCCGCCCGCGCGAATGCGCGACCTACGCATCGTACAATGATATACGTGAAAACCCACGCCGCCGTTGTGGTGTGGACCACTGATTCCCGGATCAACGCCAAGTTCGATGCGCAATCGGCGCAGTAGCTGCCTTGCTTGACGACCACCACGGGGCTGGGCATCGTCGAGGTAGAGTGGGCTAGCGTGCCACATTACTACCGTGCGTAACCGGTGCAAGATGCGCCCACGCTGCCGCGCCTTATGCCGTCGGTCGGGCGATATCGAAACGGCCGCATTCATACGTCATCGAAAGTCAAGCAAGTGGTCGCTGACTATTTGGAGACAAAGCACGGAGTGCTGCACAACAAGCCGCCGCGCGACGCTAACGGATCAAAGGCGGCACGCCGTTGATCATTGTCAACTCCGGTTTTTTTACGCCTGCCTGGACGCAGCGGACATCAATCACCGGCGCTCGCTGGAGTTTCTGGGGACTGTCGCCGAAGGTTGGATCACCAGATGGCCGTGATGACAGAAACTGCTTGCCTGCTGCAAGCCCGGCCTGGCACCGATGCAGCCTCGGCGTTTGTTGCGGAAGTTGCTGAGCGCAGCATATTTGTCTGCGATCTACCGAAAGAGTCGGTCAGCCGAATGGCTCGGTTGATGGTGCAATACGGCAAGCTGCCGATGGATCTGGCCCACGCCTCGCTGTTGTTGCTGGCGCAACATTCGAACCATGGCCGTGTCTTGACCACCGATGGTCGTGACTTCGGAGCCTACCGCTGGAAGTCACGCAGACCTTTTGTGGATCTGATGGCTGGCACCTGAATATTTGAAAGAGCACCCAATGGCCCAATACGTCTACACCATGAACAAGGTCTCCAAGACCGTGCCGCCCAAGCGGCAGATCTTGAAAGACATTTCGCTTTCCTTCTTCCCAGGCGCCAAGATCGGCATGCTGGGCCTCAACGGCTCGGGCAAGTCGTCGCTGCTGAAAATCATGGCTGGCGTCGACAACGAGATCGAGGGCGAAGCCACGCCGATGCCGGGTTTGACCATCGGTTATCTGGAACAGGAGCCGAAGCTCAATGCCGAGCACACGGTACGCGAATCGGTCGAAGAGGCAATGGGCGAAGTCAACGCTGCCAAGGCGCGGCTCGATGCAATCTATGCGGCCTATGGCGAGGAGGACGCTGACTTCGATGCGCTGGCCGCCGAGCAGGGCCAACTTGAAGCGGTGATTTCGGCCGCCGGCACGGATTCGGAGCACCAGCTTGAGATCGCCGCCGATGCGCTGCGGCTGCCGCCGTGGGATGCCAAGGTCGGGCTGTTGTCGGGCGGTGAAAAGCGCCGTGTGGCGTTGTGCAAGCTGTTGCTGTCGAAGCCCGACATGCTGCTGCTCGACGAGCCCACCAACCACTTGGATGCCGAATCGGTTGAATGGCTGGAGGTATTTCTGCAGCGCTTCCCTGGCACCGTGGTCGCCATCACCCATGACCGCTACTTCCTGGATAACGCGGCCGAATGGATTCTGGAACTGGACCGCGGACGCGGCATTCCGTGGAAGGGCAATTATTCGACTTGGCTCGAGCAAAAGGGCGACCGGCTGGCGCAGGAGCAAAAAGGCGAAGAGGCGCATGCCAAGGCGCTGAAGAAAGAACTTGAGTGGTCGCGCCAGAACCCGAAGGCACGCCAAGCCAAGAGCAAGTCGCGTCTGGCTCGTTTCGAAGAACTGTCCGACATCGAATACCAGCGTCGCAACGAAACCATGGAGATCTTCATCCCCGTGGCTGAGCGGTTGGGCAACCAGGTGTTCGAGTTCAAGAATGTCAGCAAGTCGTTTGGGGATCGTCTGCTGATCGACGACTTGACCTTCACCATCCCTCCAGGTGCCATCGTCGGCATCATCGGTCCCAACGGCGCAGGTAAATCGACGTTGTTCAAGTTGCTGGCCGGCAAGGAGCAGCCCGACAGCGGTGAAATCGTCGTCGGCAGCACTGTGAACATGGCGTTCGTCGACCAGTCGCGCGATGCACTCGGTGACGACAAGACGGTGTGGGAAGACATCAGCAACGGCCTGGACATCATCAACGTCGGCAAGTTCCAGATGGCGAGCCGAGCGTATGCCGGCCGCTTCAACTTCAATGGGGGCGATCAGCAGAAGAAAGTCGGCACCTTGTCGGGCGGCGAGCGCGGCCGGCTGCATCTGGCCAAGACGCTCATCTCTGGCGGCAACGTGCTGATGCTCGACGAGCCCAGCAACGACCTTGATGTGGAAACGCTGCGCGCGTTGGAAGACGCGCTGCTCGAATACGCGGGCACCGTGCTGGTCATCAGCCACGACCGCTGGTTTCTGGATCGCATCGCAACCCATATCCTGGCGGCCGAAGGCGATAGCCAGTGGACCTTCTTCAACGGCAACTACCAAGAGTACGAAGCCGACAAGAAGAAGCGTCTGGGTGAGGAGGGCGCCAAGCCGAGACGGATGCGGTTCAAGGCGTTGAAGTAGGTCCTGAAGACCGTGCGGGTACTTTCGCTTCGGCGCCACCGTAGCCTGCGGCCTGGTCCACGTCTGGCAGCGCATGCGCCTCAAAGCGCTCGCGCAGCAGGGCCAGCTTCGGGCTGATGAAGCGCTCGCAAAACGGCTGACCGGCGTGCCGCTGGGCATAGTGCAGATAGCGTTCCTCGTTGCGGCGAAAGGCACCGAGCCGACAGACCTGTGTGATGATCGGCAAATCAAAATCGGTTTGTTGCAGCTGCGCAATGACGTTTGCTGCTTGTCGCGCCTGTGCGGCCGAGTGCACGTACAGTGCCGATCGATAGCGGCCTCGCAGCACGTGATTCGACGTGCAACTGTGCGTGTGCAGATGAACGGCAACAAGTGTGAACAAGTCGATCAGATCGGGCTTGAAGTCGATCAACACGCCTTCAGAAAAACTGTCTTTGTCGGGGGCTGGTGCCAACCAACCCTGATCGACCCGTGTCACTCCGCGCAGTGACTCGAATACCGCTTCAGTGCACCAATGGCAACCGCCGCCTAAGCCAATGCACTCGGTCATTCGGCAATCCTCTTGCGCGCCATGAGTCCGCGGTACAGCGGCGCGGTTGCCAGCAGCACGATGACATAACGTGTGACGTGGAACGCCGTCACGACGGGCACACCGAGCTGCATCACCTTCGCCGTGATCGACATCTCGGCGATGCCCCCCGGCGACGTTCCTAGCAGAACCGTGACCCAGTGCAAGCCGGCTGCAGTTGCGAGCAGCCATGCAAAGCCTGTGCTTGAGGCGATCATGCAAAACGTGCCCAACGCCACGGTGCCGAGCCAACGTGGTGCACTGCGTGCAAACGCAGGGGTGAAACGGGTGCCTAGCGCCACCCCGATGCACAACTGCGCGGCGTTGCTGAGTTCCTTCGGCAACGTCGACAGCTCAATACCGCTGCCCGTCAGTACCAGTGTGACGGTCAGCGCGCCGAGCACCCAAGGATTCGGTAGCCGCAGCCAACGCAGCAGCAACGCGCCGGCCAGACCGAGCGCGCCGAGCCAGAGCAGTCCGCCGAGGTGAAATTGCTCTGGTCCGGATGGAGTCAGGTCGATGCCGCGCAAGCCTGCCCACTGCAAACCGATCGGGATGACCAGCACCACCAGCAACACGCGCAGCGAGTGCGCTGCAGCGATGCGGTCGATCCGCCCGCCATGGCGTTCACCGAGCACAACCATCTCCGACGCGCCGCCGATCGCCGCCGAGAAGAACGCGGTGGCATGGTCCTGGGGGGTCTCCGCGCACGAGGCGGCAGCCAGCAGCCGATAAAACAAATAGCCAAGCAGCAGCGCCCAAACAATGCCAGCAGCCAGCGCAGGTGTCAGTGCTGCGATCGTGCGCAGCACGTTGGGTGTGAAGTACAGGCCGAGCGCGATGCCGATTGCAAGCTGGCCCGCGTCGCGCAGCAGCGGTAACGTCCGAACCGGGGCACCCAGCATGCCGAGCACCGCGACCGTCAGCAACGGCCCCAGCATCCAGGGCAGAGGCGTGTGAAAGCGTGCGAACAGCCAAGCTGCGACGGCCGCAATCCCCAATGTGGCTGCGATGCAGATGCTGCGTGATGGGCTCACCCGTGCTCCGAGGGAAGTAACTGGAGACCGAACCGCGTGGGGCTGTCTTTTTGCCCGAATACGCCGTCCGACCGATATTGACCGACTTGCGCATGGCGCGCAAAGCGCTGTTGCAGGCGGCCACCGCACGGTGGCCGAGTATCGGCGATGCGGCTGTGCGTTTTGCAATCGACCTGCATCGCCGCCTGAACGTGGCCTTTTGGTTTCGGCTTGACCGCATTTGTCGGTCTGACCGGACCGCGTGAAAATTCGCTTCGCTGGGGTGCAGTCGATTGAAATCGGCAGGTGCGTCTTCGGCCGGCATAACGATTGCCAAGCGTGACTACCAATGTCGCTTGGCACCCCGGCGAGCTTTGCCGCGACTCAAAACCCTTGTGATCAATGTGAAACTTCGTTTCATTGGCCGGACATCAGAGATCAAGGCTCATGCACGTACCGATAGTGGTGCGAGTCAGAAGTTCGCAGACAAAATTCTGCGACTGATTCGAGGATTTGATCGGCAGTCTTGGTCCAGACAAGGGGCTTGGGTTTTGAGTTGTTGGTGCCGACGTAGACATCGATGGCGCTCTCCAATGCGCGTGTGGATCGGAAGCGTCCCCGCCGGAGTCGGCGCGCGGTATGCACGGAAAACCAGCGCTCGGCCAAGTTCAGCCAAGCTCCAGTTGTCGGCGTCAAGTGCAAACGCACCCAGGGATGTCCGAGCAGCCAGCGCTGGATGAGTGATGCCTTGTGGGTGCTGGCGTTGTCGAGCACCAGATGCAGATCGAAATCGGCCGGTGTAACGCGCTCGACCGTTTGCAAAAAGTGGTGAAACGCCATGATGCGATGCCGCCGGTGAACCTAGGCGATCCCGGTGCCGATCTTGACATCCAAAGCAGCAAAGAGGTCGGTCGTGCGGTGGCGCAAGTAGGCATGTGTATGGCGCTCCAGTTGTCCCGGGCGCATTGGAAAGGCCGGCGCTGTATCGGTGCGGGCCTGAACCGAGGGTTTCTCATCGACGCCCAGCATCGGTGCGCGCTTGGGCGGGTCATCGCCCATCGCCCATCGCCCATCGTCGGCTCGCCGCCTGCGCGGGCCACCACTGGGCCGTGCGATGCATGCGCTCGCGAAGGGCTGTGCGCCGAGAGTCGATGACGACTATGGCGGGAGTTGGAGCATGGGCGTCGGGGCTTGATTGGGTTATGGATTGTCAGGCGGCAAATGCACACACCGGGGACGTCACCGTCATGGCAGACCCAGCCGCATGGCCTTCCATTAGGGCCGGGGTGCGCGGCACTTACAGCAGCGCGCAGAAGGGCAAACAAGGTGTGCCGGATTCAATCGTCGTCGAATGCTCAGCTTTTGGGTGGCAAGTCGCGCATCGCAAGCCAGTGCGCTGGTCCGATCGTCAAGCTCACAGCGGCGCGGACTGCGCGTACGACCGCCCGTGCTGTTACTTCGGCCGCCAGGGTGCCCAGCAGGGTCATGCCTGGCATCACACCTGCGCGGCCGGTGCCCAGGGCAAAAATCGTGTCGCCGTCGCTCATGCCGTGGGCCGGGTTGATGCTGCGCGCAAGGCCGTCGTGGCCCAGCTGCGCGAGCTTGCGCGCCTGCACCTTGGTGAGCAGCGCGTCGGTGGCAATCACACCGATCGTGGTGTTCGACCCTGCCAGTACCGGCGTTGGCGGCACGCCGCGAATCAGTGCCTGGCGGCTGTCGAATAAGCGATTGCCGTCCGGCGTGCGGGCGCCGGCCAGCACTTGGGACGTGTCTGGGTCGATCACATCGCCGAGCGCATTGCAGGCAACCAACGCGCCGACGGTGACACCGGCCACCGTAATGGACGCAGTCCCGATGCCGCCCCTCATCGAGCGATCCAGTCCGAACAGTTTGCCCACCGTGGCGCCAGCGCCAGCACCCACGTTCCCTTCCGCAGGGTGGTCAGTTCTGGCCGCTGCGCAGGCCGCAAATCCGGCCTCTGCGGTGGGGCGGATGCGCGGGTCGCCGACGGTCAGGTCAAACAACACCGCAGCCGGCACCAGCGGCAAATAGACGGACGGCAACAGTTGCAGACCGATGCGCTGCTGCTCAAGCCACTGCACTGCGCCGTCGGCGGCTGCAAGGCCGAACGCGCTGCCGCCACACAGCAACACCGCGTGCACCTGCTGCACAAGGTTGCCGGGCTCCAGCAAATCGGTCTCACGCGTGCCAGGCGCGGCGCCCCGCACATCCACACCGGCGACCGCACCGCCTCGCGCCATCACCACCGAGCAGCCGGTGGGGCGCCGTGCATCGGTGAAATGACCGACTTCGATGCCAGCGACCTGAGTGATCGAGCCGGCGGCAGTCGGAGCCTCATTGCGATGGGCGGATGTCATCTTCGGGCTGCCTTGTCGCCGGCTTCGAGGGCGTCAAGTTCGGCTGTGGTGAATCCAGCTGCACGTCGCGCCGCCAGATTGAACGGTCCGCGCGGCTTCGGCGCGCGGTGGTCGGTCTGCAGCTGCTCGAACGCAATCAGTGGATCGAGGCTGCGCTCGGCGCATAGCCAGCGAAACCATCGATTGCCAATCGCCACATGACCAATCTCGTCGTGCAGGATCACGTCAAGGATTTCCGCCGCGCGGATGTCCCCAGCCTGGGCCAGCTTGGCGCGCATCGCCGGCGTGGCGTCGAGCCCACGCGCTTCGAGCGTGCGCGGCACCAGAGCCATCCGCGCAAGCACATCGTCTCGAGTGCGGTGCGCCATCTCCCAAAGTGCGTCGTGCGCGGGGAAGTCGCCATACGCAAAGCCGAGCGTCTGCAGGTGCGCTGCGAGCAGGCCGAAATGCCGCGCTTCGTCTACCGCCACCTGCATCCAGTCGCGATAAAACGACACTGGCAGTCCAGCATATCGCCACACTGCGTCGAGCGCGAGGTGGATCGCGTTCAGCTCGATATGCGCCACCGCATGCAGTAGGGCGGCTCGACCGTGCGGCGTCTGAGCCGAGCGGCGCGCCAGCTGCGTCGGCGCCACCAGCACCGGGCGCGCAGGCCGGCCAGGGAAACCGGTCGCCGGTTCGGTCCAAATCCCTTGTGGATCGACATCGAGTTCTTGCCAACGCATTGACACCAAAGCAGCTGCTTTGGCAGAAGCGTCGCGCTCGCATAGCCACTGAAACGCGACATGCCGCAATTTAAAAATTGGATCAGGCAATTGGTGAATCGAAGCTGGCATCCCTACAATTGTAAAAAGACCTTTAATAGGGATAAGCGATAGCCATGGCAGTCTACGAACTCGACGGCATTGCGCCGCAATTGGGGTCCGGTGCATGGATTGCCGACTCCGCCCAAGCAATTGGCGATGTGCGGATGGCCGAGCACAGCAGCCTCTGGTTCGGCGTGGTGGCGCGCGGCGACAGCGAGATGTTGCAGATTGGGTCGGGTTCGAATGTGCAGGACAACAGTGTGCTGCATGCCGACCCAGGTCAGCCACTGGTGCTTGGTGCAGGGGTGTCTGTTGGTCACCAGGCCATGCTGCATGGCTGCAACGTGGGCGACAACTCACTGATCGGCATTCAGGCGGTCGTGCTCAACGGCGCGAAGATCGGCCGCAATTGCTTGGTCGGTGCCGGCGCGTTGGTGACCGAAGGCAAGGAATATCCGGATGGCTCGATGATCCTTGGCAGCCCGGCCAAGGCGGTGCGTATGCTCACACCGGAGCAAATCGAGAATCTGGCGCGGATCGCCCAACACTATGTCGACAACGCAAAGCGCTACGCAGCCAGCTTGCGCAAGATCGGTTGAACGGCTGCTGCTGGTTTAGACGCCTGTGCATCACCACATTGCCTACCCGTTCGGCAGACCCCGCGTCATGACGCCCCACTACACCGAGACCGTTGAAGGCATGGTGCTGCTGGCGTTGTTCGACCACCGGCTGACACGCAACGTGCCGGCGATTGAGCCCGACGTCACGATTGGCATCACGATTGCTTACCGATCGCATGATTTCGATCGATCGTTGGTCGCGTTGACCGACGCGTTGCTGCGTTACCTTGTGATCAATCCCTCGAGCACGACCGATGCTGCCTATGCGTTTTTGCGCGACAAGGTGGAACAAGTCGTGAGTGAGGGCAGCGACGGCGAACCGGTGCACCGGGTGCGGCTCACGCTTGGTGATCTTGAGCACCTGTTCGGGATGGACGGATTGGCGAATGAATATATGCGGCTGGACGAGGACTGGCGCCACCCAGCCGACCTAGCCGAGCCGGGTTGTCCGGCGTGAGCGACGAGAAATTCCCCCCGCCCGGCGAAACGCAATCGCCGCCGCAACTTGCGCGTTTTTTGTTCGACGGTGTGGCGGTGCGTGGTGCGATCGTGCGCCTGACCACGCCCTGGCAAGAGATCTTGAGCCGGCGCGCTGAGAACCGTGCCACCGGCGCCTATCCCGCGCCCGTGACCGCGCTGCTCGGTGAGATGACGGCAGCGGCTGCGCTGATGCAATCGAACATCAAATTCAACGGCACATTGGTTTTACAGATTTTTGGCGATGGTCCGGTGAAGTTGGCGGTGGCGGAAGCGCAGGCCGACTTGTCGCTGCGCGCGACCGCGACCGTGATCGGCGATGTGGCGCCGGATGCCACGTTGAGCCAGCTCGTCAATCTCGGCGACAAAGGCCGCTGTGCCATCACGTTCGATCCACGTGGCTGGCTGCCCGGCCAGCAGCCTTACCAAGGTGTGGTGCCGCTGCACGGAGATCGGCGCGAGAAGATCGAGCGATTAAGCGAAATCCTTGAGCACTACATGCTGCAGAGCGAACAGCTCGACACACGCCTGGTGCTGGCCGCCGACGAGCAAGTCGCCGCTGGCCTGTTGCTGCAGCGCATGCCAACCACTGGAGAGGGCAATCTGCAGGGCAGCGGAGCCATGCGGACAGAAGATGAGGACCGGATCGGCCGCGATGAGGACTTCAATCGGCTGGCCACCCTGGCGGCCAGCTTGACAGCCGACGAACTGCTCCACCTGTCTATGCAAGACGTGTTGCACCGCCTGTTCTGGAACGAACAGTTGTTGCAGTTCGCACCAGCTGCCGACGCGCCGGAGCCGCGGTTTGCGTGCACTTGCAGTCTTGCGCGGGTACAAGCCATGATTCGCGGGCTGGGTGAGGCGGAGTCGAAAGACATCATCGCCGAGCGCGGCGAGATCGAAGTCGGCTGTGAATTCTGCGGTCAGCAGTACCGCTTTGACCCGGTCGATGCAGCGCAGATTTTCTCAGAAGGCACAGATCAGCCGCCTAGTACATCGACGCTGCAATAGCGGCCATCAACACCGCAGCTTCAAGGCTGGGCTGTACCGACCGGCTACTTCGACACCTGCACAAAGATCTCATTGGGCTTGACCATGCCAAGCTCGGCGCGTGCTTTCGATTCAACCGTATCCAGCCCCTGCTGCAGATCACGGATTTCCGAGATGAGCCGTTCGTTGACGAACTTGGCACGCGCGTTGTTCGCTTGCTGCTGCTCGATCTGATCGCGCAAATGCTGCACTTGCGGAAGGCTGCCACGGCCACGCCACAGCTGCAACTGCAGCATGACCAGCAGGGCGACCAAAATGACCGAAACCGTGCGCGCCTTCATGACGAAGCAAAGGGTGGGTGGAGGCTTGGAATGGCGGTCAACGCAGATTGTAGAAAGCCGCGCGGCCTGCGTAAGTTGCGATATCGCCCAAGTCTTCTTCGATGCGCAACAGCTGGTTGTACTTGGCGATTCGGTCTGAACGCGACAGCGAGCCGGTCTTGATCTGTCCTGCATTGCAGCCGACCGCGATGTCGGCAATCGTGCTGTCTTCGGTTTCGCCCGAGCGGTGGCTGATCACCGCGGTGTAGCCCGCGCGCTTGGCCATCTCAATGGCAGCAAAGGTTTCGGTCAACGTGCCGATCTGATTGATCTTGATCAGGATCGAGTTCGCAACGCGTTTCTCAATCCCTTCAGCAAGGATCTTCGTGTTGGTGACGAACAGGTCATCGCCCACCAATTGCACGTTCTCGCCGAGTCGATCGGTCAGGTGCTTCCAACCGTCCCAGTCGCCTTCGTGCATGCCGTCCTCGATGCTGATGATCGGGTATTTGTCGACCCAGGTCGCGAGCATGTCGGTCCAGGCTTCGGCTGACAGCGATAGATGCTCGCCTTCAAGTTCGTACTTGCCATTTTTGTAGAACTCACTCGCCGCGCAGTCGAGGCCGAGCGCGATTTGCGTGCCCGCGCTGTAGCCCGCCTTGTCGATTGCGTCCAGTATCAGTTGGATGGCCGCCTCATGATTCAGCCCGCTCGGCGCAAAGCCCCCCTCGTCGCCGACTGCGGTGCTGATGCCTTTGTCGTGCAGGATTTTCTTCAATGCATGGAACACCTCGGCTCCATAGCGCAGCGCTTCGCGAAAGCTTTTCGCGCCGACCGGTATGATCATCAACTCCTGCAAGTCCAGGTCGTTGTTCGCATGCGCGCCGCCATTGATGACGTTCATCATCGGCACCGGCATCAAGTTTGCGCCCATGCCCCCGAAGTAGCGGTACAGCGGCAGGCCCGATTCCTCTGCCGCGGCCCGCGCGACAGCCATCGACACGGCCAGCGTCGCGTTCGCGCCCAGCCGCGATTTGTTCTCGGTGCCGTCCAGATCGATCAAGGTTCTGTCGAGGAACGCTTGCTCGCTCGCGTCGAGCCCCAACACGGCTTCCGAAATTTCGGTATTGATGTGGCCGGTGGCCTTCAACACGCCCTTGCCGAGGTAGCGGCTTGCGTCGCCGTCGCGCAGTTCGATCGCCTCACGCGAACCGGTGGACGCACCGGACGGCACTGCGGCGCGGCCCATCGTGCCGGACTCCAGCAGCACGTCGCACTCAACGGTGGGATTGCCGCGGCTGTCCAGGATTTCGCGGCCGACGATGTCTACGATTGCACTCATTCGAAATTTGCCTTCAGAAGAAAGTTGGTCGGGCAGTCCGATCAGTCGACGCCTGTCACCATGATCATGCGCATGACCGCAGCACCTTCACGTGCTTTGCGGGCTGCCGCGTATTCAGCGGATTCATAAAACGCCCGGGCGGCTGCCGTGGACGGGAATTTGAGCATCACCATACGCTCAGGCGCCCAGTCGCCTTCTAAAACTTCAACGGCACCGCCCCGCACGCAGACTTCGGCGCCATGCGCTTTCATGGCAGCGCTCGACAACAGCTTGTACTGTTCGTACTGCTCTGGATGGGTCACATCGACGTTTGCAATGACATAGGCGCTTGGCATGGATTCAGTCTCCAATGGTGTCTTCAAGATACGGATTGCGTTTGGCGATGCGGTCGAGTTCGAGCAGTGTCTCAAGCAACGCCTCGATGTGCTTGAGCGGCACCGCGTTCGGCCCATCGCTCATGGCATTTGCCGGATCGGGATGGGTTTCCATAAAGAGGCCTGCCACGCCCACTGCAACGGCTGCGCGTGCCAATACCGGCACCATCTCGCGTTGGCCGCCGGAGCTCTGCCCAAGCCCGCCGGGCAACTGCACCGAATGGGTTGCATCGAACACCACAGGCGCCCGCGTCTCGCGCAGGATCGCAAGACTGCGCATGTCGGCGACCAGATTGTTGTAGCCAAAACTGGCACCGCGCTCGCAGGCCATGAAACGGTCTTCGGTCAAGTGCTTTTCTGCCGCGGCAGCGCGTGCCTTGTCGATCACGTTTTTCATCTCATGTGGCGACAAAAACTGACCCTTCTTGATGTTCACCGGGCGGCCGGACTGTGCAACGGCGCGGATGAAATCGGTTTGGCGACACAGAAAGGCGGGGGTCTGCAGCACGTCGGCCACTTCGGAGACGGCAGCCACCTGACTCTCGGTGTGCACGTCCGTCAAGATCGGCAATGCGAGTTCGCGTTTGATGCGTGCAAGCACAGCCAGACCGTCTTCCAGCCCGGGGCCGCGAAAGCTTTCGCCGGACGAGCGGTTTGCCTTGTCAAAGCTGCTCTTAAAGACAAACGGTATGCCGAGCCGTTCGGTCACTTCTTTTAAATGCCCAGCGGTGTCCATCTGCAGTTGATCCGACTCCACCACGCAGGGGCCGGCGATCAAAAACAGCGGCAACCGATTGCCCACTTCGAAACCACACAACTTCATGATCGGGTGCCCGTTATGTCAGCTCGACGCGCCCAGTTTGTCGGTCGACGCGGCCGGCTTGCGCTCGGCTGCGCAGGTGTCTTGGCGCGTGAGCGCAGCGGCCAGATAGGCATTGAAAAGGGGGTGCCCATCCCACGGTGTGGAACGGAACTCGGGGTGAAACTGTACCCCGACGTACCATGGATGCACGGCAACCGGCAGCTCAACGATTTCGGTCAACTGTTCGCGCTGGGTCAGCGCAGAGATCACAAGACCAGCCTTGCGCAGCGCATCGAGGTAGTGGCTGTTCGCCTCGTAGCGATGCCGATGCCGCTCGGTCACCACATCGCCATAGATGCGGTGCGCAATGGTGTCGGGTGCCACGTCCGAGCTTTGCGCACCGAGACGCATGGTGCCGCCGAGATCGGACTTGGCATTGCGAAGCTGAACGGTACCGTCGGCGTCGGTCCACTCGTCAATCAACGCGATCACGGGGTGCGGACTGTCGGCGTCAAACTCGGTGCTGTTGGCTCGCTCGAGCCCGGCCACGTTGCGCGCGAACTCGATGGTGGCGACCTGCATGCCGAGGCAGATGCCCAAGTACGGGATCTGATTTTCGCGTGCGAAGCGCGCGGCTGCGATCTTGCCCTCCACGCCGCGTTTGCCGAAACCGCCGGGCACCAGCACGCCATCGTACTGTTCGAGCTGACGCACGTTGGCAGGTGTGATCGTCTCTGAGTCGATGTAGCCGATCTTCACGCGTGCATGGTTGACGATGCCGGCGTGCCGCAGCGCCTCGTTGAGCGACTTGTAGCTGTCCGACAAATCGACATACTTTCCAACCATCGCAATCGACACTTCCCGTGCGGGATGTTCGAGCGACTGCACCAGTGAGTCCCACCGTTGCAGGTTGGCCGGCGGCGTATTCAGACGCAACTTGTCGCAGATCAAGCCGTCCAGACCTTGCTCGTGCAAGATGCGCGGCACCTTGTAAATCGTGTCCACATCCCACATTGAGATCACGCCCCATTCGGGCACGTTCGTGAACAGTGAGATCTTGGCGCGCTCTTCATCGGGAATGGGCCGATCGGCGCGGCACACCAGTGCGTCGGCCTGGATGCCAATCTCACGAAGCTTCTGCGCGGTGTGCTGGGTCGGTTTCGTCTTCAACTCGCCTGCCACAGCGATGAACGGCACATAGGTCAGGTGCACGAACGCGCACTGGTTCGGCCCCAACCGCAAGCTCATCTGGCGTGCGGCCTCCAAAAACGGCAGCGACTCGATGTCACCGACTGTGCCGCCGATCTCGACGATCGCCACCGCTGGCGCATTCACCGCGCCGCCACCAGCACCGCGCTCGATAAAAGCTTGAATTTCGTTGGTGACGTGCGGGATCACCTGCACCGTCTTGCCAAGATAGTCCCCGCGACGCTCTTTTTCCAGCACCGACTTGTAGATCTGGCCGGTGGTGAAGTTGTTGGCGCGCCGCATGCGCGTGGTGATGAAGCGTTCGTAGTGGCCCAGATCCAGATCGGTTTCCGCGCCGTCTTCCGTCACGAACACTTCGCCGTGCTGAAACGGCGACATCGTGCCCGGATCGACGTTGATGTAAGGGTCCAGCTTGATCAGGGTCACGCGCAGACCACGCGACTCGAGGATCGCGGCCAATGACGCTGCAGCGATGCCCTTGCCGAGCGAAGACACCACACCGCCGGTGACGAAAACGTATTTGGTCATGTCGAAGGTGCCATCAGGTAGTGGTCAGCCATGGTCGCCAGATCGGTCGCTGCAATTGCCGGGCGCGATGCAGACGGTCATTTCTTCTCACGCGCTTCGCGTGCATCTTCACGGCGCTTGTAGTCGCGATAGCTGCGTTCGCGTTCCTGTTCCGTGTTTTCCATCGAACGCTCCATGCAGTTCGCGAATTCGTCCGAGCCGGGGCGAAAGCCGTAGTCCACGCATTTCGAGCGGTTTTCTTTCATATCGTCGCCGCGGATCATTTTGTCCACGCCGCAACCGCTGAGCGTGACCACAGCCAACGTAGACAGAAGAAGCGTTTTCATGAGGGGTGCTGCACCAGTTGAGAGTGAATGAGAGCGAACGAGCACGGTAAGCGATGCCTGCAATTTCATCGGGCAATCGGCATCAGCAGGAGGAGAGTGCACACCAATCGCTCGATAGGCCCTGGCCCTCTACTTCTGCGATTTGCTCTGCTACATTGCCGCGATGGACGAATTGACAGGCAGGCACATCCTGCTCGGCTTGAGCGGCGGCATCGCTTGCTATAAGGCAGCTGAATTATGCCGCTTGCTGATTAAACAGGGCGCCACGGTGCAAGTGGTGATGACCGAGGCGGCCGAGCGATTCATCACCCCCGTCACGATGCAGGCATTGTCCAATCGAGTGGTTTACAGCTCGCAATGGGATGCTCGGGTGCCAAACAACATGGCTCACATCGATTTGTCACGTCAGGCCGACTGCGTACTTATCGCGCCGGCGAGTGCCGACTTCATCGCTCGCGTTTCGCAAGGGCGCGCCGATGATTTGTTGTCGCTGTTGTGTCTGGCACGGCCAGCAGCGCAGGTGCCCTTGCTGATCGCACCCGCGATGAACCGCGAGATGTGGGCGCATCCGACGACCATCCGAAATCTCGCTCAGATCGCGCTCGATGGTGCCACCGTACTCGGTGTGGGGCGCGGCGATCAGGCGTGCGGTGAGGTCGGCGATGGCCGTATGCTGGAGCCGGCCGAACTGCTTGACGACGTGATTGCGTCGTTCGTGGCAAAGCACCTGTGCGGTCAGCGCGTATTGATCACAGCGGGCCCAACCTACGAGGCGATCGACCCGGTGCGAGGCATCACGAATCGGTCCAGCGGCAAAATGGGCTTTGCGCTTGCGCGCGCGGCGCAGCAAGCGGGTGGCGAGGTCACGTTGGTTGCCGGACCGGTGCCGCTCGCTACACCGCGCGGGGTGGCTCGGGTCGACGTGGGTTCGGCCGACGAAATGATGGCGGCGACATTGCATCACGTCGATCAAGCCACGGTCTTCATCGCCGCTGCTGCAGTGGCCGACTGGCGCCCAGCCGATGCCTTCGAGCAGAAAATCAAAAAGGACGGCAGCGGCGCTGCGCCGACGCTGCGCTTCGTCGAGAACGCCGACATTCTTGCCACGGTCGCGCGCTCCGATCGCGCCCGCAGCGGGGCACTCTATTGCGTCGGTTTTGCAGCGGAAAGTGAGCGCTTGCTTGAACACGCGCGCGCCAAGCGAGAGCGCAAGGGCGTGCCGCTGTTGGTTGGCAACATCGGACCGGACACCTTCGGCGCCGACGACAACGTGCTGCTGCTTGTCGATGCGTGCGGTGAGCGCGAACTGCCGAAGGCCTCGAAGCGCCACCTTGCCCGCGACTTGATCGTCGAGATCGCCGCACGGCTTGAAACATTGGCGAAGCAACCCGGAGTACGGCTGCAATGAAGGTCGAAGTGCGCGTGCTGGACCCCAGGATGGCGGATCGCCTGCCGCAGTACGCGACCGAGGGCAGCGCAGGGCTCGACCTGCGCGCTTGCATTCAAGATGCGTTGACGTTGGCACCAAATGCGGTGCACTTGGTACCTACTGGGATTGCAATTCATCTGGGCGATCCCGGGTATGCGGCATTGCTGCTGCCGCGCTCCGGACTCGGGCACAAGCAGGGCATTGTGTTGGGCAATCTCGTCGGTCTGATCGACAGCGACTACCAGGGGGAGTTGATGCTCAGCGCCTGGAATCGCAGCGATGTCGCTTACCAGGTGCAGCCATTCGAGCGGCTTGCGCAACTCGTTGTGGTGCCGGTGGTGCAGGCCCAGTTCGAATTGGTATCCGCCTTTGCTGCGAGCAGTCGTGGCGAACGCGGGTACGGGTCGACCGGGCGCAGTTGAAACATTCCGGGTGCTGAGCTCGGTGGGTGCTGGCAAAACGGAGGTGAAGGCTCGATAGCGTAGGAGATTTCTGACTACGACGCAGTCCGATTGCGCACAGCCGCTGCCAATGTTGTGCCCGTTGACGCGCTTGTCATCTCGCGGCTCAATCGTTCTATAGCTCGTATGGACAGACTTTTCTGCGAGTTACACCGCAGCGGCAAATACCGTTGAGGATTCAATTTTGTAGGCACATGCGATGCGGCGGAAGCCAAGGCTCGCACTTTTGGGGTAACGACAAATGATAAATATGAAACGGATGGGTCAAACCGTCGCATTGTCTATGGGAGTTGCATTGGCAGGCTGTTCCAACGTACCACTGTACGGCGACAATGGCGGCGGCAATCGGCCAGTCGCGTCTGGTTACCCGTCTTCGCAGAACAGCTATGCGCAATGGGGGCAGGTGACCCGTGTCGAGATGGTCAGCGGGGAGCGTTCCAGCGGCATACTGGGCACGATTGCGGGCGGCGCGGTGGGCGGCCTTGCAGGCAATCAAGTCGGCGGTGGCAGCGGCAAAACCATTGCCACGGTCGCGGGTGTCATCGGAGGCGCTTTAATCGGTCGCACGATCGAGCAAAATACACGACAACCGGGAGAAGCCCATTACCGTGTGACCGTGCGAATGGAAGACAACTCAGTGCGCACATTTGACTATCGCGAACCGCCGAACATTCGTGAAGGGGAGCGCGTCCGCGTTGATGGCGAACAACTCTATCGTTGATTCGTAGCGGGTCAACAAGCTTGGCCCATCGCGCCTGCGTCGCCACACGACGCCCAACGTCCGATTGAATGTCAGTGGCGCGTGTCTGAGTCGGGCGCGACACTGACATCGACATAAGGCAGTCCAACGGAGTCCTCCGTTTTTGGCAGCGTGAAAAAGGTATTGCCGCAGGTACCGTGGATCGATTCATCGGGCGTTGCCTGACGCACCGACTCAACCTTCAGTGCAAGTCGCAGCGCAATACCGGCCAGCGGATGATTGCCATCCAGTACGACATGTTCGGGATAGATATCCGTCACTGTGTAGGTCTCTGCAACGGACTTGTTTCCACTCTCGAACTCGGGCAACTGCTGCGCGTCGAACGTTTCGCCCTCGTTTAGATCGGCTGCAAAGCGTGTGCGAGGCTCCAGGAAGACAAGTTTTTCGTTGTAGTCGCCGAATCCGTCCTCCGGTTCCAGATGCAGATCAATCCGAGCGCCAGCGGTGCGGCCTTGTAACGAGCGCTGAATCGACTCCAGCAGATCGGCACTGCCCATCAAAAAATCAATTGGTGTGGCAAGCACGTCCAGTACACCGCCTAAAGTGTCTTTCAGCTCCCACGTCAGGCCCACCACGCATCCATTGATGATTTTCATAAACCGATTGTCGCTGATGGATCGTCTGAATCAGCTTCCAGGCACTGCGGTGGCTACCTGATGACCGATCCGAATGTCGACCGCCTTTTGCTGGGCGGTATGACGCCAGCACAATTCATGCGCCGCCATTGGCAAAAGAAACCCTTGCTTGTGCGGGGTGCTGTCGAGCGCGTCAATGAAATTGGATTGGGGCGTGCGCAGCTGTTCAGACTGGCCCAGTGCGCCGACGTCGAATCTCGCTTGATCACCCGGTTTGACAACGGCTGGAGGCTCCGGCATGGACCGCTTCCCAGGCGCGCATTGCCGGCGCTTGATCGTCCTGGGTGGACGTTGCTCGTGCAAGGGATGGATCGTCACGAAGAAGCAATGCACCGGTTTGTGCAGCGGCATTTTGATTTTCTGCCTGCCGCGCGGCTCGACGACGCAATGGTTAGTTACGCGAGTGACTGCGGTGGTGTGGGTCCCCATGTGGACCGGTATGACGTCTTCCTGCTGCAGACTCATGGAAGGCGCCACTGGCGGATTGGACAGGCCAAGGGTGCAGGACACAATGTGGTGCCCGACTTGCCGTTGAAGATCCTTGCGCAGTTCGCGCCGAAACAGGAGTTTCTACTTGAGCCCGGCGATATGCTGTACCTGCCCCCGAACTGCGCGCATGAGGGGACCGCAGTCGGCGGCAACTGCATCACGTGCTCGGTGGGTTTTCGTTCACCAACGCAACACGAATTGGCGGCCGACCTGCTGATGCGTCTGGCCGACCAAACGGGTGAGGTTGAAGCGAAGCGCTGGTACCGCGACCCCACGCAAGTGGCAATGGCCACCCCAGGCCGGATTCCTCCTGAGTTGATCAAGTTCGCACAAGTAGGGGTCCGGCAGGCACTGCAGGCAAAGCACGCGGTGGAGCGCGTACTGGGCGAACAGTTAAGTGAACCCCACCCCACGGTGTGGTTCGAAGCAGGGGACACATTGCCCGACTCTGATGCACTGCAATCGCCGCTGCGCCTCGACCGCCGAAGTCGCATGCTGTATGACGCGCATTGCATTTACTTGAACGGTGAGAGTCGTGCGGTGAGCGGCCGGGAAGCGCGCGTGTTGCGACGCTTGGCCGATCGTCGGCAACTCGATGCCAGCGACCTGCGCGGCTGCGGAGCCGGTTTGCGTGCCTGCCTGATCGAGTGGCTCGAAGCCGGCTGGCTGCATAGCGAGTGTGACGATGACGAGCGACCAGGAGACCCTGCGTGACCGTACTACCCCGCTCACCTCAGATGCCGCTGGCCTTTCCGTGTGCGCCAGCCAACCGTCGATTTGAAGGTCGCCAGATGTTCAGCGACACCATTGCCGAAGTCATTGAATGCGGCGCGCAATACGGCTGGCGCCAAACGACGTTTTGCGACGCAGATTTTATCGACTGGCCACTCGGGGGGCGTGTGCTAGTTTCTGCGCTCGATGCATGGGCTCGCAGCGGTTGTCGATTCACCTTGCTGGCGCAGCGCTATGACGCTGCAATACGTCATCACGATCGGTTCGTCCAATGGCGCAGGCGCTGGTCGCATCAGATCGATTGTTGGCAGCACCCAGGTGTCGGAATCCATGCGCTGCCAAGTGCATGCCTGACGCCTGACCGGTTGCTGCACCGGATCGATCCAGAGCGCGGAGTCTGCGTTGTAACCACCAATGCAACTCGACGGCTCGCGATGCAGGAAAATCTGGCGCAGCTGAAACGTGAGTCGGCATCCGGCTTTGCTGCAACCACGCTGGGTCTTTGAACCAGCCGTCATAAGCGCAAGGTTCAGCGTCGTACTGCTCCCTATAATGAATTGTCCTCACGCCGGGACCCACGTATGTCGACGCAATCGCGTATCCAAAACAATCGCGTCGTCGTTGTCGAGTCGGTGTTTAAGCAGCAGCAGATTGGCCAGCTGGTGCTCGAAATTGGCTTTCGGCTGAAGCACGCATTTGGTCCCATTCACGCCCAAATTAATCCAGGAGCCATCAATATGTCATCTTCGCGTGCCCACACCCTCGCAAAGCGAATTGCTTTGCTCTCAATGATGAGCGTTGCCGTTGCCGCCTGCGGCAAGAAGGAAGAGCCAGCAGTTTCCGCACCTGCACCGGTCGTGGTGCCGAAGCCCACACAGGTGCCTGCTCCGGCGCCCGCGGTGGTGGTACCGCCAGCGGTCGTTGCTGCCCCTGCGGCATCAGCGGAATCGGCAGCTGCATCCGCCGCATCGTCTGCCTCCAGTGCCGTCATGAACGGCACGTCGGCTGCTGGCTCTGCCACGCGAGATGCTGCATCCGCCGCAGGCGATACGGCACGTAGCGCTGCTTCAAGCACGAGTTCAGCTGCTTCTGCAGCAGGCTCGGCGGTGCGGGATGCTGCATCTGCAGCATCGATCAGCACACGCGATGCAGCGTCTGCAACGGGCGCCATGGCGCGGGACGCTGGTTCCGCAGCAAGTAGTGCCGCTGCAGGGAGTACCACAACTGCGGCAGACACGGCAATGCCCAGCACAACGTCTGCGACGGACAGTGCGGCGTCTGCTGCAGTGCGCAATGCCGCTTCGGCTTCAATGACTGCCCCGCGCGATGCAGCTTCTGCAGATGCGGCCACAGCCACAGCCACAGGCACGACAGCAATCAACGCTGCCTCTACACCGGGCTCAACCATGAGCACGAAGGGGTTCACCACCGGTGCCCCCTCAGGTGATGCGGCAGCAACCGTCGTGACTCCGGACAGCGCAAACAACAGCCAGACCGATGCGGCTCGTACAGCGGCCGATGCAGTAAAGAGCGCAGCCGACGCAGCCAAGGGCGCGGCGGACGCGGTCAAGAACTAGAGCGGACAGCCGCTTCTGTTCAAGGCGGCGGCAACGCCGCTTTTTTCATCTGCTTGTAGCACCGGAGAAGGGCTTGCAATGCAAATCGACTGCGAATTAAACGTCACACCAGTCGTATCCCTGCGCCGCATCGGCGATGCCAATGTCCGATGGGTCGCAACCCAGCGCAGCCACCAGTGTCTCTCGCACCAAATCAGGATGGTTGTTCTGCTTGCTTAAATGTGCTGCAACCACGCGATGCAGCGGACCTGATCCTGCTACAGATTGCGCAATCTCTGCACTGACTGCGTTGGCCAGATGGCCATAAGGGCCTGCCACACGGTTTTTCAGGAACGCTGGATAGCGTGATGCGGCCAGCATGTCTGGATCGTGATTGCACTCGAGCAACAGCACCGCGCATCCGCTCAATGCCGACAAGACGCGCGGTGTGATGTGCCCCAAATCGGTCGTGATGCCGAGACGGGTCGCGCCGTCGCTGCAAGTCAGCTGCAGTGGTTCGCGTGCATCGTGGGGCACGGTAAATGGCTGAACCAAAAGCTCGCCAATGCCGATGTCGGCGCCGTTGCTGGCAATCTGCAGCAGACCATCGAAGTCGGGCGTACCGATCGCTGCATGCGTGCCGTGGCTCATCCAGACCGGAATGCGTTCACGCAATGAAAGCGCATGCGCGCAGCCGATGTGGTCTCCATGTTCGTGCGTGACGAAGATCGCATCAAGCTGGTCGGCGCGCAAACCAGCGCGCTTCAAGCGAGCATCGAGTGCTTTCAGGCGGAGCCCGCAATCGATGAGGAGGCGAGTCGGCAACCCATTGCCTGAGCGCGCTTCGACCACCGTCGCGTTCCCACTGCTGCCGCTGCCCAGACTTGTGAAACGCAACATGACTTGAGAGGCTCTCAAAACGGAGCGGTACAGGCAGGTAGCTCGCGGTCCGACACCACACGTGCGACCTTTAGCGGACCTTACCTGGTTGCGACATTCGGATTACCTCAGGTCGTCTGCAATCACTTTGACGATCCGCTGCGCGTTGGTCGATCGCTGTGGCGCTCCGTCGGTGCCAAGCACCGAGACCGTGCTCGTGTTGCCTTCGCCTTTGACTGCGATCTGGTACTTCAATGGAGGCGCTGCTGGTCCGCTGCCGAATATCTTATTGAAAAAGCCCGGTTCCTTGCGATCCGGATTCGGCTCTACGTAGCGGACGAAATACAAGCCCTTGGTGCGATCTCGATCCTCCACCGTAAAACCGGTGCGGTCCAGCGCCAACCCCACACGCCGCCAGGCGCGGTCAAAGCCGTCATCGACGATCACCGCCGGCGTGCCATCCACATTGGCAACCCGGGCTGAAGGGGGCGCGACCTGGGGCGAGGCGATCAAACTCTTCGATGCCTCCTCGGATGCACCAAGCTTGACCATTAAACGGCGCAGAAACTCGGCCTCCAATTCCGGGTTCGGCGGCCGCGGTTGCCAGACCGTTCGGTCCTTTGCGCTGCTGGCATAGACCTCTTCCATGCCGCGATGACTCACGAAGATTTCGGTTTTCCCGTCGCCAGTGCGTTCGAGCCGAGTGCGGAACTTGTCGCGCTCGCTTGACGAGTAAGCCGAATCAAACACCTTGCCGATCGTGCGACGGATGAAGTCCTGCGGAATCTTGGCGCGGTTTTCCGCCCAGTCGGTTTCCATGATGCCGAGGTTGCGCTGGTCAATGGCCAGCAGGAACCCATTGTCTTGCCAGAAATCTCGAATCGGCTCCCAAAGCTTGTCAGCCGGGCGGTCGACCACCAGCCAGCGCTGGTTGCCGTCGCGTTCGATGCGCATGTCGCCAACCGAGCGCGCTGCGGTCGGCAGCGCAGATTGCGCTGCCTGATCTCGGCCGCTTTGATAACCGCTGGCTGTGACAGCAGTACCGCCCGGCACACCGTAGCGTGTTTCGCGCGACGGTTGGGTCAGGTCCGGCGGGACTTCAAGCGAGGGGGCTGCTCCTGCGCTTTTGTAGTCGATCTTGTCGCCTTCGAGCACCGAGCAACCGGCAACGGCGAAGGCCAGGCCAGCAAGCGCGACGTGCCTTGCGAACTGCATAGATTGAATGGTCATCTTTTGGTGAATGGAGAGAAGGGACCGCTGACAGAGGCAGCGGGTGGCAGGGTCGAGGGCAAGCGTTTGATGCGCTCTACAGCAGTTCACCAGTGCGAAGTGCCGATTCGACGATTGCCACATGGGCGTCTTGCATCGGAGTCATCGGCAGCCGCAGCGCAGCGCCACAAAGACCCAGCCGGGCCATTGCCCACTTGACCGGGCCCGGACTCGGCTCGCAAAACAGGTGCTTGTGCAGCGGCAACAGTCGGTGCTGGATTCGCATCGCCGCACGCGCGTCCCCGGCAAGCGCGGCCACACACAGCTCGTGCATCGCGCGCGGTGCGACGTTGGCCGTCACGCTGACATTGCCTTGGCCGCCGCACAACATCAATGCCACCGCGGTGGCGTCGTCGCCGGAATACACCGCAAAGTCGTTCGGCACCGCACCAATCAGCCACTGCGCACGCTCGAGGTCACCCGTGGCTTCCTTGATGCCGACAATGCCCGGCAACTGCGCCAACCGCAGCACGGTATCGTGCTGCAGATCTGCCACCGTGCGGCTTGGCACGTTGTAGAGAATCATCGGCAGATCGGCCACCGCTTCGGCGATGGCCTTGAAGTGTCGGTACAGGCCTTCCTGCGTCGGCTTGTTGTAGTAAGGCACCACCTGCAACTGGCAGTCGGCACCCACTTCTTTCGCGAAACGGGCCAGTTCAATGGCTTCGGCGGTTGAATTGGCGCCGCAGCCGGCCATGATGGGGACCCGACCACGCGCCTGCTCGACCGATATGCGAATGATCTCGCAGTGCTCATCAACCGTGACCGTGGGCGATTCGCCGGTGGTGCCGACCACGCCGATGCAGTCGGTGCCTTCGTCGATGTGCCAGTCGATCAGGCGCCGGAGTGCGGGATAGTCGACGCTGCCGTCGTCGTGCATCGGCGTCACGATCGCCACAATGCTGCCAGTAATGGGTGTCATGTGCGTGCGCGGTAAACCATGTTGCTGCATTTTAGTGCGTGACCTTTGTCACAAGCGGAGGCAAAAAGTACGGGACACGTTGCAGCCGTTCAATCCTTGGAACCGGTTCGAGGAGCCGTGCGAGACCACCAGGCTGCGATGTGGCTGTGCACACGTCGGCGCAGTCGCCCTGCGGCCTGCCACATCGCAGATTCGTGCACTTGTCTCAGCAAATCGTCTTTCCAGTGCTTCCAGCGCGGATACCAATGGGCAAACCAGGAAATCTGCATCAACGCGGGCTGCGTCAAAACGAACAGGCGGGCGACGACCGCGGTGCCGGCGAGCTTGGCGGCGATCAGCAGCACGACACCGCTTGCCACGTGGCCGGCGCTGAACAGCCACAGCGCAGCCAGTTTGACCGGCAGCAGTGCAACTGCCGGCACTGCGAAGGCCAGCAGGGCGGCACGGGGTGGCAGCCCTGCGATCCACTTCTCGACATTCCGCAGGATAGGAAGCCCGCCAAGCCAGGCCGCCGCAGCGGCAAGTGGCGCCCAGCCCCACTCCTCGAACAGCAGTGCGAGCACGACGAATGGCACCGCAACGGCGCGCAGCGCACGACGCAACAGCTCAGTCAATTCAGCACGGCGCCGGTATGCGTTCCGAAAAGGAATTGTGTCGTCCGCATCATCCTGCAACCGCACAAACAAGGCTGATTGCTTGCATCACCTCGTCGTCGACTGGGTCCAGCACGACAAGATTGATTTGCCGGGGATGCAAAGGACCGACTGCGATGGGACGAATCGACAACGCGACCTTGCCCTGATAGGCGCCCATCGGCACATATTGGCGAACCACAAAGTCGTGCGCCAAAGTGTTGCCCGCGTTCTCGCTTGCTGCCACCTTGGACGTGTGCCCGTGCTCCGTCACCGACCAGTAAGCCGACCACCTGAGGTCGCGGCCTGCCAAGGGTCCGACCTTGGCCGTAAATTGATCGCCATCCGCATCGGCACTCACGTGATGCAGCGTGATCGACGCCCGTGCGGAAACGGTCGCAGCAGCTGTCGCAGCAGCGGAGCCTCCCCAATCGCGCCAGTCATTCCCGTTGCGCAACAACTGGGGCGTATAGAGGCTGGAGCGACCCTGCGCAGCGGCAATCATGCGTTGTCAGGCGGTGAATGCCGGTTTTGCAAACCGATCGGCCCAGCCGATGTAGTCCCAATACCCCACATGGAACGCTTGCACCACCACGTGGCCTTGCTGGGCTTGCGACTTCAAGGTGGACAGCCAGCGTTCGGCTGGAGGGCAGGAGCTGCATCCTTCCGACGTGTACAACTCGATGACAGGCGTGATCGTCGGGCCGGAGGACTGCGCCTGACACCCGTCGGCGAACGCAGGCGTCAGCGTTGCGGTCAGACTGGTAGCCACCCCGGCCAGCGTCAGGGCTCGGCGCAAAGGCCAAGAATTTCGTTTCGAACGACCGATTCGAAGGGGACTCTCAAATGCGTCTGACTTGGTGATGAGCATTGTTGGCCCTTTGCTTTTTCCTATGGGTTGTCTCGGTCACTGCGGCATGGGGCTGATTTCCCACTGCTGCAATACACGGCCAAGACCATCCACGCTTTCCAGCCGCACGTCAAACCCCCAGAGCCGCGCCACGTGTTTGAGCACTTCACTGGCTTCGTCGTTCAACGAACGATTGTCATGCCGCGTGTGGCGCAATGTCAGCGCGCGGTCGCCACGCGCGTTCACGTTCCATATCTGGATGTCGGGCTCGCGGGAATTCAAGTCGTACTGTCGCGACAGCGCTTCGCGCACCAAGCGGTAGCCGTTGTCGTCGTGGATCGCGGAGATCTCGAGTTCGCTTTTCTCCGCATCGTCGAGGACGGAAAACAGCCGCATCTCGCGCATCAGTCGCGGCGACAGGAATTGCCCGATGAAGCTTTCGTCCTTGAAGTGCCGCATCGCGTAATCAAGTGTCTTCTGCCAGTCAGAGCCAGCGATATCCGGAAACCAGCGGCGATCCTCGACAGTGGGCGATTCACAGATGCGCCGAACGTCTTGGTAGAGCCCGAAGCCCAGGGCGTACGGGTTGATGCCGCTGTAATGTGGATGGGCTGCTGACGGCTGAGACACCACGTTCGTGTGCGAGCTCAAGAACTCGATCATGAAACCGTCCGACAGGCGACCGTCGTCGTACATCGTGTTGAGCAGCGTGTGATGCCAGAACGTGGCCCAACCTTCGTTCATGACCTGGGTCTGGCGTTGAGGGTAGAAATACTGCGCGACCTTGCGAACGATGCGCACGATCTCGCGCTGCCAGGGTTCCAGCAAGGGCGCGTTCTTCTCGATGAAGTACAGCAGATTTTCCTGCGGCTCCGCTGGAAAGCGCTGTGCCTTTTCCTCGTGCTGGCGGGCCCCCGTGCGGGGCAGCGTGCGCCACAGGTCGTTGATTTGGCGCTGCATGTATTCCTCGCGCTCTTTGGAGCGGGCTTGCTCCTGCGAGAGTGAGAGTTTTTGTGGCCGCCGGTAGCGGTCCACGCCGTGGTTCATCAACGCATGGCAACTGTCGAGCAACTGTTCGACAGCATCCACGCCGTGTCGCTCTTCGCAGTTGGAGACGTAATTGCGCGCATACACCAGGTAATCGATGATGGACGACGCATCGGTCCACATCCGAAACAAATAGTTGCCCTTGAAAAACGAGTTGTGGCCGTAGCACGCGTGCGCGATCACAAGAGCCTGCATCGGCATCGTGTTTTCTTCCATTAAGTACGCGATGCAGGGGTTCGAGTTGATCACGATCTCGTACGCAAGCCCCATCTGGCCGCGGCGGTAGCTCTTCTCGGTCGAGATGAACTGCTTGCCGAACGACCAATGTCGGTAGTTCACCGGCATTGCAACAGACGCATACGCATCGATCATCTGCTCGGCCGTGATCACCTCGAGCTGCACTGGATAGGTGTCCAAGCCGAAGCGCTCGGCATAGCGCGCGATCGCTGCATGATAGGTTTCGATCAGCTCGAACGTCCATTCGGACGGGCTTGACAACAGTCCACCGGCAAAGCCGCCGCCGGGGTGAACCGCAACCTGCGCCGCGCGATCGACCCGTGCTTCGGTGTTCATGCGCTCACCTCTTTTTTGAACAGCTCCCGGAACACCGGGTAAATGTCGGCGGGTGTGGTGATCTTCTGCATCGCAAAGCGTGGATTGGCTGCCGCAACCGCGCAGTATTCGTCCCAAAGATTCTGATTTTCTTCAGCGACCTGGACATAGGCGTAATAGCGGCACGCGGGCACCAGCTTGTCGTTCAGCAACTGGCGGCACAGTGTTGAGTCCTGCGGCCAGTTGTCGCCGTCCGAGGCTTGTGCGCCGTAGATGTTCCACTCGCTGCCGCGGTAACGCGCCTCGATGATCTCGTGCATCAGCTTCAGGGCACTCGACACGACGGTGCCACCGCTCTCTGTCGACTGGAAGAACGCTTCTTCCTCCACTTCAGCTGCCTGGGTGTGATGCCGGATGAACACCACATCGGTCTGTTCGTACTGGCGCGAGAGGAACAGATACAGCAGGATGAAAAAGCGTTTGGCAATGTCTTTACGTGCCTCGTCCATCGAGCCAGAAACATCCATCACGCAGAACATCACCGCTTTGGCCACCGGCATTGGAACTTTCACGCGGTTGCGGTAGCGCAAGTCGAATGGATCGAGAAACGGAATGCGTGCAATTCGATGTCGCAACGCATCCACTTGCGTGCGCAGCGCCGCAAGTTCCAACGGCGGCAGCGTCGGGTCCTGTTCCGCCAGGCTGAGTTGCAGCTCGACTGATTGCAGTTCGCGCTGCGGCCCGCTGCCCATGGCGATGCGCCGCGACAGTCCCATGCGCATCGAGCGCACGACGTGCAGATTGGTTGGCGTGCCTTCTGACAAAAAACCGGCGCGGCGATATTTCCACTCGGGCGGATTTGTCAGCAACTGCGTTCGCACCAGGTGCGGCAGCGCCAGATCCTCAAAGAAATACTGCATGAACTCTTCACGCGAAATGCGGAACACGAAATCGTCTTCGCTGCTGCCATCGGGCGCGCCACCCTGCCCACTGCCGCCTCCCCCCCCGCCTCGCGGCCGCTTGATGCGGTCGCCGCGCACGAACTCCTCGTTGCCCGGATGCACCATCTCTCGCCTGCCGCCGTTCGCGTGCCCGAATGCGGGTTCCGACACATCGTGACGTGGCAATGAGACGTCTTCGCCTTGCTCCATGTCGCGAATGCCTCGACCAGAGACCGCTTGCTTGACGACTTCGCGAATTTGCTCGCGGTAGCGGCGCAGGAAACGCTCACGGTTGCCAATCGACTTGTTTTTGCCGGACAAGCGGCGGTCGATCACGTGGTGCAGCATGGCGGCTCCGGTTGGGCGATGCGTTTCGTTAACGGTAACTCAGTACAGCTGCAGGTTGCTAGGAGCTTTTTCGTACACGCAAGTACCATTCGCAGAGCAGCCGGACGTGTCGCGGCGTGTACCCTTTGTTCACCATCCGGTTGACAAAATCTTCGTGCTTTTTCTGCTCATCGGCGCTGGCCTTTGCGTTGAAGGAGATCACTGGCAGCAGATCCTCGGTGTTCGAAAACATCTTCTTCTCGATCACAGTGCGCAGTTTCTCGTAGCTGGTCCACAGCGGATTCTTGCCTGCATTGCCCGCGCGCGCGCGCAGTACGAAATTGACGATCTCGTTGCGGAAATCCTTTGGGTTGCTGATGCCTGCCGGTTTTTCAATTTTCTCCAACTCGGCGTTGAGCGCTCCGCGGTCGAAGCTTTCGCCGGTGTCTGCGTCGCGATACTCCTGATCCTGTATCCAGAAATCGGCGTAGGTGACGTAGCGATCGAAGATGTTCTGCCCATACTCGGAATAAGACTCGAGGTAGGCGGTCTGGATCTCCTTGCCGATGAATTCAGCATAGCGGGTCGCCAAGTTTTCCTTGATCAGCGCGAGGTATTTTTGTTCCGTTTCCGGTGGAAACTGCTCCCGCTCGATCTGCTGCTCCAGCACGTACATCAGATGCACCGGGTTCGCTGCGATCTCGGTCGAGTCGAAATTAAATACCTTGGACAGAATCTTGAATGCGAACCGGGTCGAAATACCCGACATGCCTTCGTCGACTCCTGCATAGTCACGATATTCCTGATAGCTCTTGGCCTTCGGATCGGTGTCCTTCAGATTTTCACCGTCGTAGACCAGCATTTTGCTGAAGATGCTGGAATTCTCCGGTTGCTTGATGCGCGTGAGGACAGCGAACCTTGCCATCATCTTCAGTGTGCCGGGAGCGCAGGTGGACTCGGCCAACGAGGAATTGCGAATCAACTTCTCGTAGATTTGCACCTCCTCAGACGCGCGCAGGCAGTAGGGCACCTTGACTATGTAAATGCGGTCGAGGAACGCTTCGTTGTTTCGGTTGTTGCGAAACGCCTTCCACTCGCTCTCGTTGCTGTGCGCCATCACGATGCCATCGAACGGAATGGCGCCGAATCCTTCTGTGCCTTTGAAGTTGCCCTCCTGAGTCGCTGTCAGCAGCGGATGCAACACCTTGATCGGCGCCTTGAACATCTCGACGAACTCAAGCAAGCCTTGGTTGGCCAGACACAGGCCACCTGAGTAGCTGTAGGCATCGGGGTCGTCCTGCGCATACGTCTCGAGTTTGCGAATGTCGATCTTGCCGACCAGCGACGAGATGTCCTGGTTGTTTTCATCGCCCGGTTCCGTCTTGGCGATTGCATGCTGTTTAAGGATCGAAGGACGGCGCTTGACCACCCGAAACTGCCGTATATCCCCGCCGAATTCCTCCAAGCGCTTCACAGCCCAGGGCGACATGATGCGTTGCAGATAGCGCTGCGGTATGCCGTATTGCTGCTCCAACAGTGGCGCATCTTCAGCGTTGCTGAACAGGCTAAGCGGGGATTCGTTGACCGGCGATCCCTTGATCGCATAGAACGGCACCTGCTCCATCAGTTGCTTGAGTCGCTCGGCAATCGAGGACTTGCCCCCGCCCACGGGCCCGAGCAAATACAGAATCTGTTTTTTTTCCTCCAGTCCCTGCGCTGCATGGCGGAAATAAGACACGACTTGTTCGATAGGCTCTTCCATACCGAAAAAGTCTTTGAAAGCGGGGTAGATCTTGATGACCTTGTTGCCGAACAGGCGCGACAGCCTGGCGTCGTCGCGGGTGGTCACGACTTCCGGTTCGCCAATCGCTGCCAACATGCGTTCGGACGCCGTGGCGTACGCCAGCGGATCCGTGCGGCAGGCCTCCAGATACGCCTCAAGCGACATTTCCTCCTCGCGGGTCTGCTCGTACCTTGCGAGAAAATTGCCAACGACGTCCATTGAGACTCCTTCGTTCGGGGCGCTGGTTGCCCCTTGTCAGCCCGGGAACGGCAATCGCCGCGTTCTCTAACCTTCTGCCAAGCAAGCGCTGCGCCAAGTCGGACATCACAGATGCTCGTCGGACTGCTGCTGACCAGATCAGTTTGGTAGACCCCAGTCCGGCTGGATGGTTCTGCCGCAATCGAAACAAAGCCGCGATCTCCCCAGACTTGTTCAACGGCCCTTGCGTGATTGCGCCTGGGCCGTGACCAATCCCCATAGCTCCATTGCCACCCCCTGGCAGTGTCATACCGCATTTCCGTCCCTTGGACAACGGGCAGGTTGCATGTCCAGATGACAAACTGCGTCAATCAGGACAACGAAACAGGTGGGGAGCCCGTAGCCTTTACCCCGTCGGCAAGTCGATGTACCACGGCGTCAGGCTGGATATAGGGTGTGTCATCACTGACGATCGCATACGCCCTCGTCGCTATCCGTTGCTCATGGCGCTGTCCGTGGCGTGGGAAGTTATGCGAGAGCTGCTCGAGTAGATGAAGGCGCAGTCCTGGAGCCCGTCGCGAACATCGCTTTGCACAAGAACGCCCGCATTGCACCGTCCATCCGCGTCGAGAGTGCTGCCCATGCAGACGACCTTGACGTCCGCGCAGGAAGCGGTGGTGGTGGCGCTGCGCTGCACGTTGCTGCTGCCACTGGACGACTTGGTCGCCGTCATGCGGAAGTTCAACTGCCAAGACGTCTCCCGCTCGGGCCTGAACCGCTGTCTGCACCGATACGGGGTGGGCTACTTGCATATGGACATCAAGTACTTGCCGCAGATGCAAGGGTGAGACGGCCAGACGGTATCTATTCGTGGCCGTCGACTGCGCCACCAGTTGGGTGTTCCTCGTGATCCCGGGCAAGAAGGCGGCGGCCAGGGCACAGCCACTTCCCGAGAGCAATGCATTGTGCATGTGCGATCAGGACACGCGGCTGCTGACCCACAACGGCAAAGTGTTCACCGATCGATTGTTCGCCTCACGCGAGCGTCAACCCAACGGCCCGAGCGTCTTCCCCATCGCTATCACGCCCGCGCGCACTACTGCGACAGCGTGTGATCCGGCTGCGCCTCCACCTTCACCAAAACGGCCTGCTCCACACCCGCAAAGCACAGCGGCACATGGTTGCACTGCATGCCGGGCGTGTCCTGGTCAAGCCGGCGGCGCTTGGAGCGCACGCGCGCCACGTACGAATCGCTGACCGCAAAGCGCTCGGCTAGCTCATGAATCGATCCTTCGGCGCCCAGCATGCGGTCCCGCAGGAGCTGCCCATACGACTGTCCCCGCTGCCATGCCATGACCGCCTCCTTGTGCTCGCAGTAAGGCAAAGCAGATAGCTTGCCGATGCATCAAAAAGCCTATCGGCAATGTGTAGGTCAGCATGAAATCGCTTTAGCTCAGCTCAGCTCAGCAATCAACTCGATCTCGACGCAAGCGCCAAACGGAATCTGCGCCACGCCAAACGCGCTGCGCGCATGTGCCCCGATCGTGGGGCCGAACACGTCGCCGAACAACTCACTTGCGCCATTGGTGACGAGGTGCTGCTCGGTGAAGTCAGGTGTCGAGTTGACGAGGCTCATCAGCTTCACGATGCGGTTGATCTGGTTCAGGTCGCCCACCGCCGCATGCAACGTGCCGAGCAGGTCGATCGCGATCCGCCGCGCAGCCGCTTTGCCGTCTGCGGTCTGTATGTCCTTGCCGAACTGGCCGACCCACGGCTTGCCGCCTTCCTTGCGCGCGATGTGGCCCGACAGGAACACCAGCTTGCCGGCCTGCGCATAGGGCACGTAGGCCGCAGCCGGCGTGACGACCGGCGGCAGTTCGATGCCGAGGCTTGTCAGTTTTTCATAGACGTCCATGAGGGTTCCTTTTCCGTTGAGGTGAGATTAAAACGACTGAAGCGCTTGATCAGAAAGCCATCTCTGCTTCAAATAAGATAGCGCAGTCACTTTGCTCAGGGAACCGCCGCCGCGCCGAGTGCCGGCTCGTTGCAGGGCTCGACTGTGACCGCGACTTTGAGTGTGTGCCGCGCGCCGCCGCGCAACACGCCGCGCAAGGGCGTGACGTCGGCATAGTCGCGGCCGATGGCCAAGGTCACGTAATCATCGCCGGCACGCCGGTCGTTGGTCGGATCAAAATCGCACCAGATAGGCTCGATATCCGTGCCAGGCAGCGCGGGCAGCAGCACCGCAAACCACGCATGCGACGCGTCCGCGCCAATCAACCGTAGACGCCCTGGCGGCGGATGCGTCAGCAGATAGCCGCTCACATAACGCGCCGGCAGCCCGAGTGCACGCAGGCACGCGATGCCGATATGCGCAAAGTCCTGGCAGACGCCTTTTCGCTGGCGCAGCGCGTCGACCGCCGGGGTGTTCACTTCGGTGGCACGCGGGTCGTAGCGCATGTCGCGGTGCAGCCGGTGCGTCAGGTCGGCCACGGCTTCAAGCAGCGGCGCGCCCGGTGGAAAACTTGTGCGCGCATAGTCAAGGAAATCCGGATGGCGCGGTGCCAGCGGCGATGCGAACACGAACTCGGCCGACGGCTCCCAGCGGCAGCCGGCCTGATAACGGTACAGCGCCTGTACCTGCTCCCAGGGCGCGTCGGCGACTGGCCAGTGCGTCCCCCGCGTGGCTACCACACTGCGTGCGGTCACGACGAGCCGGTCATGCAGCGACTGCAACGAGAAAAACGTGCGGCTGTTGCCGTGGATGTCGCGCGTGTCGGTGCGCTGATCGGGCGCGGGCTGCACCTGCAACTGGTGTTCCAGCAATTCCTGGCTGCAGGTCTCAAGTGGTCTCAGATGCGCCATGTGCTGGGCGGTTTGCACCGATGGCGTGTACGCATAGCGCGTTTCGTGCGTGATTCGAAGCTGCATGAATCGAAATCAAAAAGGCGAGAAAAAAGTGCCGCGGTCGTGTCGGCGGATGCCTAAGCACTCACCGCCTGATCCGGCACGCGCGAATGGCTGAAACAGGCCGCGGTGATGCGCTCCGAACTCTGCCAGGCGCTGCTTGCGCACTGCAGCAGCAACGCACGCAGGGCAGGGCGCCGCGCGCGGCGATCGGTCTCGATCAGTTGTTCAAGTACCCAGTCGGCCGGATCCGGCACCCGCTGCAGCAGCGGTTCGGGCATCAGCGCCGAACTCTCTGCGATCTTGGCAAGACGTTCGCGCAGGTTGTGCGCGATCCAGGTCAGCGAGCGCGGATTGGCGCGGTCCATCACCAGCAGATCGATCAGCGCTGCAGTATCGCGGCTTTGCTGGTAGTGTGAGCGGAACGTGATGGTGCTGTCGAAAAGCGCCACCATCGCGTCGAACCCGCCGACCACGTTGATTGCACCGTTGTCGAAACCGCGTCGCAGCGCGTCGCTGAAAAATCCGAGCCGCTCGATCTGGCGACCGGCGTTGAGCAGCCGCAGGCCGTCGTCGCGCAGCATCCGGTCGGCGTGGGCGCCGGTCATCGTGGACAAGTCGCGGATCGCAATCTCCAGCGCGCTGAGCGCTTCCAGCGCGGCGGTATGGCTGTCTGGCGATATCGCGCGACAGCGCAGCAGAAACTCATCTTCACTGCGGCGAACGACGAACCATTGGTCCGGCGTCAGTCGCTCACGCAGCGCGCCCGCCGCATATCGAATCGCACGCAGATTGAAGCCGACGCTGTGGTCGGTGTCGGGCTTGGCAAGCGCTGCGATCAGGGCGCGCTCGAAGCCGCGGCGCGAGCGCAGCGCCGATGACGCGCCGCGCGGCACCAGGCCGTGTGCCCGCGTCATCTCATCGAGCCAGGCCAGCAACGTGCGTTGCTCGGCGTCCTCGCCGGCCAATGCTTCCAGCGTGACCTTGGCGAGTCGCGCGGTGTTCTCGGCGCGCTCGGTGTAGCGACCAAGCCAGAACAGGTTTTCCCCTGCGCGGCTTGTGACACGCTGTCGTTCGCGGCGCTCGGCGATTAACGCCGGCGTGAGTTGCAGCGGCAGCAAGCTGCTGTGATCGACCGCGTCGTCGGTCAACGCCCATACGTCGGCGCTGCTGCCGCCGCGACTCATCGAGGCAATCTCTTCGTTCGCGGTGGCGATGCGTGCCATGCCGCCCGGCAGCACGCGCCAGGAACCGGCACCATCGGCCACCGCGAACACGCGCAGCATGACGGAGCGCGGCTCGACCCGCTCGCTGCCTGGGTCCCAGGTGGGCAACTGCGACATGGAGAGATAAGACTGCACCGTGACGCTCTCGCCGTGGTCCCGGATGCGGTCGGACCAGCGCGCGATCTCAGCCGCGTCAAGCGTTGCAGCGCGCACCGCTTCGAACGGCAGCGCACCATCGAAGCCGAACGCCGTCGGCTTGATCATCTGCTGCGCAAGGCGCGGCAGGACAGCGCGCGCTGCTGCGGGCTCGCCGCACCACCACGTAGCGAGCGACGGCAGCGCGAGCTCTTCGCCCAGCAGGTGGCGCGCCAGCCCGGGCAGAAAACCAAGTAGCGCCGGCGACTCCAAAAAGGCCGAGCCGGGCGCATTCGCCATCACGACGTTGCCGGCGCGGATCGCCTGCAGCAGCCCCGGCACGCCGAGCGTGGAGTCGGCCCGCAGCTCGAGCGGATCGAGGTATTCGTCGTCGACCCGTTTGATCACCCCGTGCACCGGTTGCAGGCCCCGCAATGTTTTCAAGTACAACCGTTGATCGCGCACCGTCAGGTCGCCGCCCTCGACCAGTGGCAGGCCGAGGTAGCGCGCCAGATAGGCGTGCTCAAACCAAGTCGCGCTGTACGGCCCGGGTGTCAGCAGCACGATCTGCACGTCGTCCTCGCCGCAGCGCGCGGCGCACAAGCGCTTCAGGTGGCCTGCAAACGCGCCGTAGGTGGCAGCCAGATGCTGCACCGGCAGCGCATCGAACGCGCGCGGGAACAAGCGCGAGATGACCAGTCGGTTCTCAAGCAGATAGCCCAGGCCCGAAGGTGCCTGGGTGCGCTGCGAAACAACTCGCCACTGTCCGTCTTGCGCGCGCGCCAGATCGAATGCGGCGAGGTGCAGATTCATGTTGCCGGCCAGCTCGACGCCGTGCATCGCACGCAGATAGCCGGGGTGGCCCTGCACCAGTGCGGCTGGCAGCAACGCACGTTGCAGCAGTTCGCGCGGGCCGTAGACGTCGGCCAGCACTTGATTCAACAACCGCACGCGTTGCAACACGCCGGCTTCGATGGTGCGCCAGTCCTGCGCTTCGATGATCAACGGAAACAGGTCTAGCGCCCAGGGCCGCTGTGACTCGCCCGGCTCGGCCAGCACGTTGTAGGTCACGCCGTTGTCGGCCAGTTGCCGCTGCAATTGGCGCACGCGCGAATTCAGCCCGACGCTGCCGCCGGTGTCACCGAGTTGCTCGACAAAATGTTGCCAGCGTGCGGCCAGCTCGCATTGATCTTTGTCTGCCGCAGCGCTGCCGCGCAACTCATCGAAGTGGCCGAGTGCAGCCGTCGGTGCCAGCTGCCAGACGGTGCTTGCCGGTGTCGGCTCGGTCGGTTGGCCAACCCCCTCCACCTGCGGAACCGCGCTAATGATGGCCGCCGAACTCACGACACGCGGGCGCCCCGGTCCGGTGTTGACGGCGCGACAGGCGTGCCTGACCGCGCCGTGCGCAAGTCGAGCGTGAATGGAAATTCCCGGCTGGCGTGCAGTGCAATCGAAGGCAGCGCCGCGTTTAGCCTGCCCGGTGTATGGCCGATGCGGGAGAAACGCGCCATCCGCCGGCTTTCCGCCTCATAGGCGTTGACTGGAAATCCTTCGTAATTGCGACCGCCGGGGTGCGACACAAAATACTTGCAGCCCGCGACCGCGCGTTGATTCCAGCTGTCCACCAAGTCAATCGTGAGCGGCGCATGCACGCCGATCGCGGGGTGCAGCGACGACGGCGGGTTCCAGGCCTTGTAGCGCACGCCCGCAACGAATTCACCAGCAGTGCCGGTCGACTGCAGCGGCAGCGGCGCGCCGTTCACGCTAACCGAATAGCGGCTTTCGTTCAAGCCCGTGACGCGCACCTCGATGCGCTCAAGCGACGAATCCACATAGCGCACGGTGCCGCCCGACGTGCCTTCCTCACCCATCACGTGCCACGGCTCGAGCGCGTTGCGCAATTCGAGCGAGACCCCACGCACTGCCAACGACCCCACCAGGGGGAAGCGGAACTCAAAATGCGGCGCAAACCACTCGGCATCGAATGCATAGCCCGCTTCGCGCAAATCCTCGATCACCTCGGCGAAGTCCTGTTTGACGAATGTCGGCAGCAGGAAGCGGTCGTGCAGCACGGTGCCCCAGCGCGTCAACGGCGCCTTGAACGGCTGCTTCCAGAAGCGCGAGATCAGCGCGCGCAGCAGCAGCTGCTGCGCAATGCTCATGCGGGCATGCGGCGGCATCTCGAATGCGCGCAGCTCAAGCAGGCCAAGCCGTCCGGTGGATGAGTCGGGCGAATACATCTTGTCGATGCAGAACTCGCTGCGGTGCGTGTTGCCCGTCACGTCCACCAGCACGTTGCGCAGACTGCGGTCGACCAGCCACGGCGGCATCGCGCTGCCTTGCTCGACTTGGGCTCGCGCGATCTCCTGCAGCGCGATCTCGAGTTCGTAGACCTGATCATTGCGCGCCTCGTCGACACGCGGCGCTTGGCTGGTCGGGCCGATAAACATGCCGGAAAACAGATACGACAGCGAAGGGTGGTTGTGCCAGAAGGTCAGCAGGCTCGACAGCAACTCGGGCCGGCGCAGAAACGGGCTGTCCTCAGGCGTGGCACCGCCCATCACGAAATGGTTGCCGCCGCCGGTGCCGGTGTGGCGTCCGTCGGTCATGAACTTCTCGGCCGACAGGCGAGTCTCGAACGCGGCTTGATACAGAAATTCGGTGTGCTCGACCAGCTCGTTCCAGTTTTTCGCCGGGTGGATGTTGACCTCGATCACGCCGGGGTCGGGCGTGACTGCCAGCAGCTTCAGCCGTGGGTCGCGCGGCGGCGGATAGCCTTCCAGCACGATCTTTACCTTCAACTCACGCGCGGTGGCTTCGACGGCGGTGACGAGCTCTAGGTAGTCTTCCAGACGCGACGCCGGCGGCATGAACACGTAGAGCGCGCGGCTCGGCTGAACGCTGGCGGCAAGTTCGACTTCCGGGCCGTTCGCGCGGCTCGGATCGCGCGCTTCCACGCACAGCGCGCCGCGGGTGATCCAGTGCGCCGATTCGCCGCGCTTTGGCGTGCGTTTCAGGCTGTCGGTGTTCGCATTGGCTGGTGCCGAACCGGCGGCCACGGCCGCCGTGCCGCCAATTGGGCTCGCAGACGGGGCCTCGCTTGCACCCGCTGTCGCTGTGGAGAGTGCGTCGAGTTCGTCTGGTTCGGCCAGCGGCGCACGCGGCGCAAACGGGTCTTCTTCCACGAAATAGCTGCGGTCCGACTCTTTTGCCCACGGCAGTGAGTCGAGCGGCAGGCGGTAGCCCATGGGCGAATCGCCCGGCAGCAGATAGAGGCGCTCGTCGCGCAGGAACCAGTGGCCGGTGCTCCAGACCGCGCCATCCGAGTCCGGCTCGGCTTTCAGCGGCAGCGCGTAGCCGATCACCGAATCCAGCTTCTGGCCGAACACCCGACGCAGCCGCGCTCGTTCAAGTTCATCGTCGAGCTTGGCGTCAAAGGGATCGACGTTGACGGGCAGCCGACGCTCGCGCCATAGGTAGTACCAGACGTCTTCATAGGCCGGCAGCAGGCTGTCGTCGCCAACGCCGAGCTTCGTTGCAAGCAGGCGGATGAAGCGCTCGGCGTCCGTGCTGTCGTAATGGCTCGGCTCACGTTCGTCGGCGAACAATGCGGGGTCTTGCCAGATCGGTTGACCGTCGGCGCGCCAGCAGATCGACAGCGCCCAGCGCGGCAGTTGCTCGCCGGGATACCACTTGCCCTGGCCGAAGTGCAGAAAGCCGCCGTCGCCGTATTCGGCCCGCAGCCTCTTGACGAGTTCGGTCGCGTAGCCGCGCTTGGTCGGCCCGAGCGCGGCGGTGTTCCATTCCGGCGCATCACGGTCGGTGACGCAGACGAACGTGGGCTCGCCGCCCATGGTCAGCCGCACGTCGTTCGCGTCGAGTTCGGCATCGACCTCTGAGCCAAGCGCGAGCATCTTGGCCCACTGTTCTTCCGTGTAGGGCTTGGTCACGCGCGGCGACTCGTATAGGCGCGCGACCGACATCTCATGGCCGAACTCGACTTCGGCGTCGTCCACCACGCCTTCGATCGGCGCAGCGCCGGACGGGTTCGGCGTGCAGGCGAGCGGGATATGGCCTTCACCTGCAAGCAGGCCCGACGTGGCATCAAGCCCGACCCAACCGGCACCTGGCAAGTAGACCTCGCACCATGCGTGAAGATCGGTGAAGTCGACCGTGGTGCCGCTTGGGCCGTCCAGCGCCTTCACGTCGGGTGTGAGTTGAATCAGGTAGCCGGAGACGAAGCGCGCGGCCAGGCCGAGGCGGCGCAGCAACTGCACCAGCAACCAGCCCGAATCGCGACACGAGCCGCTCGCAAGCTGCAGCGTCTGCTCGGGCGTCTGGATGCCGGGTTCCAGCCGGATCAGATACTTGATGTCATTGGCAACCATCTGGTTAATGCCCACCAGAAAATCGATCGTGCGCTGCGACTTCTGGTCCACTTTTTTCAGATAGTCGGCCACCAGCGGCGTCATCGGCTCGACCATGAGGTAAGGCGCAAGTTCTTCGCCAAGCGCCGCTTCATAGGTGAATGGAAATTCCTCCGCGTACGGCTCCAAGAAGAAGTCGAACGGGTTGTAGACCGCCATCTCGACCACCAGGTCGACCGTCACCTTGAACGCCGTGACGGGTTCCGGGAACACAAGCCGAGCCTGCCAGTTGGCGAACGGGTCCTGCTGCCAATTTACAAAGTGGTTTGCTGGCTCGATCTGCAGCGAATACGAGATCACATTGCTGCGGCAGTGCGGCGCGGGTCGCAGCCGGACCACCTGGGGTCCGAGTCGGACGGGCCGGTCGTAGCGGTAGCTGGTGACGTGGTGCAGCGCGGCGTGGATCGACATAGTGATTTGATTTGAATTTCGGGCCGTGGGGAGCGGAGAAGCCGACGCAGGACGCCGGTGCGAAACGAATCGCCGGAGGTGCTTGGCCAACGGCCCGGGATGTCGGTATCGATACTAGCAAGTTGCACGGCAAGCAACTCCCACGCCACGGCGACGACGAGTCCGTGCGCGGGCGCAGCGCGCTGCCTGCCCGCCCATGTGGTCCGGCCTCCGGGCGAGTGCTTTGCGAGCTCATCGGCAACCGCACGCCGTCAGCGGCGCTGCCCGTTTGCGGAGCCTTTCACGAAGCGGACCGCTGCGTTGCCTGAGTCTGCGTGCATAGGCTCTAGCATTCGCGCGATGCCGCCCGCGATCATCCCCGCAACGCGTGCTGCCGCCTTTGCCGCTGTGCCGCTCGGGTTCGTGCTTGGCACCGCGTGGCAGCTGCAGCAATCGGTGTTGTGGGGTCGAACCAGCTATCTGTTGCTGTTCGGTGCAGCCGGGGCTGCGTTGTTCATTGCGTTGCGCAGTCAACGCGCGCTGCGCCAGCGTGGATTTGCCGTGCTGCTGGCCGCGTGCATTGGGTTGGGCTTCGCGGCGGTCGGGCTGCGCGCCGAAGCCCAGATGCAGGCGCAGCTTGACCCGATCCTTGAAGGGGTCGATCTGCAAATGGTCGGGCTTATAGCTGCCATGCCGCAGCGAAGCGAGGCCGGTCAGCGTTTCCTGTTCGTCCCCGAGTCGGTACGACGGGACGGCGTTCTGGTCCAGGTCCCCAAGCGCCTGCTGTTGAACTGGTATCAGGACAATAATCTGTTCGGTGCGCCTGCTTCGCGTGCCCTTGTCGACCCACCCAATCCCCCGCCGCCAACGGTGCACGCAGGCGAGCGCTGGGCGTTGACGGTACGGCTGAAGGCGCCGCACGGCAACGTGAACCCGCACAGCTTCGACAGCGAACTCTGGTTCTGGCAGCAGGGCGTGCAGGCCACCGGCTCGGTGCGCACCCGGGCGCCCGACATGCCGGCCAAGCGACTCGAATCCACTTGGCAGCACCCGGTCGAGCAGGTCCGGCAACGCGTGCGCGATGCGATCCTCGCTGCGGTTCCGGACCGGCAAGCCGCCGGGATGCTGGCGGCGCTGGTGGTCGGCGACCAAGCCGCGATCGAGCGGGCCGACTGGGATGTGTTCCGTGCCACCGGGGTAGCGCACCTAATGAGCATCTCGGGCCTGCACATCACGATGTTCGCGTGGTTGGCGGTCGCGGTGGTGGGCTGGTCATGGCGCCGTTCGGCTCGAGTCTGCGGCTGGCTGCCGGCGCCCACGGCGGCGCTGGTGGGCGGCATCGTGCTCGCGGCTGGCTATGCGCTGTTCAGCGGCTGGGGCGTGCCCGCACAGCGCACCATCCTGATGCTTGCGATGGTATCGCTGCTGCGCGCCGCCGGTCGGCGCTGGCCTTGGCCGCAGGTCTGGTTGAGCGCGGGTGCGGTGGTGCTGCTGGTCGATCCTTGGGCGCTCATGCAGGCGGGGTTCTGGCTCAGCTTTGTTGCGGTCGGCATCTTGTTTGCTACCGATATCGGAGCAAACAATGAAGATGTAGCGAGCGTCCCGACCCGATTCTTTTCGAAATCATGGGGTGCGTTGCGGCGCATGACGGCATCGCAAGCCCTGATTACGCTGGCGCTTGCGCCGATGACGCTGCTGCTGTTCAATCAGTTGTCGCTGGTCGGGCTGCCAGCCAATCTGCTGGCGATTCCCTGGATCACGCTGGTCGTCACGCCGCTCGCACTGGCCGGTGTGGTGTTGGCACCGTTGTGGGGCATCGCAGCGTTTGCGGTGCAGCTGTTGAGCGGCTTGCTCGATTGGTTGGCTGCACTGCCGTTCGCCACGCTGACGCTGGCCAGCGCCGACGGCTGGACCAGCGCCGCAGGGCTGGTCGGCGGCCTGCTGATGGTGCTGCGGCTGCCGTGGAGCCTGCGGTTGCTCGGGCTGCCGCTGCTGCTGCCGTGGCTGCTTTGGCAACAACCGCGCCCAGCGGTTGGTCAGTTCGAACTGCTGGCCGCCGACATCGGACAGGGCAACGCGGTGCTGGTTCGCACCAGCGCGCACGGGCTGCTGTTCGATGCCGGGCCACGCTACTCGAGCGACAGCGACGCTGGCAGCCGCGTGTTGGCGCCGCTGATGCAGGCCACCGGGGAGCGGCTCGACCTGCTGATCGTGAGCCACATCGACACCGACCACAGCGGCGGTGCGGCGGCGCTGCTGCGGCGTCAGCCGTCGATGGCGCTGCTGAGCTCGATTGCGCCCGATCACCCGCTGCGGGCTCTGGGCGTGAATGGTCGCTGCGAAGCCGGTCGACGTTGGGACTGGGACGGCGTGCAGTTCGAGCTGCTGCATCCACGCGCAGAAGACTACGCAGCGACCTGGAAGCCGAACGCGATGAGCTGCGTGCTGCGCGTGAGCAATGGCCAGCAGACGGCCTTGCTGACGGGCGACATCGAACGCGCGCAAGAAGCGCGGCTGGTCGATGATTCGCAATCGGCACCGCAGCTGGCCGCCGACTGGCTGCTGCTTCCGCATCACGGCAGCAAGACGTCGAGCAGCGCTGCGTTCCTGGACGCCGTGCGGCCACGCTTCGCCGTAGTGCAGGCCGGCTACCGCAATCGCTATGGGCACCCAGCCGCGCCGGTGCTGAAGCGCTTGGGCGAGCGCGGCATCGAGGTGATCGATTCGACCCATTGCGGTGCGGCGTTGTGGCGGTCGGCCTCTCCGCACCACATGGATTGCGAGCGCATGGCCAACCCGCGCTACTGGCGTCACCGCGCACCTGCATTGGCACCCTGAGGCTAGATGCACCACGAGCCGGCGTGGGTCCGCATGTTGCTATGCTCATCGTCTACGAAAGGCGACAGGTGCCATGCAGAAGTTCGACGAGATGTACACGCAAGCGGATTACGGCGCGCCACTGGGCGCTGTCGGGTCGGCCGCTTCGTCAGCGCAGTCGCAAAGCCAGTCGCCGAGACAGGCGACGTCCGACGATGCGGCGGGTGCGCCCGTCATCTCCGTGCGAACGCATTACCACGGTTATGCACAGTGGCTCGAACGCCAGACCGATGATGCGATGCGTGCGCGGCGGGAAGAAGCGGAAATGATCTTCCGGCGCGTTGGCATCACGTTCGCGGTCTACGGCGCGAAGGACGAAGACGGCGCCGGCACCGAGCGGTTGATCCCGTTCGACCTGATCCCGCGCGTGATCCCGGCCAACGAATGGGCCAGCATGGAGCGTGGCCTGGTGCAGCGCGTGACGGCACTGAACCGTTTCCTGCACGACGTCTACCATGATCAGGACATCCTGCGTGCCGGCATCGTGCCGCGCGAACAGGTCGAGCACAACACCCAGTTCCGCCCGCAGATGATGGGCGTGGACATCCCGAATCAGGTCTATTCGGCGATTGCCGGCATTGACATCGTGCGGGCACCGACGCCATCAGGCGAGGGCATCTATTACGTGCTGGAAGACAACCTGCGGGTGCCCAGCGGCGTCAGCTACATGCTGGAAAACCGCAAGATGATGATGCGGCTGTTCCCCGAGTTGTTCAGTCAGCACCGGGTGGCACCCGTTGCGCACTATCCCGACCTGCTGATGGAAACGCTGCGCGACGCGGCGCCGCCTGCGACCGCCGAACCGACCGTGGTGGTACTGACGCCCGGCATGTACAACAGCGCCTACTTCGAGCATGCGTTCCTTGCGCAGCAAATGGGGATCGAGCTGGTCGAAGGACAGGACCTGTTCGTGAAAGACAAGTTCCTCTACATGCGCACCACGCGCGGGCCGGAGCGGGTCGATGTGATCTATCGACGGGTGGACGATGATTTTCTGGATCCACAGGTGTTTCGCAAGGACTCGACGCTCGGCTGCGAAGGGCTAATGGAGGCGTACAAGGCCGGCAACGTCGCGTTGTGCAACGCGGTCGGCACGGGGGTGGCAGACGACAAGTCGATCTATCCGTATGTACCGCAGATGATCGAGTTCTACCTCGGTGAGAAGCCGATCTTGAACAACGTGCCGACCTACCTGTGTCGCAACCCGGAAGACCTGAAGTACACGCTGGCCAACATGCAGGACCTGGTCGTGAAGGAAGTGCATGGTGCGGGCGGCTACGGCATGCTGATCGGGCCGGCATCCACTAAAACCGAGATCGAGCAGTTCCGCAAAGCCGTGCAGGCTGAGCCAGCGCGCTACATCGCACAACCCACGCTGTCGTTGTCGAGTTGCCCCACGTTCGTGGACGCTGGTATTGCGCCGCGTCACATCGATCTGCGGCCGTTCGTACTCTCAGGCAAGAAGGTCATGATGGCACCGGGCGGGTTGACGCGGGTGGCGTTGAAGCAAGGCTCGCTGGTGGTGAATTCGTCACAGGGCGGGGGCACCAAGGACACCTGGGTCCTCGAGAAGTGAAGCGCATTTCCAGCTTTTGCTTGTTGCGGTCGACTCTCGCCTATCCCCCTGCCGACGGTGGTGCCTGCGGCCTGAGCGCAGACATTCCGCAGCTCGTGCTCAATTAAGCCCGAACCTCCTTCCTTAAAACGTCGGTTGCGCGACGGCACCGTGGAGCTTTTTAGATGCTGAGTCGTACTGCCGATCACTTGTTCTGGATGGCGCGTTATACCGAGCGAGCTGAGAACACCGCGCGCATGCTGGATGTGAACTACCAGACTGAGATGCTGCCGCAGTCGTCAATGGCGGCCGAGCTCGGCTGGCAGGGGGTGCTGACCATCAGCGAACTGCTGGCGAGCTACAAGGCGCAACACGGCGAAGTGACTGCGCAAGGCGTGATGGACTTCATGGTGAAGGATGTGTCGAACCCGTCGTCGATCGTGTCCTGCCTGCGCTCCGCGCGTGAGAACGCGCGCGCCGTGCGCGGCACCTTGACCACGGAAGTCTGGGAGACGCTGAACACGACCTGGCTCGATGTGAATCGGATGCTGAAGTCCGGCGCCTTCGAGCGCGACCCGGGCACGTTTTTCGACTGGGTCAAGTTCCGATCACACCTGTCGCGCGGCGTCACGCAGGGCACCATGCTCGCCGACGAATCGTTTTACTTCGTGCGCATCGGCACGTTCCTGGAGCGCGCCGACAACACCGCCCGGATTCTCGACGTGAAATTTCACGCCCTGCAAGGCGAGTTCTTCGGCGCTGTCAGCGACAAAGGCCAAGAATACGATTTCTATCATTGGAGCGCGGTGCTGCGCAGCGTCTCAGGTTTTGAGATCTACCGCAAGGTGTACCGTGATGTGATCAAGCCGGAGCGCGTGGCGCAACTGCTGATCCTGCGGCCCGACATGCCGCGCTCGCTGCATTCAAGCGTGACCGAGGTCGTGACCAATCTCGATCAGGTCACGAGCAACCGCACCAGCGAAAGTCTGCGTCGCGCGGGCCGACTGCGTGCCGATCTGCAGTTCGGTCGGATCGACGAGATTCTGGCCACCGGCCTGCATGCGTATCTGACCCAATTTTTGGACCGTGTAAATGAATTGGGCGGACAGATCAGCCGCGAATTTCTGGTGCCTGCCTGACGGGCGCTGGCCGCAGACGACTGGTCACCCCACAGCAGGGCGCGGACCAAGCTCGCGCTTTTGCTGAGCTTCAGGCTGCGTTCGCCGTCAGTGGCGTGTGATCGGCCTCCGATGAGGACGCGTCGGTGAACAGTCGATCCACGTGTTGCTGCACGCGCTGCAGATGAAAACTCTGCTCTTCCAGATCGCCCCGGATGCGCTGCCAGTTCTCGGACTGCTTGGCGTCGAAACCGCCCAGCTCCTGGGCAAGTTGTGCAAGGGCCTGGCTCGCTGCTTCGAAGCATTGCAGCGATTCGCCTGACACTTCGATCGACTCGACTTCTGGGCCGGCCGCCTTCGCTTCCATCGGCGCAGGTGCCGCAGCGGCGCGCTGGATCTTCTGCTCGCAACCTGCAAGCCGGTTCGTTAACTCGGTCTGGCGCTTGCCGAGATCGATCATCTGCTGATCCACCGAATCGACCTTGCCACCAAGTTGCGCTTGCGCGCCAGCCAGGTTGTCAAGCGATTGGCGCAACGCGCTGCTCGAAGACTTCATGGCCCAGGCGATAGCCGCAATGGCGATCACGCAAACCAGGAGAACGGGCCAGCTGACGCTGAGGGCGGTAGTGAAGTCCATGGGCGCTTTCGATATGCTGCTGTGGCCAGCGGCGCAGGCGGTTTGGGGAACAAATCAGCCGCTCATGGTAGGCGCGGGCCGTACCTGCACCACGGAAAAAATGCACGAAAAATTCAGGAACCGAGTGCGGTTTCGATCTCTCGGCCCAGTTCGAGCACCGCCATGGCGTAGTAGCTGCTCTGGTTGTAGCGCGTGACGGCGTAAAAATTCTCCGTACCCGCCACATACTGTGGCGGCGCACTACCGTTTTCAAGCTCGACCAACGCGAGCTTGCCCGGATAACTGGCTGCGTCGCCCCACAGAACCGCACCCAGATCTGTGAACTGCGCAGCTGTGAAGCTGGGAAGGATGTCGGGCGCCAGCAGGGTCGTTTTGTCGACCGGGCGATCCGAGGGCAGCAGCACGGGATAGAACGGCGCCACCCCGCGTTGCCAGCCGTGTGCCTGCAAGTAGTTCGCGACCGAGCCGATCGCATCCGCTGCGCTGCCGTACAGGTCGACCTTGCCGTCGCCGTCGAAGTCGACTGCGTATTGCTTCTGACTGCTCGGCATGAACTGCGGCATGCCCATTGCACCTGCATAACTGCCGAGCGACTGCAATGTATCGACCCCCTTGGTGGCCGCTGCCACCAAGAAGCTCTCCAGTTCGCCAGCGAAATAGGTTTGCCGTGCGGCGGCGCGTGGATGCGACGGCGGAAAGGCGAACGCGAGAGTGGCCAGCGCATCGAGCACGCGAAAGCTCCCCATGTTCTGCCCGAACCCGGTCTCCACGCCGAGGATTCCGACGATGACCGATGCCGGCACACCCCAACGGTCTTGCGCACGTTCAAGTAGCGCGCGGTGCTCGTCCCAGAAGCGCACGCCGTCCCGAATGCGCACCGGCTGGATGAAGCGTGCGCGGTATGACTGCCAATCCTTGGCACGCGCGGGCGCCGACGGCAGCATCAGTCTCTGCACCGTGGGCAGCATCTCGGCCTGTGCAAGCACCTGGCGCAGCGCAGCGGCGTCAAGACGGTGGCGTGTGGCCACTTCGACAGCAAAGCGCTCAGCTTTTTGCTCGAACGAATCGGCATCGCGCAGCACAGCCTCATCGAGCGGCAAAAGCGCAGCCGGCGTTGTGCGGATCTGCGCCTGCGGCATGCCCTGCAGCAACAAAAAACTCGCCAAAGCAATGACGACTGAACGAAGCGAATGTGTCATCGGCGATGAAAAAAACCTGAGACGGAGGAAATCGCCGGATTGACAGTGGACCGCGCCGGCAGCAGCGACCAGTCGAACCCGGCGAAGGCACGCTTCAGTTTAGCCAGCCCCGGTCCCCGCCCACCGCCAGGCGCATAGCGCTGTGCCTCGAGTTGCAGCAGCAGGGCTTGCAGCGACTGCACGCCGCGTGCCGAGTGCCCACCGGGCAATTGCCCAAGCCGCACAGCCAGCTCCCGCGGCGGTGCGTTGTCGGGCGCGAGCACGCCCGCTGCCAGCAGGCGCCGCCGCACTTTGTCGAGCAGCCGCAGCCACGGATCGTGCTGCTGGCGCTCCCACATCGCCCAGGCCGATGCGGCCAAGGCGGCAATCACAACGACCGCGAGCAACACACGGCCCAGGTCCTCCCAACTTGGCGAGGTGAAGCCAAGCCGCCGCAGCAGATCGAGCTGACGGCTTTGCGTGTAGTTGAGCACCCACTGGTTCCAACCGTTGTTGAGCGCGTCCCAGGCCGCACGCAACTGGACTGCAAACCCTGGGCTCACCGAGGCGAACAGACCAGCCACCGCACCTTCGGGTGCCCGCAGCCGGGTCATGTCGGCCACACGGTTTGGCGCCACGGCCGCGGTCGGGTCAACCCGGATCCAGCCGCGCTCGGGCATCCAGACTTCGGCCCAGGCATGCGCGTCGCTGTTGCGTACCGTCCAGTAGCCGTCTACCGCATTGCGCTCGGCGCCCTGGTAGCCGGTGACCACGCGCGCCGGCAGATCGAGCGCGCGCATCAGCAGCACGAAAGAAGACGCGATGTGTTCGCAGAACCCCTGCTTTCGGTCGAACCAGAATTCGTCCGCCGTGTTTCGGCCGTACAGCCCTGGCTCCAGCGTGTATGTATATTCGCCGTTGGCCAGATGCGCGAGCACGGCGGGGATCAGCGCCGCGCCTTCGTCTTGTGCGTAACGCGGGTCGCGCCGCAGTTCGGCCGCCCACTGCAACGTGCGCGGGTTGAAACCGGTGGGCAGGTCGACGAAATCGCGCAGCGGCACGGTGCGCTCGCGCGGGCCGTATCGGTACTGCGGATGGCTGCGGGCAGAGTAGCGCACGATGTCGGTGATCGGCCGGTTCACGAACCACTGCAAGTCTGCGTTGCGGCGGACTTCGAACCCCCTGATCTGCGGCGGCTCGCTGGTGGCGTCGAGCACGATCAGCCACGGTCGCTGATTCGGCTCCAACGTGACTTGGTAGTCCAGTGGCGCGCCGAGCAGCTGCAGCACGTTCGTCGGGTCATCCGAAACGGCACGCGCGGGGCGCCATTCGCGCCCGTCGAATTCGGACAGCACCGGTCCGCGGAAGTAGAGCTGAGACGAGGGTGGGGCGGTACCGTCGAAGCGAATGCGCATCGCCACGCTGTCGTCCAGCGCGAGCTTGGCGATGTTGCCGACCTGCATCTGGGCAGACAAGCCGGAGCGTCCACTCATCGCATCGTTCGGCAGTCCCCACAGCGGCGCCAGCCGCGGAAACAACATGAACAGCACCAGCATGATCGGCGCACCGAGCACCGCCATCGTCGCCGCCGTCTTGGCGGCCTGCGCCAGAGGGGGCCGGCCGACCGGCATATGCGCGTTCACCAGCGCAGTCAGCAGGCCCAGCAGCGCAATCAGCATTGCAGCCGCCGTCAGCAGCGACTGTGAGAAAAAGAAGTTCGTCAGCATCGTGAAGAAGCCAAGGAAGAAGATCACGAGCGCATCGCGTCGCGCGCGCAATTCCAACGTTTTCAGCGCGAGCAGCACCACGATCAAGGTCACGCCCGCATCACGGCCCACCACGGTGCGATGCGACAGCAACGTGGCGCCGGTGGCCAGCACCAGCAGCAGCACGAGCCACCGCTTGCCCGGCAAGGGCCGCGCACCCCACGCAAGCCAACCGCGCCAGCACAACACGCCAGCGGCCAGCAAAGTGCACCACAGCGGCAGATTGCCGACTTGCGGCAACACCACCCACCCCACCACCGCGAGCAAAAACAAGGTGTCTCGGCTGTCGCGCGGCAACGTCGCTAAGTGATGAAGAGGCGCCATGTGGCAGGGCAGGGGGGGGGAAGGTGGGGGTTGGCAGCGCCGAATCGGACTGCCAGTGCCGGTCAAAAAATCGATGATACGAAAGCCGTAAGACCACCTGACGGTCAATTCGCGCCCGATGGGGTCACTGAGTCGCGGCGCTGCCAATTCGGTCACGGCTGGCACAATTTGCGTGCCAACGCCCCAAGGCCTCCGGTATCTACTTCCTTTCATGACGTCTCCCCTCGCCACAGGCCAGCCGCCCGCCCGCAGGTACAAAGTGCCAGAGTCGGTGCTGGTCGTAATCCATACGGCAGCGCTTGACGTGCTGCTGATCCGGCGCGCGGATGCCGCCGATTTCTGGCAGTCGGTGACCGGATCGAAAGACACGCCGGATGAGCCGCTGGCGCAGACGGCTGTGCGCGAGGTGGAAGAGGAAACCGGCATCGACTGCGCACCGGGTCGCGCGTTGTCGGCTGGATTGGTCGACTGGAAGTTGCGCAACATCTACGAGATTTATCCGCAGTGGCGCCATCGCTATGATCCGGCCGTGTCGCACAACACGGAAAGCCTGTTCGCACTCGAGGTGCCGCCGGGCATCGTGGTACGGTTGAACCCACGCGAGCACAGCGCGCATGTGTGGCTGCCTTGGCGCGAAGCGGCCGACCGGTGTTTTTCCCCGTCGAATGCCGAAGCGATCTTGCTGCTGCCGCGGCGTTGCGCCAGGGCGTTGCAAGATTCATGAACAAATTTCGCGTCGCAACCTACAACATCCACAAAGGCGTACAGGGGATCGGCCCGCAGCGGCGGCTCGAAATCCATAACCTTGGCTACGCGATGCAGCAACTAGACGCCGATGTGGTTTGCCTGCAGGAAGTGCGGCTGGTCAATCGCAAATTCGAGCGCCATTTCAAGTCGCAGTGGCCGCAGCAGTCCCAGGCCGAATTCCTTGCGCCGGTCGGCTATGAGTCGGTCTACCGCACCAACGCAGTCACACGCCACGGCGAGCACGGCAACGCGTTGTTGTCGCGCTGGCCGGTCGATGCACATCAGCACCACGACATTTCAGACCATCGGTTCGAGCAGCGCGGACTGCTGCACGTGCAGGTCAACGCACACGACCGTGCCGTTCACGTGATCGTCGTGCATCTGGGGCTGATTCCGGCCAGCCGGATTCGCCAGATTGCGCGGCTGCGCGAGTTCATCGAGCGCGAAGTGCCGGTCGATGCGCCACTGCTGGTGGCCGGTGACTTCAACGACTGGGGCATGCAGGTCAAGCGCTCGTTGCGGGCAATCGATCTGATCGAGTTCGAACCGCGCGACTACGGACAAGCCAACCCGACCTATCCGGCGCGGCTGCCCATCGTGCAGCTCGATCATGTGTATGCGCGCGGCCTGACGCCGTTGAGCATCGAAGTGCCGCGCGGGCCCGACTGGTATCGGATGTCGGACCACTTGCCCCTGTTGGCCGAATTTGGCTTCTGAGTTGCTGCACGCGGTCGCGCAGCCGGCCGAAGCCCATGCGATCGAGCTGCTCGAAGGCGCACGAGCACTGTTCCCGGCGCTGGTCGCGGCAATCGACGGCGCGCGCGTCGAAGTCGCGCTGGAAACCTACATCTTCGATCCGACCGGTGCAGGCGCAAGCGTCGCTGAAGCGCTGATCCGTGCGGCAAGCCGCGGCGTGATCACACGCGTCGTGGTCGATGCGATCGGTACTGGCGACTGTCTCGTCCCCTGGCTGCAACGATTCGAGCAGGCCGGTGTGCGCCTGCGCCGCTACCGGCCGCTTGGCTGGTTTGGCTGGCTTGCGCCGAGCCGCTGGCGTCGGCTGCATCGCAAGCTGTGTGTGATCGACGGCGTCACTGCGTTTTGTGGTGGCATCAACATTCTGGACGACTGGTACGACCCGAGTTGGGGCCGGCTGACCAACCCGCGGCTCGATTTTTCAGTGCATGTGCGCGGCGAGCTGGCCGCAGAAATCCAGACCGCAACGACTCGGTTGTGGCAGCGCATGAAGGTGGCTGATGGCGGGTTGGATGGGACTGGACATGCCAGTCGACCGAATGCGCCGCAGCGTTCGGAGCAGGCACCAACATCGAAGTCGAGCGCATCGGGTCGGCCAGCCGCTGCCGCAGACCGTAGGGCACGACCCTCCGGCCAGTCCGCCTTGCTGCTGGGCGACAACCTCCGGAATCGGCACAAGATCGAGCGCGCTTATCGCCGTGCGATCGGCGCTGCGCGGCATGAAATCGTGATCGCCAGCGCTTACTTCCTGCCGGGCCGCAAGTTGCGCCGCGCGTTGCTGCACGCGGCCCGCCGCGGTGTGCGGGTGCAGCTGTTGCTGCAGGGCCGGTATGAGTACTTTCTGCAGTTTCACGGCGTGCGTCCAGCGTATCGCAAGCTGTTGGAAAGCGGCGTTGAAATCTACGAATACGCGCCGAGCTTTCTGCACGCCAAGGTTGCCGTGATCGACGCCGACGGCATGCGCCCCTGGGCCACGGTCGGCTCATCGAATCTCGATCCACTGAGCCTGTTGATGGCGCGGGAAGCCAACGTCGTGGTTGAGGCGCGCCGTTTTTGCCAACACCTGCGCAAGCGTCTGAATGAAGCGATGCAGCAGGAGGGTCGTCGCGTCGATTTGGCTGCGCTGGCAACGTTGCCTTGGCGCGAACGGTTGCTGGACCGGGTCGCGTCCCTGTTGATGCGCGTCGGGTTGCTGCTGACGGGGCAGTTTCGGTATTGATGGCAGGCGCATTCCCGGCGGACCGGGTGGGAAGCTGTCGAACCAGGTGGGATGGGCGATTTTCTCAATTCGCTGCAAACACCATTGAATTTTTCCGGCATGCCAAACGATTGATGCAACCGGCGACTCTCGTTGCGAGCGAGCTGAGGAGAGCACGTGGCCTTGGATCCAAATGTCCGGTCGGAGCTTGATGAGATTGTCCGCAGAGAGAAAGCGTCTGATTGCAATTTTGACGACCTGATCTCCGGCCGCTGCGCTGATTTACAGGTATTGAGTCTCGGCATTTGGTGATACAACCCTCTGCATTGAACGCAAGGAGGCAGCATGGGCCAGATTCTTCACGGCTGCGCCACGACGACTGAGGCGAACCGTCGAGCACTACAGAGTGGTCAAGAGAGTGTGAGGAAGCTGTCCAGGCGCTGCGGCATCATCCTCCCTAAACGGGGTGTCCAAGTGGAGGCATCGCGCCTGCACAACGGATCACCCGACAGGCCCGAAGCGGCCGAAGCGGTCGAAGCGGTCGAAGCGGTCGAAGCGGTCGAAGCGGTCGAAGCCGACCGTACTACCGATCGAGGAGGAGGCAATTCATCGTGGCCTGCTCGCCGAGCAGACGCTGCTGCCGCCGGGTAACTGCCTGTACGCGCTGCAGCCGGCGATTTCCTCGGCTGACCCGCTCATCGCTGCAGAGCTGTTTGCAGCGCCACGCCATCAGCCGACTGCCGCAGATTGCGGGTGACATGCCGATCGGCGGCAGGTTCAAAAGCTACCCGATCGGCTACTTCCACATCGACGTCGCCGAAGTCCGCTTGGCTGCCGGGAGAACGCGATCTGTTCGCGGCTATCGAGCGCACGCACGAGGTTTGCCTGCGTGCGCTTGGAAGCCTCTGCCACCGTTGAGACGGCCCCTGCGTTTTTTGCAATCGCGGATCGACGCGCTGGCCTACCGGATCCATACGGTGCTCACCGATAACGGCCTCCAGATCGGCGCTCTGCCCTCGCTCAGGAACGGTCCGACGGTCCGGTTGCGCACGCATAGGTTCAATCGGGCTTGTATCACCAGCGGTATCGAACACCGCACTATAGCGCCTGATCATCCGTTGACCAATGGCCCGATTCGACCGCATAAACCGCACCATCAAGCAAGCGCAACTGTCAAGCACCACCACTCGGCGGTAGCCACGACCCACTGCGCCGGCACCTCCAGACCTTCTTCCATCAACGCCTACCAAGTTCGCCCGGCGGTTGAAGGTCTTGGGCGGGCTGGCTCTCTATGAATGCTGCTGCAGACGCTGGACGTCAGAGCAAGATCGATTCGTCATCAATCCGCTCCGCCAAATGCCGGAACTGAACACTTACTCAACTTTGGCCTTGGCCCGCAGTTCCTGCTGGAAGTCGGCGAGCTTTTTTTGTTCCATCTGCTTGGCGATATCGCCTTTGACTTCTTCAAACTTCGGAAACTCTGCATCACGCACGTCGTCCAGCCGAATCACGTGATAGCCGAACTGGCTTTTTACCGGCGCTTCGGTCATCTCGCCTTTTTTCAAGCCCGTCATGCCGTCGGAAAACTCTTTCACATAGCTGCCTGGAGCCGCCCAGTCCATCGCGCCGCCTTCTGCGCCCGAGCCGGTGTCGATCGAATCCTTCTTGGCAACATCCTCGAATTTGGCGCCGCCCTTGATCGCAGCAATTGCTGCTTTCGCCTGTTCTTCGTCCTTGAATAGGATATGGCTCGCCTTGTACTGCTTGCCGGCGTTGGCTGCGGCCACCTTGTCGTACTCAGCCTTCAGTTCGGCATCGGTTACCGCCGCTTTTTTCTGCTGATCGGCGAACAGGTCGCGGATCAGGATTGTCTGGCGCGCGAGTTCAATCTGGTCGCGGAAGTTGTCTGTCTTGTCGAGACCGCGCTTTTTGGCCTCCTGCATGAAGATTTCGCGTGCGATCACTTCGTCCTTGATCTGCTGCTGCATCTCCGGCGTGACCGGTCGACCGCTGCGCTCGATCTGCTGGGCCAGCGCGTCCACCCGTGCCTTCGGCACCGGCTGGCCGTTCACGATGGCGGCATTTTGGGCCAATGCCTGGGTTGCGGGAATGAATGCCAGTGCCAGCACGAAAGCGGCACCGGTTGCAAAAAATGGTTTGTTGTTGCTCATGCGAACTCGATCAATAAAAAAAATGAAGTGGGAAAAAAAGGAAATCCCGATCGGGACCGGTGGAAGAAGCGCCAACCGCGATCAAAGTTCCTCGATCGCCACGGCGTGCACGCCGTCCGGCACGATGTACTCGGCCAGCGCATCATAGACACGCCGATGCCGGTCGACCCGGCTCAACCCAGCAAATTCAGGGGCTGCAATCCGGACGCGGAAATGGGTGCCGAACCCGTCTGCATTCGCACCGCTGTGGCCGGCATGCGCCGCGCTCTCATCAATCACTTCAAGCTGGCTGGGATTCAACCGCTCTCGCAGTCGGCTTTCAATCTCAAGGGCAGTGTGCGGCATGGGAGTGCGGTGATATGGGTGGGATGTCGTGTTTGATTAAGCCGCTCACTCGCCGGGCTCAGTGCGAAGATGCGGGGTGATGTAGAACGCCTGGCCCAGCAAAAACGCGATGGGAAACACATAGCCCCAGAGCTTGAAGTCGACCCAGGCTTCGGTGCTGAAATTCAGCGCAACGTAAGCGTTGATGGCTGCCATGAACGCGCAATAGACGATCCACGCCATGTTCAAGCGCATCCACACCGGCTCCGGCAACTCCAACTGACTGCCCAGCAGCAGTTTCAAGAAGTTTTTGTGGAATGCCCACAACGCAACTGCCAAGCCGATCGCCATTGCTGCATACAACACCGTCGGCTTCCACTTGATGAAGCGCTCGTCATGCAACGCCAACGTCAATGTGCCGAAGCCAAGGATCATCGCCAGCGTGATCTTGTGCAGCGGCTCAAGGCGCCGGTTGATTGCATACAGGATTGCCATCTGCGCCGTGGTGGCCGCCATCAATACAGCAGTCGCCACATAGATATCGTAGAGTTTGAAGGCGCCGAAAAAAAGCAGGATTGGCAGGAAGTCGAGCAGGGTTTTCATCTGCAAAGCATTTTCGCCTGAACCGCGTGGCCACTATTTTTTTGGGGCAAAGTCAAGCGACGCCGAGTTCATGCAGTAGCGGAGTCCGGTTGGGGCCGGGCCGTCCGGGAACACATGGCCCAGATGCGCGCCGCAGTTGGCGCAGAGGGTCTCGGTGCGCGTTATGCCGAGTGTTTTGTCGACATGTTCCTCGATCGATCCGTCTTCTACTGCTGCGGAAAAACTCGGCCAGCCGCAGCCCGAATCGAACTTGGCTTCCGAATCGAAGAGCTTGGCGCCGCAGCAGATGCATGCGTAACTGCCGGCCTGGTCGTTGTGCTCGTAGCGGCCAGTGAACGGGCGTTCGGTCGAGGCTTTGCGGGTCACTTGGAACGCAGCCGGCTCGGCGCCTTTCTCAGCCAGCAACGCTTTCCATTCGGCGTCGGTCTTCTGCACTTGGCGAGCGGTGGAACTCATGGATTGAACTCTTTTAAATAGGGTGAAGTGGGGCTCAGCGCTGCAGTTGACCAACCGTTGGATCGCAGGTTGCGGTTTGCGTCGTTCGCTTCTGACGCCACAATGTGGCGCACGGCGCGCTGCCGAAGTAGGCAGACGCCTGCAATATAGCGGCGGATCAAACACCCTAGGAGACTCACCCCATGCTCGGACTGATGCAGCAGCAACCGCTACTGATTTCCAACCTGATTGATTTTGCCGAACGGCATCACGGCGACGGCGAGATCGTCTCGCGCCGCGTGGAGGGCGACCTGCATCGCTATCACTGGCGCGACGTGGCCGCACGGTCGCGCCGGATTGCCAATGCGCTCGACGGCACGGGCCTGGCGCAGAGCGACCGAGTAGCCACATTGGCTTGGAACGGCTATCGCCATCTGGAGCTCTACTTCGGCGTAAGCGGCTCAGGCCGGGTGCTGCACACGATCAACCCGCGGCTGTTGCCTGAGCAGATCGCCTGGATCGCCAATCACGCGGAAGACCAGGTGTTGTGCTTCGACATGACGTTTCTGCCGATCGTGCAGGCGATTGCGACCAAATGCACGAGCATCAAACTGTTCGTTGCGCTCTGCGACGCGGATAAGCTGCCGCAGGACAGCGGCATCGAGGGTCTGGTCAGCTACGAAGCCTGGATCGGCGCGCAGGACGATGTCTACAGCTGGCCGACATTCGATGAGAACAGTGCATCGAGCATGTGCTACACGAGCGGCACCACGGGCAACCCGAAGGCAGCGCTCTACAGCCACCGCTCGACCATCCTGCATGCGTTTGCGGCCGCGCTGCCGGACGTGATGTGCATCAGCGCGCGCGACTCGGTGCTGCCGGTGGTGCCGATGTTCCACGTCAACGCCTGGGGCATTCCTTATTCGGCCGCGCTCACTGGCTGCAAGCTTGTGTTTCCGGGACCCGCGATGGACGGCAAGTCGATCTATGAACTGATCGAAGGCGAGAAGGTGACCTACGCCGCCGGCGTGCCGACGGTCTGGCAGATGTTGCTGAATCACATGAAGTCGGCCGGCCTCAAGTTCTCGACCTTGAAGCGCACCGTGATCGGCGGCTCGGCGTGCCCACCCGCCATGATCGAATCGTTTCAAGATGGTTACGGCGTCGAGGTGCTGCACGCCTGGGGAATGACCGAGATGAGTCCGCTGGGCACGTTGTGCACGCTCAAAAACAAGCATCTGGAGCTGTCACCCTCCGACCGACTGAAGATCCGGCTCAAGCAGGGTCGCGCAATATTTGGTGTCGACATGAAGATCGTGGATGAGCAGGGCAAGGAGTTGCCCTGGGACGGCATTGCTTATGGCGACCTGCACGTCAAAGGTCCATGGGTGGTGCAGGAATATTTCAAAGGGGAGGGCGGCCCGCCGCTCGTCGACGGTTGGTTTCCGACGGGCGACGTTGCCACGATCGATGCCGATGGCTATCTGCAGATCACCGATCGCAGCAAGGACGTGATCAAGTCGGGCGGCGAATGGATCAGCTCGATCGAGATCGAAAACATTGCCATCGCGCACCCGGCGGTGGCAATGGCCGCCTGCATCGGCGTGGCGCATCCGAAATGGGACGAACGCCCGATCGTTGCCGTCGTGAAGAAGCCGGATGCCGAAGTCACGCGCGAAGAACTGCTCGCGTTCTACCATGGCAAGACCGCGAAGTGGCAGGTGCCCGACGACGTGGTGTTCGTCGAATCGATCCCGCTCGGTGCCACCGGCAAGATGCTTAAAACGCGGCTGCGTGAGCAGCTGCGTGACTACCGTCTGCCTGGCGTTTGAAGCGACCGTACGCCGGCCAGCGCAAGCTGGGCTTACGGGCATTCCCCTAGCGTGGGAGGCGATTGGACCCGCTACCCTTTAACGGGTTGTTTGGGTTACGCGCCGTCAAGCGGCAGCGCTTTCGCCCGGACGGCTGTTGAAGGCAGTGGTCAGGAGTCGCCCCGGTGACGATGCTGGCGGCTGCCGCTCGGTTAGGCTTCCAAGTTGCTCAGCGGGTCTGCAACCGTGGTGCCTGCTTCGGCAGATCGAAACCGCAGCTTGCAGCAGTTTTTGTGTATGAAACAAGTGATGGAGACAAACGAATGAAACTTGCAAGAAGAATGGCGTTGAACGCAGTGGCTGGCGCGGCGCTGTTGGCAGCCGGGATTCCGGTGCTCGCGCAGCAGGCCGGTCCAATGAAAGGCCAGACGGTCAAGATCGCCATGATTGAAGGGCTGTCCGGGCCGTTTGCCAACGTCGGGCAAAACCAGCTCAAGAGCTGGCAGTTCGTTGCCAGCCAACTCAACGCGAAAGAGAACCCGTCCGGCGTGACGTTTGAGATCAACGGCTTCGACAGCAAGAGCTCGCCGCAGGAAGCGCTGACGTTGCTGAAGTCGGTGACTGACCAGGGTTACCGCTACATCACGCAGGGCAACGGGTCGAACGTCGCTGGCGCGTTGGCCGATGCGGTTGATAAATACAACAACCGCAATCCGGGCAAGGAAGTCCTTTTCATCAACTACGCGGCCGTCGACCCGTCGCTGACCAACGAGAAGTGCACTTACGGCCACTTCCGGATGGATGCCGATACGTCCATGAAGATGGAAGCGCTGACCACCTACATGAAGGATCGCCCAGAAGTCAAAAACGTCTACCTGATCAACCAGAACTATTCGCATGGTCAGCAGGTCGCCAAGTACTTCAAGGAGGGCATGGAGCGCAAGCGCCCCGACGTAAAGATTGTCGGTGAAGATTTGGTGCCACTGGGCCAAGTCAAAGACTTCGCACCGTATGTCGCCAAGATCAAGCAGTCGGGTGCCGACGCAATCGTGACCGGCAATTGGGGCCAGGACATGACGCTGCTTGTGAAGGCGATGAACGACGCCGGCATGACCACGCCGCTCTATGCGTACTACGCAGCGGTGTCTGGCACGCCCACGGCACTGGCCAGCGCCAACAACCTGCAGGTCTATCAGATTTCTTATGGCCACTCGAACTACTCTGGCCGTATTGGCCAGTTGTCAGACGATTTCCAGAAGAAATTTGATCTCGATCTCTACACCTACTCGATCTATGACGCGCTGGTCATGCTGAGCCACGGGTTCGTGAAGGCCAAGTCGACCGATCCGATGAAGGTCGCGCCCGCGCTTGAGGGATTGCGATTCGAGGGCCACAATGGCGACAGTCAGATGCGCAAGGCAGACCACCAGTACCAACAGGGCTTGTGGATTTCCAAGTGGCAGAAAGTCGACGCGAAAAACGACTACAGCGTCGAGAAGACCGGCTGGACGTTTGCGCCTGAGAAGTACATCGAGATGTCGTTCTCGAGCACGCCGACGACTTGCGAGATGAAGCGTCCTTCGTAAGCGACCCTTCGACTGAGCAAACGCTTCGGCCTGACGACCTCACTTTGAGGTCGGACTGTGCCAGGTCTGTGGCGAACACCTTGGCTTCTCGGACGAGGGCTTGGTGGTTCGCCCGACTTGTGTCTCAGCAGGCGGTTTATTTCTGAACGAATTACTGCGAGCGCTGCCCCATCCATGGAGCTATTCACCATCTCGCTGTTGAACGGCCTGAGTTACGGCTTGTTGCTGTTCATGCTGAGTTCTGGCCTTACGCTGATTTTCAGCATGATGGGTGTGCTGAATTTTGCGCATGCAAGCTTTTACATGCTGGGCGCCTACATCGCCTATACCACCACGCTGTTCATTGGCTACTGGCCAGCGCTGATCGTCGCGCCGCTCGCGGTGGGATTGCTGGGTGCAGCGTTTGAAGTGTTCTGCCTGCGTCGGGTGCACAAGTTCGGGCACGTGCCTGAGTTGCTTATCACGTTCGGCCTGAGCTACATCATCGTGGAACTGGTGCAACTGGCTTGGGGCCGCATGGCAGTCGACTACCGTGTGCCGGCCTTGTTGGACGGTCCACTCTTCACATTGTTCGGCACCCAGTTTCCGATGTATCGCGGCTTCATGATGCTGGTTGCGGTGCTGATGCTGATCATGATCTGGTTGGTGCTCACGCGCACGCGCATCGGTCTGGTGATCCAGGCCGCGCTGACGCATCCGGAGACGGTCGAGGCGCTCGGTCATAACGTACCGCGCGTGTTCATGCTTGTGTTTGGCGGTGGTGCGGCGCTTGCCGGCTTGGCCGGTGTGATCGGCGGCAATGCCTTCGTAACCGAGCCGGGCATGGCAGCCACCATCGGCTCGATCATATTTGTCGTGGTCGTGGTCGGCGGCATGGGCTCGCTTGAAGGTGCTTTCCTCGCATCGATCCTGATTGGCGTGGTGCAGACTTTTGCAGTTGCAATCGATGCCTCGCTGATGGGCGCATTCAATTCGCTGGGCGCAAGCGTCGGCCCAGATACGTTTGGCTATGCGCTGCTGAAGCTCAAGGTCAGCCAGGTCGCGCCGATCCTGCCGTACCTCTTTCTGGTGCTGATCCTGATATTCCGGCCGAAGGGTCTGCTTGGAACCCGCGAAGGCTAGGAAAGCAATTTATATGGCATCCGTTGCTACCCATTACGGCTTCGCGCCGCTGAACCTCGGACGCGTAGTCACCTGGGGCTTATTTGCACTGGTGCTGCTGGTAGCACCCATGATCTGGGACAGCGGCCTGAGCCGCACGATGCTTACTCAAATGGGCATTGCGATCATTGCCTGTCTTTCTTACAACATGCTGCTGGGCCAGGGGGGTATGTTGAGCTTCGGGCATGCGGTCTATTCGGGACTTGGTGGGTTCCTCGCGATGCACACCCTGAATGCCGTGGGTGCAGGTCATCTCCCGTTGCCCGTCAGTCTGGTGCCGATTGCTGGCGGCTTGGCTGGGCTGTTCTTTGCTGCCGTGCTCGGGTGGGTCACGACGAAAAAGTCGGGCACGACATTCGCAATGATCACCCTGGGCATTGGCGAGTTGGTTTGGGCCATGTCGCTGATGTTTCCTGAATTCTTCGGCGGCGAGAGCGGCATCTCGGGCAACCGCGTTACCGGCGGACGACCGCTCGGCATCAGTTTCGGCCCGCAAATCCAGGTGTACTACCTGATAGCGGTGTACACCTTCGTCTGCACCGCATTGATGTTCGCATTCACGCGCACACCCTTGGGCCGAATGCTGAACGCCGTGCGCGACAACCCTGAGCGCGTCGAATTCGTCGGCTACGACACGCAGATGGTGCGCTACATCTCATTCATCATCGCCGGCTTCTTTGCTGGCATTGCGGGTGGCCTTGCGACACTGAACTTCGAGATCGTGACTTCCGAGATCGTGAGCGCTGCACGTTCGGGCTCTTACCTGCTGTTCACGTTCCTCGGCGGCGCAACGTTTTTCTTCGGCCCGATCATTGGCGGTGTGCTGATGATTCTCGCGTTCGTGCTGCTTAGCGAAATCACCAAGGCGTGGTTACTCTACCTGGGCTTGATTTTCTTGTTCATGGTGATGTTCGCACCGGGCGGGTTTGCAAGCTTGATCATGATGAACGTGCGGGTGGCGGCTTATGGGAGGTTGAAGCCACTGCTGCCGCACTATCTGATCCTGCTGGTGTCTGGATTGCTGGCGCTGGCCGGTATCGGCGCGATCGTCGAGATGATCTATCACTCGCAATTGAATGCGGCTATGGGTCCCATGGTCGACTTTCTCGGCGTGCATCTGAATTCGAGCAGCATGGCCACTTGGGCGTTTGCTGGTGTCACCGCCATCATCGGCATCGGCATCTTCGAATGGGCACGGCGGCGTTTTGCGAAAGACTGGGGTGCTACGCAAGAACATATCGAGCACCAGATTCGGCAGAAGGAGTCGGCGCCATGACGCATGCCCTTGAACTGCGCGATCTCCGCAAGAGCTTTGGCAAGACCGAGATCATCCGCGGTATCAACTTGGCGGTGGACGCAGGCGAGCGCATTGCGATCATTGGTCCGAACGGTGCTGGCAAGTCGACCCTGTTCAACTTGATCAGCGGCCGCTTCGAGCCGACCAGTGGCGATGTGCTGCTGAACGGCAAGCGCATCAACGGCCTGCGCCCATTCGAGATCAACCGACAGGGTCTGTCGCGCAGCTTTCAGATCACCAACATCTTCGGCAAGCTCTCGGTGTTCGAGAATTTGCGCTGCGGGGTTCTTTGGAGCCTGGGCTATAAATACACGTTCCTGAAGTTTCTGGCCGATCTGGACGACGCGAACGAACGGGCCGATGCGCTGATGCACATGATTCATCTGAACCGCAAGCGCGACGTGCTGGCGATGAATTTGACGTATGCCGAGCAGCGCGCGCTCGAGATCGGCATTACGATCGCAGGCGGCGCCAATGTGATCCTGCTCGATGAACCGACCGCCGGCATGAGCAAGACCGAGACCGCGCGTTTTATTGAGTTGATCAAGGAAGTCACGGTCGGCAAGACGCTGCTGACCGTGGAGCACGATATGGGCGTGGTGTTCGGGCTCGCCGACAAGATCGCGGTTGTGGTGTACGGCGAGGTGATTGCATTCGACGCGCCCGAAGCGGTGCGTGCAAATCCAGCCGTGCAGGAAGCGTATCTGGGTGCTGGTCACGACGACGATGCGGACGAGGATTTGTCTGCCGAGGTGCATCGATGAGCAGCATCGCAACGCTCGACGCACTTCGCATGCCGCCTTATGTTGCAGTCACAGAGGTGTCCACGTGCTGAAGGTCAACAAGCTGCATGCGTTCTACGGAAAAAGCCACGTGCTGCACGGCGTGGACTTCGAAGTGAGGGCAGGCGAGATCGTCGCGCTGCTTGGGCGTAACGGCTCGGGCCGCTCCACCACCGCCAAGGCGATCATGGGGCTGGTTGAATGCCAAGGTTTGATCGACTGGAAGGGCAAGCAGATCGCGGGCCGACATCCATTCGAGGTCGCGCATATGGGCATTGGCTACGTGCCGGAAAGCCGCGACATCTTCCCGAAGCTGACCGTGCATCAAAACCTGTTGCTTGGCCAGAAAGGGTCCGGCAAGGGCAGCCGTTGGTCGTTCGACGATATGTACGGCATGTTCCCGCGCTTGAAGGAGCGCGAGCACACCGAAGCCGGTGTGATGTCGGGCGGCGAGCAGCAGATGCTGACCTTGTGTCGAACCTTGATGGGCGACCCGGACCTGATCATCATTGACGAGCCGACAGAAGGCCTGGCGCCCAAGATCGTCACGCTGGTCGGCGAGTACTTGCAGGTCTTGAAGAGCCGAGGCATATCGGTTCTTTTGATCGAACAGAAACTGACCATCGCGATGACCATCTCAGACCGTGCATTGGTCATGGGCCACGGCAGCATCGTGTTCGACGGCACGCCGGCCACCCTGCGGGCTGATGCGACCACGCGCAAGGAATGGCTTGAGGTCTGAAGCTCTAGCAAGCCACATACATAGCGATTTCTCCCCACGCCGGCCTGGATCTCCGGGCTGGGCCGCAGATTTTTATTCATACGAGGTACCGAGAAACATGAGCGCTGACTATCAGGTCCAAGGCAACATCGCCGTCATCACGTTGAACAACCCGCCGGTCAACGGTCTGGGTTACTCCACACGCAGTGCGATCGCTGATGGCATCGCCAAGGCAAATGAAGACGCAGCCGTCAAAGCCATCGTGCTGACAGGCGCAGGCAAGGCCTTTTCCGGCGGTGCCGACATCAAAGAGTTCGGCACGCCGAAAGCCGTGATGGAGCCCAATCTGGGCAGTGTGATTCGCTTGATCGAGAACTCAGCCAAGCCGGTGGTTGCCGCGATTCATTCGGTCGCCATGGGCGGCGGGCTGGAGCTTGCGCTCGGCTGCCACTACCGGATCGCTGCGCCAGGCGCAAGCATCGCGCTGCCGGAAGTCAAGCTTGGCATCCTGCCGGGTGCGGGCGGCACGCAGCGGCTACCACGGGTGCTGGGCGTGGAGACCGCGCTTAACATGATCGTGAGCGGCGAAGCCGTGAAGAGCGAACTGCTCGGTGCTGCACCGGGCCAGAAGCTGTTCGACAAGATGGCGAAGTCGCCGGAATCGTTGATGGAGGAGGCGACCGCGTTTGCAAAGTCGATCGCCGACACGCGCCCACTGCCGCTGGTACGCAACTTGCCGTGCAAGCATCCGCTCGGTGATGCGTATTTCGGATTTGCTGCGACCATGGTTCGCGGCATGTCGAAGAATTTCCCCGCTCCTTTGAAGTGCCTCGACGCAGTGCGCGGTGCAACCACGATGAAGTTCGACGACGGCCTGGCGCATGAGCGCGAGCTGTTCACGAGCCTTGTCACGTCGCCGGAGAGTGGCGCACTGCGGCATTTGTTCTTCGGCCAGCGCGCAGCGTCCAAGATCCCGGACGTGCCAGCCGACACGCCCACGCGCAGCATCAAGTCGGTCGCTGTGATCGGCGCCGGCACGATGGGCGGCGGCATCTCAATGAACTTCCTGAACGCGGGCATTCCGGTCAAGATTCTTGAGGCAAAACAAGAAGCGCTCGACCGCGGCATTGCGACGATCAAGAAAAACTACGAGTCACAGGTCAAGCGCGGCAAGTTGAAGCAAGACAAGTACGACCAGCGTGTTGCACTGATATCGACCACGCTTGACTACGCTGACATCAAAGACGCCGACCTCGTGATCGAAGCCGTGTTCGAAGAAATGGGCGTCAAGGAAACCGTTTTCAAGAAGCTTGACGAGGTGATGAAGCCTGGTGCGATTCTGGCGTCCAACACGTCCACGCTCGACGTCGACAAGATCGCATCGTTCACCAAACGCCCGCAAGACGTGGTAGGCCTGCATTTCTTCAGCCCAGCCAACGTGATGAAGCTGCTGGAAGTCGTGCGTGGTGAGAAAACGGCGAAAGACGTGCTGGCCACTGTGATGGAGATGGCCAAGAAGATCAAGAAAACAGCCGTCGTCTCCGGCGTCTGTGACGGCTTCATCGGCAACCGCATGATCGAGCAGTACTCGCGTCAGGCCGGCTTCCTGCTCGAAGAAGGCTGCACGCCGCTGCAGGTCGATAAAGCCATTGAAAAGTTTGGTTTTGCGATGGGCCCATTTCGCATGGGCGACTTGGCCGGCAACGACATCGGCTGGGCGATCCGTAAGCGCCGCGCCTCGGAGCGCGCCAACATGAAGTACAGCAAGACCGCAGACCTGCTGTGCGAGATGGGCCGATTCGGGCAGAAGACCAGCGCTGGCTGGTACGACTATCAGGCCGGCAAGCGCGATGCCATCCCGAGCAAGGTCGTCACCGACATGATCGAAAAGCATCGCAAAGATCAGGGTGTTGAGCCCCGCAAGATCGGCGACGACGAGATCGTGAAGCGGCTCGTGTTCTCACTGGTGAACGAAGGCGCGCACATCCTCGAAGACGGCATCGCGAGCAAGGCCAGCGACATCGATATGGTCTACATCACGGGCTACGGCTTTCCGATGTATCGCGGCGGGCCAATGCTCTATGCAGACCAGTTCGGGTTGTTCAATGTCGTGCAGGCGATGAAGCGCTTTGCCAAGAATCCGATGGACGACGCGGACTTCTGGCAGCCCGCGCCGATGCTGGTCAAGTTGGCGGCGGAAGGCAAGACGTTCAACTGAGAGTCGGTCCGGTACGGCCCGACGGTTCATGATCAAGCGCGTTTTCTGGTTGTTGTTTGCACTGCTGCTGCTGGTTGTGGCAGCGGTTGCTGTCAACACGGCGCGCCATGGATCGCGTCAGCTTGAGGTGCCGCCTGCGACGAAGGTTGATGTCGACGCTGCAGGCGTCGCCGAGCGGCTGGCTGGTGCGGTGCGGTTCCAGACCGTGTCGAGCCTGGACGATCCGAATCTGAATGCGGACCAGTTCCGCGCACTGCATCGCTATCTCGCGCAGCAGTTTCCCAAACTGCACGCCACACTCTCCCGTGAGGAAGTCGGCGGCCTGAGCCTGCTCTACCGCTGGCCCGGTACCGACGAAAGCGCTTCGCCAATCTTGCTGCTCGCGCACCAGGATGTGGTGCCGATTGCCCCGGGCACACAGGCCGACTGGCAGGTCGATCCATTCGCCGGCACGGTGCAAGACGGCTTTGTCTGGGGCCGGGGTGCCTGGGACGACAAAGGCAATCTGATCGCACAATTCGAAGCGGTTGAGATGCTGCTTGCCGCGGGCTTTCAGCCGCGCCAGACCATCTACCTTGCATCCGGCGCCGATGAAGAGGTCACGGGCATGCGAGGCGCGCTGCAGATCGCCAAGTTGCTCGAGCCGCGCGGCGTACGCCTCGGCTTCGTGCTTGACGAAGGCCTGCTGATCACCGAGGGCATCATGCCGGGGCTGGACCGGCCTGCGGCCTTGATCGGCATTGCAGAGAAAGGCTATCTGTCGGTGCAACTCAAGGCGCAAGCCAAGCCCGGTCATGCGTCAATGCCGGATGCGCCTGGTACAGGTGCGATAGCCATCATGAGCGCCGCGTTGCAAGGCCTTGAGAACAACCAATTTCCGGCCTCGATCGGCGGCGTCGCGCGTGAGATGTTCGAGACCATCGCGCCCGAACTCAGCGGCTTCAACCGCGTGGCGTTGAGCAATTTGTGGCTGTTCGGGCCCGTGGTGCGGGCGATGCTGGAGAAAGCCCCAAGCACCAACGCCGTATTGCGCACGACGACAGCGCTTACCGTGGTGCAGGCGGGCAACAAGGACAACGTGCTGCCGGGCCAGGCGGATGCAACCGTGAATTTTCGGCTGCTGCCCGGCGACTCGCGCGAAGCGGTGCTGAAACACGTGCAAGACGTGGTGCCGAACAGCGATCGGTTTGCGATCACGACCCTGCCTGGCAGTGCGGAGGCATCGCCGGTGTCGCCGACCGCATCGGCTTCCTATCAACTCCTCAATCGCACGGTGCGCTCGTTGTTTCCCGATGTCGTGGTGGCTCCGGGGTTGATGATCGGCGGCACCGATTCGCGGCATTTCGCTGCAATCAGTGACCACATCTATCGGTTTTCCCCTGTCCGTGCAAGCGCTGACGATCTGAAGCGCTTTCACGGTACCAATGAACGGATTTCAACGGCAAACCTCGCCGAGTTGGTCAGCTTCTACGTGCAGTTGCTGCGCAACGCGCAGGCTTTGCCGGCCTGATCCGTTCACCGCTTTTCTCATCCAAATTCACCCAACCAAAAGAAGGCACTCCCAATGACCGACGCCGTCATCGTCTCCACCGCCCGCACGCCGCTTGCGAAAAGCTTCAAGGGCTCGTTCAACATGACCCACGGCGCCACGCTCGGCGGCCACGCGGTCAAGCACGCACTCGAGCGCGCCGGCATCGACGCCGCTGAGGTCGAAGACGTCATCATGGGTTGCGCAAACCCGGAAGGCGCCACCGGCGCGAACATTGCTCGCCAGTGTGCGCTGCGGGCGGGCCTGCCGGTCGAGGTGTCCGGCATGACTGTGAACCGCTTTTGCTCGTCCGGCCTGCAGACCATCGCACTGGCCGCGCAGCGCATCATCGCGGGCGAGGCCGACGTGTTCATTGCCGGCGGCGTCGAAAGCATCTCGTGCGTGCAGACGAACATGAACACGCACATGCTGACCGATCCCTGGTTGTTGAAAAACAAGCCAGAGATCTACTGGAACATGCTGCAGACCGCCGAGCAAGTCGCCAAGCGCTACAACATCTCACGTGAAGCGATGGACGAATACGGCGCGTCGAGTCAGCAAAAAGCCACCGCTGCGCTTGAAGCCGGCAAGTTCAAAGATGAGATCGCACCGATCACCGTTACAGCCGGTATCGCCGATGCGGTGATGGGGCTGCGCAGCAAGGAGGTCACGGTCGAAAACGACGAGGGCATCCGCGCAGGCACGACAAAAGAGGGCATCAGCGGCATCAAGGCGGCCATCCCTGGTGGCGTAATCGCAGCGGGCAACGCGAGCCAGTTTTCGGACGGCGGCGGCGCCTGCGTTCTGGTCAGCGACAGCTATGCGCAGAAAAAAGGATTGAAACCGCTTGGCCGTTTTCTCGGCTTCGCGGTGGCGGGTTGCGAACCCGACGAAATGGGCATCGGCCCGGTCTTTGCCATCCCGAAAGTGCTCAAGCGCCTGGGTCTCAAGGTGAGCGATATCGATTTGTGGGAGCTGAACGAAGCCTTTGCCGTCCAGGTCATTTATTGCCGCGACAAGCTTGGCATCCCTGGCGACAAGCTCAACGTGAACGGCGGCGCCATTGCCGTAGGCCATCCCTATGGAGTCACCGGCCAGCGCCTGACCGGCCATGCGTTGATCGAAGGCAAGCGGCGCGGCGCAAAGAAGGTCGTCGTAACGATGTGCATCGGCGGCGGCATGGGTGCGGCTGGCGTGTTCGAAGTGCTGTGAACACAGCCTCAGGCTTCGCTCCCTGCGGTAGGCTTTCGCCTACCCCCGCGCTGGGAGCGGCGTCTCCGGTTCGGCGGGGCCGGCTCTGCGGCGACCCCTGTTTGAATAAGTCGGGGCGATCATTGGGACCGCCACGGTGCTGGCCGATTTGAGGCTTGCACCCATGAGCGTTCTCCGCACCTCCGATGCACGGTTTGTTGATCTGCCTGGTTTTCCGTTTGAGCCGCACTACGCAGACATCAACGACATGCGGATGCACTACGTCGATGAAGGCCCGCGCGATGCGACGGTGACAGTGCTATGCCTGCATGGGGAGCCGACCTGGAGCTATCTGTATCGCAAGATGATCCCGGTGTTCGCCGCGGCGAGTCTGCGCGTGGTGGCGCCCGATTGGTTCGGATTTGGCCGCTCTGACAAACCGACGGACGACGGCTGGTACACGTTCGCAAAGCATCGCGACTCCATGATTGCATTCATCGAACAGCTTGATCTGCGCAATGTCATGCTGGTGGTGCAAGACTGGGGCGGCCTGCTGGGATTGACGCTGCCGCTGGCAGCGCCCGATCGCTATACGCGGCTGCTTGTAATGAATACCGGATTGGGCCTCGGCACGGTGACCGAAGGCTTCAAGCAGTGGCGCGCTTATGCGAATACGCAGCCCGACCTGATGTGCGGCAAGCTGATCCGGCGCGGTACGTCGATGTTGAGCGATGCAGAGAGTGCCGCCTACGACGCGCCTTTTCCTGACCAGCGCTACAAGGCCGGCGTGCGCGCGTTTCCCAATCTTGTGCCCGATTCGCCCGACGCGCCAGATGCCGCGATCAGTCGGGAGGCGGCTGAGTTCTGGAAAACTCGTTGGAGCGGCGACAGCTTCATGGCGATTGGCATGACCGATCCAGTGCTGGGGCCTGCGGCAATGCAGTCGCTCCATACGCTGATCCGCGGCTGCCCGCAGCCGCTGGAATTGCCGGAAGCGGGCCACTTCGTGCAGGAGTGGGGCGGGTCGGTGGCCGCAGCTGCATTGCGCCATTTCAAAATCCCTTAAACATGACCACGCTCCGACACACAATCGATTTTTTGCTGCACGACTGGCTTGCCGTTGACAAACTGGCTGGGCGAGAACGTTTCGCCGAGCATTCGCGTGAGACGTTTGATGCGGTGCTGGACACCTGCGAGCGCATCGCACGCGAAAAATACGCGCCGTTCAATCGAACGGTCGACACAGAGGAGCCTCGCTTCGACGGCGAAAAGGTGATCTTGCCCAAAGCGACGCATGCAGCGCGTCAGGCCTATGCCGACTCCGGCATGTTGTCGGCCGCGCAGGACTACGAACACGACGGCATGCAACTGCCGTACAGCGTCATTGCCGCGGCCAACACGTTCTTCGCGGCCGCATCGGCCAGCATCGGGTCAAGCATGCTGACGGTCGGCAATGCAAACTTGCTGCGCGTGCACGGCACCCCGATGCAAAACAACGTTTTTGCAAACAATGAGTTCAACGGTCGCTGGTCCGGCACAATGGCGCTCTCAGAGCCGCAGGCCGGCTCGAGCCTGTCGGATGTGGCCACACGTGCCACGCCCGACGGCGACGATTTTGAGAGCGACCCGCTAGGCCCCCGCTACCGGTTGCGTGGCAACAAGATGTGGATCTCGGCCGGCGACCATGAGCTGACCGAGAACATCGTGCACTTGGTGCTTGCCAAGATCCCCGGCCCGGACGGCAAGCCGATCGCCGGCACGCGCGGCATCTCGCTGTTCATCGTGCCCAAGTGGATCGTGAACGAGCAGGGCGAACTGACCGGCGAACGCAACGACGTGGTGCTGGCGGGGCTGAACCACAAGCTCGGCTGGCGCGGCACCACGAATACCTTGTTGAACTTTGGTGAGGGCAAGCACAAGCCATTCGGCAAGGGCGGGGCGGTCGGTTATCTGGTCGGTCAGCCGCACAAGGGACTGCACTGCATGTTCCACATGATGAACGAGGCCCGCATTGCGATCGGCCTGGCTGCGACTGCGCTGGGCTTGGCGGGCTATTACGCTTCGCTTGACTACGCCAAGAACCGACCACAGGGCCGGCCATTGCAGAAAGCCGGTGCCAAGGGCGCGGTCAAAGACGCCGAGCAGAAGCCGGTGCGCATCATCGAACATGCCGATGTGAAGCGCATGTTGCTTGCGCAAAAGTCGTACGGTGAAGGCGCGCTTGCGCTGGGGCTTTACTGCGCCAAGCTCGTCGACGACCAGCGCACTGCACCCGCTGCCGAGGCCGATGAAGCACGGCTGCTCCTTGAAGTGCTGACGCCGATCTGCAAAAGCTGGCCAAGCGAATGGTGCCTGGAGGCGAACTCGCTCGCGATCCAGGTGCACGGGGGCTATGGCTACACGCGCGACTTCCCCGTGGAGCAGTACTGGCGCGATAACCGCCTGAACATGATCCACGAAGGCACGCACGGCATCCAGGCGGCTGACCTGCTCGGCCGCAAGGTGGTGATGGAGGACGGGCGCGGTTTGCAGCTGCTTGGCGAACGCATGGCAGCCACTGCCAAGTCAGCCGGTTCAGAGCCTGAGCTTGCCGATCATGCAAACGCACTGCTGCAGGCGTGGCAGCGCATCGACCAGGCCACCCAGGCCGCCTGGTCAACCGGTGACGCGTCCGCTGCGCTCGCCAACGCAGTGCCATACATGCAGGCGGCGGGTCATGTCGTGCTGGCCTGGACATGGCTCGATGTGGCGATGGCAGCGCTCGCGAAAGACCGACAGCAGGAGCAGTCCGCGACCGTCGGGCGCGTTGCTGCCATGCGCTATTTCTTTCACTACGAACTGCCGAAAATTGAAGCGTGGCTCAACGTGGTCGAGAGCCGCGATCCAACCTGCGCACAACTGGTCGAAGACGCTTTTTAAAGACACCATGGGATTTTTCAAGGACGCGGTCGAGCAGTCGCCCGCTCGCAACATTGCACGCATGCATGCATGGATTTGGGCGCTGATCTATGGTGGCCTCATGCTGGTGGTGCTCGGCTTCGCTTCAAGGCCTTATGACGTGATGCCGGGCTGGGTCATGATGGTGCTGGGCGGCTTGATGGCCGCGGCAGGCTTCGTGCTGATCTGGGTACGTTCGCGCATGACCTGAGTTCGACAAAAAGCGCACACCACTGTGATCAAGTACATCGTGTTCTGGAAGTCTCCTGTGCAAGCCGTGCATCGCCGCCATGCACAGGATCTGCAGTACATGGACTAATAAGGGGGCTTCCTGACCACCCCTTCTGAATATCCGAAAGCGCAAATTCAATGACCCGTACCGTGCAACAACTGTTCGATCTGACTGGCAAGACCGCGCTTGTCACCGGTGGCTCCCGCGGGCTTGGCTTGCAGCTTGCCCATGCTTTGGGTGAAGCGGGCGCAAAAGTCGTGATCAGCTCGCGCAAAGCCGCCGATCTCGAGCAAGCCACCGCCGAACTGCAGGCCGCCGGCATCGATGCTCGCTGGATCGCTGCCGACTGCGCCAAGGAGGCCGACATTAGCCGCCTTGCAGACGAGACACTGCAGCGCGTGGGTCAAGTCGACATCCTCGTGAACAACGCGGGTGCCGCTTGGGGTGCGCCGGCCGAAGACCATCCGCTGGAAGCCTGGGACAAGGTGATGAACTTGAACGTGCGCGGCTACTTCGTGCTGTCGCAAGAGATCGCCAAGCGCAGCATGATTCCGGCAAAGTCTGGCCGCATCATTAACATCGCCTCGATTGCCGGCCTTGGTGGCAATCCGCCCGAGATGCAGACCATTGCCTACAACACATCAAAAGGCGCCGTGATCAACTTCACCCGTGCGCTGGCCTGCGAATGGGGCCGGTATCAGATCACCGTAAACGCGATCTGCCCGGGCTTTTTCCCAAGCCGGATGACGCAGGGAACACTTGCGACGTTGGGGGAAGAGAAACTGGCTTCCCATGCCCCGCTGAAACGCCTTGGCGATGATGAGGATCTGAAGGGGCTCGCGCTGCTCTATGCATCGGATGCCGGCAAGCACATCACTGGGCAATGGCTCGCAGTCGACGGCGGTGTCAGCGTCGTTACTGGAGGTTAAGACAATGGATTTTGGCGGTGGGGTAGAGATCCCTTTTGTTAATCATCTCGGCTTTGAGTTGGTGCTGTTTGAAGGCGGGTGGTCCGAGATTCGCTATGCGCCAGCACCTGAGCATCTGAACTCATTTCAGGTGCTGCACGGTGGAGCGGTGATGACCTTGCTGGATGTCACGATGGCGGTCGCGTCGCGCAGCGTACGGCAGGATTCGGGCATTGTCACGATCGAGATGAAGACCAGTTTCATGCGGCCGGCCAAAGGCGCCGTGGTGGGCAAGGGTCGGCTGATACACAGCACCACCAAAATGGCGTTTACTGAAGGCATGGTGTACGACGAGGCCGGGGAGTTGTGCGCCCATGCCACCGGCACCTTCAAATACGTGCAACGCGCCCCGGCAGCGGCCCAATCCGAATCGTTTGGCCGTATTGCGACCGACTGAGTAGCGCAAACCCCCGTCGGGGAGCTGAATTTTAGATAAAAACGCGCTGGTGCTTAGGTCCCAGCTTCATTCACAGCTATTGTTTCAGGAGTAAACACAATGCCAACCAATCAACAAGTCGTGCTCGACAACCGCCCCAAAGGCGAAGCCACCGCGAGCAACTTCAAGCTCACCAGCAGTGAGACCCCCGCGCTGAAAGATGGCCAAGTGCTGGTGAAGCATCACTTCCTGAGCCTGGACCCCTACATGCGCGGCCGCATGAACGAGAGCAAGAACTATGCGCAGCCGCAGCCGCTCGGGGAGCCGATGATCGGCGGCACCGTCGGCGAAGTGGTGGAGAGCAAGAACCCGAAATACGCGGTCGGTGACAAGGTCGTTGGGATGGGCGGCTGGCAGCAGTACAGCGTGGTCGATGCGAGCCAGTTGGGCAGCATGCGCAAGGTCGACGACAAGCAGGTGCCACTGTCGCATTACCTGGGCGCAGTCGGCATGCCGGGCGTGACCGCCTGGTACGGGCTGGTTGCAATCTGTGAGGCAAAAGAAGGTCAGACGGTGGCGATCAGCGCTGCCACGGGTGCGGTCGGCAGTGCATTCGGTGCGCTGGCCAAAGCACGGGGTTGCCGAGCGGTCGGCATCGCGGGCGGGCCGGAGAAGTGCAAGTACGCAGTCGAAGAACTCGGCTTCGACGCGTGCGTCGACTACAAGCAGCACAAGGATTCGAAGTCGCTGTCGCAAGCGATCAAGGCCGAATGCCCGAACGGCATCGACGGCTACCACGAGAACGTCGGTGGCATGGTGCTGGACGCGGTGCTGCCGCTTATGAATGACTTCGGCAAGATCGCAGTTTGCGGAATGATCGCGGGCTACGACGGCCAACCGTTGCCGCTGGCGCACCCCGAACTGATCCTGCGCAGCCGGCTGAAAGTTCAGGGCTTCATCGTGAGCGAGCATCCACAAATCTGGCCCGAAGCGCTCAAGGAACTGGGGCAATTGGTCGGCAGTGGCAAGTTGCGTCCGCGCGAGTCGGTAGCTGAAGGCCTGAAAGCCGCACCGGAAGCGTTCATCGGCCTGCTCAAGGGCAAGAACTTTGGCAAGCAGATCGTTAAGCTGATCTGAAGCGTCGCTGCTGGTGGTGCCGCACGAATTTGAGCGGCCCCCAATTCATCCGCTGCGAAGGATACGCGCCATGCCCGACCTGATCCTGCATCACTATGCGAACTCGCCGTTCGCCGAGAAAATTCGTCTGGTGATGGGCCACAAGAAGCTGGCCTGGAAGTCCGTGCTCACACCGAACATACTGCCCAAGCCCAATTTGGTGGCACTGACCGGCGGCTACCGCCGCGCACCGGTGCTGCAGATCGGCGCCGACATCTACTGTGACACCGCGTTGATTTGCGATGTACTGGAACACCGCGCGCCGGAGCCGACGCTGTATCCGAAGACACAAAAGGGCTTGTCGCGAGTGCTGGCGCAGTGGGCAGACGGAACGGTGTTCTGGGCGGCGATGGGCTACAACTTCAGCCCGCGCGGCGCGGCAGCGATGTTCAAGGTCGCGCCTGCGGGTACAGCGGAAGCGTTTGCGAAAGACCGCGGTGCGATGCGCGGCGGCATGCCACGGATGCCGGCCGCAGACGCTGCTGCGGCCTACCGCAGCTACCTGCGCCGTATCGCCGACGCACTCGACCACAGCGCATTTCTGCTCGGCGACGCGCCGTGCATCGCCGACTTCGCGACCTACCACCCATTGTGGTTCAGCCGTGTCTGCATTCCCGAGATGGCCGATATTTTTGAGCCGGTGTCGCAGGTGCTGGCCTGGATGGACCGGATCGCCTCGATAGGCCACGGAACGGTCGACAAGTCATTCGACGCCGCGGCAGCCATCGCGCTTGCCAAACAGTCCACGCCCGAGCCGATCGCAGCCGACGCGTTCTTTCAAGACGAGCACGGCATCCCGCTCGGCAGCCAAGTCACGATCACGGCGGAGAGCTTCGGCCTCGAACCCACGCAAGGCGAGCTGCTTGCCGCCACCCGTATGCACTACACGTTGCGGCGCAACGACGAACGCGCGGGCACAGTGCATGTGCACTTCCCGCGCATCGGCTACATCCTGAAAAAACAAGGGGACTAAACACATGATCGAAGACTTCAAAGGCAAGACCGCGGTGCTGACGGGCGCGGCCTCAGGCTTTGGCCTCGAATGCGCGCGCATCGGTGCCCAGCTCGGCATGAACTTGGTGCTGATCGATGTGCAGCAGGACGCGCTCGACAAGGCCAGGCAGGAAGCCGAGGACGCCGGCGCTGCTGGTGTGCTGGCACGCAAGGTCGACGTGGCCAACGCTGTGCAGATGGAATCCTTGGCAAAGGCGGTGGAAGAGCGCTTCGGCGCGCCGCACTTTGTGTTCAACAACGCGGGCGTGGGCTCGGGTGGAATGGTCTGGGAAAACTCGGTGGCGGATTGGGAATGGGTGCTCGGCGTGAACGTCTGGGGCGTCATTCACGGCGTGCGCTTGTTCACCCCGATGATGCTGGCTGCTGCCAAGGCGGACCCTGCTTGGCGCGGCCACATCGTCAACACCGCGAGCATGGCCGGCTTGTTGACTGCGCCGAACATGGGTGTCTATAACGTCAGCAAACACGCAGTCGTCGCACTGACCGAAACGCTTTATCAGGATCTGAAACTCGTGACGACCCAAGTCAGCGCCAGCGTGCTGTGCCCATATTTCGTTGCGACCAACATCAGCCTGAGTCATCGCAATCGCCCATCCGCATTGGCCGGTGGTCAGTTGACAAAGAGCCAGCAGATCGGTCAGGCCATGTCGGAGAAAGCGACGGGCTCGGGCAAGGTGTCGGCCGCGCACATCGCGCAGCAGGTGTTCGATGCGGTCGCTGCCGACCAGTTCTACATCTACAGCCACCCGAAAGCACTGGGCAATGTGCAAAGCCGCATGGAGTCGATCGTGAAAGGCGAGAACCCGGCCGATCCGTTCCTGGCGCGGCCGGATATTGGTGACAAGCTGAGGGAGCAGTTGCGCTCGGATTGATGGTCTGCAACGAATGCGTGCAGCTTGCAAGTGGGCTTTGCGACTCGTTGCAATGGGGTCATCGAAGGTGGTTGAACACTGCACAGGACCGCGGAGACCAGCCCTCGGCAGAAGCCGCAAGCCATTTGGCGACGAGTTCAACAAGCATTTTTTGCAAATTGGCTGAATTATGAAAACCAAACCGCGCTGACCTGATCGCACGGCTTGACTGGATTGGCACCTACCTGTCGGGTCCCGGATGATTAACTTGGCGGCCTCAAATCCGAAGTGCAACACCGGTTCCCGTAAGGTGTTTACATGGCAGACCCGATCACGTAATAGCAGCTTCAGCCCAAAGACCGCATGACCATTGCCAGCATGAGGCAGCTCGGGTGCAGCACGCGAGCCGTGGCCCGGGTGCTGCATCGCTCGGCTTCAACCATCAGTCGGGGGTTGGCGCGCAACACGCCTGCCGGCCTGGCTCACGGCTCGCACGTCGCGCAATCGGCCTGCCGCCGAGCTCCATGCCGATGATCTGCGCTGGGGCGTGGTGCTGACGCTGCTCAACTGGAAGTGGTCGCCCCAGCAGATTGCCGGTACGCTCAAGCGCGCCTTCCCCGGCCAGCCTGAGCGCCACGTGTCTCACGAAACCATTTACACCGCCATCTATGCCCAGCCGCGCGGCGAGCTGCGCCGTTAGCTCATCGCTTGCCTTCGATAGGGCCGCAGCACCCGACTGCCGCGCAGCCGGGGCAACGACCGCCGGGGCCAGATCCCCGAGATGGGCAGCATCCATGTGCGCCCGCCCGAGGTCGAAGACCGGATGATGCCGAGGCACTGGGAAGGGGACTTCGACTTTGGGGACCGGCAACAAGTCCTCAGTGGGCGTGCTGGTGGAGCGCTCCACGCGTCTGGTGCTGTTGGCCAAGATGGAAGATGCCACGGCCGCTTCGGCACTGGCGGGCTTCTGCGCCAAGCTCAATTCGATCGCCGCGCCGGATGCGCCAGAGCTTCACGTACGACCAAGCCGGGAGATGAGCCGCCATCAGCAGCTTGCGCTGAACGGCCGGTGCGCGGGTGTACTTCTGCGACCCGCACAGCCCCTGGCAACGCGGCACCTGTGAGAACACCTGTTAGCGCCGATGTAAAACTGACCCACTGCGCCGAAGTAAAAGTGACCCACCTGGGCGAGGATGGCGGCCTTTTCAAGGCTGTCGATGTTGACCCAGGAGGACGCAGTGGAGATACGAGTGATGGCCCGAAGGGGCGAGA
>JBBPYC010000043.1:0-10449 GCA_038200275.1 Burkholderiales bacterium
GGTATCGATCGTGTGATTGAACACATACTTTGCGTAATCGTTTTCGCCTTGAAGGATGTAACCTCGCTCTGGATCTTGCTGTCGCACGCGGAAGCCGAGAACGCCGATGCGGAAAAGAATCGGTAGGACTAGAAAAGATTTCCATTCGTCGTTGAATGGTGTATCTGAACCATAGTACGCTGGTAACAAAGACAGCCCCGCGCTCCACTCCGAAAACTTTTGCATCGTGAATACACTCGATGCTTGTACGCGCACCATACGCTGGAAATAGTTCGTCAATTGGGGTGCGGCCGACTTCCACTCAGGCAACAATTGGTCTTTAACCAAGTCAATGTTGGTCAGCGCCACGATCTCGCTGACGTCCTCGCTACTTAACCCTCGACCACGACGCTGCATCCCACTGAACAGCGCATACGCGTGATACATCATTTCTCGCGGGCGGCGTGTAGTGTGACGGATGATGTAGTCGGCGCAACCCTCCTTGCGCTGAACGTTTTTGCCAGTGTTTTGGATCTGATTTGGAAATAAAGCATCCCAACTACCGTCGGGAATCACAGCGCGAATGCGGTTATCGAGCATCTCTGCTAAGTCGGACTCGCTCCAGCGAATGCGCAGAAAAAGCAATCGCTTCAGAGAAGCGATCTCACGCAAGTCGAGATCCACGGCCAAGTCCTCCGGCAACGAGGCAACGATGCGCAACCAACTATATTCGGGCAGCCTCTCGATCTCAGATAGAGCCGCAATCAATCCGTGCAGAAAATTTCTACGCAGATAGCGGGTTTGGGTTTCGCCACTAGACACGAGATGATCGATGTAGTCGTCAAAACGATCAATGGTCAACGTCAAGTAGCGTCCAACCTCGGCAATATCTACGGCAGCGGATTTAAACTGAGGATCGAGATCGCGCATAACGCCGAGCACATCGAAAGTCCCAGAGTGCTCTTCTTCAATGTCCTTAGCCATTGCGGTTTCATCTAGCCTAAATTTGCGCACCCAACTGCTCAACAGGGTTAGAAAGTTATTACTGACGTCCTTAGTCTGGGGCCTCGCAGCGGCGCCGATTTCCATCTCGATGGCATTTTTGACGTTATGCAGTGAATGCTTAACCAACCCATCGTCGTTAAATGTTTCATCCTTTTGTAGGTCCTGAATCACCATTTGTAGTGCAGCTAAACGAAGATATTTAGACCAAATGCGCATGGCAATTTGCTCTACTGGAATCTTAGGAAATTTTCTAGTGATTGTGAATACAATTTTCTCAAACTCTTCCATCAGCGCTACAAAGAATGACTCCTGAATATCAATTGATCCGAACAATTCAAACGCGTTAGAGCCAGGATTTCTTTCGCGTGCCGCGATGTCCACCTCTAGCTTCCGTAGCAGGGCAGTCTTGCCGTCACCCTTACGGCCAAGAATTACGGTGTTGGCATGGTTCTCCTGCCGGGTCACAAGCTCGATAAATGCGCCCGTGCGCACGAATATGTCATCGGAGTCGATGCCCTTGTCGTATTCGGCTTTGGACTGAGCAAACGTCGAAACCAGGCTAGCGAGTTGGGCCGGTGAGAGATCGCGACGACCTTGTCGAATCATCTGATTGCTCCATTGAATGCGACAACACACATTGAGATTTTGGATGCTGCAACAGCATCGCGACAATGCCGGGCATCGATTGCGGCCGCTGCTTTGGACAATGATAGGTGGACACCGCCCAACTGCCCAGCTTCCCCGCCAGGCGCTGAAGCCTACCAGCGCGGCCCGTCAACGCGGTTTGTGGCGTCAAGCGATTTGTGCAGTCGGGCGAAGTACGCCACCGCTTCCGGACAGACCCCATACTGCCGGCAACCCGTCATCCGAGCACTCCCCCCAAAAAGCCTGACCCTCACAAGGGCAACATACGTCTTCGTAGCCGGGCCGTCGCGGTGGGTGGCTTGCGCTGCTCTGACAAGTTCTTACTGCCAGAGGCTTACTTCCACGGCCTTACAGGTCAGTGACAGCTCTGCGGCATTGAATCTCTCAATTCGTAATACTGCAATGGGTCGGGAGTGTCAGTTCGATGCAGGCGAAAATAGTCGCTGGCCAGGCCTCGCCGCAGGCTGGGCGACGCGCAACCAGCCGACCGCCAGTGAAGGTCAGCTTCAGAGGTGAGCGGACACCTGCCCCAAAAGGCGGCCAACGTCAGGTACCGGTTGCCGCAATCATTCAAGGCCCAAATCTGATCGGCAGCAACCAGCCTGATCCGGACCTTCAGCTAGCCGTCACATCCCAGCGGTTTGGAGTTTCCAGCACCTGTCGATCGCCATGTATAGCAGCCGATTGCTGGGGCTTCGAAAGTAACCGTGACGCTTGCGCGGATTGGCACTTTAATCGGTCGGGCGCGCATTTGCTCTGTGAGCTAGACAGCTTCGGTCCACCAAATGCTGGCACCAGCGTGCCCCGATTTCCACAAAACACAATGAACCCCACCCCCCACGAAGCCGCCCTTCTCCTCTGGACCTGTCGCCAGTCCGGCACTGCCATCGATGCCTTGCCCGCTGCGCTTCGTCCGCAAAACACCGCGGCAGGTCATGCGATCCAGGCCGCCCTGCCCGCTGTCGCTGACCAACCGGTGGTCGGCTGGAAGATCGCGGCCACGGGCGCTGCGGGGCAGTCGCACATCCAGGTCGATGGGCCGCTTTGCGGGCGCATCTTGGGCAGCTTCGTGCAGCCGATCGGCGGGACGGTGTCGCTCGCCGGCAACCGCATGCGGGTGGTCGAGCCGGAGTTTGCGTTCCGCATGGGCGCTGCCTTGCCGCCGCGCGCCACACCTTATGCGGCGGATGAGGTGCTGGCGGCTGTCGCGTCGCTCCACCCGGCTTTCGAGTTGCCCGATTCGCGCTTCTCGGACTTTGCGCGAGCCGGCAAAGCCCAGCTGATCGCCGACGATGCCTGCTGCGGGCAGTTCGCTTTTGGTCCGGCGGCACCTGCCGCGTGGCGCACGGCCGATCTGGCGGCGCACGGGGTGCATGCGACGGTGTGTGATGCAGCGGGCCGCGAGCGTTATACGCGTGATGGTCAAGGGAGTGCGCTGCTTGGCAACCCGCTCATCGCGCTGACCTGGCTGGCCAACGAGTTGTTAATGCTGGGCATCGGCTTGCGCGCGGGTGACTGGGCCTCGTGCGGCACCTGTATGGTGCCATTGGAGGTTCTGCCGGGGGATCGTGTGGTGGCCGACTACGGCACGTTGGGCCGAATCGAGTTGGGTCTTTCCGATTAGCGTGTGAAGCCGCACATGCGCGGACGCCCAACTGGACTTCGTCGGCCTTGCATGATCTGCAAAGAATGGCTGTCGACGAAACACGAAAGAAGGCAATGGCAATGAATTTGCACCACACCCCCCGATGGGCCAGCCCGGTGGGCCGCGCGGGCTACGCGGCGAAGGGCGTTGTCTATGCCGTCGTCGGTTTTCTTGCGGCTCAGGCGGCGCTCGGGCAAGGCGGAAAGACCACGGGCTCTAAAGGCGCGATCCAGGAGATCGGTCAGCAGCCGTTCGGCCAAGTGCTGTTGGTGCTGGTGGGCGTCGGCCTGGCCTGCTACGCGCTCTGGCGGTTTCTGTCCGCATTCGTCGACGCCGAGGGCAAGGGCTCCGATGCGAAGGGTATCGCGGTTCGCGTTGGGTACTTCGTAGCCGCACTAATTCACGTGGGCCTCAGCGTCGCCGCGTTCTCCGCCATGGGTGGTGACGGTGGGAGCGACGGCGAGAGAAGCGCGCAGAGCATGACCGCAAGAGCGATGAGCGTGCCGTTTGGCCAGTGGCTGGTCATCGGGGCGGGCATTGCGATGGGGTTGGCGGGGATCGGCCAGTGGCTGCAGATGGCAAAGGGAACGTATCGACAGCGTTTCGCTCTGGACGGCGCGGCGGTGGCGCAACGGCTATGGATCGAGCGTGCGGCCAAGCTGGGCCTGGCGGCACGCGGCGTGGTCTTTTTGCTGATCGGTTTCTTTCTGGTCCAGGCCGGCTGGCAAGCCGATTCGAGCGAGGCCAAGGGCTTGGGCGGCGCGCTATCGACGCTTGCGCAGCAGCCCTACGGCCCGTGGCTGCTCGGCGTCACGGCACTCGGCCTGATCTGCTTCGGGATTTACTGCGGTGTGATCGCCATCTACGGGCGTTTCGTGCGAGCTTGAAGCGCGGCGCGGCGGTTGGCTCTGCGCGGCGACTCCGATCGAGTTAATCGGCCGCCCGTCAGTCGCGTTTTCTATCCCGCCATTACGTCTTGGTGGGATTGATGGGCACGTCGAGCACGACACCGACCAGATGCCCGAAGCGGTCGCGCGCCAGCGCCACGGCCGCCGGCGGCAGGGGGTCAGCGAGGAACGCCAGCGGCGCCTCGTCATCGACTGCTGACGCTGGCAACTCACCACGCTGCACTAGGTCTGAGAGCGTGCTTTGCAATAGCCCTGGCTGGCTGAAGACAAGGCGCACCGCGAACATCAACAGCGTCGCCACACCACTGGCTTGGGTCAACGGAAACACGCCATGGCGAGCGTTTTGATGCAGCAAATGAAACGCCACCATGACCATGTCGAACAGGCCGCTCTCGATCGCCTTGGGCAGCATCGCATGCGTGGGATCGTTGGGCGCGGTCTCGGTGATGCCGAGATAGCCGATGCGGCCCGCGTGGCGTTCTTTGAGCAAGGCCGGCGCGATGACTTCGACGCAATAGTCAACGTCCTTGGGCGTCACGGGGTGCAGATGAAACACCTCCACCCGCTCGGCCCGCAAACGCTTGAGCGAGGCGTGCAGGCTGGCCACCACCTGCTCGGGCGAACGTCGCTGACCGGCCTCGGCGATCAACGTCTTGGTCGAGATCACAACGTGGTCGCGCTCGCTGGGCTTCAAGGCCTGGCCAACGATGTCTTCGGTGCCGTAGCGCTCCGCCGTGTCGATGAAGTTGACGCCGGCATCGAGCGCCGCGCGCACCACATCGATCGATTGGGCCACACTGCGACCATGACCATGACCATGACCATGACCCTGGCCAAACCGGCTGAAGCCACCGCCGCCAAGCCCGGCCACGCTGACCCGCAGGCCCGTGCAGCCGAGCGTGGTGTAGGTCATGTTTCGCGAAGGCTTCATGGGAACGGAGGATAGGCGGGTCGCCCAGCCCAAGGCGCGCAGGCAATGGGTTTCGCGATCGTTGTAGGCTCTTCGCGATGAACGACTTATCGCCCCAAGCTGCGATCCGGACGTCCCGCACCCGCTGCTGCATCGTCGGCGGTGGTCCGGCCGGCATGATGCTCGGCCTGCTGCTCGCGCGGGCCGGCGTCGACGTGATCGTCCTTGAAAAGCATCGCGACTTCCTGCGCGACTTTCGCGGCGATACGGTGCATCCGTCGACCTTGATGGTGCTCGATCAGCTCGGGCTGCTGCCTGCGTTCGAGCGGCTGCCGCAGCGCCGCGTCGACCACTTGAGCGGCATCGTCTCGGGGCGCGAGCAGCCGTTCATGGACTTTCGCGGCCTGCGGCCGTTCGGCTGGCTCGCGCTGGTGCCGCAGTGGGATCTGCTCGATCTGCTGGCCGAGGCGGCGCGGCGCCATCCGGCCTTCGAGCTGCGCATGCAGCACGAGGCGACCGGGCTGATTCGCGCGGGCGACGAGCGGGTGGTCGGCGTCACCGTGCGTTCGGTGGCGCAGCAGCGCGACTTCGAGCTGCGCGCCGACCTGGTGGTCGCCTGCGACGGCCGGCGTTCGACGCTGCGGCAGGCGGCCGGTCTTGCCGCGCGCGAACTCGGTGCGCCAATGGACGTGCTCTGGTTCCGTCTGCCGCGCAAGTCGAGCGACCCGCAGGATACGTTCGGCATCATCGAAGCCGGCCACATGATGGTGCTGCTCAATCGCAACGACTACTGGCAGGCCGCGTATCTCGTGCCCAAGGGCGGCGACGGCGAACTACGCGCGCAGTCGATTGCGGTGCTGCGCGACTCGGTCGAGAAGCTCGCCTCGTTTCTGACGGACCGGGTTGCGGAAATCTCGGATTGGAGTGAAGTGAAGACGCTCGAAGTCCACGTCGACCGGCTGGACCGCTGGCACCTGCCGGGCCTGCTGTTGATCGGCGACGCGGCTCACGCGATGTCGCCGATCGGCGGCGTTGGCATCAACCTCGCGATTGCCGACGCAGTGGCCGCGGCGAACGCGCTGGCCGCGCCGCTGCTGACGAATGAACCCATCGAGGAAGCGCTGCTGGCTTCGGTGCAGCGGCGCCGGGCGGCGCCAGCATCGTTGATCCAGTGGGTACAGTTGCAGGTCCAGCGCCGCGTGATCTCGCGCGCGCTCAGCTCCCCAGGCAAACCGCTGGTCGTGCCGCCGCTGTTGCGCTGGTTGCTGAGCAGGCGCCGCATGCGCAATCTGCCAGCCTGGCTGTTCGGCTACGGCTGGCGGCGCGAGGACATACGCACGCCGCTGCAGCCACCGCCGACCTGAAGTCGCGCCGCGCGCGAATCAGGCTTTCGGCAACGTCACGCCCTGCTGCCCCTGGTACTTGCCGCCGCGATCCTTGTAGCTGGTCTCGCAGACTTCGTCGCTTTCGAAGAACAGCACCTGCGCGCAGCCTTCACCCGCATAGATCTTGGCGGGCAGCGGTGTGGTGTTGCTGAATTCGAGCGTCACGTAGCCTTCCCATTCGGGCTCGAAAGGCGTTACGTTGACAATAATTCCGCAATTGCTGACGAATACGCCGGCTTCCAGCGCGAAGTTGCCGGCCTCAGGTACGGTAAGGCAATACACATCGTGTTCGCCAGGCAGTTCCTTGACTTCAACGATCTTGTGATTGCGCTGCGCCGGGACGCCGCGAAACGCGGCAAGCACTTCCGGAAACCGGCGAAACACCGATCGGTCGCAGTTCAGCAAACCAGCCGCGCCACGGATCGATCCCGTCTGATCAAGCGCTGCCCGGACGGTTTCTCCCGTGATGTCGCCGCGCACATTGATGCCACGCGCCAGTTCGGCTTGCGCGCTGCGGCGTGATCCGTCATCGCGCGCCCAGACGTCTCGGCTGATCTGCGACTGCCGCAGTCGTTCGGCATCGCTTTCATAGCGACGCAATGTAGCCTCCCGGTGCGCTTGGCGCGTGGCCGCTGTTGGATTGCGGCGTGCTTCCAGCACTCGCTCACGGACGGGGAGATATTGATCTTCGGTCCAGAACGATAACGCGCGCTCTCGCTGCGTCTGGCTCTGGTGCGCTGACCACTGCGGATCGAGCGCAAGCCGCGCCAGCGCCTGCCGAATGGACTCTCCATGTTCGGCTGGATCGAATGAGTCACCGTACGACCGGCTGTTGTGCATTCGCAGATGCGCTTGCGCTTCCATCCGCTCGATATTCGTCGGCCGGTTATTGCGTCGATCCAGATCGACGTGGTGCCGGTGGGTTCCCGGCGTGCCGGCATAAATGCGGTTGCGCAAGTTCCATTCGTCCGCCAGCCGGTGCGTTGGCAGGACATGGCCGTTGATGGGCTGATAGACCATCTCATAGCCGCGCCCCAACTGCCGGTAAAGCGGCATCAACGAGTTGCCCGGCCGAAGATCGCGCGCCGGCACCATGCGGCCGTCGCGCGTGAGAAAGTCGTGATCCGGCGTGGCATGAATCCACTCGTCGTTGTCAAGTCGCAGCGCCAGCAGGCTGTCGCGTCCAACGCATCGCGGCGCGTCCAGCAAAGACACAATGACACGTCCGCCAGGACCCAGGCTGTAGCCCCAGAACAGCTCGCCATCTGCATGGCGCTGGGCCATTTCTTCCAGCGTCGGCGAGGTGCCGTCCACCAGCGCAACACGCGTGTCCCCGCTGAAACAGCGGGCGTATGTCGATTTGCCCAAACAAATGGTCAACACATTGCGCGGTATCCGAAAGTACTCCAGCGTGCGTGCCAACGCAAAGCTGTTTGGCGGAATGATGCAGCTGTCGCCGTGGAAATCGACAAAGCTTTTTTCGTCGAAATTCTTCGGGTCCACCACCGTGCTGTGGATGTTGGTGAACACCTTGAACTCGGGCGCGCAACGGATGTCGTAGCCGTAGCTGCTGGTACCGTAGCTGATGATGCGCTGGCCCGCGGCCTCACGCACCTGCTTGGGCTCGAACGGTTCGATCATGCCGTGCTGCTCGCACATGCGGCGGATCCAGCGGTCGCTTTTGATGGTCATGCGGGGGTCGTTTCAAATAAGGGGCAGCTGCATCGGGTGGCTTGCTTCAGCAGGCTCGGTTACTACCAAAATCATAGCTGATTGCGCTTATTCTATAAGCGCCCGGCAGGTTTTTGATTCTAAAAACCGGCTGAGCGTCAGCACCACTTGGCACCATTCAACGCGCCAGTCTGCCCTGTACGCCCTCGACCAGCCAGTTCATGCGAAGGATCTGCTCGTCGGTCAGTGGGTGATTCGCTTCAATCACGACGTGCCCTTCGTTGTCATGCACCGGCGCGCTGCCGGCCGCGAACGGCTGCAAGCGGCCGGCTGCGATGTCTTGTGCGCGCGCCTTCACTTCGCGCTTCAGCGCTTCGCTGGCTTGCGGTCCGAAGTCGCCGATGCGCACCATGCCGCTGGCGATGCCGCCCCAGACGTTGCCCGTCTTCCAGGTTCCGTCCAGCACCGCCTGCACACGGGCCTTGTCGTAGTCGCCCCACCAGTGCGTGACGGCGGCCAACTGCGCGTTCGGCGCCACGTCGCGCATGTCGGAGTGATAGGCAATCGCGAGCTTGCCGCGCTCTTCCGCTGCTGCCATCACGGCCGTCGACGCGGTATGAAACGCGATCACATCGACGCCCTGGTTGAACAAGGTCATTGCCGCATCGCGTTCGCGCGGCGGATCGAACCAAGCGTCCAGCCAGACAACACGAACCTGCGCCTGGGGGTTCACCGAGCGCATGCCGAGTGTGAACGCGTTGATGCCCTGCAGCACTTCAGGGATCGGGAAGCCCGCCACATAGCCCGCTGTGCCCGATTGGCTTGCGCGACCGGCTGCGATGCCGGCCAGGTAGCGGCCTTCGTAGTAGCGGGCATTCGCCACCGCAATGTTCGGCGCGGTCTTGTAGCCGGTGATGGATTCGAACCGCACGTCGGGGAAGTCGCGCGCCACGGCCAGCGTCGGCTCCATGTAGCCGAAGCTGGTGGTGAAGATCAGGCGGTTGCCGGCGCGTGCCAAGTCGCGGATCACGCGTTCGGCGTCTGCGCCTTCGGCAACGTTGTCGACGTGGGTGGTGTGCACCCGGTCGCCGAATGCTTCATCGACCGCTTGCCTGCCCAGTTCGTGCTGATGCGTCCAGCCCACCGGCAGCACCGGCGTGACATAAACGAAGGCAACCTTCAGCGGGTCTGCGGGGGCAGCCCCCCAGCCCACGGCGCATAAGATGGCCGCGGCAAGGCACACGGCGACGCGCGCCACGAGGTTTTTGTACATGGTGTTCCTCTACATGGCTCCGACTTTTGACAATCAATGGCGCCAGCACCTGGAGCAACAGGCTGGGCAAAGAGAGCTTAACCCAGCCCTGCCAGCTGTTCGTCGCGAACCGCAGGGAGGGTGAATCGGCCCGGATGGTGCCGACTGCAGTCGCTGAGGTTGCCAACCGCGTTTCAGCCTGCCGCAACTGCCTCGAGGACGGCAGACAAGAAGAAAATTTATTCTTTTTGCTCCCGCTGCATCTTTTCGTTGCTGCCCGTGCGTAGTGCTGGTTGCGGACCCGCTGAGCAGGTGCACCCACAGGGCGCCCGATCGGCTCGACCACCGCAGGGTGAGGTGTACTGTCAATAGTGGACAGCAGAACTTAGGCTGCGCGCACCTGGTCGTAGAACTGTCGGGCAAAGACGGCCGGCGCCAGGTTGCCCAGGCGACTATGTCGTCTTTGCCGGTTGTAGAAGACCTCGATCCACTCGGCGATGGCGTCCTTGGCCTCGGCACGGGTGGCAGAGCGCCGGTGGTGAACGAGTTCGGTCTTCAGGCTCCCCCAGAAACTTTCCATCGGGGCGTTGTCGTAACAGTTTCCTCGACGCCACATCGACGCCCGCATGCCGAAGGACTCGAGCGTGCGCCGGTAGTCGTGAGCACAATATTGGCTGCCACGGTCGCCGTGATAAATGAGTCCTGGCGCGGGGCGACGAGTCTTGACCGCACGGAACAGAGCCTGTTGGGTGAGCTGCTGCGTCATGCGCTCGCCCATCGCATAGCCGACGATCTCGCAGGTGTAGAGGTCCTTGATGCCGGCCAGGTAGAGCCAGACCTCGTCCGTTGGAATGTAGGTCAGATCGGTCATCCACACCTGGTCCGGCGCCTGGTTGACGACAATTACTTTGGCCGGCGCATTGACTCATCAGAACTGCTACTCGTGCTGACCCGTTGCCTCACGTAACTTGCTACTCGTCGGATTGTCCGGCGGGAGCAGAACAACGTGACGAGGCAAATCAGCATGACAACGCGCAAGGAGTTGGTGA
>JBBPYC010000044.1:0-10398 GCA_038200275.1 Burkholderiales bacterium
GCCCGTGAGGTTGGCCAGCACGATCTGGACGTCTTGGTATCTGGTATGGGTGAAGGCACCGCCCTTGTTGATGTCGCCGACCGCACAGATGCCCGGCACGTTGGTTTCCAGCTTGCCATTGGTGGGCACGAAGCCGCGCTCGTCAGTCTCGACCCCGACCGCAGCCAGATTGAGGCGCTCGGTGTTCGGACTGCGCCCGGTGGCGACCAGCAGGTGCGAGCCTTCGACCCACTGTCCACCCACTTTCACGGCGATCCCGGCATTGGCCGTCTTCTCCACCCGCTCGACCTCGTTGCTGGTATGAATGCGGATGCCCTCTGCCTGCAGCATCTCGGTGAGGGCTTTCGAGACCGCCTCGTTCTCGCGGCCGGTGATGCGCGGGCCGGCCTCGATCACGGTCACTTCGCTGCCGAGCCGGCGAAAGATCTGCCCCATTTCAAGGCCGATGTAGCTTCCGCCGATGATGATCAGATGGCGTGGAAGCTCGCGCAGTTGGAGCAAGCTGACGTTGTCCAGATGCGGCACGTCATCAATGCCCGGCAGCGGTGGGATGAACGCGCGGGTGCCGGTGTTGAGGAAGACCCGCATGGCCCGCAGCGCCTGGTCACCGGCGGTCAGCTCGAACCGGTCGCCAGCCCGGCCCGTGAAGGCGCCCCAGCCCCGCAGCAAGGTCAGGCCGTCCTGCTCGGTGATCGATGCTTCCAGCCCCGCGCGCGACGCGTCGACCCGCTGCTGCATCCGCTCCATCGCGGCTGCGAAGTCGATTTCGACCTTCCCGGTCTGGATGCCGAAGTCGCCCGCTCGACGCGCCAGGTGCGCGACCCGCGCGCTTTTGCGCAGGGTCTTGGTTGGTGTGCAGCCGTAATTGACGCACGAGCCGCCGACCAGCCCCCCTTCGATCAGGGCAACCTGCTCACCGCGCCCAGCCAGCGCCATGGCCAAGGTCGGTCCGGCTTGGCCGGCACCGATCACGGCGACATCGAAGTCCATGGCGGGCTTGCTCTTGCTCATACGATGTTGCTCATGCCTCGACCTTCACGCCTTTCCAGAACGCGACCCGGCCGTTGATCATCTTGGCTTCGGGCTTGGGATCGGCGTAGAACCAGGCGGCGTCCGCGTTCAACTCCCCGTCGACCATCAGCGAGTAATAGCTGGCCTGGCCCTTCCAGAGACAACTGGTCTTGTGGTTGCTGAAGGTGATGTACTCCCGGTTGAGCGCGGCCTCGGGGAAGTAATGGTTGCCATCGACAACCACGGTGTCGTCGCTCTCCGCAATTACGGCGCCGTTCCAAGTGGCTTTCATTGGTTCTCTCCTCGGTGGGCGGATTGACGTGAGGGGACAAACCGAAGATTTGTCCCCAGATAGCAGGGCCAGCTTAACGCACGACCCGGCGCCGAATTCGATGATCTCGGCGCCGGGTCCCATCTCGGCGGCTCGCCGTGGTGGCGGGAGATCCGGCCGGCTGGCCGAACGGCCGACGCCCCAACGACGATGTGACCGACATCGCGTCGCGGGTCGTCGCCGGGGCCTTGCTTGGCCCGGTGCCAGCGTTGGGCGACGGGGTGAACTTCAATATCGGGGCGGTGGGATCGAACATTACTGCGGGTGGCCTCTATACGCAGTTCCCCTACCTTCCGACGCCGCACGACGGCCGAAATCGGCGTCATATCGATTGTGGCGAACCGTTGGCCAACCCCTGCAATTGAGGGATGCCTGTTGGCGCCGGCGGAATATTGGCTCTTCCTCAATTGGATATTGGTGGCGAATTCCTCGTGGTTTGTCAGGCCACAGTGCCGTAGAGCTTCACGAAGGCTGAGCGTTGGGTACGTGCCTTGGGCTCGCCGGCAAGCCAGCGCAGCAGCCTGACGACGTTCATTGCTGTGGCTACCATCAAATGCGCCAAGTGCGTTTTGAGCTGGCCGAAGCAGGGAGTGCGCCGCGCCGCGTGGGACCGTACCGCCTGAGCGATGGTGCCCTCGACGCCCGCGCGCCGAGCGTACTCGGCTGCAAAGTCAAAAGTCTTCTCGCGCGCTCGCCCTTCACGCAGCGCCTCGTACTCAGCTTGGCCGACGGATGCTGATGGTGCGTCGCGGCGGCGTCGAGTCGGTGCATTGGGCGAGCACCGGACATCGTCGACAGGTTTTGGAGGCAAACTTGACCTTGATCACCGGCATGTCGCTGTGCGTCGATGCCATCGTCCAGCTGTTGCTTGTCTGCCCGGCCGGGCAGCTTGCCTGCCTTCGCTCGAAGTCGACCACGAAGTCACGTGCAGCAAACCCCTGTGGCTCGGCCACGAGAGCACGAACACGACGCACCGCTATGTCGAGGCCAACCTGGAGATGATGGAGAAAGGCACGCGCGCAGCTCGAGGCGCCCGACATCAAGCTCGAGCGCTTCCGCGCCAGCGACGCCTTTATGAAGTTCCTGCGGACCCTGTAACGATGCAAAGCGCCGCGACCTTTAGCATGATCGTCGACACAGTGGACAGCCGTGCCGGGTGTTGCGAACCCACGCATGGTTGAGACTTATGCATAGGGGTCGCAAGCAGCTGCGCAAACAGAAGCGGTTGCCGCAGCGGCTTTCCCGCACTGAGTTGCTCACCAAGTACCCACTGTCCGCAGCAGCAAATTGATCTCCTCCGCCACCACCTCCGGGTGATCCTCGGGCGTGAAGTGCAGGCCACCTTCGATGCGGCGCAGCGGCGCCGCAAGGTCGGCTGCGAAGCGCTCGCCATATTCGATCTTCTGAAACGAGTCGGCTGCGCCCCAGGCGATCCGCGCGGGAACGCCGAGCCGGGGAAGATCGTCCGCGACGGCCAGGGTGTCCTGCACGTCGAGCGCGTCCATCTGGCGGATCAGCGCTTCGGTGCCCTCGTGCTCGGCGTAGTGCTTCCAGTGCAGTTCGAGCGACTCCTCACCCTGCGCCGAATCGTCGTGGCCGCGGATCATCAGCGTGTGCACGATCTGCTTGCCCAATGCGTCCGGCAGGTGCTTGAGCAGCGGACCGGCCGCGCGCAGTGCCTTCACGCTCGGAATCGGCCACGAGTCGTAGCCGATCGCGTTGGTCAGGAACAGCCCGCGGCAGAACCCCGGATGCCGCACCGCGGCGATCTGCGCGACGCCGCCGCCCAAGTCGTGACCGGCCAGCACCGCTGCTTCGACTCCGATCGAGCGGGCCCATGCGAACAGGTACTCAGCCTGGCGCGCGACCGAGATGTCGCGGTCGCGCCCGGCGGGAATCGACGAGCCGTAGCCGACCATCTCGAACGCAAGGCAGCGCGCGTTCTCGATCAGCGGCACGACGCGGCGCCAGAGCAGCGGACAGGTCGGGATGCCGTGGATCAGGATCAACGGGGTGCCGGTGCCTTGCTCGTGCCAAGTGATCGGAATGCCGTCGACTTGGGTGGTATGCGTTTTCATCAATCGTTCCGGTTGGAAAAAGAGGGGCATCGACCCCGACCGGCCGCGCTCTGCAGTCGTCGGCAGCCGCACCTGCTTCTCGTGCGGCTACGCTGATAAAGCCGGCCGTGCGGAACGGGGCAAGCGGCAAGCCCGGCGGCAGTTAGGCGGCTGAAGAGCGCCCTCGAGCTCTGCGGGCAGAAGCGCGATCAAGCGCGGGCATTTCGTCGGGGCGGCCGCGTTGCCGGCCCGGCTGCAGCACATGACGTTACCCGGTCGATCGAGCGCGTGACTTTGCTGGCCCTCCGGAAAGGGGATGCCACGAAGTGTGTTAGTTTGACGGATAGGAACGAAAATTGTCCGCACCCCATAAGGCTGATAAGTGATGGCCCTTGGGCAACCGGTGCTGCACGAGGAACGATCGATGAACGAAAACAAGAAACCGACAGCCGGCATTGAGTTGCCTGCCCTGGACTGGCCTTTGCTCAGCGGAGGCAGCTACAAGCTCGCGCCGCCCAGCGGAGGGTGGCGGCTGCTGGTCGTCTATCGAGGCAAGCACTGCCCGTTGTGCAAGAAATACTTGGCGACGCTCAATCAAATGCTGGACGAGTTCGAATCCAGTGGCATCAAGGTCGCCGTAGTCTCCGCCGACCCGCGCGACAAGGCCGAGTCCGAGGCGGCAGAGGAGCGTTGGCGTTTCCCGGTTGCCTACGATATGACGGTGCCGCAGATGCGCGACTTGGGTCTCTACATCTCCGAGCCGCGCTCCGCTCAGGAAACCGATCGGCCATTCGCCGAGCCGGCGATCTTCGTGATCAACCCGGAGGGCAAGTTGCAGGTGGTCGATGTCTCCAACGCCCCCTTTGCCAGACCCGACCTGGCGAGCCTGCTCGCCGGCCTGAAGTTCATCCAGGAAAAGAACTATCCCATCCGAGGCGCGATGAAGTGACGGCCATCGCGTGATGACCGTTACAGCCTGGGCGCTGGAGCGGAGATTGGTTTTTCGGCGAAGCCGAGCAGATCGGCGGCGTCGATGTCAGGCGTTTCGGCCAACGGGAACTTTTGCTGGCCTTCGCGGCCGATGAAAGCCGTCCGAAGCCCCGCCCATTTCGCGCCGGCAACGTCCCAGCCGTGGGCAGCCACCAGCATGCACTCGCCGGGCGTCACGCCCATTTCGTCGGCCGCCCAGTGATAGACGGCTCGATGGGGCTTGAACTTGCCTGGCTGTTCCACGCTCAACAAACGCTCGAATAAGGTATCGAGGCTGGCATGCCTCATCTGCGCCTCGACGACCTCCTGAGAGGAGTTCGTGAGGGTCGCGAGGCGGACTCCGCGCGCTTTCAACTGCTCGAGTGCGGGTTTGACGTCAGGATGCAGCGGTAGCGTGCGAATCACGCTCAGAGCCTGCTTCGCGTCGTCTGCCTTCAGTGTGATGTCGCGATTTCGAGCGAGCATCTGAAGAACTGCTGCACCAATGTCACCGAACGACGCGTACTGCTCGCTGACAGTCATCACGAGCGAGTATTGCAACATCGTCGTGAACCACAGCTTCGCCGCACCCTCGTCCAGCAAAACGTCGGTGACTGCTTTTTGCAGCGGCTTGATGTCCAGCAGCGTCTCGTTGGCGTCGAACAGCAGGACGCGCGGCAAGGTCAAGGGATCATGCATGCTAAATACGCTCGGCAAGGACTTGTCGTGCAAGGCGAATCATGCGCGAGCCCGTGAAAACGACATGTCTTGCAACGCGGGTGAGCGGCCATAGACCCAGCCGAGGACGGCGCCGAAGATCAGATGGAGCACCAAGGTCATCACCGAAGCCATGATGCCCATGTTCATCCCGAACAGGCCGGCGCCGGCCATCGGCATCAACACCACCATCATGATCAGCCAGCCGATCAGGCCGAGCACGACCCCGTGTCCGACGCGGCTCGTGCCCGGCAGCTTCGAGTCAAGCACGGCGATGGCAACACCGTAGACGACGTTTGCTTGGTGCCGGCCCATGTGGCGGCTGGCTATGTGGGACGATGCCGCACCCATGGGCGAGTTGGCGCTTTCTCACGACAAGCGCGTGTCGAGCAGCCACAGATACTGTGCCACGCACGCCGGCATCCCACACAATGCCGCCATGAATTTGGCTACCACTTCCGATCCCGCCCTGATCGACTTACTTGATCGCGTCGCAGCGCAGGACCACGCGGCATTCAAGTCCTTGTACGAGCAGACCGCACCGCGTCTGTACGGACTTGCATTGCGCGTGGTGAGTCAGCGTGAGGCAGCGGAGGACGTGCTGCAGGAAGCGTTCTTGACGATCTGGCGCTCGGCCGGGGACTACCGCGCCAGCCTGAGCCCGCCGACAGCCTGGCTGGCGCTGATCGTGCGTAGCCGTGCGTTGGATTGCCTGCGTCGGCTTGGTGCCAGCGGAAGCCATTTGACGCAGGAACTGGACCTAAGCCTATCCGCCGTGCTGGAAAGTGAATCCCCCGATCCCATGATGCAGGCGCATGCCAGCCAGCAAGCTGTGGCGCTGCATCGTTGCCTGGGTCAGCTCGACCATCGGCAGCGCGCGGTGATCAGCTCTGCCTACCTGCGTGATCTGAGCCACCGCGAATTGGCGGCGCAGTTGCAGCTGCCGTTGGGCACGGTGAAGACCTGGATCCGGCGTGGCCTGGAGCAGCTGCGCGGCTGTCTGGCGCATTTGGCCTGAAGCTGTGCACGAGCACTGATCGGCGCATCCGATGCGTGTGGTCGATCATCCGCAACTGCTTGAGCGGCTGGCGGCCACCAATGCGCTCGGCAGCCTGCGCCATGGCGCGCGGCATTGGTTCGAATCGTTGGCGCGCACGCATGCACCGGTGCATGCGGCCGTATTGCTGTGGCAGGTACGACTGGCCGGGCTGACCGAGTTGCAGTCCTCCATTACGCCGGATGCCGCAGACTGGCAACGTATCGACAATCTGGTGCGTGCAGATCTGGAGCAGCGCGCGCAGCAAGCGGCCCGGGTCGCGGTCGAACCCGAATCTTCTGACCGCAGCATGGGGTAGTGCAGCTGGGCGCTGTGACGAACGCTGGCGTTCGGCGGCATGTCGGCGACTGCGTTGGTCGTTTCTGAACACCGGCTGCCTTGAGGAGCGCTACCGCGCGACCGTCAAAGCCGGCGCTGGTCCAATCGCCTTCTGACACACGCACAGCCGGATATGCTGGTTCACGCGTATTGCCCGTATCCGCCGCAACAGGCGCGTCAAATGCCGTAGCTGCCTGCCCCCACAGGACGCCCATGATGCAATCGCCCCCCTACCAAGTCCTGATCGCCGACGACGATCGGGATACGGCCGACACGATGGGCGATTTGCTGGCGCTCGAGGGCTACCGCGTTCGAGTGGTCTATGGCGGCCTGCAGGCGGTCGAGGCAGCCCGCGCGCTGCAGCCCCAGCTCGTCGTCCTGGACATCGACATGCCCGTGCTGGACGGCCATGCCGCCGCCGCTGCCATTCGCCGCGACAGCACTGGCGGCGTCGTGCTGATCGCGCACACCGCAGCTGTTCTGCCTTCGAGTGGCGCTGGCTCCGCTGCGCTGACCGGTTTTGACCACTGCCTGTTCAAGCCCGCCGACAGCGGCCGGCTGTGCGCTCTGGTGGCCTCATCGCTGGCTGCAGCAGACGGACAGCGACGCCCCTAGAGGACTGTCCCGCGTTTCGGTAGCTCGACCGTGAACACGGTGCCCGCCTCAGCCGACGAGGCCACGCGGATCGTCCCCTGATGGCCGCGCACGATCTCGCGCACGACGAACAGCCCCAGCCCGAGGCTGCTCGAGTGCCGTTCATACCGTTCACCCGGCGATGGATCGTGGCCTAGCGCATCCGAGCGCGGCAACTGCACCAGCGGCTCGAAGATCGTCTCGAACGCGCTGGCTGGAATGGGGGTGCCGAAGTTCGTGACCGTCAGGACGACCGCATCTCCAGTCTCGTCGGCTTGCAGCCGCACCGGCTGGCCGCGGTCGCCGTGCTGCACGGCGTTGTTCAGCAAGTTGGCCAGCAACTGCTGGATGCGCGCGACGTCGCAGGCCACCGTCAGATCGCCCTCCTGTTGCCACATGAACTCGCGCTCGGGATGGCTGCTGCGCGCAGCGTCCACCGCCTCTTCGCAGACGGGGCGCAGGTCCGCCTTCGTAAGCTGGACTGGCATGCCCCGACCCAGCCGGCTGCCGGCGTACTCAAGCAAATCGGTGGTCAGCCGTCCGATCGTCTCCAGGGAACGGCGCACCCGCATGGCCACCTCGATGCGCATCCGGTCTGGCAGCGTCGGGCGAACCAGCACATCGGTAGACAGGCGAATGGTCGACAGCGGGCTGCGCACGTCGTGCCCCAGCACGGCCAAAAACAGCTCACGCGACTCGGCCGCATCGGCTGCATAGCGCTCGACCGACTCGGCCAGCGCCTGGTCGAGCGCCTCGTTGAAGCGGGCGATCTCTTCGGCCGCCGGCTTGGGCAGACCCGCAGCGTCGGCCTGACTCCACAACCGCAGCACGCCGGCGCGCATCGCCCGGAATTCGGCCACCAACTGTGGGAAGTTGAAGCCCGAGGTCTGCCGCATCTTCCCGTGCGTGGAGGCTGCGGTGTCGACCGCATGATACTTGTGCACCTGGGTCGACTTGGCCGAGCGCTCGCCTTCGCTTTGCTCGCGGTCCATGTCGTCGGTGATCGCCTGCAGGATGGCCCGACAGTGGTCGCGCAATTCTTCATTCGAGATGGCCCGCCCGGCTGGCAGCAGCGTTCTGGCGAAGGCATCCCACTCCTCGAGAATCACGTTCAGGTTGTCGTGGATGAAAGCGCTGAATCGCATCGTCTGCTCTTCCCGGGTGTTTTGGTCCAGCATAGGGCAAGCGGGTGTACAAGCAGGCAAGCCCAAGAAGACAAGCACGTAAGAAGGCGCTCGCCGCAGCGCATGACGGCCAAATCTGGCTGAATGGGGAGAAAAACGAATGGATGAGCGTGTTGGTGTCGCCAGCTCAGGCGACTTCCGTATTGAGGAGGAGGGCGAGCCACCGCAGTACTGCGTCTACATCCTGAGCCGCTGCTTTGAGTGCTTCGATTCCAGGGAAGAAGCCAAAGCGGTGATGCGGGAGTTGGTGAGGGACGCTGGACCGTTGACAGATGACGAGCCGGTGATCGAGCGGCCCGCCTGACGGCGTGCGATGGAGGAGCCGTCTTGATGACCACAGTTCGCCCCCGCAAACTGCATCGCGGCCACTTCGCCTTCATGCGCGGGGTGGTGCAGGGTCTGGACCCGGTTGCCTGCTGGACGCAGTACCTGAGCGAGGGGGCGGGCACCGACGCGCGCGTCGTGCGCAGCACGAACGCCTGGATGCGCGGCGAGTTCGCAACTGCGGCCAAGCGCGAGACCAAGCCCGGCACCGCCCGGCAGGTGCTGATCGATGCCGACCAGCTCGGCCGACGAGCGCCCGACGCTCGAAGCCTTCGCGCTCGAGCGCGACCTGGAGGACTTCTCGGCCGCCGAACAGGTCGAGGCCTATGCAGACGCCTTCGGACCAGCACCATGCCGCGCGGCCCCGCGCGCGCGGCTGATCGAGCGCCAGCTCAACGCGCTGCGCTGGCTCGAACTGCTCATTGCCGAGGAACCCAAAGCCGGCGACGGCGTGGCCGCCTGGCTCGCGCCGCGAATCGCCGAGCGCATCGAGCGCGCCGGCATGCCGGCGCTCTTCGTGCTCATCGACCGGATCAACGGGATCGGCGCGCGCTGGTGGACGGCATGATGAACTCGGTTGAGTTCAACTTACTTGTGAAGGTGTGACTTAGCCATGATCTCTCAGTTCTTCGAAGTGCAGATGCGGCCGGGTCAGGTCGATCGCTACTTGGCCTTGGCGGCCTCGCTGCGGCCCAGGCTGGACGCGATGGGCGGCTGTCTGTTCATCGACCGGTTCCGCAGCCTGACGCGAGACAACCTGCTGCTGTCCTACCAAATCTGGCAGGACGAAGGATCGATGATCGCCTGGCGGGTCGATGCGAAGCACCACACGGTGCAGGAGACCGGCCGCGAGCAAGTCTTTGCGGACTACCGAATTCGCATCGCGCAGGTCGTTCATGAAGAGCGGCCTGGTGCATCTGTGTGGCGACCCGAGCGCCTGAGCGCGTACAACGACCCGGTGCGGCGACCGCCCACATTCGTCGTCGCGTCGGAATCTCGCAGCGCGCGGCTGCCGGTGGAGACGCCCTGGACGCGTGACGTGTTTGAAAGCGTATACCGTCCCGGCATCTTTGCTCACCTGATCGATGTGCCGTCTGCGCAAGACGGCATGGCTCTTGGACAACGGCTTCACGACGACCCGACGACCGAGTACTTCCGCGTTTTCGAGGTGATGCGTGACTACGGCATGTACGACCGGAAGGAGGCGCCGCAGTTTTATCCTCCAGTTTCTCGGTCGTTGGCATAAAGTGGAAAGCGGACAGCCCACTTCCAAAGGCCACGTCCACTAACCCTGTAACGCCCGGAATTCGGAGAAGACGTTCTCTGCGGGCATTCGCTCGACGCGTTGGCCTTGCGACAAATGAGCAACTTCCGCAGATTTTCATCCGACCCCTGTGCTTCAAGAGGTCCCGCGCTGACCGTGGCTGCCCGTCATAGGCCTCATTACCAAATTCTTCGGGATGATAAGACTGCAATTCGGTAAGCCCAGTCAGTTGTACCTGCCGCGACAACGCAGTTGCCTGCACCGGTGCCTGGGTACGCGCCAACGATTCGAACCGACGCCGTGCGCCGTGACGCAGGCTACCGAGCGCGTAGGAGGCTGCCAGCCGGTCGAGTTGAAAAGTTTGCGCTCCTCATCGTGGCACCGAGCCGTTTGCTAGCGGCCGAAGCGGCCTGAGTTTCCCGGCACCGATCTTGGCGCTGCTACGCTACAGATGGTTGCCTGTCGAGTTCATGTTCAATGCAGGGCGCCTTTCATGCTTTCACTTCCATCGGCGGCTGCGCTTGCTGCCGCCA
>JBBPYC010000045.1:0-21383 GCA_038200275.1 Burkholderiales bacterium
TCAGCGCCGCATCGTAGAGCTCGAGCTGCAACAGGCGCGCTACGAGGCCACGCTCGCTGAGCGCCGCTACGCGGCGTGTGATCCAGACAACCGGTTGATCGCGGCACAGCTTGAGAAGAGCTGGGAGGGCGCGCTGCAACGTGTGCTGGCCTGCGAGAAGCGCTTGACCTCGGTCGAGCAGTCGCAGTCCTCCTCCAAGCCCGACTTGGCTGGTCTCGCTGAAGATCTCGAAGCCGCGTGGAATGCGCCGGGCGTGACGATGCGCGCGCGCCAGCAATTGCTGCGCACGCTCGTCAAGGACATCGTTGCCGATGTCGACGATGCGACCCGTGAGGTCGTGCTGACGGTCCACTGGCGCGGAGGCCAGCATTCGCAGGTGAGGGTCATCAAGCCGCGACCAGGCGAGCACGGATGCCGTACGCCTGAACAGGCGCTTGCCGTCATCCGCAGCATGGCAGGCAAGTGGCCCGACGAGCACGTCGCTGCGACGCTCAACCGCATGGGCCTTCCCACCGGTCAGGGCAAGACGTGGACCGCACACCGCGTGGGCTCCGTGCGCATGGTCAACGACATCCGTGCGTACCGTTCGGCGCACCAGGATGGGCAGTGGCTGACCATGTCGGAAGCCGCCGCCCAGCTCGGCGTCAACAACCACCGCATTCGGCGCTTGATCAAGGAGGGAGTGCTGTCCGCTGTGCAGGTAGTGCCCCGGGCGCCGTACCAGATCCAGGCAAGCGATCTGCTGGATCAGAAGGTCATCGACGCGGCGGCGCGAACAGATCGCCCGTGTCGCATCGCGGCTGCGAATCAGATCTCAATGTTTTCAAGCACTTAAGGAAGTGGGGCACTATGGACAGGCCATTGCCCACGGCCTGATCTGCTGCTCGTCGTGGTTGTTGTCGATCGGCAGCCGGGGGTCGTTGAGGTAGCGCGTGAGCGCCGCCCAGCGGTTCAGGCTGTAGTCGATGGCGCGTGCGGTGGCCGAACCGCTATGGACCCTGGCGCGCTGCGCGACCAGCCAATCGTGCAATGCGCTGGCCATCGGCGCGGCCCGTTCTCGTCGCTGCTGCAGCCGATCGTCGGCATCCTTGCCCAGGATGTCGCGCTCGATGCCGTAGAGTTGCCCGATCAACTCGAGCGCGGTCTGCGCGAGCGTGCTCTTGTTGGCCTCGTGCAGTTCGACGAACTTGCGCCGTGCATGCGCCATGCAGCCCACTTCGCTGACGCCGAGCGCGAACAGGGCCTTGTAGCCGCTGTAGTCGTCGCAGACGAGGTGGCCGGTCCACGCAACCTGGTCGCGTTCTCGCTTGTCCGGGTCGTGGCCGAGGAACGCTCGGGCGTGTTCGCCGGAGCGACCCGCCGTGAAGTCGTAGACCACCGCCTTCAGCCCCTCGCTGGTGGCGGCTGCATAGGCCCAGAGATACGCGCGTTGGGTCTTGCCGTTGCCCGGTGCGAGCACCGCCACCGGCGTCTCGTCGGCGTGCAGCACCTGGCAGTGCAGCAGGTGCGCCTTCAGCGCCTCCACCAGCGGCTGCAGCCGCGCGCCGCACTGGCCGACCCAGGCTGCCAGTGTCGAGCGCGGGATCGTCAGGCCAGCGCGCCCGAAGATCGCCTCCTGGCGGTACAGCGGCAGGTGATCGGCATGTTTGGCCACCAGCACCTGGGCGAGCAGCCCGGCGGTGGGGATGCCCTTGTCGATTACGGCCGCCGGCACTGTGGCCTGCACCAAGGTGCGGCACTGTGCACAGGCCCACTTGCCCCGCACATGCCGCTCGACCGTGAACACGTCCGGGGTGTAATCGAGCTTCTCGCTCACGTCCTCGCCGATGCGCTTCATCTGGCAGCCGCACTCACACGTGGTGCTCTCGGGCTCGTGGTGGCGCTCCACGCGCGGGAACCGTTCGGGCAGCGCGCGGCGCTTTGGAGTTGCCTTCTCGGTATCTGGCTTGGGCGGCAGCGTGGCCTGCAGGGTGGCGATCTGCTCTTCGATCGCCGCGATGTCGCCTTCGACGGCCTCGTCGAACAGCACGCGTTGCTCGGCGCTCAGCTGCTCGCTCTTCGCGCCGAATCGCAGCCGCTTGAGCTGCGCGATCTCGAACGTCAGCTTGTCGATCTTGGCATCGCGCCAGACGATCTCATTGGCGTCACGGCCGCTGCGCTCGATCAGCTGGCCGACGAGCGCACGTAGCTGATCGGCGTCCAGTTCGCCGAGCTTGTCGCGGTCGATTTGCGTGATGTCCAGCATGGCGTCCAGTGTCGATGAATGACACCGCGATCACCATTGGCATTTCCTCGGATTGCCTTATGCGGCCAGGCGCGTTGCGCTCACAGCACGCTGATCACGCCGGCGTCACCCACCCGGTGCCACGGCAGTCCGAGGACCAGCGCATCGAGTTGCTGGTGCGTGATCGTTTGATGTGCGCAGTCCCCGCCGCCAGGCCAGATGAAGCGGCCCTCGTGCAGGCGCCGCGCGGCCAGCCAGACGCCGATGCCGTCGTGCACCAGCACCTTCAGCCGCGTCGATCGCCGGTTGGCGAAGACATAGGCGTGGTGCGGGCGGGCGGCGCCGAAGACCTGTACGACACGCGCCAATGCAGTGTCCGTGCCGGCACGCATATCCATCGGCTCGGTCGCCAGCCAGACGGCCTCAATCCGGATCATGGGCGCGGATCACCGAAGCCAGTCGCGCAGCCAGGCCGCACATTCGGCGGCGGCGGCAGCCGGCCAGACGATGTGGACCGTCGTGCCTGAGCGGTGCAACTCGATGCGGATGTCGCCCTCCACAGGCTGCGCCTTCAGCGCGAGGGGGATGAACGTGGGCGGCGCCTGCGGCGGCTGCCGGCTCACTGCTTCGGGTGCGATCGCTGCAGGCGGCTTTGCGGTGTTCGCCTGCTCGGCATCGATCACCCATCTGCGCAGCAGGTTCGCGTTCAAGCTGTGCGCGAGTGCGACCGCGGCGATGGAGACGCCTGGCCGCGTGCACTCGCCGACGACGGCAGCCTTGAACGCCGCGCTGTGCCGACGCCTGCGTCGCCGGCCCATCAAATCAACCCCGTAAGTGTTCATGTGTCCGCGTAAGTTATGCGGATACGAGACTCCTATAGCCGCTCGGCGCGGTCAATATGACTTGGCTGGCCGCTTACGATACACCAGACCTGCTAACCGATTGAATCGCGTGGCAAGTTGGTGAGCAGGCAGATGGCAAATTTCGGGGTTACTGGCTTGAGTCGTAGCGGACTGCTCCCTCCTTGCCAAATGCTTGTCTGATGGCGACGCCTGGGCCGGGGCCAAGCTGCTGGTAAGTGTCGGGCAGCAGATTCAGCGTAGATGACCGAGACCATCCCTGCTGAATATGCCGGTTTCGTGAAGGAACCGCGGCGCTTGGTCTGAGTGACACAAACGATTCATCAACCGTGTTTTGCTGCTTTATCAATAGCAAGCAATGATGATTGAGCGGCAACCTTTGGTCATTTTTATGGAAAATCCAACGCGGGTTCAGGTATCCGCTTCGTTGCGCGCCTGCCAGAGGTCGATCAGCATCATTGCGACGCCGATCAGCACCACAACGATCATCGCAATTTCGTGGATCTTGATCACGAAGCTTGCCAGAAACGCGATCATCAAAGCCGCGCCGATCAGGCCGAACAGCAGTTTCATCGAGTTGCTCCTAACGACATTTCATCCACTGTCATATTGCCTCCTGTGCCGCCTGCACGAGCCACCGTGCGGTACGCAGCAGACGGGCGTCGTCGCCGCGCCGGCCCACGAGCTGCACGCCAATGGGCAGACCGTTCTCGCCGTGCAGCAGCGGCAGGCTGATGCACGGCATGCCGAGAAACGTCCATAGCGTGCACAGCAACGGATCGCCCGTGGCGTCCAGCCCGGCCGGCGCGGTGCCGAGTGCAGCCGGCGTGATCAGCGCATCGAAGTGCTCGAATACCGGCTCGAAGCCCTGCAACAGGATCGGCACGCGTGCCAGCGCTTCACGGTACGCCACTGCGGTGATGGCACGGCCGCGTTCAATCTGGCTTCTCAGTGAGGGGGACAATTTGTCACGGCCGCGGTCGTATTCGGCGGCGAACGAACCTGCGATGTCGGCTTCCATGACGGTTTTATGCCACTGCACTGCGTCGGCCGCATTCGCGGGCAACTCGAATGGTGCGATGCGGTCACCAAGCAGTTCGACGAGTTCGGTGAACGCGGCCTGCGCGTCGGGCTCAACGCGAGGCCAAAACGGGGTGGCAACCCAGGCGAGCGACGGCGGGAACGGCGCCGCCGACCGCGCGGTCTCCAACAATTTTGGCGTGGCTGTCATGCGCGTCAGCGGGTCGTTGGCATCAAAGCCTGCGAGCACGTCCGCCAGCAACGCCACGTCATCCAACGTGCGACCGAACACGCCGATTGCATCGAGCGGCGGCGACTGGGTGAGCACACCGGTGCGGCCAATCAGCCCGGCACTCGGCTTGAACCCGTAGACGCCACAAAACGACGCTGGGCGGATCACCGAGCCATTCGTCTGGGTGCCGACCGCCAGTGGCACCATGCCGGCAGCCACCGCGGCGGCCGATCCGCTCGATGAACCGCCAGGCGTGTGCTGCGGATCGTGCGGATTGCGCGTCTTGCCGGGCGCATAAGTTGCAAGTTCGGTCGTCACGGTCTTGCCCATGACGATGCCGCCCGCTGCACGCAGCCGCTGCACGAGTTGGGCGTCTTCGCGCGGACGCCGGCCTGCATGCAGCACGGTGCCGTCTTCGGTCGGCAACCCGACGGCGTCGATGATGTCCTTCAACCCGATGGGCATACTGGACAGCGCACCGTGCGGCTGGCCAGCGGCGTGCCGTTCATCGCCCTGCTCGGCTTGCGCGATCAGATAGTTGCGGTCCAGATGGGCCCAGGCCAGCACCTGACCCTCCACTTCGTCCACGCGCGCCAGCAGCGCGTTCGCATAGTCGACCGCAGAAATCTCGCCAGCGGTCATGCGCGCGACCGCTTCGATGGCGCTCAGCGCGGCCAGACTTGTTCGCTCGTTGCTCATGGCGTGTCAGCGGGAATAGAGCACTTCGGGCAGCCAGTTCACCAGCCCCGGGAAAACATAGATCGCAGCCATTGCAACAAACACCATCGATACGAACGGGAGACAACCCTTGAAGATGGTCACCAGCAACACGCTCGGTGGCGCCACCCCCTTTAGATAGTAGGCTGACATCGCCATTGGTGGTGTTAAGAATGACGTCTGAAGGTTCAAGGCAATCAGGATGCCGAAGAAGATCGGATCGACGTTGAAGTGCCCAAGCAGCGGCAAGAAAATAGGAACGAAGATGATGATGATCTCGCTCCACTCGAGTGGCCAGCCAAGCAGAAAGATGATCACCTGCGTCAACAGCAAGAATGTGACGGTGTTGAGGTCCAGGCCAAGCACAAACTCCTTGACCACGCTCTCGCCTCCGAGATAACTGAAGATGGAAGAGAACGTCCAGGACCCCACAAACAGATAACAGACCATCGCCGATGTACGTGCCGTGAGATAAACCGCTTCACGCAACTTGTCCCAAGACATCGCTCGGTAGGCGATCGCCAACACCACCGATCCCAGTGCGCCGATCGCGGCCGCCTCGCTGGGCGTGGCGAGCCCGAACAGGATCGCGCCGAGCACCGACATGATCAACACTGCCAGCGGCAAGAAGGCCTTCAGCAGCAAAAGCACAACTTCAATGAAGCTCATCTGCGATTGATCTGCCGGCAACCTGGGCATCAGCTTAGGCTTGGTGATCGCGAGGATCACCACATACGCCATGTACAAGCCGGCCAACAAGAAGCCTGGAAGCAGCGCCGCCGCATAAAGCTTCACGACCGACACACCCGCTGTCGCTCCATAGACGATCAGCATGATCGACGGCGGGATCAGGATACCCAGCGTGCCGCCCGCGCAGATCACGCCAGCCGAAACCCGCTGGTCGTAGCCGGCCTTCAGCATGGCTGGAAACGCGAGCAGACCCATCAGCGTGACCACTGCGCCAACAATGCCAGTGGCGGTGGCGAACAATGCGCAGGTCACCAGCGCGGCGATCGCCATCGCACCCGGCACACGGCGGAATGCAACCTGCAGACTCAGGAACAGCTTGTCCAGGATGTTCGAACGTTCGATCATGTAACCCATGAACAAGAACAGCGGGATGGCCACCAGGATGTCGCTGTTCATCACGCTGAAAGTGTTCTGCGTGAACAGGTAAAACACCACGTTCTCAATGATCGGCTGACCAGCTTGGTAATAGGCGTAGAAGCCGAATCCGATGCCCATCGCCATCAGCGTGAACGCGATCGGAAAGCCGAGCAGGATCACGAAGATGAACGCACCCAGCATCAGCAAAGCAACGCTCGGGTTGCTCATGAACGCACCCCCGCATCCGGCCCGCTGGGGTGCGCTTGCATCAGCTGCTCGAGTTCCTCAATGTCGTGCATGCGCGGTGGCCAAGCGCCCTCTTTCAGGCACAGTACGCAGCGCAACACTTCGGATATGCCTTGCAGTGTCAGCGTCACGCCAGCAGCCGGTATCAGCATTTTGAGCGGCCAGATCGGGATGCCAACCGGGCTGTTCACGCTGACTTCGCGGATCACGAACGAATCGTGCGCATACCCCCAGCCTGCAAACACGAGCGCCAGCACACCTGGAAAAAAAAAGATGAAGTACAAAAATATTTCGAGACCAGCCTGGAAACGCGGCGGCCATCGGCGCGAGAACACGTCGGCACGCACGTGCCCACCGCGTGACAGCGTATAGGCACCAGCCATCAAAAACAGCGCACCGTACAGGATGAAGCTGAAGTCGAACGCCCAGCTGGTCGGATCGCGCAGCACATAGCGTACGAACACCTCATAGCTGACGCCCAGGGTAAGGATCACGATGCACCACGCAAAGGCGTGGCCGATCGACTTGTTCAACAGATCAATCACGCGAATGACGTCACGCACAGGTTGGCGCTCCTCAAAAAAGAGGGAGGCGAAATGCCTCCCTATGGACTTAGATGGCCAGCAATTCGATCAAGCCGACATGCCCGGAATCTTGCCGTGGATGTGCTCATAGCCGAGCCTGTAGTCCGCTTCGTTCAGGAACATGTACTTTGCCACGCGCTTGGACCAAGCGAGCTGGCTGTCCACGACCTTCTTGAAGAATGGGTCCTCTTCGGACAGTTTCTTGTTGACCACGTCCCAGGCCTTCAGTTGCGCTTCGAAAACCGATTTCGGCGTGCGCTTGACGTTGACTTTGTCGACGGTGATCAGGGCGTCTAGATCCTTCGAATAATTGTCCATCGCGGTCCACCAGTTGGATTGCGAGGCGGCCTCGGCCGCGTAGCGCAGCACGGCCTGCAAATCCTTCGGCAGCGCGTCATGCTTGCGCTTGTTGAAAACGATCTCGAAGAACTCCATCGCCTGGTGGAAGCTGCCCATCATGTAGACCTTGGCCACGTCCTGCGCGCCAAAGCGTCGGTCCGAGGTTGGGTTGTTGTACTCAAACGCCTCGATCACGCCGCGGTCCATCGCCGGCACGATCTCGCCGCCAGGCAGCTGCGTGACTTTCACGCCCATCTCCTGCATCAGGTCGGCCGCAAGGCCCACGGTGCGGTACTTCAGCCCCTTCATGTCATCCGCGCTGTTGATCTCTCTTTTGAACCAGCCGAGTGGCTGCGTGGGCATCGGCATTGCAAAGTAGCCAACCACGTTCAGATTGAGTTTTTTCAACAGCTCCTGATACATCTCCAGACCACCGCCACGATAGATCCAGGCCAGGATCTGCGGCGCGTCACACCCATTGATCGGTCCGGAGCCGAACAGCGAGGCGACCTTGCTCTTGCCGTACCAGTAGGCCGGCACTTGGTGCCCGGCGTCCAGCACGCCGCGGCTGACTGCATCCATCACTTCGAACGGCTTGACCACTGCGCCGCCGACCAGGTAGTCGATGCGCAGCCGGCCTTCGGACATTTCATTGACGCGCTTGACGTACTCCTCCGCCATGTCGTTGAAGATGTCCTTGGCGCCCCAGGCGCCCTGCATCTTCATCACTGTCGGCGACTGTGCGACCGCGATCATCGGTGCGGCCATGGCCGCCACGCCTGCTGCGCCCGTTGCGGCTGCGCCGAGGAAGCGGCGACGTGCCGGCTTGGCTTCATCGACTGCTGCGGTCCAGTGGGATGTGGGTACGGATGTGTCTTGGCTCATCGATCGGTCTCCTGTCTATTGCGTTTTCAGTTCAATCAGCTGCTGACTTTCGTGCAGACTGTTTTGATTCGCAAGAGGGTTATCCCCGGGGGTCTTGCGATTCCCGCTCGCCTTGTATCCACCCCGGCCTGAGAGTGTCTCCAGCGGTACAGCACGGTCGGATCAAGTCCCTAGGATGTGATCGTCGCCTTCTCATTCGCAAGGTCGGCGCCGGCTCGTCACGGGCATTTCAAAGCGACGACTTATCTTTCAAGGAGACTTTTATGCCCTATGCAAGAACGACAAGAATCAAAAGAACTGCTACTCGATTGCTGACGTCAACGGCGCTGCTGTGCGCGGCGGCGGCGGCGGCCGCCGCCGCGGAGCCTATCAGGATCGGTTTTATTGAAGTGCTTTCGGGCCCGTTTGCCCAAGCCGGCGACGGTTCACTCAAGCAACTGCGCGAAGTGGTGTCCGAGCTCAACGCGAACAGCGCACCAGCGGATCCAAAATTCGAGGTTGTCCCGTTTGATGGCAAAGGCTCCCCACAGGAAAGCGCCAATGCATTGAAGTCCGCCAGCGACCAGGGCATTCGCTACATCACGCAAGGCGGCGGCTCCGGCGTGGCGTTCACGCTGGTCGATGCGCTGAACAAGCTGGCCGATCGGACGCCGGAAAAGTCGACGGTGTATCTCAACTACGCAGCCATGGATCCGGGCTTAACGAACGACCGCTGCAGCTTCTGGCACTTCCGGTTCTACCCGTCCAGCGAGATGAAAATGGAAGCGCTGACGACCTACTTCAAGGACCGGTCGGACATCAAGTCTGTCTACCTGCTGAACCAGGATTACACACACGGCAAGCAGGTGTCGAAGGCCGCCAAGGAATATCTGGCGACGAAACGCCCTGACATCCAGATCGTCGGCGATGACTTCATCCCTATTGCACAGGTGCGCGACTTCGCGCCGTACGTCGTAAAAATTCAAAGCTCCGGCGCCGATACGGTGATCACGTCGAACTGGGGCAGTGACCTGGCGCTGCTCTTCAAAGCGGCGCGCAGTTACGGCCTTGATATCAACTTCTTCACCCTGAATGCCAACAACCCAGGCGTACCGATGCAACTCGGCCCCTGGGGCGCGGGCAAGGTCGGCGTGATCTGGAACTGGGGTCACAACGCACCAACCCCAGAACTGGAAAAAATCTACGTCGACTACAAACAGAAGACCGGCGAGGACTTCATCTACGCCGCGCATTACAACAGCATGCACATGCTCTTGGCCGCGATGCGAGAAGCCAAATCAACGGATCCGAAGAGAGTCGCCTTCGCATTGGAAGGCATGAAGTATCAAAGCCCGATGGGCGAGTTGGAAATGCGGAGTGCTGATCACCAACTGCAGGCGCCACTGTATCTGGGCATCTGGGACAAGCAAGGCTCGAAAGGCGTTAAGTACGACGCTGAAAACACCGGCTACGGCTTCAGGTCTGAAGCGGTGTGGGACGCAAAGACCAGTTCGTTGCCAACGACATGCCAGATGAATAGGCCCAGCCGTTGAACGGATCGGAGCGATGCACCAGCACCTGATCAGCAGACAAGAAAACGGGCCAGATGGCCCGTTTTTTTGTTTCGACCCTGACAAACGATTCGCCTGCCGATCAGGTGAACGGTTCCGTTTACGCGGGCAGCAGCACCGAGTCGATCACGTGGATGACGCCGTTGGTGCACTCGATGTCGGTCTTGACGACTTTCGAGGCATCGTTGAGCTTGACGCCGTCTTTGATGCCGATTGCCAGTGAGGAGCCATTGACGGTTTTGGCCGACTGGCTGTCCATCTTCATCACATCGGCGGCCATCACTTTGCCAGATACCACGTGGTAGGTGAGGATCGCTTTCAGCTTCGGGATGTCTTTCAGCAAGCTGTCCACCGTGCCGGACGGCAGCTTGGCAAAGGCCTCGTCGGTCGGCGCAAAAACGGTAAACGGGCCGGCACCTTTGAGCGTGCTGACGAGGTCTGCGGCGGTCAGCGCAGTGGCGAGGGTCTTGAAATTTCCGGCCGCAACAGCGGTATCGATGATGTCGTGCATGGTTTGCTTTCTGCTAGGTAGTAAACAAGCTCAGCAGATGCTGAACAAGATGAGGTGGAAGACTTTTGGTCTTGCACCGGCGAGGCGGCTGGCCACACCATGGTTTGGTGGAGCCAGTCGCCGAGACACTCAGTGAACGGAGCACAACGCAACTGGCAGACCGAATGCATGACCGATGGGATTCGGGTCGGTGCATCGCGATGACAGTTGCGCACCCCGTATCGGATTCGTCGAACCGATTCGACATGCGGTTCTTGGTGCGCATTGAGGCGATGCGCCCGAACGATCAGTTGCCCACCACTTGCAGCAGAGCGCCGTGGGCACCTTGCTGTGCGCTTCTGCTCCACCAAGGCCAACCTGACGAGGAAACCGCACAGCGCAGCAGTTGCTGGGGAAAAAGAGCCATCGGCTTGCTTGCATGGGCTCAACTATAGGGCAGTCGCCCATAAATGAAACGTTTTTGAGCAGTTAAAAACGACAAATGAATCAATATTTTCGTTTCAACCACGTGTCATAGATTGATGAATGTCACAATCTCCTCCTGCCACCGACTACCCACCAAATGACTACATGACGATGCGAACAGCCATTGATGCACCCGGCGCAAAGGCCCTGATGCGCAGCGGCACCGCTGCACGCCTGGCGGGCCTCTCGCCTTCCACACTGCGCATCTGGGAGCACCGCTACCACGTCGTGGCGCCGCCCAAGTCGGCCTCGGGCCAGCGGAACTATTCGATGAAGGACATCGAGCGCCTGCGGCTCATCAAGCGACTCACTTCCGAGGGGCATGCAATCGGCACGGTGGCGCATCTCGATTTCGACGCGCTTGTCTCTCTGACATCGGGCAACGCGATGGCAGCGGAGGGAGCTCAACGGGTTCTTGTCGTGGGGCTCGCTGGAGCATCCAAGCTCACGGGCAGGCTGCGACCAGCGCCGGCGCTTGTTTTCGACGACCTGGACCATGCCGAGCGCGAAGCCGGCGGGACTGGCGCTGCCGATTTGCTGCTCATTCACGTGCCTTCCCTGCACGCGTCGACAACGGGACGCGTGCAGGCACTGCGCAGCGCCTTGGCAGCAGCGAATGTCATCGTGGTCTATTCGTTCGGTCCGGAAGCGGTTGCCGAAGCGCTTCGCGCTCAGGGTGTGACGGTGCGCCGCGAGCCGATTGCCGGCAAGGAACTGGCGCGCCTGATCCTTGCCTCGCGCCCTGTCGTGGCTACGGTGTCCAGCAGCCCCCAAACAGACGACCGGCATTTCAGCGATGCCGAACTGGTTGCCTTGACAGAAATGCCGTCAGCGGTCGCTTGCGAGTGCCCGCGGCACCTGGCTGAGATCGTTGCACTGCTTGCGGGCTTCGAGCTCTACAGCATGGAATGTGCTGCGCGGAATCAAGACGATGCGGCGCTGCACCGCCATCTGCACGAAGTCACCAGCGCAGCTAGAACGATTTTTGAGCGGGCACTGGCGCGCGTGATGGTTGAGGAAGGCTTGACCCTGTAGAGACGACGTTCGATTAGCGCCGCCAAAGTCGTGACTATGGTCGATGCGCACAACGCGGTGTCCATCGCCGCCCGAAGTCAAAGGAACGTCGCGCGCGCAGTTGGCCGCAGATCGAAGGCCTGTGGCCTCAATGGCCCAACGCCATTTCGTTTGGCCCGAATCTGCGGTTGAGCAAGCTGTCTCAGCCACTGGCAATTCGCGCTTGCTGTCCGTCATCGTCTTGAATTCACGTCCGGCCACGGCCTCGACACTTCGCCGCGTTGCGAGCCGTCGTATTCGCGTCTTGACTGCACGCCGTACCGCGCGTGGGCAGATCCTCCTACAAACTCGGTGTGTCGCCAATGCTCGCCATGTGGGTGTTCATACACAGCACAACTGCGGCTTGGAACAAGTGTGGAAGCTCGGCCTCGTGGCTTGGTCGATCGACCCACGCAAATTGCCCTATCCGCCGAGAATGCCGCTCAACCAGTGCGTCCATTGATGAAACGGGAATGCTCCACAGCCGCAGTGAAGATACACAAACGACGGGTGCACTGGCATCGAAAACGAAAAAGCGCCCGATGGGGCGCTTTTTGTATCTACTGGCGGAAACGGAGTCCGCGAATGCACAGTTTCGTAATGTCCCGCAAAGTCTCTAATTCGTTGATTTAGAACACATTGCATACTGGACATGCGTCGATGTAAGTCCCTTGTTATCCCGCTTAATCTCACCTATCATTGATGGGCGCATTGATGGGATGCGCGAGTTAGGCGGAGAAATCAAGTGCTTAAAGCAAAAGAGCTGTCAGCGATCGAAGTCGGCCGGCTGAAAACGGCGGGCATGTGGGCAGTCGGTGGCGTCGCCGGCCTGTACCTGCACATCAGCGACACGGGCGCCCGCTCATGGGTGCTGCGTGCCACTGTGGGCGGCAAGCGCCGCGACATGGGCCTTGGCGGCTATCCAGACGTGACGCTTGCCGGCGCACGCGACAAGGCAAGGCAAGCCCGGTTGCAGATTGACGGCGGTGGCGATCCAATCCTGTTGCGCAAGCAAGCTCGCAGCGCGCTGCTCGCACAGCAGGCTACCGAGTTGACATTCCAGCAGGCTGCACGCCACTACATCGACGCGCAAGGCGACGCATGGCGCAACGCGAAGCACCGCCAGCAATGGACAAACACGCTGGCAACCTATGCCGATCCCGTCATCGGCCGCATGCTGGTGCGCGACGTATCGCAAACCCATGTGCTCGCTGTACTGGAGCCGATCTGGCGCACGAAAACTGAAACCGCGACGCGCGTGCGGGGCCGCCTCGAATCGGTGCTCGACTGGGCTACGGTGCGCGGACACCGCGAAGGCGACAACCCTGCGCGCTGGCGTGGGCATCTTGACAAGCTGCTGCCATCGCCGAAAAAGATTGCGAAGGTGGAGCACCACGAAGCGCTGCCTATCGGCGAGTTACCCGGCTTCATGCAGGCGCTGCGGCAGCGCGAAGGCATGGCCGCGCGAGCGCTTGAATTTGCGATCCTGACGGCGGCGCGCTCGGGCGAAGTGCGCGGGATGACATGGGCCGAAGTGGACATGCAGCAGCGGCTATGGGTTGTGCCAGCCGAGCGCATGAAGGCGGGCCGCGAGCACCGCGTTGCCTTGTCAGATCCCGCAATCACGGTGCTGCAATCCCTGCCACGGCTTGAAGGCAGCGAGTTTGTATTCTTTGCGCCGCGCGGCGGGCAACTGTCGGATATGACGTTGATGGCCGTGCTGCGCCGCATGCAGGTTGCCGCTACCGCACACGGCTTCCGATCTACCTTCCGCGACTGGGCTGCCGAGCGCACCAGCTACCCGCGCGATCTCGTGGAAATGGCAATGGCCCACGCGATCGAAAGCAAAGTCGAAGCGGCTTACCGTCGCGGCGACATGGTGGAGAAGCGCCGCAAGATGATGGCCGCATGGGCCGACTTCTGCGGCCGGCCGGCGCGCTCTGGCGATGTGGTGGCGATCGGCCGCAAGAAGGCTGCCGTATGAACTGGAGCGAATCTGACGAGTTCGCCTTGCATCTGTGTGTGTGGAGCTGGTGCGACTGGAACATGGATGGCTTCAATGAGTGGATCGCCGATCCGGCTGAATGGCAGGGACGGGCGCATGTGCTTGAGAAGCTGTGCGGCGAGCTTGAAGCGCTGCGGCATGCGTTCAAGCAGCACCACGGCGAAGACTCGATCAAGCTGCATGCGAACCATCTACGGCTGATGGCGACGCACGAAGCAGCAACGCGCACAGGGATCGAGCTTGAGCTGGACGAGGGCGCAGGCATTGAGCAAAGACGCCACGCGGGCAAGCTCGGGGGCAGCAAGACAGACGAGTTGCGAGCGAAGATCGTGGCAGTCCTTAGCCGTGGGCGGCAAGACGATTTCACACTGAAAGAAGTGCTCCGGAGCTGGGAGCAGTCAGGCGTTGAAGGTGGGCTGCGGCTCACTTGTCGGCCCGATCCGCACGACGACTATTTGATCGCAGACGAAAACGGCGATGCCGCACAGCGCACCTACAGCTATCGGGGACTTGAAGACCTGTTTGCCGACGCAGCGGAGCCATCAACCCGGCGCAAGCGCCGTTAGCGCCGGCTACGCCATTTCACTACTCGCATACCGCGACGCAATGGGGCAACGCGGGATGTTTAGGAGTAGCGAAGGATGGCATCGACAGACAAGTCTTATCGGCCCGCGCAAGCAGCCGAATTGCTCGGCATAGGCCGCGCGACGCTGTGGCGCTGGATCAAAGAAAAGCCCGATTTCCCGCAGCCGATTCAACTGTCGCCACGCTGCACGGTGCTGCGCGGCAGTGAATTGCTCGCATGGCGTGATGCTCAGGCTGCAAAGGGGCACGCATGAAAAAAGCCCCGACACCTTCCACAGCGCACGGGGCTTTCTCGTTGAATCAACCGCACCATGATTCTACGGCGAGCACTCGCTTTTCAAGCCACGGCGGCGAAGGCTTTCAAGCTGCGATCCTGCGCACATTAGGCTACGCAGCACGCAACATTGCACCGGGCCGCTTGACCCGGTTCGGCCCGCGCCGCTCATGCTGGGCTAAGCTGTTCGACGATCAACGCGGCGGCGTGTACGGCGACTGGCGCCGCGATCTGGTGGCGCATTGGATGGCACATGGCGAGCGCCAGACGCCAGCCGAGCAGGCCGCGATGCACCGGCAGATTGCCGAGGCGCGGCGCGCGCATGAAGTCGAGCAGCGCGCCATCTGGGCAGCCAATGCCAAGCGCAACGCAAAGCTGTGGGCTGAAGGCAAGCCGGTTGCATCGGGCGATCCGGTAGCCGCCTACCTGGCTGGCCGTGGCTTGGGCGTCTGGCCGATCCCCGCGTACCTCCGCTGCCACCCCGCGCTGCCCTACTGGCACACAGACGACGATGGCGAGCTGCACAACCTGGGCAGCCATCCGGCGATGCTGGCGCCAGTCATGCGCGGCGGGCAGATGCTGGCCGTGCATCGTACGTATCTGGAAGGTGGCCGCAAAGCCGATGTGCCGATCGCAAAGAAGGTGACGGGCGCATCCGGCCCGCTGGCCGGTGGCTGCATCCCGCTGGCCGTGCCATGTGATGGCGTGCAGGGCATTGCCGAGGGCATAGAAACGGCCGTGGCTGCGTCGCTCGGCTCGGGCTTGCCGGTGGTGGCCGCGTACTGCGCAAGCGCTCTGGCGGGCTTTCAGTGGCCCGGAGACGTGCGGCGGCTGGTGATCTTTGCCGATGCCGACGACGCGGGACGCGCAGCAGCCGAGAAGCTGCGGCTGCGTGCGCTGGCCGCTCGGGTGCAATGCGGTGTCGTGATTCCGTCGGCTGAGGGCGCCGACTGGTGCGACGTGTGGGCCGCACGCGAAGGGGCTGCAGTATGAGCGCGGTATTGCACGACTTGCAGCGCATGCAGGCCGCATCCGCTGTGCCAGCACAACCCGACGCAGCCGAAGCCGTGCGCCGCGCCCGCGTGCTGTTGGCGCCGTCGATCCAGGATCGCACCGCACCGGCCTACCCCATCGATGAATTGGGGCCACTAGCGCCTGCGTGTGCCGAGATCATCGAAGCCGGGCAGTTGCAGCCGGCGATGGTGGGGCAATGCCTGCTCGGCGCTGCATCGCTGCTCACGCAAGGCCTGTTCAACGTCGAGACATTGGCGGGGCATCGTCCCCTGTCGCTCTACCTGCTCACGCTCGGCGACTCGGGCGATGGCAAGAGCACCGCGCAAAGTGCAGCGCTGGCACCCGTCAACGAGTGGCAGCGGCGCGAAGCAAAGCGATATGCCGATGAGCAAAAGGCGTTCGAGCAAGCCAAGTCGAGCCGCAAGAAGGGCGACGACGCGCCGCAAGCGCCGGCCTGCCGGTTCCGGCTGTGCGGCGATGCCACAGTGGAAGGCCTGCGCCGCGATCTGGACACCGGGGTATGCGCGCAGGGCGTGTTCAGCGACGAAGCGGCGGCGATCCTGAGCGGATACGGGATGAGCGCCGATCATCGAAGCAAGACGGCCGGCGTGTTCAGCAAGCTATGGGACAACGGGCATCTGTCGGTGTCGCGCGTGACGGGCGGGCGTGTCGAGCGCTACGGCCGACGCATCGCGTTGCACTGGCTGATTCAGCCGATGGCCGCTGCCGAGTCGATCGGCGATCCGCTGCTGGCCGCGCTGGGCTTCTGGCCGCGCTTTCTGACGGCCTGGCCCGGGCCGCAGGCGCCGCGCATCGCGAAGGCGTTTCGGCCTGACACGCTGCCAGCCGTGGGCGCGTACTGGCAGCGCTGCAATGATCTGCTGGCTCTGCCCTTACCCGATGACGCGAGCGACTGCCCGACGCTGACGCTGTGCGACGAAGCAAGGGGCCTGCTGGCAACCGCCTTCGAGCGATTCGAGCAGGATGCGCGGCGCGGGGGCTTGCGGGCCGTGAAACCCTTTGCCCTACGCGCCAGCGAGCAAGCCTGTCGGGTTGCGGGCGTGCTGGCAGCCTTCGGCGGCAATCACGCGGTATCGGCTGCCGACATGAAAGGCGGGCTCGCGCTGTTGGCCTATTCGCTCAAGACTTGGCAGGCCCTCATCGACGAAGGCGCAGCCGATCAGAGCGGGACGGCGGTACTGCGGCTGTATGAATGGCTGGTGCAGCGGCCGGGATGGTGCGAGTCGCTGGCCGTGATCGTCAACGGCGGGCCGGGGTGTGTGCGCACGAAGGACAAGCGCGATGCGGCGCTGGCAACGCTTGAAGCGGCCGGGCTGGTGCTGCTGATCGACGGTGGCAAAAAGGCAGTCGCCATCATGGGGCCGGCGTCGTGAGTGTGCTGCTTGATGAGCTGCTGGCCGGGTACGTGCTGCCCATAGCGCAAATGCCCTTGTCGCACGACACCGCTGCGAAAGCTGCGAATCCTGCGAATCCTGCGAATAGTGAAGCTGCATGCGGACTGGCGGCCGGTTCGGCACCCTGCGAAGGCCTGCGAATTTCTGCGAATCTGGACAGCACTTCGCAGGATTCGCAGACTTTCGCAGCCGTTCGCAAACCGCAAAACGGCCCGCAAAGCCAGCAGGCATGCGGGTTTTCGCAAGATTCGCAAGGGGTAGGCGGCACCAGCACCATTTCTGCTACGGCGGGCGCATGGACGGATGGCGATGTGGGCCGGTTTCAGGATCGGCGCGCCCGGCTGATGCGTTGGGGCTGGAGCGAGCAACAGGCCGAAGCACTGGCCGAACGGCTGGTGCGCCGCGATCATGAGCAGGACGACAGGCGGCTATGCCTGGAGTGCCGTCACTACCTGCCCGGGCAGTGCGACAACCATCAGCGGGCGGCGCTGTCGGTGGCCGATGTGGGCCGGGACTTCGCCACCATGATGCAGCGCTGCGGCGGATTCGAGCCAGCGCCAGTCGGCAATGTTCGAGGTGCTCTCGAGAGGGATGCGACGCGGGTGAATTCGACCTCAAACACTTTCTAGATTCAATCGGCGTCGCGCGAAGTTATACCGATAATCTGCGCCAGTCGCTAGCAGCGTAGCCATCACAAAATTTGCACTAGCCGAGACCCGCATGAAGATCACAGCCATCACCGTCATCATCGCCGCCGCTATTGTAGGAACTGCCGTAGGTGCCGCACCAAATCGCGCGACAGTATTCCGGGCCGGCAAGTGGACGGTCAGCCGCTTCATCGATGAAATGTCTGACAAAGTGATTTGCACCGGCCACTACACCAGCAACAGCAAAGTGTCCATGAAAGACGATGGGCTCTACATTTATTTTGCAGGGGGTGCCGAATCGGTAAGGCTTCGGTATGACGATGAGCCCCAGCGAGCGCTACGGGATACTAGGCATCTAGAAAAAGCTCTTTCATCCGCGATCATTGATTTAATGGAGTTCACCGACCTTCGGCGGCACGATCGATTGCGTGTGGTTATCGGAGGACGCAGAGACGTTAGCCCAATCATCGAAATTGACGTGTCAGAGACTTCGGGGATATGGGCTGCCTTGGAGAACATCCGCGCCGGCTGTCCAGTGACGGAACAGCCAGTTAGTCCCTCCGCCTTGCCCCAGCCCGATGCCTGCTCAGATGGCATGGTGACAAGGATGCGGGCAGCAAAAATCTCAAGCGCACAGATTGCAAAGGTCTGCGGACGCTAACAGCCTAAGCGCACCGATCCAGCGACTATGCGCGACGCGAGATGATTGCCGTTGCAGTGCTATGTCTGGTGGTTGGCGTGTCGGACGGCGATACGTTGAAGGTGCGGTGCGGCGATGCCGGCCGGTATCAACAGATGACATTGCGCCTGGTTGCAGTAGATGCGCCTGAGAAAGCGCAGCCGTTCGGCCAGCGATCCAAGCAAGCCCTGAGCGACCTGTGCTTCCAGCAGCAGGCCACGATCAAGGTCACGGCCATCGATCGCTACGGGCGCAGCGTGGCCGACGTGGCTTGCCGTGGGAAGGATGTTGGCGCCGAACAGGTGCGCGCCGGCCTGGCCTGGGTGTATGTGAAGTACGCGCGCGGGTATGAACACCTCTATCCGATCGAGCAGGACGCACGCGGCCACAGGCGCGGCCTGTAGAGCGATGCCGAGCCAGTGGCGCCGTGGGAATGGCGGAGGGCTGCCAAGGGGCAGCAGGCGCCAGTCGTGGCTGACGGTCAGACCTGCCACACCGGGCCGAAGGGCGGGCGCTACACGATCACGTCGAGCGGCAAGAAGAAGTACGGTTGCGGCGCGCAGCCATAAGGGCGCCTGCAAAGTTCAGAGGAACGGGAGCGGATAACCGGCTGGTTTGATTCGCTGAAATGCTAATGCACAACTTGCCATCGCGCGCGCGGGGGGTGGGGCCAGGGCAAAGTTGGCGACCTTCGTCCGACCGGCAATCCACCGGTTTCCCACGCGGACAATAAATTCCCCTTTTCAGTAGGATTCAGCAAATGGCAGGCATCAAAGGACGAAGCGGCGGGGCTCGCGTCAATGCGGGTGGCGCACGCTCGGGGGCTGGCCGCAAGGCAAAACCAAAGCTGCCACCGGTGAAAATCAGCAACCGAGACATGCTTTCGTTGTTGCAGGATGTGGCACTCGGCCGCGTAGAGGCCAGCACGATCCAAGTCCGAGCTGCGATCGCTGCCGTGCAGTACACGCATGCCAAAAGGGGTGAGGGCGGCAAGAAAGACGAGGCCGTGGAGAAGGCGAAAAAGGCCAGCGCCGGCAAGTTCGGCGCGGCCGCGCCGCCGCTGGGACTGATCCAGCCATGACTTGGCAGGAAGCCCACGAGCGCGCCACAGGCGAGACGCCATGGGAGCATCAATGACCTTTAGTTTACCGCCGTCCTCTCTTCGGCTTCGGCAGTAAATCCCAGCCCGCCAGTTCATCTGCAGTGGCTACATCCAAGCGTCTCACAGTAATTTCATGCGGAGGCTTGTCGATCAGTTCAATAAACGACGCTTCACTCAACTGGTCAGGGAAAACTGCCAGACACTTGCCCGGCCCTTTGGTCGACTGATAGAGAATGGCTTCGAAGCCTGCGGCATACACCAACTCCGCCATCACTTGACTCAGTGCTGGCAAATCGAACTGCATCGGCAGCCTTCGCCAGTTATGCTTGAACACGGCATCATGCAAATGCTTCGCTGTTTTCACCATGAAAAGCGCATTGCGCGGTATGGCGAGTTTTTTCATGAGCTGGCACGCTCGTACTGGCATCTTGATTCGCGCCAGTACCCTGGCCAAAGGCTCCAGCTTGGCGGGCGAGGTTGCATCGAACACGCGTTCCAGACGGCCTTGCAGGCCTACTGCAACGTGGCTGCGCCCCGGTTGCAAAGCCAGGTCAAGCGGACCTAGTCCATCGACCGTGTCCGCGCTGGCCATCTGGAATTTCTCGCGGAACGCAGTTTCGTAGTCTTCAGCTACGTATAGGGCTGGCCAAGGCAGCAACGTGCCTTCCTCTAGGTCTGCGCCTGAGTTGAAGCGACCGCCATAGCCTCTCAGGCTGCCAGCAGCCGACAGAGGGTTCAGACTGTACGAGTACGTTGCCAACCTGACCCACTGGTCAATGACAAGCGGCTCGGCAATCCGAGTTTGCAGTGCAGCGATCAGTTCAGGGCGCAACCTACGGCGTTCAGGCTCCAACCCGTAGAAAAGGATTCGCTCAAGCTCATCAAGGTCCTCCGACCTTATTTGCCACTGTTGCAGGTTGGCTTCGGTAAACCTGTCCAGTTCGAGGATGCCGCGTGACTCGCCGGCAGATCCTATTTGTTGCCTGGGAGGAGGAATATGTGTACGCCGCGCCACCCAGTAGGACCCATCAGTGCGAGTGGGCGGTTGGGGGAGGCGCGGCTTCGCTAGCGTCCATCATGGCGTTGATGATGAATTTGCGCAGCTTTTCGTAGCGCCCCAGGCGAATCATGTCGCGTGGGGCCACGTCCCCAAGCAGCGGGTTGCGGGCCTTGAACCATACAACCGTCTTGTTCACGTCTCCCCCGAACACCCTTGCCACAGTGTTGATCGTGAGAGCAATTTCCTCAAGCCGCTCGCGTACCGGATCGGGGATCGCCTCATCGAACCGGACCGACTTGGGAGAAACCGACGCCAAGCGGGAGATGTCTTCCTTCTTTAAATTAAGAAAGCTCTGCACTTGCTTAGCATTGAAGTGCTCCCCCATGCCGAAGCCAGCATAGTCCTCAGGAACGCTATCGAACAAGGAGGGCCTTCCAGCATGCGCAACGTGCGATTCCAACATGATGAAAACCCTCAAAAAAACCAAACCAGAACCAACACCTAACCGTGATTAGACCACGGCAGATCTGATATATCTAGTACAGGGTCATAGTCGAGGTGCGCGTGCCCTCGATCGAGCGCAAACGGCGCAATCAGTTCCCCCAGCGCCTCTCAAGACACCACGCATTCCATGTCCGCCAGGGGCTCACGCTTACGCGCACGGTTGGTCGTCAGGTTCAGACCCAAGCCCGCTTGCTTCATGGCTTCGACTGTCTCTGCGCCTCACCCACGACCAGCACATCGCGTCGCGACTTGTGCCGGCCTTCCCTAAGCAACCGCCTGCAACCATGATGGGGTCGATGATGGGATAAAACAAAAAAGCGCCCGGAAGGCGCATCTTTGCTAGCTGTCTGGCGGAAACGGAGGGA
>JBBPYC010000046.1:0-11267 GCA_038200275.1 Burkholderiales bacterium
AAGCGCAACCAGATCGAGCGTCTCTTCAGGCGGCTGAAAGCCTGGCGGCGGGTGTTCACTCGCTACGACAAGCTGGATGTGATGTTTGCCGGCTTCATCACCATCGCGCTCATTGCAGAAGCGCTCAGATAGTGTTAACACGACCTAGCGCAGCAGTTCAGGCTGCGAGGCATATTGCTCGGTCCAGTGCCACGTCTACTGCAGCGCCTCGTCGAAGCTGAACGAGTACTCCATGCTCTGGATGTCCACGCGCGCGCCGGGATAGCGGTTGTGCCACCAGGTGCCGCCGACGGCCGGAGCGGCTTCGATCACGAGTGCGGAACGACCCTGTTGGCGCGCCTTGTGCAGCATGTACAGGCCGGCGAAACCGGCGCCGGTGATCAGCAGATCCAGCGGTTCGGCGCGGCTCGTGCCGGTACCGGCAGGCACGGCGCTCACCGCGGCCTCAGCCCGGAATGCGCACCGGCAGATGCGTGAACCCGCGCACAAAGGTAGAGCGCACGCGTTTGGGCTCGCCAACCACTTCGATCATGGTAAAGCGATTGAGGATTTCTTCCCACAGAATCCGGAGCTGCAGCTCGGCCAGCCGGTTGCCGACGCAGCGGTGGATGCCGAAGCCGAACGCGAGGTGCTGGCGCGGCCGCGCGCGGTCGATGATGAACCGGTTCGCGTTTTCGATCGCGTCCTCGTCGCGGTTGCCCGACAAGTACCACATCGCAATCTTGGCGCCCTTCTTGATCTGCTTGCCGGCGATTTCGCTGTCGGCGAGCGCGGTGCGGCGCATGTACGTGAGCGGCGTTTGCCAGCGGATGATCTCGGGCACGAGGCTTTCAACCAGCGCCGGATTCGCGCGCAGCTTCTCGTACTGCTCGGGGTTGTCGTGCAGCGCGAGCAGGCCGCCGCTCATCGAGTTGCGCGTGGTGTCGTTGCCGCCGACGATCAGCAGGATCAGGTTGCCCATGTACTCGCGCGGGCTCATCTCGCGCGTGGCCGCGCCGTGCGCGAGCATCGACACCAGATCGGCGCGCGGCGGTTCGTTCACGCGCTCGTTCCACAGCTGCGTGAAGTACGCGAGCATCTTGCCGAGTTCGGCCATGCGCACTTCAGGCTCGGGCGCTTCCGGGTTGATGCTCTTGACCGCGGTCGAGATGTCGGACCAGTAGGTGAGCAGCTTGCGGTCTTCGAGCGGAAAGTCGAACAGCGTCGCGAGCATCAATGTCGTCAACTCAATGGACACCCGATCCACCCAGTCGAACGTTTCGTTGCGCGGCAGGCCGTCGAGCACCTTGCAGGTGCGTTCGCGGATCAGGTGCTCCATGTTGTTCAAGTTACTCGGCGCCACGATCGGCCCGACCGCCTTGCGCTGCTCGTCGTGCTTTGGCGGGTCCATCGCGATGAACATCTGCAACTGCTGCTCGCCGGGCGGAAACTCGGTCAGCGTGATGCCGCCGTGGGTCCAGTCGGACGAGTAGATGCCGGGGTGCGTATCCACCTCCATGATGTCCTGATACTTCGTGACCGACCAGTAGTCGCCGAACAGCGGGCTGTGCGTAAGGTGCACCGGATCGTCGCGCCGCAGCCGCTCGAAGTAATGGCCGACCGTGTCGTCGACGAAGAGCTGCGGCACGCCTGGGTCGATCGTTTCGATCGGCATCGAGAACGCGGCGGCGCGCGCCGCCTGCTGAATCGTCTGGGCTGTGTTCATGGCGAGCCTCTGGTTCGGATGAGTTCGTGGGGGCTCAATGCTGGCCTTCGGGCATTTCGACGACCAGGCCGTCGAGCGCGTTCGTCAGCGTGATCTGGCAGGCCAGACGCGAGCTGTCACGCAGTTCGGCCGCGAAGTTCAGCATCTCTTCCTCGTTGCTGTTGCGCTCGCCGACGCGATCGATCCAGGCCGGGTCGACGAACACATGACAGGTCGCGCAAGCGCACTGGCCGCCGCAGTCGCCGTCGATGCCGGGCACGTTGTTGTCGGTCGCCGCGCGCATCAGCGTGGTGCCCTCCGGCACCTCGACCTCGTGCGGCGTGCCGTTGAAAGCGATGAAGGTGACTCTTGTCATGCTGGATTCCCCACGTCGGTTGCGAACGAATCTGATGGCCGGCATCAACCGATCGGCCGATGCGCAGCGCCGTAGCGAGAACCGGGCGCCGGCCGCGTCCGAATGATGCGTCTTGGTATTGCTGACTGTGTAGCTCTGAGTTGTCATGGGCTCTCCGTGCGGGTGGCCGGTCACAACGTAACCAGAAAACCCAGCAGCAACGTGTTCACCGCCTCGGCGCGCTCGCGCTGAATCCAGTGTCCTGCGCGGTCGAGGATGTGGCAGCCGCGCAGACCCGGCAGCGTTTGCGCGAACTTGTCGACGGCCGCGCGCGCGGTCGGAAACCTGAGCACGTCGTCGCGCTCGCCGCCGATGAAAAGCGACGGCTGACGGACTGCGGCGCCGCGCCAGGCGGCCGTCAGTTCCCATGTTCGCCGCACCGCGCGATACCAGTTCAGTCCGCCGGAAAAGCCCGTGCGCTGGAACTCGGCGACCACGTAGTCCAGATCTACCTTGCTGATCCAGTCCGGCAGTTGTTCAGGGTCCTGCGTGTTGTGAAGAAAGCCCTTGCCCGGCGCCAGCATGCCGGCCACACCGCCCGTGCCGTCGCCGGACAGGCTGAACGTGATGCGCCGCATCGATGCGGCCACGTCGGCTTCGAGTTCGGCTTCGGCGACGCCCGGCGTCTGGAAATACTGCATATAGAAGTTCCGTATGCCACGCTGCTCGAGCGCGTTGAGCAGGTCCACGCGCCCCGGCGGCGAGTACGGCACGCTCAGGCCTGCGACCGCGCGGAACACATCAGGCCGCAGCAGCGCCGCATGCCACGCGACCGGCGCGCCCCAGTCATGGCCGACGATCACGGCCTGCGTTTCGCCCAAAGCATGCACCAGCTCGGTCATGTCGCCGACGTGGTGCAGCATCGTGTACTGCGCGGGATCGGGCGGCGCATCGGTGCCGCCGTAGCCGCGCATGTCAGGCGCGACTGCGCGAAAACCAGCGCCGGCCAACGCTGCCAGCTGCGCGCGCCACGACACCCAGGATTCGGGAAAACCGTGGCACAGCAGGACCAGCGGGCCATGGCCGTGCATCGCGATCCTCATGCGGATGCCGTTGACTTCGAGCGTTTCGAGTTTCGGTTCTTGCATGGCGATCATCAGGCTGCGGTCGCGAGCAACACGGGCAGCCTGGCCGCCGCCGGCCCAGCCTGGGCACCGGCCGCATGCGCCAGGGCGAGCCGCTCGGTGTCATCGGGCTGCACTCCGCGCATATAGATCGCGACCGCGTTCAAGCGGCATTGCATCAGCCACGCGGACAGCGCCGCATGCTGGCGCCAGCGCCCCATGTTGCGGATCGTCACGGCCCACATACGCAGCCAGTCGATCGGCCGCTCGGGACTCGGCACGATCGCGCACAGCGCGTTTTTTTCAATCGGTTCGACGACGTGGCTTTCGACCCACGCGACCACCGCGGCGCTGAACAGCGGCTGGCAGGTGCGCAGCATGAACAGATTGATGCGCTCGGCGTCGAACACCGGCAGCGGCGGCGGGATCACGATCGCGCTTGCGCTGCAGTCGATGTAGAGCGTGTCAAGCTTCGCCGCGACGCTGCCTCGGTCGAGCACAATCCGATCCGGCTCGATACGTCGCACGCGGCCGAGGCGCACGATGTCGGCGATGCGCCGAAACTGCGCAAGCTCGCCCTTCGACACGACGGCGCAGCGATAGGTGGTCGGCTCGACTGCCGGGTCGATGCGCAGCAGCAATTCGTGCCGTTCGAGCCGCGCGAACAGGTCAGGGATCGAGGACGCTTCGGCGATCGCTTCGAGCTGCGCTTTCGTGCTGCCCATGCTGCGCTCGAAGTTCTCGATACCCGGCTGAAAATTGGCGCGGTTCATCATCCAGCAGTCGCGCGGCATGATCCAGCGGATGTGCGCTGGCTCGATGCCGTTGTCGAGCAGCCAGAGGACCGCGTCCATGCCGGTCTTTCCCGATCCAACCACGGTGTAAGCGGCGTAACGGCGTTCCATGGTCGGCAGCGCGTTCAACGGCATGCAGGCCACGCCTTCGGCCACCACGTATTTCGGCGCATGGGTCGATGGCACTTCGGTTCGCGCATGCGTCGCGTTCACGACTTTGTTGCGCACGCGGACTTGCTGGCGCTCGCCGCTAATGAGACAGCGGACCCGATGCGTGCCGTCGTCGGTCGTGCCGTATTCCGACCTCGGCAGCCAGCGCACGCGGCCCGACGGCAGAAAGCGCTGTTGCATCACCTGCTCGAAATAATCGAGCACATCCGCGCCCGAGGCCAAGCCGTAGTGGCCCGCGTTGACGCCGGTCGTGTCTTTTGCAACATCACCCAGTTCGCGCGACGCGACGCCGTACCACGCGGACTGCTGATGCAGCCGCACGAACGAATACGCATGATTCCAGTGGCCGCCGGGGCGAGGCTCGCGATCGACCATCAGCACGCTTACGTCGGGCTGCTCGGTCAGCAGCGTATCCACGAACGCCATCGCGGTCGCGCCCGCGCCAATCACGAGGTAGTCCGTTTCCAGGGCGGCGGTGTTCATACGGGGCTTCTTCCTTCGGTCGAGCCGAAGATGTAGCTGGAGATGGCCGCGCCGCCGAAGAACGAGTCTTCATGATGGATGCGCGTGGCTGCGTCGCCTTCCGCGGCGCCGAGCGCCACCATCAAAGGCAGCAGATGTTCTTCACGCGGATGGGCGAGACGCGCCGCAGGCGCTTGATCCCAGGCAATGAGCTCTGTGCTGCGCTGCGCGGGATCGGTGCCGGCGAGGGTTCGAGCAAGCCATGCGTCGAATGCGGCCGATGGCTGCTTCGCCTGCGCGCCCATCATGCGCAGGTTGTGCCAGCTCAAGCCGCTGCCGATGATGAGCACGCCGACCTTGCGCAACGGCGCCAGCGCGCGGCCGGCCGCAAGATGCTGCCTGGGATCGAGCCCTGCCTTCAGCGACAGTTGCAGCAGCGGAACGTCGGCTTGCGGATACATCACCGCCATCGGCACGAATGCGCCGTGGTCGAAGCCGCGCCCGGCATCGAGCCGGGCGGCAATGCCCGCGGCTTCGAGCAGGCCGCGCACCCGCCCGGCCAGTTGCGGCGCACCGGGCGCTGGATACTGGACTCGGTACGTGTTCTCGGGAAAGTTGCTGTAGTCGTAGAGCATCGGCGGATTCGGATGCGCCATGACCGTGAACTCCGGCTCTTCCCAGTGCGCGGAGATCATCAGCACGGCTTTTGGCTTCACGCCGACTTGTTGCGGCAATTGTTGCAGCGAAGCCGCGAGCTTGTCGTGCGTAGCGCGCATCGGGCCATCGACCCAGGGCCACGGGCCGCCGCCGTGCGAGATGAAGAAGGTGGCAATGCTGAATGCGCTCATGGAGTCAGAAACTCCAGTCCGTATTTCTCCGCGATGGCCTTTGCCTGTTGCGAAGCCGGGCGCGTCGGACTGCCGGTGTCGAGTGCCGAGACCTCCGCGATCATCGCGTCGAAAATGCCGCCCGGCGAACTGATGATCAACTGGCGGCCGATCTCGGGGCCCAGGCTCCTGAATCCGTGCGGCGTGCCTCGGGGCACGAACACCGTGTCTCCGGGACCCAGCTTGAGCAGCTTGCCGTCCAAGTGGAACTCATAGTGCCCCTCGCAGATCATGAAGGTCTCGTCGTAGGTCGGGTGCCGGTGCAGTCCGGCGCCGGATTGCGGCGGTTCGATCGCCTCGCAGACGGTATAGGCGTTCCAGCCTGGACCGGCAGTGGTCTTGAAGGTCATCTTCATGCGACCGAGTTGGTAGGTCGTTCCTTCGCCGACAGCGAAGTGCCTTGGCTGCAGTGCGTCTTGCATGGCGCTCTCCGTTTCCTCACGGGTCGAGCAGGCATCACTGGGTCGCTTCGGCAGGCTCGGCCAGCCGGGCCGAGGCACTGCGCACCGGCGACACCGGCTGGTGCACCTGACGAATCAGAAAATCCGACAGCTTCGCGCCGGCACGCACCTGCGCAAGCCAGTCTTCGGGGTCGTACTCGACGCCGATCGGGTTCTCGGCAAAGCCGGGGCCGGCCATGAAAGCGTTGGCTTCTTCGTTGTTCGGGTACACATCGACCTGAAACTCCATCTGGTTGCCGTCCGGATCTCCGTAGTACATCGACACCGTGATGCCGTGGTGGATGCACCAGTAGGGCGCGATGCCCTCGGCCTTGAGCTGCAAGTAGTTGTCGAACAGCGCTTGCAGCGACGCATAGGTGTAGGCGACGTGATCGACGCCGACCAGGCCCTGTTTGCCGGAGGGTGGAGCGCCTTCGGCTTGCGGCATCAGCAGGTCCAGGTTGACGAACGCGAATCGGTGGTGCTCGTCGTCGTAAGTCAGAAAGGCGATCACCGGACCGCGGTGCTGGATACGGGCGTTGAACACGGTCCGATACCACGCAAGCATCTGCTCGAAACGGCGCGTGCGGTAGACGACATGAACGAACTTGGCAGGGCTGACGCGCGGCATGATTTCTCCTTTGCGCTGGATGAACGGAGCCGGAAAAGCCGTTGCGTGATCGCGCTTTCGCGAGGCTACCCGGACGTTTTCCGGGTCAAAGCCCTTCCGTGACGATCAGGTGCGAGTTCGTCGTCCGCTCGCGCAAGGCACGCAAAGGCACGTATTCAGGCGATGACCACCAGGCCCTGAAGCCAGCCATGTCCGGGAACTCCAGGATCACGCAGCGCTTGGGCGACCAGGTGCCTTCGAGCACCTCGGTCGCGCCGCCACGCGCGAGGTAGCGGCCGCCGTGGGCGGCGATGGTGGCGGGAACCTTCTGCCGGTATTCCTCGTATCCGGCGCTGTCGATCACCTCGATATCGGCAATCACGTAGGCGGGCATATTTTCTCCTCCTTGTCGTTTTCAACCGTCACGCCGACCAGACCTTTCATGATGCTCAGACTGGCAAGGTCAGCAGGGCGTGCCGGCCTATTCCAGCTTGACGTCGACGACGAACTGTCCGGGGCCGCTGGACTTGAACGTGAAGCTGTACGACTTGCCTTTGAGCGCGGCAGCAGAGCCCGTGGCCATGGTGTAGTGGCCGCGGCCCGATCCCGTAACGCCAGCCGGCTTGCCGCCCTCCATTGTCAGCGCTGCCTTGGTCTCGGTGTTCTCATAAGACGTGGTGGCGCCGGGCTTGCGCGTGACGCCGGAGCCGGTCAGCCCGACGGCATTGGTCTTGTCCCATTCATAGATCGTCCTGCCGGTCAACAAGCCGCCGTCCAGTGCGCCGCCCTCTACGCGGCAGGCATAGTCGCTGACCGAAATGGCGTGGCCCTCGCGGTCGCCGAGCGGTTCCGGCGCGTTGCTGCCCACCGTGTTGCAGATGAACCGGTAGGAATCGGCGGTCTGCGCAAACGCACTGGCGCACAGCAGCAGGGATGCGGCCACCGCACCCAAGCATCGAAAGCAATACTTGTCCATGGAATTTCCTTGGTGAAAAGGCCGAATGGAGTCGGCCAACTCTCCTCGCTTCGTGCAATTCTTGTGTCGGGCAGTCTCGGTCGTCAGGCCTGCACGCTGACGTCGCAGTGTTCGAGCACTGGCGGCCCCGACATCAGCGGCTTCATCTTGCTTATCTGCTCCTGGTAATAGCCGCTGCTTTCGCCCGCGTTCATGTCGGCTTCGGTGTCCCAGAGGGTGATCGATATGCCCTTGTTTCCGTCGGCGTCGGTCAGCAGCAGAGCGCCTTTGAACCCTTTTTGCTGCTTGCCCGCCGGCAGGACCGAATCCTTGTAGATGGCGGTCATCTCGTTGAGCTTGCCCGGCAGGGCGTTGACTGTGACGACTCTTGCTTTCATGTCATTTCTCCTTCTGTTGAACGGTTTGCAGCCTGAAAAGCAAGCCGCAGTGGCGAACGGATTGCGCTCTTGCCTGCGCGGTCAGAGGGTCTTCCAGATCGAGTCGTGCGTTGTGCCCGGAATGAAGCATTCGGCGGCACCGTTGACGAGTTCCCAGTACTTAGGATCGGCCGTCAGCTTGTTGACAAAGCTCTCCATGGCCGCAAGGTCGGCATAGCGGGTCGACCAGGCGATCCGCTGCGGGTTGCCGCCGATCGGCGTCAGCACTTCGCAGTCGATCTGGTAGCCGTCCTTCAGAAATGCGGCCATTTGCTTGGCAAAAGCCAGTGCCGCCGGGGTCTTGCCGGGTTTGCACGATACGGTTCGGACATTTGCAATCATCCTGCGTCTCCTGTTCGCCGAGGCAGCGGCGTCTGCGAGCGCATCGGACTGATGCGGAACCTCCACTGTGGCCCCTGCTGTTCAGCGCGTCGTTAAGCGCTGCTGAACGTTTCCTAATGTTTCCTAAACGCTGCGGTTCTGCTGTAATCGCGGCCACCAGTTCTCGAAAGTCCCCTTGTCAGACGCGTTTGTCTTCGGTCGCTTCGAATTGCTGCCCGAGCAACGGCGCCTGCTTGAGCGCGGCGCGCCGGTGACGTTGGGATCGCGCGCCTTCGATCTCCTGGTGGAACTGATCGAACAGCGCGAGCGCGTCGTGTCCAAGGATGAGTTGCTGCGTCTGGTGTGGCCGGGCGTGGTGGTCGAAGAGAACAATCTCACGGTGCAAATCTCCACCCTGCGCAAGGTGTTGGGCGCCGATGCGATAGCCACCGTCAGCGGCCACGGCTACCGGTTTGCGCGCGAGGTGGCGGGACCGACGAACCTGCCCTCGACGCCAGCCGACGTGCATCCGCTCTTGACCGACAAGCCTTCGATCGCGGTGCTGCCGTTCGATAACCTGGGGGGCGCACCGGAGCACGGCCATTTTGCCGATGGCATCGGCGAAGACATCATCACCGCGCTGGCGCGCTTTCGTTCACTCTCCGTGATCGCGCGCAACAGCTCGTTCGCTTATCGCAATCGGTCGGTCGACGTGCGCACCGTGGCGCGTGAACTCGGCGTGCGCTACGTGCTGGAAGGCAGCGTGCGCGGCGATGGGCGCCGGGTCCGTGTGGCGGCACAACTGATCGACGCGGCGACTGGCAGCCACCTCTGGGCTGAGAACTACGATCACGCGCGGCACGACGCGTTCGCGGTCCAGCAGGAAGTGACGCAGGCGATCGTCGCCGCGATCACGCCCCACATCGAGCATGCCGAGTGCGAAAAGGCCACGCGCGTGCACGCCGGCGAGCCAAGCGCCTACGAGTTGGCGATGCGCGCCTGGGCCTGCGCCTGGGTCGGGCTGAACGCGAGCGACCGGGTCGCTCGCGCCGAGGCGATGCGGCTCGCGCGCGCGGCGCTGGCGCTCGATCCGCGCTGCGGCTCGGCGTGCGGCGCGATCAGCTTCCTGCAGTGGCAGCAGGTTTACTCCAACACGGCGCCGTCGTCCGGCGATGCGTGCCGCGATGGCATCAGCGCGGCTTCGCGCGCGATCGCACTCGACTCCGAGGATCACGTCGCGCACCTGTGGCGTGGCCTGCTCGAATGGCTGAGCGGCCGCGAGGACGCGGGCTGGGCCGACCTGCGCCGGGTGCTCGAACTGAACCCGAACGACGCACACGCGCTTGCCTGGATCGGCCTGGCCAAGACGCTGCACGGCAGCGTGCGACAAGGCGTCACCCATGCGACCGAAGCGATCCGGCTGAACCCGCGCGGCCCGGCGCGCTCGATGGTGCTGAACCTGATGGCCTGGGTTCACATCGTCGCAGGCGACTATGCCAGCGGCGCGGATGCCGCACGACGCAGCCTGGGCGAGTCGCCCGACTTCGCGCCGGCGCGCCTGTGCCTAACGCAATGTCTGGCCGGCCTCGGCGAAGTGGAGCAAGCCCGGCACGAGTTCCTGCGCTGGTCTGCGCTCGCACCCGAACTGGTCGAGCCGCGCCTCGGCGGCAAATGGCTGTCGGTGGATCCGGCGTACCGCGAGCGCATGACCAAGTATTTGCGTCTGACCGCGGGGCTCGACAAGCCGGATGCTGCAAACGGATCGACATGACAGGCCTCTGAGCATGGTCCGGGAATCGTCGGTGACATTGGTGAGCGGCGCGAGCCGCATCCCGTTTGAGAGATCGAGTCGATTTCGACGCTTTCCAGTAAGCGTTCCGCGAACGACACCCTTGCGATGCCGAACGCGGTGTGCTGAGGTCTGGGCGTTATGCGACCGCGGCGACAGGCGTTGTAGCCGCCGCGACGGCATTGCCCAGCGGGCTCCAGTTGTGCGGCAGCAGCGTCGCTAGGTCACGTGCTTTGAGCGTGGGCAGCCGCTCGAACACGTCCTTGAGATACGCCCACGGATCGTGTCCATTGAGCTTGGCCGACTCGATCAGGCTCAAGACCACCGCGGCGCGCTCGCCGGCCTGCTGCGATCCCACAAAAAGCCAGTTCTTGCGGCCCACGCAACTGCGTCAACCAGTCCCATGCGCGCGTCACGTGCCCTCGCAGCTTCTTATATTTGCGCTGAGCCCACCGCACCAGATGCAGGTCCAGACTCTTCAGCGCACGCTGCAAGGTCGATGGATGGAAGAGTCCGTAGTAGCGCACCCACCCCACGAGCACCGGCCGAATCCGCGCGAGCAGCTCGTCCAGGTCGTAGCGGCTGAGCCGCTGCAGGCCCCACCACGGATCTCGTGGCGCATGGCCTTCCCCGCCTTGTCGCTGACGGCCGGAGAGAAGCTGGTGAACAGCTTGCCTCGCCTGTTCAAGGCCTGCCTGGGTTTGAACGTGTAGCCCAGGAAGTCGAACCGCCGGACATCGTGGTCACCACGCCGATTGGCATCGGCGCAGTACACGACGCAGGTTTTCTCCGGATGCATTTCTAACCGACATGCGGCCAGCCGTTGTTGAAGCTCTGCCCTCAGGGCGTCGGCTTGTTCCCGGCCTGTCGCAGTGGCAGATGATGTCATCCGCGTACCGCTCAAACGGCATCTTGGGGTGATGCCGCACCATCCATTGATCGAAGGCATAGTGCAGGAACAGGTTGGCCAGCAGCGGGCTGATCACGCCCCCCTGCGGCGTCCCCTTATCCCTTGCCATCGTCGTCCCATCGGGCATGACCACGTCGGCCTTGAGCCAGCGCTCAATGTAGAGCACCACCCAGCGGCAATCGGCGTGTTGAACCGCCCCGGGAATTCTGGAGGCTCCAACTCTTGAGAAGATGGAGCCATGACAACGAGTCCAAAGAAGTATTCACCCGAGGTTCGAGAACGAGCTGTGAGGATGGTGTTCGAGCACCGCAGCGAGCATGAATCGCAG
>JBBPYC010000047.1:0-19638 GCA_038200275.1 Burkholderiales bacterium
CAAGGTTGACGCATTGCGTGGGATGAACATCAGCATCACCACGACGGCCAAGACCGACGACGAGTGCAAGGCGTTGCTTGCGGCGTTCCGTTTTCCGTTCAAGAACTAAAGGTCGGCAATGGCAAAGAAATCCGTGATCCAACGCGAATTGAAGCGTGAGCGGTTGGTCGCCAAATATGCGGACAAATACGCAGAGTTCAAACGCATTTCAGAAGACGCGAAGCGCGGTGACGAAGAGCGAGCAGCCGCACGGCTGGGGCTGCAATTGCTGCCCCGTAATGCGAACCCGACTCGTTTGGTCAATCGTTGTGGAATGACGGGACGCCCGCGCGGCGTGTTCCGCCAATTCGGCTTGGCGCGCGCCAAGATTCGCGAACTCGCCTTCGCCGGCGACATCCCCGGTATCACCAAGGCCAGCTGGTAATTGCCGCACGGCAGGAGTAAACAAACATGAGCATGAGTGATCCGATCGCCGACTTGCTGACACGCATCCGCAATGCGCAGATGGTTTCCAAGCCGACCGTTGCGATGCCCGCTTCCAAAGTCAAAATCGCGATTGCGCGTGTGCTGCAGGACGAAGGCTACATCGACGGCTTTGAAGTCAAAAACGAAACCGGCAAGGCCGAACTCGAAATTACGCTGAAGTATTACGCCGGGCGTCCGGTGATCGAGCATATCGAGCGGGTCAGTCGTCCCGGCTTGCGTGTCTATAAAGGCTGCAACGCCATTCCCCAGGTCAAAAATGGTCTGGGCGTCGCAATTGTGACGACCCCACAAGGTGTAATGACCGACCGCAAAGCGCGCGCAACCGGCATTGGTGGCGAAGTGCTCTGCTACGTGGCCTGATGCGCATGAAGCGCCAAGCAGTCCAGCCAATCGCGGAGTAATCAAAAAATGTCTCGTATAGGAAAAATGCCGATTCCGGTGCCGCAAGGCGTCGAGGTATCGATCAGCGACGAACAGATCAACGTGAAAGGCGCCGGTGGCATGCTGTCGTTGCGTCAGCACACGCTCGTCAAGTCCGAAAACGTGGATGGTCAGATGCGCTTTGCGCCGACCGATGATTCACGAGAAGCCAATGCGATGAGCGGCACCATGCGGCAGTTGGTTAACAACATGGTGGTTGGCGTCAGCAAAGGCTTTGAGCGCAAGCTGACGCTCGTTGGTGTGGGCTTCAAGGCGCAGGCGTCTGGTGACAAACTAAATCTGTCGGTGGGGTTCTCACACCCGGTGAACAAGGACATGCCGCAGGGCATTACGGTAACAACCCCGACCCCGACCGAGATTCTGATCAAGGGCGCTGATCGCCAACGTGTCGGTCAGATCGCTGCGGAAATCCGCGCGATTCGTCCGCCCGAGCCTTACAAGGGCAAGGGTATCCGCTACGCGGATGAGAAGATCACGATTAAAGAAACCAAGAAGAAATAAACCTAGTTAGGAACTGTCGGCCATGTTGAGCAAGAAAGAGCAGCGGTTGCGTCGGTCGCGCCAGACTCGGATCCGGATTGCAACGCAACGCGTTGCACGTCTGACCGTGAATCGCACCAACCTGCACATCTACGCGAGCCTGATTTCCGAGGACGGTTCGAAGGTGCTCGCCAGCGCATCCACGGTGGAGCCTGATTTGCGCACTTCGCTGGGTGCGGCTGGCAAGGGTGGCAATGCGCAGGCAGCTGAGCAGGTTGGCAAGCGGATCGCCGAGAAAGCTCAAGCTGCTGGCATTCAGAAAGTAGCGTTTGATCGCGCCGGCTATGCCTATCACGGTCGTGTGAAGGCGCTTGCCGATGCGGCTCGTGCGGCTGGCTTGCAGTTCTAACAACGACACCGAATTCAGGAACAGTCATGGCAAAGATGCAGGGCAAGATGATGGGTCGTCCTCAGGGGGATGGGCCGGAAGACGGATTGCGCGAGAAGATGATTGCAGTGAACCGTGTGACCAAAGTGGTCAAGGGCGGCCGCATTCTGGGTTTTGCGGCACTGACCGTGGTGGGCGATGGAGACGGCCGGGTTGGCATGGGTAAAGGCAAATCCAAGGAAGTCCCGGCAGCGGTGCAGAAAGCGATGGAAGAAGCTCGTCGCAACATGACCAAGGTGACCCTGAAAAATGGCTCACTGCACCATCGTGTGACGGGTGAACACGGTGCAGCCAACGTCATGATGACGCCAGCGCCCAAGGGTACGGGCATTATTGCAGGCGGTCCGATGCGTGCGGTATTTGAAGTCATGGGCATCACTGACATCGTAGCCAAAAGCCACGGGTCGTCGAACCCTTACAACATGGTGCGTGCCACGCTTGATGCGCTAAAGAATTGCACCACCCCGGGCGAGATTGCTGCCAAACGCGGCAAGACCGTTGAAGAGATTTTTAGCTGATGCGCGACGCGTCGACGATAGGAATTGCCTCATGAGCACGCCATCCACCACCGTCAAGGTGCAGTTGGTCCGCAGCCCTATTGGCTGCAAAGAATCGCATCGTGCGACGGTGCGAGGTCTCGGCCTGCGCAAGATTCGCAGCACTAGCGAGTTGGAAGATACCCCTGCGGTGCGCGGCATGATCGACAAGATCAGCTACTTGGTCAAGGTCCTCTGAAAGAGAACAAGCAATGGAACTGAACGGCATCAAATCGGCTGAAGGCTCACGTCCTGATCGACGTCGTGTTGGCCGCGGCATTGGTTCGGGTCTGGGCAAAACTGCTGGCCGCGGTCATAAGGGCCAGAAGTCTCGCGCTGGTGGCTTTCACAAGGTAGGCTTCGAAGGCGGTCAAATGCCAATGCAGCGACGTCTGCCGAAGCGCGGCTTCAAATCGCATCAGTTGCAGTTCAATGCCGAAGTCACTCTGTCAGAGTTGAACAAGCTTGATGCTTCGCTCGTGGATCTGCTTGCATTGAAGCAAGCTGGGTTGGTTGGTGACATGATCAAGAACGCCAAGGTCATTTTGTCGGGCAAGATTGACAGGGCAGTTCAATTGAGTGGCGTGCGTGCGACGGCAGGTGCCAAGGCAGCGATCGAAGCTGCAGGCGGATCGTTGGCTTGAGCCAGCGGTTGATGAGCAGCGAAGGACACGTAGGTGGCCACTAATCCAGCGCGTATTGCAAAAACCGGCAAGTTTGGCGATTTGCGGCGCCGACTTGTGTTCTTGTTGCTTGCGTTGGTGGTCTATCGGATCGGTGCGCATATCCCTGTGCCGGGCATTGATCCGAACCAGTTGCAGCAACTTTTCAAGGGCCAGCAGGGTGGCATCTTGAGCTTGTTCAATATGTTCTCCGGTGGCGCGCTGTCGCGCTTCACCGTGTTCGCACTCGGCATCATGCCGTACATCTCGGCGTCGATCGTGATGCAGTTGATGACCTATGTGGTGCCGACATTTGAGCAGTTGAAGAAGGAAGGCGAGGCAGGTCGTCGCAAGATTACGCAATACACGCGCTACGGCACATTGGGATTGGCATTGTTTCAATCGATGGGCATAGCGATTGCGCTGGAAAGTTCCGCGGGTTTGGTGCTGTCACCGGGCTTTGGATTTCGAGCTACGGCAATGGTCAGTCTGACTGCTGGCACGATGTTCCTAATGTGGCTGGGAGAGCAAATCACTGAGCGCGGGTTGGGTAACGGTATTTCGATCATCATTTTTGCTGGGATTGCAGCTGGCTTGCCAAATGCGGTGGGTGGGTTGCTGGAGCTGGTACGAACGGGGGCAATGGCGCCACTGATTGCGATCCTGATTGTTGTAGTTGTGGCGCTGGTGACGTACTTCGTGGTGTTTGTTGAGCGCGGGCAACGCAAGATCCTTGTCAACTACGCACGGCGTCAGGTGGGCAACAAGGTGTACGGCGGCCAATCTTCTCATTTGCCGCTGAAGCTCAATATGGCCGGTGTGATTCCGCCCATCTTTGCGTCGTCGATCATTTTGTTGCCAGCGACCGTGGTGGGATGGTTCAGCACAGGCGAATCCATGCGGTGGCTACGCGACATTGCTGCCACCTTGAGTCCAGGTCAGCCCATATATGTGCTGTTATATGCAACGGCAATTATCTTCTTCTGTTTCTTCTATACGGCATTGGTCTTCAACAGCCGGGAGACTGCAGATAATTTGAAGAAAAGCGGCGCATTTATTCCAGGTATTCGCCCGGGCGATCAGACGGCACGTTATATCGATAAGATCCTGACCCGATTGACGTTGGCCGGTGCCATCTACATCACGTTTGTTTGTCTGTTGCCGGAGTTTTTGATTCTGCGCTACAACGTGCCGTTTTACTTCGGCGGTACTTCTCTGTTGATCATCGTGGTGGTCACGATGGACTTTATGGCGCAGGTTCAGAATTACATGATGTCGCAACAGTACGAATCGCTGCTGAAAAAAGCGAATTTTAAAACTTCGCTTGGCAACTGATCTTTATGTCCAAAGACGATGTCATTCAGATGCAGGGGGAAGTGGTTGAAAACCTTCCGAACGCAACCTTCCGCGTGAAGCTGGAAAATGGGCACGTGGTCCTCGGCCACATTTCTGGAAAGATGCGGATGCACTACATCCGGATTCTTCCGGGCGATCGAGTTACTGTCGAGCTCACGCCATACGATTTGACCCGCGCAAGAATTGTGTTTCGTGCCAAGTAGCGTATCGATTGGGGTTGCCTGGAAACAAGCATTCCCAGTTCGTGTCTAGTCACTCGCACTGCATCGGCTTAGCCATTCATTTTAGAAAACAAGATTTCAATAGGAGCATGCAATGAGAGTCTCTGCATCCGTCAAGAAAATTTGTCGTAATTGCAAGATCATTCGCCGCAATGGTGTGGTACGTGTGATCTGTACGGACCCGCGTCACAAACAGCGTCAAGGCTAACCCAAAGCCAATTCGAGGAAACACATGGCACGTATTGCAGGCATCAATATCCCGCAGCATCAGCACGTTGAGATCGGCTTGACGGCGATTTTCGGTATCGGTCGCACTCGTGCGCGCCAGATCTGTCAGGCATGCGATATTTCGTATGCAAAGAAGGTCAAAGACCTTACCGACGGTGATCAGGAAAGACTTCGCGAGGCCATTGGTCAATTCACGATCGAAGGTGATTTGCGTCGTGAAACCACGATGAATATCAAGCGATTGATGGACATTGGTTGCTATCGTGGTTTTCGGCACCGTCGCGGCTTGCCGGTACGCGGTCAGCGCACCCGCACCAATGCACGAACCCGCAAGGGTCCCCGCAAGGCCGCTCAGTCACTGAAAAAGTAAGCAGGCAGTCGCCCTTACTGTCGCAATCGAAGGAACCAAATGGCCAAAGCACCTGCCAGCACCGCCGCACAGCGCGTGCGCAAGAAAGTCCGCAAGAACGTTGCAGACGGTATCGCGCACGTCCACGCATCTTTCAACAACACCATCATCACGATTGCAGATCGTCAGGGCAACGTGTTGTCTTGGGCATCCTCTGGCGGTCAAGGCTTCAAGGGCTCGCGAAAGTCAACACCGTTTGCAGCGCAGGTGGCATCCGAAGTGGCGGGCCGTGCGGCAATGGAGCAAGGCATTAAAAACCTTGACGTCGAAATCAAAGGCCCTGGGCCCGGCCGCGAGTCGTCGGTGCGTGCGCTCGGTGCTCTTGGTATTCGCATCAACTCGATCGCAGACGTGACGCCTGTACCGCATAACGGCTGCCGTCCACAAAAACGCCGTCGCATTTGATCCAACGTTGAGCGCGACGCGGTCATTGGTTGCCGCTTTAGCCCCGTATTTCTTTCCAAGACCACCGCCATCGGCCACCCGCCGTTGGCTCCCGTAGCATTTGGCTGCGGCAGTTTAAACAGGAACTCTCTTAAGTGGCACGCTATCTCGGCCCCAAGGCCAAACTTTCCCGCCGTGAAGGCACCGATCTCTTTCTGAAGAGCGCCCGTCGTTCCATCAGCGACAAGGCCAAGTTCGACAGCAAGCCGGGTCAGCACGGACGCACATCCGGGGCCCGCATTTCCGACTACGGCCTGCAATTGCGCGAGAAGCAGAAGGTCAAGCGGATGTACGGCGTGTTGGAACGTCAGTTCCGTCGCTATTTTGCAGAAGCCGATAGGCGCCGTGGCAATACTGGTGCGAATTTGCTTGGGCTGCTTGAATCCCGACTTGACAACGTTGTGTTTCGAATGGGGTTCGGGTCAACCCGTGCCGAGTCACGACAACTGGTTTCACATCGTGCGATCACTGTGAATGGTCAGCCGGTCAACATCCCGTCTTACATGGTCAAAGCGGGCGATTTGATTGCAGTGCGCGAGAAATCCAAGAAGCAAAACCGTGTGGTTGAAGCATTGAGCCTAGCCCAGCAAGTTGGCATTCCGGCCTGGGTCGAGGTCAGTGCTGACAAGGGCGAAGGCATCTTCAAGAAAGTTCCAGATCGCGATGAGTTCGGTGCGGACATCAATGAATCGTTGATCGTCGAGTTGTACTCGCGCTAAGCGTTCCGTCTTCGATTTTCGCCGCGAGCGTCGTCGGGCTTTTTGCCAGGCGTCCCACGCGGCATTGCGTTTTTTCCCCATCAGCCTTACCGGTGTAACGAGCCGGGGGTATTGAGAGATTTATTGCATGCAAAACAGTCTGCTGAAACCGAAAGCCATCAACGTCGAACAAATCGGCCTGAACCGCGCCAAGGTTGCGCTTGAACCTTTCGAGCGCGGTTACGGGCACACGTTGGGAAATGCGCTGCGGCGTGTACTTCTGTCGTCGATGCCGGGCTATGCGGCCACAGAAGTGACGATTGCCGGCGTGCTGCACGAGTATTCGTCAATCGACGGCGTGCAGGAGGATGTCGTCAACATTCTGCTGAATCTGAAGGGTGTTGTCTTCAAGCTGCACAACCGCGATGAAGTCACGCTAAGCCTGCGCAAAGACACCGAAGGAGTGGTGACCGCACGCGATATCCAGACCCCGCACGACGCTGAGATTGTGAATCCCGACCACGTAATTGCCACTTTGTCGCATGGTGGCAAGCTCGACATGCAGATCAAGGTCGAAAAGGGTCGCGGGTATGCGCCGGGCAGCATGCGTCGCCATGCCGATGAGCCGACCAAGTCGATCGGCCGCATTGTGTTGGACGCTTCGTTCTCACCAGTACGCCGTGTCAGCTACACGGTGGAAAGCGCCCGTGTTGAGCAGCGCACCGACCTTGACAAATTGGTGGTCGAGATCGAAACCAACGGTGCAATTTCTGCCGAAGATGCCGTGCGCGCTTCAGCCAAGATTTTGGTCGAGCAGCTTGCGGTGTTCGCGCAACTTGAAGGGCGCGAACTGGCGGCGTTCGATCAGCCGGTGCGTGCCGGCAACGCGCAGTTTGACCCGATCCTTCTGCGTCCGGTTGATGAACTGGAGCTCACCGTGCGCTCGGCCAACTGCCTTAAGGCTGAGAACATCTACTACATCGGTGACTTGATTCAACGCACTGAAAACGAGTTGTTGAAAACGCCCAACCTGGGCCGCAAGTCACTTAACGAAATCAAGGAAGTGCTCGCATCGCGCGGGTTGACCTTGGGAATGAAGCTGGAAAGCTGGCCGCCTGCCGGTCTCGACAAGCGCTGAACCGCGGGAAATACCGATTTCCTGACAACGGATGGCGCACCTGCAGTACCTGATACGGCTTGCGGGCAAATTAACAAACGAAGACGAATAGAGGAACTGATCCCATGCGCCACGGACACGGACTGCGGAAACTGAACCGCACCAGCGAGCATCGCCTGGCAATGCTTCGCAACATGATGAATTCGCTGATCGAACATGAAGCGATCAAGACTACGCTGCCTAAAGCCAAAGAGCTGCGTCGCGTGATCGAACCGATGTTGACGCTCGGCAAGGAGCCGACGCTGTCGAACAAACGACTGGCGTTCAATCGCTTGCGAAATCGCGACAACGTGGTCAAGCTGTTCGCAGAGCTTGGTCCCCGTTACCAGTCACGCCCAGGTGGCTACACGCGCATCTTAAAGATCGGGTTTCGCGTTGGCGACAACGCGCCGATGGCATTGGTCGAGTTGGTTGATCGGCCTGAGATCAGCGCTAATGACGAGCGCACCGATGACAACAACGCATTGAATTGAGTTATAATTCAAGCTTACCGCGCGATGGAGCAGCCTGGTAGCTCGTTGGGCTCATAACCCAAAGGTCGCAAGTTCAAATCTTGCTCGCGCAACCAAGAATTTGGTTTCACAAAAAGCCCGCTGGTTCAGTGGGCTTTTTTGTGTCCGGTCGTTTCGTTTCGCCGTTTTTAATCTCTCATCGTTCTGCTAGGTAGTGCGTCATCGTGGCCGCTTCACCTGCTTTCAAGAACGATCGCACACGGGCTTCGATCAGCAGGTCTGCCTGGGTCCCGCGCGCGCGTTGCCGCAGATAGTCGGCCCAGGAGGTCACGATGAAACGTTCCACATAGCGCGCAGGGTCGGCCAGATCGCGGTAAAGCCGCCAAAACGTGGCCCCATCGCGTCGGCGGGGTGCTTTTAGTTGCGCCGCCGCCGCTAAAAAAGCGCGAGCCTGATCGGCTCGAATGCGGTAGCTGATCTCCACGGCGACGGGCCCCGCTTCTGGCGCTGGCTCATCAGTAATCGTCAATTCTTCGCGCGGCGCGGCTGGCGACACGTCCGGGGTCTGGCCCATGCGCAGTGGAAACGGCCGGCCCAGGAGGACGCCCGCCAACATGCAGACGGCACCGGCTGAAAGCGCAGTGGCCAACCCGAACAGGTCAGACAACGCTCCCCAGAGCGCAGAGCCAATCGCAAACGAGCCCAGCGCGCACAACGTATGCAGCGCGGTCGCCCGTGCCCGGACCCAAGGTGGCGCACTGGTCTGGGTTGCGGTATTGAATGTGGACATCACTGCCATCCACGCGGCACCTGCCAACATCAGTGCCGGATACGCCAGCCAAGGCCAAGGCGACCAAGCCGTTACCAGCATCATCGCCGCGAACAACATGCAGCCGACCGCGACCAGCGTGTCGAGTGCGACGTGTGCTCGGATACGGCCAATCAAGAGCCCGGCAACGATGGCGCCCCCACCCAGGCAACCCATCAACAAGCCAAAACCGGATGCCTCAAGCCCGAGCTGGCTTTGTCCAATCGCCGGCAGCAGTGCCCATAGACCCGAGCCCGCACCGCTGTAAGCCACCGTGCGCACCAACTGCGCGAGCACGCTTTTGGAATGACGCGCAAACCGCAATGCGCTCAGCACGCCGCCCCAAAGCCGCTCTGGTGGCAACCGCGACGGCGGATGGGGCCGCGGCGGCCAGCGCCGTATCGACCACAGCATCACCAGCATGCCGACCACCGCAAACGAATAATTCCAGCCGCCGCCGACCTGCGCAAACACGACCCCCGCCAGAGCAGGCCCGAGCGCCCGCGCCGCGTTGTACGAAATGCCGATCGCCGTGATGCCGGCCGGTAATTGTTCGCGCGGCAGCGTTTCATTGATGGTCGAGTTCCAAGCCGGCGTCAGCAGCGCAGTGCAGCAACCGCAGACGAACACCAGCAGAAGCAACGTGGCCGGCCCGGCGCGGTGGCCGATGGCCAGCACCGCGAGCAGCGCACCGGCCACGATCTGCACCAGCAGCGCCCATTGCAGCAGTCGCTTACGGTCAGCCGTGTCGGCCAGCACACCCGCCGGCAGCACCAGCAGAAACATCGGCATGAACACTGCCGTCTGCACCAGTGCTGCAAGCAACGACGACCCGGTGAGTTCCACCATCATCCAGGCCGCCGCCATACTTTGCATCGCGTTGCCGATGAAGTAGAACGCGGAACACAACCACAGCCCTCGGTAGGAGGGCTGGCGCAGCACGCTCCAAGTAGACGCGTTGACGGCAGGCGCGCTGCTGTGAGTGGCGCCGATCGCGCCGGCCGGGCCGGTGGGTCCGCTCGCAGTCGACGCGGCATGGCGGCTGCGAGCGGACACGTTGCCGCTCTTCGTCGCTGGCGTGGCGCTGGCTGCTGTTGCGGTCGCCGACGCAGTCTGGGCTGCGCTATCCGTCGCTGCACCCGAAGGCGCTGGCACGCTCGCCGCGGCTGAAGAAGACATGGAGTTGGTGGGGGTGTCTGGCACTTCGCGAGAGGCGGTCATCGGTCGATCAGCTCGGCGCAGGGGCGTGTCGGGCGCCGCACGATGCACCGCGGAGTGCAGACGCGTGCCGTCGTCGCAACGTTTCGGCTGGACGCACCGGGCAACGGGGCTTCAGGCTTTGCTCGATGGTCGGTCCACCAAAGTCGCCAACGGCAGCCGCGAGAGTTCGTCGAGCAGCACAGCCAACTGCGCTGCTGCTGCATCGATCACGCTGCGACCTTTGTCGGCCGTTGCACTTGCCGCATCGCCTGCCGCACCGGCGGGGTTCACATCCTGCATCTGCCAGCCGAACTTGGCACTCCTGCCGTTGCCCAGGAGCGGAAACACCGGCGCGCGCAGGCGCGAACTTGAGCTGAAATCCTGTGCCGCCGACATATCGACCAGATCGGGATGCAACGCCAGCATCATCGACGTCTCGATCGCGCCCCCATGCACACCGAAGCGTTGTTCCTCGGCGGCGAATGCCGCGTCCAGCACCGGCTGAATTGGCAAGTTGAACCAGCTTGAGCTGTAAGCGATCAACTCACAGCGCGCGCGCAACATGCGCGCAGCAATGTCGGTGGCGCTGACTTGTCCGCCGTGCGAGTTCAAGAAAAGCAGCTTGCGCACACCGCTTTTGGCCACGCATTCACCGATTTCGCACCACAGCGCGAGCAGCGTCTGCGGCGACAGGGTCAGCGTGCCGGCGAACCGCTCATGTTCGGGACTCAGGCCGATCGCCTGCGTCGGCAGCACCAGCACCGACAGGTCGGGCGGCAGCAAGGGCAAGGTGGCCTGCACGATCCCGTCGACCAACAGCGTGTCAACGCTGAGCGGCAGGTGCGGGCCATGCTGCTCGATCGCAGCCACCGGCAGCACCGCGACCGTGGCCTGCGCATCCAGCGCCGCGAAGTCGCGCGTTGTCAGCTCAGCCCAATAGCGGGATTTCAGAGCCATTGCAGCCACTTAAAAACGCTTGTCAGGCACGCCGCATCAACCACAACGCGATCGATTGAACGGTCACTGCTGCTCGCGCCGCGTGATCAGCTGTGTCAGCGTGCGTCGCTCGGGTTCCGGCGCAGGTGCCGGGGCGATCACCGCAAGGTTGCTGATGCGCTCGTTGGTGAGCCGGAACTCGGTCGCAATCATGGTGTAGAGGTTCTCAATGCGCGAGGCTTCCGATTTGTCGGCCATCGACTGCACTCGCTGAATCTCCTTGAGCAGCTTGCGCGTCTCCAGCAGCGAAGCGATCTGGCTGCGCAGATACACCACGAAGAACAGCGCGAGCAGCACGGCTGCGATGCCCAGCATCACCAGCCCGAGCGGTGCCACCAATTGCCCGACGCCGAAGTTCAGCGTGGCCGGCTGCAGCATCGTGCCCCAGTTCATCGCCACGAACAGGGCCACCACGGCCATTGCTACCCAGGCCAGCACGGTACTCAATCGATTCATCGGTGTGTTCTCCGAAAGATGGAAATTTTCATAGGGCAAAGGGGGAAAAGAGAAGCAAAAAGAGGGCGAGGTCCATGCCGATGCATCTGCCGGCAGCCGCCGCTCTGCGCCATCGGACGGGCCTGGAGCGACGGTTGCCAGGGGCGCTCATTCTATCGGTCGGGGAGGCGGGAATAGCCAGAATGAGCCGTGCAGACAGCGCGGCGTAGACTGCGGCTGATTCGCCCAACCCGAGCCCTTTTCATGACCAGTGAGCGCGTCCTTTTTGCCTTTGTCATCGTGTTGGCTTTGACCCTGAACGTTGGCTTCGTCGTGGGCGACATCTCGGACATCCGACTGCACAACGTCTACGAACTGTTCGCTGCGCTCGTGGTCAGCTTGCTGGCCACTGTGATGAAGTTTGGCGACCGCTCGCCGCTGGGTTCGACGCTGCTTGCAACCAGTTTGGTTGCTGACCTCCAGTTGATTGCCGCGGCGGCAGCCTGGGGCTACTACGCGCAGCAAAGCAGCGCGCCGCTGATACCGCACGAATGCGCGACGATGGTTTCGCTTGCGATCGGCGCGACCGTCGCAAACTTCGTGTCAGTCGTTTTGCTCGTCGTTGAGATGGCCGGCATTCGCCGATGACTTACAACCCGGGCAGCCCGACGCCGCCGTCGACGTTTGCGCCGGCCTCCGGCGCGGGGCGTGCCGGTTGGGGCGTGTTCCTGCTGCTGCGGCGGCTGCGCCGGCCGCTTGCGGTGTTGATCAGCGTCTATGCCGTCATCGTGCTCGGCTTCACACTCGTTCCAGGAGTCGATCCACAAGGGCGAGTCTGGTACATGAGCTTTCTCGACGCCTTCTACTTCGTGAGCTATCTGGGCACCACCATCGGTCTGGGCGAAATACCACAGCCATTTTCCGGGACGCAACGGCTTTGGGCGACGGCGTCGATCTACAGCACCGTGCTCGCGTGGCTGTATGCGATCGGCGCGCTGTTCGGCGTGCTACAGGATCCAGCATTTCGGCAGATTCGACGCGAAAGTGCGATGGCGCGTGCGGTCAAGCAGCTGGACGTACCGTTTTATCTGATCTGCGGCTATGACGACGCCGGCACCCGCGTCGCGCATGAGCTGGCCGAAGAGGGGGTCGCGTTCGTGGTGGTGGACGTGGACCGCGCGCGCGTCGACATGGTCGAAGTTGACGATCTGTATTCCACAGTGCCGGCGCTCAACGCCGACGCAAGCGATCCGAAGAGCCTTGTCTTGGCCGGTTTGAAAAGCCCGCACTGCGCCGGTGTGCTGGCGCTTACTGGAGAAGATTTTGTGAATGTCGAGATCGCGCTGACTGCGCATCTGCTTGCACCGAAAGTGCCGGTGTTGTGCGCCGCGCGGGATCACGTCACCCATGCGCGCATGGCAGCAGTCGGCGCGGATCACATCATCAACCCGTTCGACAGCTTCGCTACTCGCGTTGCGCTGTCGGTGCGCGTGCCCAGCCTGCACGTGATCTATGAGAGCCTGACCACGCAGCTCGGCACCGCGATGGGTGAGGTGCCGCGATTGCCGCGCGGCAAGTGGCTGCTGTGCGGAACCGGCTTGTTCACCACCACACTGCGGCGCCAGTTGAGCCGTCTCAACATCGAAGTCGTGATCATCGACCTAGACTGCGACCCGGACGCCGCCGATGCCGACCCGGATCTGTTCAAAGGCGCCCCGACCGACCCGGCCGTGCTGACCAAAGCCGGTATTGAAGAAGCAGGCGCACTGGTTGCGGGCACCACCAGCGACGTCGACAACCTGACGATTGCGCTGATCGCGCGGCAGCTCAACAAAACCCTGTTTCTGGTCGCCAAGCAGACCCAACGCCGGCACACGCATGTGTTTCGCGCGGCCCCGGTCGACCTGGTGGTGCAAAGCGGCTATCTGATCGCCGCCGAGGTGTTGCGTGTGATCCGCGCACCGCAACTCGCCGCGTTTCTGCGCCAAGCGCGCAGCCAGGACGAAACCTGGGCCGCAGCGCTGCTGGAGGAAATGCGGAGCGTGATCGGTGACGAGATTGTTGAATCTTGGTCGGTCGAACTCACGCCGGAACGCGCGCCAAGCCTATGCGCGGCATTGAAGCGCGGGGGGTCGTTCACGCTGCGCCGCGTGATGGCCTGTGCCGACCACCCCGACGAACTGGTCCATGCGGTGCCGCTGCTGCTGCAGCGCGGCCAGAAGCGCGAACTGAAACCCTCCATCGACGCCGTACTGCAGATGGGCGATCGGGTGCTGTTCTGCGGACGCGCCCGGGCGCGAGCTCAGATGCGACACGCATTGATTGCGTAGTGGCCGTAGGGCTTGTCCCCAGCCTTCGCTCCCTGCGGTTGGCTCTCGGCTTCCCCCCACCGGAGGCAGCGCCTGCGGCTTGGCGAAACCAGATCCGCGGCCCCTGCTGGACTTAAACCGATTCGGTTTTGCTGTGCGTGAGCTGACCGGGTTGCGCGGGTGAGGCGGCAGCCGTGGTGGTGGCGGTGGAACTGCCTTTGTCTTCATCGTCGTCGTCCGCGTTCGGCGCCATGCCCGCTTCGCCAGCGAAGCGTAGAGCGAAGGCGGTGAGCGGCGGGCCCATCGTCTCGAACACTGCGACTGCGCCGAACACCACCACCGAAATCTGCGCTGCCACCTCGGGCACCATGTCGGTGGTGGTCTGCACCAGCCCGATGGCCAGCCCCGCCATCGGCACCAGCAACAGGCCGATCGAGAGCGACTGCTGCCGCGTGTAGCCGAACGTCCGGCCGCAGCTGTAGATTGACGCGGCCTTGGCCAGCGCCCGCACCGCGACGAACGCGAGCGCGATGCCGGCCGAACCCATCAGATCGTGGATGTGCAAATTGGCGCCCGCATACGCAAACAAGATGATGAAAAACAGATCACCGCCTTCGCCGAACTCGATGCGTGCAAGCCGCGATTTTCCCTGCATCCAGCGACACGCCACGCCCAGCGTGAGCGCAGCGAACAAGGTCGACACGTTCAACGTCATCGCGATGCCAAGCGCCAGAATCACCGCGCCCACCACCAGCGAAAACCGAAAGTGCTGCTCATCCACGCGCGTCAGCAGCGCGATGCGCGTCGTGACCCAGGCCACGACCAACGCCACCAGCACCGCGCCGACCATCTGATAGAGCGGCAGCAGCAGCGCCGACATCGCATCGAACCCCTCCGCCTGGTTCAAACCCAGCGGCAGCGAGAACGAAAACAGCACGAACGAGAAGATGTTGTTCATTGCCACCAACGCTTGCGCAGCGTCCATGCTCGGTCCCTGCGCGCGCAGCTCTTCGGCCACGTGGATCAGCACCGCAGGCGAAGAGGACACCGCAATCGAAGCAGCAATGATCGACACCACCGGCGGGGCACCAGTCCAGGCCAGCAGCGCATAGATCGCGCCGAACGTCACCACGCTTTCGACCAGCGCGCTGACCACCAGGGCGCGGTTGCGCGCAATCGCCCAAGGATGCAGCGTGCTGCCGAGCTTGAACAAGATCAGCCCCAACGCGATCTGCACCAGCGGTCGGGTGTCTTCCAGCACCTCTTTGGACAGCAGACCGATCCCGCTCGGCCCCACCAGCAACCCAAGCGCCATGAAGCCGGTGATCGTTGGCAGCCAGCGCACCCGCGCGGCCAGCAACCCGCCAAGCGTGCCGAACGCGAGCAGCACGCCGAACGCGACCAGCAGGTTCAAGTGCGGAAAACCCGCCGGCAGGAACGAGAAAATATTGTTGGCAGCTTCGCTCAGCATGGAAATTTCAGGCACCGCCGCTTTGCTGCGGTGCGAACAAGGAGGGAGCAGGGGAAAAAATGAATGGGTGGTGCAGGCAGCCAGCGTGTGAGTTGCCGCCCGCTGCCTGAGCGGTATGCACACAACGCGCAATCAGACCACAGTCGGCGCAAAAGGCCGACCGCGCAGGCCGCTCGGACAGCCGCCGTGCCCGTCGCTTTGGCAGATGCCGGTTTTCATCTGGCGGCCAGCCACCCGATCAAACGCTGCGGCAGGCGAAACGGTCCTCGAGCCGCCTTCTTGCAAAGCCTGGTCGCAAACATCGCCATCAGCAAGACAGACGGTGCGCCGGCGGCCATAGCAAAGGGTTTGGCGCAAGAGACATACCGCACCTTCAACCGACGGTGCCGCAGGCGCAGGAACTTAGCCCTGCGGCGCACAATCCATCGATGACCGTACCCACAGCACTTGCCGCCGGGTGCCCTTTCGGCGTCGGTTCATGTCGAACGTCGAGCCGCTTGCAATCCACCTTCTGCCTTTCGATGAACCTGCTGCTGCCCGTCCTGATGCATCCAAGGCTTCGCCCCCGCGACCGACAGTTGGGCACCGTGCTGCGCTGGCTGATCGGCCTGCTGATTGCGTCCGGGGTGATGGTCACGGCATTCGCACAGACCAGCCGCCCGGGCGCGCTGGTGCAGACCGAGCGGGTGCGTGCCGAGCTGCTGGCCCATGCGCCGGACGGCATCGCAGCCGGCCGCACGGTCTGGGTGGCTTTGCGGCTGCAGCATCAGCCGCACTGGCACACGTACTGGAAGAACCCGGGCGACTCCGGCCTGCCCACGCAGCTGCAATGGACGCTGCCACCCGGCGTGCTGGCCGGCGACATCGACTGGCCGGTGCCGCAAAAAATTCCGGTTGGCGACTTGGCCAACTACGGCTTTGAGGGCGACGTGCTGCTGCCGGTGCCGCTGACCATCACGCCGGAGTACAAGCCGCCGCTGTTCGGCGGCGCGCTTGAAGTCAAGCTGCAGGCCGCCTGGCTGGTCTGCAAGACTGAGTGCATCCCGGAAGACGGTACCTTCGCGCTAGAAGTGCCGTTGCAAAGCAGCACGGCCATTCACAGCGCTTTGTTCGATTCAGCGTTTGCTGCCGCGCCGCAGCCGCTTTCGGTGGGTTCCACGGCGAAGGTCGAGCAAGGCCGCCTGCTGCTGTCGGTGGCTGGGCTGCCGGCTGCGCTGCAAGGTCAGTCGCTTGGCGTATTTCCTGAAACACCGGAGTTGACGCAACCGGCGGCCGCGCCCATACAAAGCTGGCAGGGCGACGTCTGGACCGGATCGGTCCCGCTGTCGTCATTGCGCAGAGAAAGCCCGCAGCAATTGGCCGTTGTGCTGACGGCGCCAGCGCAGACGCAGACGCCCACAGTGACATCGACACCCACAACAGCGCAGGCCACACCGTCCGGCTGGCGCACGGTGGCAACCATTGAGGGCGGCTGGCCGGCTGCGCCGATCAAGCCCATGGCCGTGTCGCCCGCGCTCACGCAGGCGTTGGCAGACAACGCAGCGAGGAGCAGTGACTCGGCTGCCACTGCATCGCGGGTCAACACCACGCTGACCGCCGCGCTGCTCGGTGCGCTGCTGGGTGGGCTGATCCTGAATTTGATGCCGTGCGTGTTTCCGGTACTCGCGATCAAGGTGGTCGGCTTTGCGCGCCATGCAGACGACCGACGCGGCCACCGGATTGCTGGCTTCGCCTACACCGCTGGCGTGATCGCGAGTTTTGTCGCGCTGGGGCTGCTGCTGCTGGGCCTGCGCGCAGCGGGCGAACAACTCGGGTGGGGGTTTCAGCTGCAGTCGCCGGCGATGGTCGCGGGGCTGGCGGTGCTGTTCACCGTGATCGGGCTGAACCTGGCCGGGTTGTTCGAGTTCGGTGCGATGCTGCCACGCGCGCTGGTGTCGTGGGAGGCCAAGAACCCGATCATCAATTCGTTTTTGTCCGGCGTGCTCGCGGTCGCGATCGCCTCCCCGTGCACCGCGCCGTTCATGGGCGCGTCGCTCGGCTTTGCGGTCGGCCTGCCGGCCGGGCAGGCGCTGGCGGTGTTTGCCGCGATCGGCGTCGGCATGGCGCTGCCCTATCTGCTCGCCAGCGTGCTGCCGGGCTTTGCGAAGTTGCTGCCGCGCCCTGGCGGCTGGATGCAGACGCTGCGCCGCCTGATGGCGTTTCCGATGTTTGCCACGGTGGCCTGGCTGATCTGGGTGCTCGGCCAGCAAAGCGGCATCGACGGCGCCGGTGCGCTGCTTGCACTGCTGGTGGCAGTCGCGTTCGTGCTTTGGGCGACCACGCAGACGGGCCGCACACGCTGGCTGTTCGGTGCCGCGTCGGTCACGTTGCTCGTATTCGGCTTGTCCACTTTGGGCCCCAACGTGCTCCACCCGCTCGACGCCGCGCCGCAACGCGTCAGCGCGGACGCACGCTGGCAGCCGTGGCAACCGGGCCGCGTCGATCAACTGGTGGAGACCGGTCGCCCGGTGTTCGTCGACTTCACCGCCGCCTGGTGCGTGACCTGCCAGTACAACAAGAAGACCACGTTGCAGAACGCAGAAGTGCTGGCCGCTTTCGACGCCAAAAACATCGCGATGCTGCGCGCCGACTGGACCCGGCGCGATCCGGCGATCACGGCCGCATTGACGGAACTCGGCAGGAGCGGGGTGCCGGTCTATGTGTTCTACGCAGCCGGCCGGCGTCCGGTGGTGCTGTCCGAAATACTGGATGCGGATGAAGTGAAGCGGGTGATCAGGACGTTCTGACGGGGTTTGTTTCAACTTCTCGAGTCAAAAGCAGGCGAGGCGCTTGTGCTGTCTGCGCGCCTAGCTATCAAAACCATAGAAGATTGAGGCGACGGCCTTGTCCCGTGCTCAACTCGTCGAAGGCTTGAGGGCGCTGCCCGAGCAGCCGACCGAGGAGACGTCTCCGGGATTTATTGCGCTGTGAGCGCGCCGTCTGATCGATCGAAGTTTGTGGAAGGTGAAATCTCCGCCGTAGGCGTTCCGGGAAGAAATACGCCGCTTTTCCGTCGCAGATTTGTTACTTTCTTCGTTGCGTTTGCTGCGTTTATAGCTACGATGGCGCAACGGCGATGGGAGCAAGTGGGCCGCCCCGGCACCGCTTGCACTTAATTGGAGAGCAACACATGACACAACGAGTTTTGGAGCCGGCAACGAAGGCAGAGGCGGAAATGGCAGCGGCCGCGACCACTTGCATCATGGCCGCGCTCGATCATTCACGGGCTCAAACCTTTTGTCTCCGTATCGCGCCCGATACCGAAGGCGCAGAAGCACCACGGATTGAGCTGCCGCGCAGCGCGTTCCGGTTTATGGGCGATGTGCTCAAGCAAATGGCACGGCAGGAGCCGATGGTGCTGGTGCCACACAAAGCGGAGCTGACGACGCAGCAGGCCGCTGCTTTCCTGAACGTGTCACGTCCGTTCGTGATCAAGGAGATCGACGCCGGCCGTCTCGCGTGCCGGATGGTGAGTTCACACCGCCGAATCATGTTCGACGAGCTGTTGCGCTATCAGCAGGCACAAAAACGCGCTTCTGCGGATGCGCTGCAGGTCGCATCGCAAGCTGCAGACGAAATGGGTCAGGAACTCTGAGGTGGCCGGGTCGGCTGCCTACACGGCAATCATCGATGCCAATGCGTTGTTCACTCGGCTTCAATGCGACGTGTTGCTCAGCTTGGCGCATGCGGACCTGTACAGCGCCAAATGGTCAGCGACCATCATGGAGGAGTGGAAAGCCGCATGTATCCGCCAGTACCCCGATGCAACGGCGGCGGTCCAGAAGAAGGCCGCTGCCATGTGCCGGGCTATTCCAGACTGTCTGGTTGAAGGTTACGAGCCGCTGATTGCAGGACTGAAGCTGCCCGATCCAGGGGACCGGCACGTACCGGCAGCGGCCATCGTGGGTCATGCCGATGCGATTGTGACGTGGAACGGCAAGGACTTTCCGGCCGATGTGCTGGCACCGTACGGGATCGAGATTCAGACACCGGACGAGTTCGTCACGAATCAAATCCTGCTGTACAAGCTGCCTGCGGTCGCCGCTTTGCGGGCTATGCGCGAACGCTGGAAGCGCCCCGCCATGGACGGCGTGGCTTTGATCGCACTTCTGGGCCAACGGCAGATGCCGCGTACCGCCGCTCATCTGCAAGACGCGGTGGGTCTGCTGTAGAGCAGGTCGGCACTTCACTTCCCGCTCAGCATCCGCTGCACCAACGGATGCATCACCCGGCGCTCGGTGCTGATCGCGTAGTAGTGCTCCTGCACGCCTTCACAGGCGCCGATCAGCTTCACGCCGCTTCGGCGCAGCAGATCCTCCTGCGTTGCCATGGCGGCAGGGAA
>JBBPYC010000048.1:0-129256 GCA_038200275.1 Burkholderiales bacterium
CACAGCACCACATGCGGCAGGTCATACATCCTGCCTTGGCCTCGCCTACTGTCTTCCACGTCCCTCAAGTCTGTCAGCGTCAACATCAGGTCTGTCTATCTCATCAAGGTAGGGGGATTCTCAGCGTTGAACAGCCCTGCCTTGCGCCCCCTGGCTTAGTTGATGCTGGAACGCCACCTATTAAAAAAGCTCCATTCTGCGCAAAAATGCGGGGATCAATACTAGGTGGCTTCCACGCAAAGGATGAAGTGGTCCATATTTCTTGATCTAACCGGTCGGCTTTCCAAGGACGGGTCAATGAGTCCTCCCAAGGTCGCTTATCTACGTCCTCGTTTATAATCTTATTCGTTACGTCAAATGCAAATAGTCGCGCATCAGTGTCCTTGAACGCTTCTTCCCCGTTATTCCACTTTTTCTCAACGGCAAAGAAGACGCCAACCCAAGCATTAAAAGTTATGTCTATCAAGCGTGTGGGTGCGCCGTAATGCTGAAGAATTGCGAGCTGATTAAGTATTGAGAGTCGACCTCTGTCTGGGTGAGAATGAAGACCCCAGCGATGCAGGTCGATCAAGATATTTGACTCTGAGTCTGCTAATTCACTTTCAACAGCATTACGGTTTTTGGTAAGGCTTAGTCTGCGATAGAGCGAGCTGTGTAGAGCCCAATTCGCATCGACTTGGCCCCGCCAAGCAAACTTAATGTTTTTCGCTACGGATTTTTCCATCACTTGATTGATGGATTTAAGTAGGCCGTCAAAGTCTTGAATTTCGACTTCAAAGTTCTCCCAGAATTCGGATGGCTTCATGAGTTTTCCTAGGTCGTCTAACTAGAATTAGACGGCAGCGATCCTAGCCGAGGAAGTCGCCTAAATCAACGTCTTATGCTGTTGATCACTGGAAACGTGTTCTTGCTGTACCGTTTAGGCAAACCTAAATATTTCCGGATGATCACGTAACACGGCAGAACGGGCAGGTCACATGCCCCCCCCGCCAGAGACAGCGCCTGCAGCAGCGCGGAGCGAGCTCTACAGCGCTCGCCGATGAGGCGAAACCGAGTTTCCAAGCAAGGCCCGGATCAACGCCCCGGTTCACTTTATGACCTCGCTCAGGCCGATCGGGCGGCTTCTGCGGTTTTGCCGATCGGAACCAGATCGATGTCGTGTTTGGCCAACATGGAATCGAAATCGTCGGCGCTCAGCACCCTGAACTCCGCATGGCGCGACGCAAGCAATGCGTCGTTGATCGGCTCGGCCGTGGGCGCGGCCGGGTGACACATCAGCAGGTCGCCGTCCTGCGCCATCGCCAGCCATTCGTCCAGCAGCTGGGCGTACCTGGCCGCGTCGGCTTTGAAGTTGTGCACGCCGAGCAGGCGCCCGCTGAATCGGTGCGCTTGGCCGTTGGCGGCTCGGCGCAGTCCGGCGGCGCCCAGGGTTTCGATGATGCGCGGCTTGAGCGCGCGTGGCGCGGCGGCGCGCGTGCTGCGCAGCCATGGCAGCCGCTCCCGGTAGCGGCGGGACAGCGCCTGCAACAGCATATCCCGCACCACCGGCAGTTGATGCACATGCTGGTGGCCGTCCACATAATCCGGCGCCCGGTGCGCGTGGGCTTCGAATGCGTCGAGTTGCGCTTCGATTTCCTCGCGCAGTTGCTCGCGGTCGAGCCGGCGGGCGTACGCCGCCGCAATCAGGTGCGGCAGCCGACGCGCCGGCTGCCGTATGGGGTGTTCGGTCAGGTCCAGATGCAAACCCAGCTCGGTTTTGTCCCGCGACAGCGCAGCAAGCGCGGCGGCCGAATTGCCCCAGGCCGGTGCGGCGACCATGCAGCTCACCGCGTTCAGCCGGCCCAGCTCGGCCAGGCGGAACACGGCGGCGTTGACGCCGGCGTGCAGGCCGAAGTCATCCACGCAGAGTGCGATGCGTCGGCGTGGGGTCACGACGCTGCCGACTTGGCTGCAGCCGGTTGGTTGGGCAGCGGCGCACAGCGCAGCACGTCGGCGAGTGGGCCGCTGACGGTGTCGAGCCGCCACAACACCGCGTGGGAGGTGCTGACCACCTTTGTGGCCTGGTCCAGGAACGGGTAGCTGTTCGACGACACCGGCGCGCCGACCAGCCAGACGCGCGGCGCTGCGCAGATCGTGGGCACCAGCGCGCTCGGCTCGATCAGCACGCCTTCGGCGCGCGCGGGCTCGAACCGCGCGGCGTCACCGAGTTCGCGCGCCCAGCCGTCCGGCCGAACGAACGCGGGCTCGGTCCAGCGGCCGACGATGATTGCGGGCGACTCGAGCCCGGCGTACAGCGGCACGTCATAGAAATTTCCGTCGACATAGATCACCGGCTCGCCAGCGGCACGCTCGGCCGCGATCGCGCGCCCGACCAAGGCGGAAGAACGCGGCTGCAGCCATACCGCGGCCACCGCCAGCGTCGCACACAGCACACCCGCAAACACCGCGCTGGCAAGAAACCACCGCCGGCCCGACACGGGCGCTGTGCCGACCGCATCGGCAGTCAGCCACGCCAGGGCCGGCAGCACTGGCAACACGTAGCCGACGAGCTTGGATGTCGGCATCGAAAAGAAAGCGACGACGACGACGAGCCAGCTCCACATCAGCAGCCGGATCGAACCCAGACCGACACCTGCACCCCACCAACTCCGCACAGCCCGCGGCAGCCAGCCGGACCAAGGCAGCACGCCGACCAGCAGCACGGCGGGATAGAACCACCACGGCTGGGGGTTGTTGAAACCGGTCGCGGTGAAACGGTTCCAGTGCTGCTCGACAAAGAAATAGTCAAAGAATTCCGGGTAGTGCAACTGCATCAGCACGAACCAGGGCGCCGCCACGGCCAGGAACACGATCGGCCCCGGCCACCACAGCAACGTCGCGATGCCGCGCCAGGCGCGGGCCGGTACCAGCCAGACCAGCAGCACCAGCGCAGGCAGCGCCGCACCAATCAGCCCTTTGGCAAGCAGGCCAAGTCCGGCAAAGGCCCACATCGTGAGTACCGCCCAACGATTCGGCAGCCCGGCCTTCTGCAGCAGCACGGCATGCGCACCACACAAGATAGTGACGGCGATGCAACCCGCGACCAACATGTCCAGATTCGCATACTGGGCCGCTCCATAAAACAGCGGCTGCGTCGCGAGTACGAGCAACGCCACGTTCGCGCGGTGCGAGCCCGACCAGCGCCGCATGAACAAGTACAGCGCCGCACACCCGGCCCACGCGCCTGCCAGCGGCGCGAGCCGCGCGGCCCACTCGTTCAGCCCGAAGACCGACATGCCGGCGGCCGACAGCCAGTAAAACAGCGGCGGCTTGTGGAAAAACGGCAGCCCGTCGAGCCGCGGCACGAGCCAGTCACCGCTTTGCACCATGCTCCAGGCCACGCCGACATAGCGGCCTTCGTCGGGCATGGCGAATGGTCGCATCCAGCTCAGAAACGTCAGCCAGACAAGCACCAGCAACAGCACGGGCAGCGCATGGCGCGGCGATGCAGGCGGCGTTTGAGGCGGCTGCCCAGGCAGCATTTGCGGCGCAGCCAACTCAGTGGTCCGCGGGCTTTTGCAAGCCACGGCCGAATTCGCGCCGGACCACAAAGAGCGGACGCGCCTTGACCTCTTCGTAGATGCGACCCACGTACTCACCAAGCACACCCAGCGCAATCAGCATGAAGCCGAGCATCAGTGCCATGCCGCAGACGATGGTGGTCCAGCCCGATACGGCGTCGCCCCAGATCAGGTAAGCGAAGGTAATCCAGGCGCCGTAGCCAAAACCGAGCAGCGCGATCACGATGCCCACAACGCTGGCCGCACGCAGTGGCCAGATCGTGAAGGCCGTCAGCCCGTCGATCGACAACCGCAACAAGGTCAAGTAGTTGTAGTGGCTGCGGCCGCTTGCGCGGGGCGGTGGCTGGTAAGGCAGGGCCACGGTGTCAAAGCCGATCCACGCATACAGCCCTTTCATGAAGCGGTTGCGTTCCGGCAAATCCAGCAGCGCATCAACCGCCACGCGGTCCAGCAGTCGAAAGTCGCCCGCGTCCTTTGGCACCTGCACTCGACTACCAGCGTTCACAAGCGCATAGAACCAGCCGGTGCCGAAACGTTTCAAGCGCGTCTCGTCACGCCGGCTCTCCCGCACGGCATAAACGACTTCGGCACCGCGACGCCAGTGTTCGACCATCTGCACGATCAGCTCAGGCGGGTGCTGCAGATCGGCATCCATCAGCACCACCACGCGGCCGTGTGCCGCGGCCAGCCCGGCACTCAACGCCGCTTCCTTGCCGAAATTGCGCGACAGCTGCAGCACGCGCACGCCGGACTCGGCGGTCCAGTCGGCGAGCTGCATGGCGGTGTCGTCCACGCTGCCGTCGTCGACCAGCACGATCTCCCATTCGGGGCTCAAATGGCCAAGCACCGCGCGCAGGCGCGGCAGCAGCAATGCAAGGTTGGCTGCCTCGTTGCGGCACGGAATTACACAGGACAGCGAACTCGGCGCATCGCGCCGCTCGTCCGCTGGCGTGGCAGGCGCTTGAGTGGCCACGCCCTCCCCCGGCGGCGCCCCGGCGCGCGTTGGATAGGCGGCGGCGCGCACAGCGACGGACGGCGAACGGCTCATGCGTGCAATGGCTCTATTTGATTGAATTCGGTGCAGCAGGCGCGCTACAGGTAAGGAGGGAGGCGTGCTGCCCGCGAAGAGTTCCCAGCCCGCAATCCCCATCAAGGCCGCCCCGCTGGACTGACGCGGTGTCATCGTCGCAGACGATCAACGCGGGTGAAAAGGAAATCCTCTGTCAAGTCGTAGGCAGACCTGGTGCTGCCGCAAACCCTGCCCGACCCTGTCGCTGGCGGGCATGGTACACGATCGATCTGCGGCAGCAGCTGTGCCGCGCACCCCTCAGACCGGCGTGACGCACCACGGCGCGGTGCGCTCCACCAGCCCGGCCCAAAGTGCCCAGCCCGAACTGACAAGCAGCGCGGCTCCGCCAAGCCGCGCGCCCACCTGTTCGCCCAGCCGGGTGCGCAATTGCTGCAGCCCCCAGGGTGCTGCCAGCAGGACGAGGCCCGAGGCAACCGCGAACGAGGCCATCGCAGCCGCACCCCGCCCGGGGCTGCCCGCGAGCATGGCAAACAACAACGCCGAATACAGCAACCCGCAAGGCATGAACGCCCACAACACGCCCAGCAACAGCGGCGCCGGCCGGCTCGTCATGTTGACCCGACTGCGCAACGTCTGCCACACCGCGCGAGCCCCCTGCTCCAGCCATACCGGTTGCCGCGCCTGCCACAGCAGTGTTACGCCCACAGCAGCCACCGCCGCATGAAAGAGCACCCAGACCGGCCGCAACGACGCCGAGCGCACGGACAGCCAGCCGATTGCGTCCAGCGACGCAGCCGCCACGGCGCCGAGCACCGCATAGCCGAACACGCGGCCGAGCTGAAATTGCCAAGCCGCGTGCCGGCTGCCGCCGTCAGCGCCCATCCGGCCGATGCCGGCGCACGCCGTGCCACACATCGCAATGCAGTGCGGGCCTCCAGCCAACCCCATCAGCCAGGCTGAAATCAACAAGGCGCCGAGCGTCATTCCACGGCGACGCGCAGCAGGCACGACAAAGATGCCCTACTGGAAGCTCGTTTTGGTGCCCGAACGGGTGCAGTCTGCCGCCGCCGCTGAGCCTGCTGAGAGTCGGTCGTTCGGCCAAATGCACAAGCCGCTAAGCTAGCCGGACCATGCAAACGACCGATGAACCTGTGACCAGCGTCGCCTTCAAGACGGCGTGCGGACACTGCAACATGCGCGAGTTGTGCCTGCCGGTGGGTCTGAGCGCATGCGAGCTCGACCGCATCGACCAGATGATTGCGCAGCGGCGGTCGATCGCGCGCGGTGACACGCTGTTTCGAGCCGGGGATCGGTTTCATGCGCTCTATGCGATCCGCACGGGGTTTCTCAAGACCTGCGTGCTGGCCGCTAACGGACGCGAGCAAGTCACAGGCTTTCAGATGGCCGGTGAGATCATCGGGCTCGACGGCATCGTCGCTGACCAGCACAGCTGCAGTGCGGTCGCACTGGAAGACGCCGAGATCTGTGTGTTGCCGTACCAGCGAATCGAAGAGCTCTCGCGCGACTTCCCCGCGCTGCAAAGGCACGTCCATAAGATCATGAGCCGCGAAATCGTGCTGGACCAGGGCGTGATGTTGCTGCTGGGCAGCATGCGCGCTGAAGAAAGACTCGCGGTTTTTTTGGGCAATCTCGTGCGCCGGTTGCACGCGCGCGGCTTTTCGAAGACCGAACTGGTGCTGCGCATGACGCGCGAGGAGATCGGCAGCTTCCTCGGCCTGAAGCTTGAGACGGTTAGCCGCACGTTTTCGGCGATGGCCAACCAGGGCATCGTCGAAGTGCGTCAGCGCCATGTGCGCATCATCGATGCGGACGCGCTCGAACGCCTGGTCAACCCGGTTCGATGCCATTGAGCGCTCGCCGGCTCGGCACGGCCAGCAGTACCGTCAATGCGGTGGCCACCATCGCGATCAGCCAGAACGTGAAAAACGCTGCGGTGTAGATCCCTGAGCGTGACAGCTCCACCGGTTGTCCAAGCCAATGCAGGGTTGTTGGATCGACCAGTGAGAACACCAGCGCCTCCATCAGGCAGGCGCTGAAAAACGCCGGCCAGACGATCCAGATCCACGCATGATGTGATTGCGCGTGAATCATGGTTTCGGCGCATTGATCACTGCAGCCGGGGTCGCTGCGTGGTTGCGCGCCTGCACAGCGGGCAATCGCGCGGGGTTGACCGCGACGCTGGCAGCCTTACCGCGATTGTCGGCATCGGACATCCGCAATTCGGGGCGTGGCGGCTCGCTGCCCAGCACCGGATCGGGCCGCGTAACGGCCAGCCAGATGGTTACCATGCAGGCGGCTACGACGATCGCCGGCCCGGCGATCACGAGCCAGACATGGCCGTAGCGCCACCACGGCAGCGGCACCGGATTGGCAAGGTCATGCATCGACAGGTCTCCTACGCTCGGTTGCGATCATCTGGGCACCAGGAAGGCCGATTTTTCCTCGACCCGTGTGTTCCCATCTTCAGAACGGATTTCAAACCAGACCGGGTGGGAGCCGGCAGCGGCTGAGCCATACGGAATCTGCAGCCGCACCGGCACCCAACGGGCCTGCGCCGGCCCCACGTCCAGGACGCCGTCCGTGAGCAGCGTCAAGCCTTCCAGCCCGCGTGCTTGAATCGTGTAGCGCTGCGGTTGCTCGGTCGCGTTCATGAGTTGCAGCCGAAAAACGTTCTCAAGTCGGCCGCCTGTGGCGATGCGCGACAGGGCCGCACGGTCGCGTACCACGTCGACTTTCAGCGGCGTGCGCAGCACCAGGCTCGCCACGAACGCAGTCGACAACGCGAGCAACAGCGCACCGTAGATCAACACTCGTGGACGCAACAGGCGGCGAATCGAAAGGTGCTCGGGCGCGTTGCCGTCGAGCGCCTGTTGCGTGGAGAACCGGATCAGCCCGCGCGGGTAGTTCATCTTGTCCATCACGCCGTCGCAGATGTCGGCGCAGGCGCCGCAACTGATGCATTCGTATTGCAGCCCCTCGCGGATGTCGATGCCAGTCGGACACACCTGCACGCACAGCGTGCACGACACGCAGTCGCCAAGCTGCAAGGCTTGCCGATCGGTTTTTTTCGAACGCGCACCGCGTGGCTCGCCGCGCCGCACGTCGTAGCCGACGACCAACGTGTCCTTGTCGAACATCGCGCTTTGAAAGCGCGCGTACGGGCACATGTATTTGCAGACCTGCTCCCGTAGGAAACCCGCGTTGCCGTACGTCGCGAACCCGTAGAACAGCACCCAGAACGCTTCCCACGGACCGGTATCGAAGGTCGCGATCGAGCCTGCGAGTTCGCGGATCGGGGTGAAGTAGCCCACGAACGTGAAGCCGGTCCATAGGCCCAGCGCGATCCAGACCGCGTGCTTCGCCGATTTGCGCAGCAGCTTCGCAGCGGAAAACCCTTGCGCATCGAGCTTCATACGCGCTGTGCGGTCGCCTTCGATCTTGTGCTCGATCCACAAAAATATTTCGGTATAGACCGTTTGCGGACAACTGAAACCACACCAGAGGCGCCCCGCAACCGCCGTAAACAGAAACAGCGCCAACGCCGACATCACGAGCAAGCCGGTGAGGTAGATAAAGTCCTGCGGATACAAGACCAGCCCGAACAGGTAGAAGCGGCGCGCCTCAAGGTCGAACAGCATGACCTGCCGCTCACCCCACTGCAGCCACGGCACGCCGTAGAAAAACAGCTGCGTGGCCCAGACCATCAGCCAGCGCCAGTTCGAATAACGCCCGCTGACCGAACGGGGGTAGATCTTCTTCGCTGCCTCGAACAGCGACACCATCTCCGGCGCGTCGGCGCCCACGCCGGCGGCCACCGGCTCTATCGGGATGATCTTGCGTGTGGTGCCAGCGGTCATGGATGGGGGATTGGGCGAAGTCTGCTGTCTACTGCTGCGCAACCGGCGGATTATTGGATAGGCCCCAGACCCAGGCAGCGAGCACCCGGATTTGTGCATCCGTGAGATGGCCCTGCTGAGCCGGCATCTGGTTGACCTTGCCGTTGTTGACCATGTCGATGATGGCCTTCTCACCGTAGCCGTGCAGCCAGATGTCGTCGGCCAGGTTTGGCGCCCCGAGCAGCGGGTTGCCCTTCCCCCCGACGCCGTGGCAGGCCGCGCAGACGGTGAACTTCGACTTGCCCAGCTGGGCACGCAGCGGGTCATGCGGGCTGCCGGACAAGCTGAGCACGTACTGCGCGACGTTGCGAACGTCTTCCACTCCACCCACCGCTGCGGCCATCGGCGGCATGTTGCCGTTGCGGCCGTGCTGCAGCGTCTGGATGATGTCGTCGGGCTTGCCGCCGTGAATCCAGTCGCGATCGGTCAGGTTCGGAAAGCCCTTGCTGCCGCGCGCGTCCGAGCCGTGGCACTGGGAGCAGTTGTTGATGAAGAGCCGGTCGCCGATCGCCATGGCCGGGCGGTCGGCCGCGATCTGCTCGATCGGCATGGCTTCGAAGCGCGCATACAGCGGCGCGAGCTTTTCATTCGCCTCTTCCACCTCCTGGCGGTATTCGCCAACCTGGCTCCAGCCCAGGGCGCCCTTGAACGTACCGAGCCCCGGATACAAGATCAGGTAGACGATGGCGAACACGATCGTCAGCAAGAACAGACCAACCCACCAGCGCGGCATCGGCGTGTTCAGTTCGCGCAGGTCTTCGTCCCAGACGTGGCCGGTGGTGTCGTCTTGCGTTGAGGGAATCTTCTTGCGCAGCACCACGAGCAGCAGCACCGCACAGCCAATGACGCTGGCCAGCGTGAGGCCCGCCACATAAAAAGACCAGAAGCTGCTGAAGAAATCGCTCATTTTTGGCTCGACCTGGCGGCCGGTTTCGCATCGCCCTCGAATGGCAACAAGGCGTCTTCCTCGAAGCGGTGCTTGTTGCGGCGGGAGAACGCCCACCAGACGATGCCGACGAAGATCAGCAACAGCGCCACTGTGACGATGCTGCGCAGGATATTGATGTCCATGGGATGCGTGCTGCTACTTGACGTGCAGCCCGAGGTTCTGCAGATAGGCGATCAACGCGTCGAGCTCGGTCTTGCCGCGCACCGCATCGGGCGCCTTGGCGATTTCCTCGACCGTATAGGGCACGCCGACGCGGCTCAGCGCGCGCATGTGGCTGCCCACCTCGGCCGGGTCGAGCAGCGTGGCCTCCAGCCACGCATAGGCCGGCATGTTCGATTCCGGCACCAGATCGCGCGGATTGTTCAGATGGATGCGGTGCCACTCGTCGCTGTACTTGCCGCCGACCCGGTGCAGATCGGGCCCGGTGCGCTTGCTGCCCCACTGAAACGGATGGTCGTACACGAACTCGCCCGCGACCGAGTAATGGCCGTAGCGCAGCGTCTCGGCACGGAACGGCCGGATCATCTGCGAGTGGCAGTTGTAGCAACCCTCGCGCACGTAGATGTCGCGGCCGGCCAACTGCAGCGCGGTATCTGGCTTGAGACCCGCGACGGGTTCGGTGGTCGATTTCTGGAAGAACAACGGCACGATCTCGACCGCGCCGCCGACGGCGACCACGAGCAGGATCAGCACGATCATCAGAAAGTTGTTGGTTTCGATCTTCTCGTGTGAGAAGCCGCTGGCCTGCTTGGGGGGCGTGTTCGGTGATGCCATGACGGGTTGTGCTCCTGTTCAGCCGCTCAAGCCGCTTGCGCTGCGTGAACGGGCGGCACCACCGCACGCACTGCGCGGCCCGACAGCACCGTCATCCAGACGTTCCAGGCCATCACGAGCATGCCGCCCAGATACAGCAGGCCGCCGATGGTGCGCACCAGATAGAACGGGAACGTCGCCTTCACCCCTTCGACAAAGCTGTAGCTCAAGGTGCCGTCCGGATTGACGGCACGCCACATCAGGCCCTGCATCACGCCGGCGATCCACATGGCGGCGATGTACAGGACGATGCCGATGGTGGCGACCCAGAAGTGCACCTCGATGGCTCGCACCGAATACATCTGCTCACGACCGAACATGCGCGGGATCAGGTAGTACAGCGAGCCGATCGTGATGAAGCCGACCCAGCCCAACGCGCCCGAGTGCACATGACCCACGGTCCAGTCGGTGTAGTGGCTCAGCGCGTTGACGGTCTTGATCGACATCATCGGACCTTCGAATGTCGCCATGCCGTAGAACGACAGCGAGACGATCAGGAAGCGAATGATCGGATCGTCGCGCAGTTTGTGCCAGGCGCCCGAGAGCGTCATCACGCCGTTGATCATGCCGCCCCAGCTCGGCGCCAGCAGGATCAGCGAGAACACCACGCCGACCGATTGCGCCCAATCCGGCAACGCCGTGTAGTGCAGGTGGTGCGGGCCAGCCCACATGTAGGTGAAGATCAGCGCCCAGAAGTGAACGATCGACAGCCGGTACGAGTAGACCGGGCGGCCTGCCTGCTTGGGTATGTAGTAATACATCATCCCGAGGAACCCTGCGGTCAGGAAGAAGCCGACCGCGTTGTGCCCGTACCACCACTGCACCATCGCGTCCTGGACCCCGGCATAAGCCGAGTAACTCTTCATCCAGCCAGCCGGAATGGCTGCACTGTTGACGATGTGCAGCAGCGCCACAGTCAGGATGAACGCGCCGTAGAACCAATTGGCCACATAAATGTGACGCACCTTGCGGATGCCGATGGTGCCGAAAAACACGACCGCGTAAGAGACCCAGACCAGCGCGATCAGGATGTCGATCGGCCATTCGAGTTCTGCGTATTCCTTGCCCGACGTGTAGCCCATCGGCAGCGTGATGGCCGCTGCCACGATCACCGCCTGCCAGCCCCAGAACACGAACGATGCCAGCGGCCCGGCGAACAGTCGAACCTGACAAGTGCGCTGCACCACATGAAAGCTTGTGGCCATCAGCGCACTGCCGCCGAACGCGAAGATCACTGCGTTGGTGTGCAGCGGTCGCAAGCGACCATAGCTGAGCCACGGGATGCCGAAGTTCAACTCGGGCCAGGTCAGCTGCGCGGCGATCCAGACGCCGACCGTCATGCCAACCACCCCCCAGACCACCGCCATCAGCGAAAACTGGCGCACCACCGTGTCGTTGTAGGTTACGGCTGCGGTGCGAGCGTCGTCGTCAGCGTACCGCAGGGTGCTGCTTTTGTTGCTGCTCAGAATAGAACTCATCTATGGTCCGGAAGAATCGAGTGCGTGCAGTGTCGCCACGTCTGCGCAGACCGGCTTTGATCTATATCAATCCGATCGCAGAATGCGCTCGCCCTCCTGCTCCACCGAATCAAACTGGCCGCTGTAGATAGCCCACCACAAACCGACGAGCACCAGCAACACCAGCACCACGGACAACGGGATGAGCAAATAGAGAATATCCATCAGGAAGCCTGCGGCACACTTTGCGAAGACAGACGCGCGGCGTTTGCAATGACCGCCAGTGAGCTGGCCGCCATGCCGAATCCGGCCAGCCATGCAGGCATGAATCCAGCCAGCGCCAACGGCACGCAAACGGCGTTGTAGCCGGCCGCCCAGCACAGGTTCTGGCGCACGACACGCATCGTGTTTCGCGCAAGCAGCAGGGTCTGCGGGACCAGCGCCAATCGGTGGCCAGGCAGCACGAAATCGGCCTGCGCCTGTGCCAACGGCACCGCGTTGCCGAGCGTGAATGAGGCGTCAGCCGCAGCCAGCACCGGCCCGTCGTTCAGGCCATCGCCGACCATCGCGACTTTGCGGCCGCCGCGCTGCAACGCCTGCAGCCGCTGCAATTTGTCGGTCGGGGTGCAGTCACCGCGCGCGGTGATGATGCCTGCGGCCTGCGCAGCACGAAGCACGCCGGCCGCATGGTCGCCCGACAACAACTCGACGGCCAGCCCGGCACTGCGCAGTTGCGCAACGGTCGTTGCAGCATCGTCTCGCAGTTGCTCGGCGAATTCGAACGTGGCCAGCCACTGTCCGTCCTCAGCCAGATGCAGCGCGATCCGCCCCGGCTCAGCCGGCGGCACATCGATACCGCAAAAGCGCGCCGAACCCAGTCGGTGCGGCACGTCGCCGCCGCTGCTGCTGCTGCTGCTGCTCGCGCTGAGCGAAGTGGCTCGATCGTCGGTGGAGAGCAGTGCCTGCATGCCGTTGCCGGTCACCTCCCGGAGTTGCCCGGCCTGCCATCTCGGCGTGAGCACGGCATTGCCCGGGGACAACTCCGCTGCCGCCAGCAGTGCGCGCGCGACCGGGTGGCGCGAGCCGGCAGCCAGCGCCGCCGCGCGCGCGAACGCATCGGCGGCGGCAACTTCGGGCCGCATGCGCAGCTCGGCCAGCGCCATCCGGTCGCTGGTCAATGTGCCCGTTTTGTCGAACAATACCGTGTCGACCGCTGCCAGTGCTTCCAGCGCTGCGAGACGCCGCACCAGCACGCCGCCCCGCGCAAGTGTTCCGGCCGCCGCGAGCATGGCCGCTGGCGTGGCCAGCGACAGCGCGCACGGACAGGTCACGATCAGCACCGCAGTCGCCACCATCAGCGCGGGGCCGGCGCCCGCCGACGGCCACCAGACCAGCAATGCCAGCAGGGCCGCAGACAGCACCGTCCAGAGAAACGGTTGAGCGAAGCGGTCCGTCAGCCTCGCCAGCCGCGGTTTGGCGACCGCCGCCTGCTGCATCAAGAGCGCGATCTGCGCGAAGCGGGTCTGCGCGCCGAGTTGGCGCACTCGCACCGTGACCGGGGCGCCCAGGTTGTGGCTGCCGGCGATCACCGCGTCGCCCGGCGCACGGTGCAACGGGTGTGCTTCGCCCGTGAGCAGCGCCTCGTCCACCGCGGTGTGGCCTTCCAGCACCACGCCGTCGGCCGCAAAGGCTTCCCCAGGCAGTACCCGCAGCACGTCGTCCAGGTGAAGCCGGCGCACCGCAACGCGCTCGAAGCCGCCGCTCCTCTGCTGCCGCAGGACGGTCTGCGGCAGACGATTCAGCAGTGCGTCGAGAGCGCCCGCCGTGCGGTCGCGCAGCCGCGTCTCCAGCCACCGTCCGGCCAGCAAGAAAAACGCGAACATCGTGAGCGAGTCGAAATAAATTTCCTGGCCCAGCACCCCGTCCGGCTCGAACGTGGCGGCGCTGGAGACCGCGAACGTGATCGCCATGCCGAGCGCGACCGGGAGGTCCATGCCGATGCGGCGCTGCCGCAGGTCGGCCAGCGCGCTTCTGAAGAATGGCGGACAGCAAAACAGCAGCACCGGCAAGGTCAGCACCCAGGAAGCCCAGCGCAGCAGCTGCGCCTGGTTGGCGTCCATCTCGCCCGGCTGCGCGATGTAGAGCGGCCACGCATACATCATCACTTGCATCATGCAAAGCCCCGCCACCAGCACCCGCCACAAAGCGCGCCGCTGCTCCCCGCGGCGGCGCCCGGACGCGTCGGCTTCCGCTTGCGGTAGCGGTTCGTAGCCGGCGCGGCGCACCGCATCGAGCCAGACCGAAGGCAGCACCCGATCAGAAGACCACCGCACGCGGGCCAAGCCGCTGGTGGCGTTGACTTCCGAACCCAGCACTCCAGACACACCGCCCAGCGCCTCCTCGATATTCAACGCGCAGGCGGCGCAGCGCATGCCGCCAACAGCAATCAGGGATGTCCATTCGGCTGGTGCTGCGGGATCCTGCGCACCGAATGCATCCCATTCGGCGCGGTCGTCCAGCGCAACGAACCGGCTCCCAGCGTCCATGCTGTCACCGACCGCGGGCCCAAAATTCGCAGTGGCTAGCGCGGGGTCCGCCGTAGGCGAGGCAGTCATGACAGCGGGCATAAGTCGTCGAGGCTAAACCCCTCTATGCGCAGCAACCTTGATCTGCATCAAAGCATGCGGTTGCGGCTTCGCGCTATGGTGCTGTTAACGCACCCCTCCACTGACGCGCCCTTCAATTGGCGCGCCAGTCTGGCCCGACCCGGCAGGGCGGATCTCATCGACACCAACAGGGGAAACGTCATGTACCGAAAAATCCTGGTGACAACCGACGGCTCAGCGTTGTCGCAGAAAGCGAGCACCGCAGCGATCAACCTGGCGCGCTTGCTGGGCAGCGAGTTGCTTGCCGTGACGGTACGTCACCACTACGTCCCGGACTACATGGACGGCGCACTGATACGCAGCCCGGAGCAAGGCAAGGACATCGAGGCGCGCTGGCAGGTGCAGGCGCAACAGGTGGTCGATGTCGTCAAGGCACAGGCCGATGCCGAGCGGGTGCCCTGTATGGCGCTTGTTGTGACCGGCGCGCTGGTGGGCGAAGCCGTACTCGACACCGCGCGCAAGCACGACTGCGACCTGATTGTGATGGCATCCCATGGCCGACGGGGCTTGTCTCGCCTGTTGCTGGGCAGCGAGACCCAGCATGTGCTGACTCACTCGACGACGCCGGTGCTCGTGTTGCGCTGAGGCGCGTGCCCAGCCGTCAGCGCAAGCGGCTTCAAGCCACCGCTGTGCCGCTCGGCTTCCGGCTTTCTGCATCGTCGGCACCGCGCGGACTGAGCACCACCGGCGGCGTGCGCCAGATCTCGGCTGCGTACTGTGCGATCGTGCGGTCTGAGGAAAATGCGCCCATGCCGGCGACGTTGTGGATCGCACTCGCTGTCCAGGCTTCAGGTTGCAAAAACAGCGCGTCGACCCGGCGCTGGGCAGCGACGTAGCTCTCGTAGTCGGCCAGCAACTGGTACTTGTCGCCCCAGTTCACAAGTTCGTCGAAGATCGGCCGAAAGCGCGTGGGCTCGTCGGGTGAGAACAACCCGTCGCGAATGCTGTCGAGCACGCGCCGGAGCATGGGCGCCGTCTCGTATATGGATTTGGGCAGATAGCCCCGCGCGCGCAACGCGTTCACCTCTGCGGTCGTGTTGCCGAAGATGAAAATGTTGTCGTCACCCACCTGGTCGCGGATCTCGACGTTGGCGCCGTCGAGCGTGCCGATCGTGAGCGCGCCGTTCAGCGCAAGCTTCATGTTGCCGGTGCCGGACGCCTCGGTGCCGGCGGTGGAGATTTGCTCGGACAGATCGGCCGCCGGGATGATGCGCTCTGCCACGCTCACGCTGTAGTTGGGCACGAACACGACTTTGAGCCGGCCGCCCACGCGCGGGTCGTTGTTCACGACGTGCGCGATGTCGCCGGTCAGCTTGATGATGAGCTTGGCCATGTGATATGCGGAGGCGGCCTTGCCGGCCAGCAGCACCACCCGCGGTGGTCGATCGGTCTCGGGGGCGTCGATGATTTCGTGATAGCGCGTGACCACGTGCAGCAGGTTCAAGAGTTGCCGCTTGTATTCATGCATGCGCTTGACTTGCACGTCGAACAATGCCGCGGCATCCAGCTCGATGCCGAGCGTGCTTTGCACCCAATCGACCAAGCGCTGCTTGTTGGCTTGCTTGGCGGCCCGGAAGCGCTGCTGAAACTCGGGCTCATCGGCCCATTGATCGATGCGAGACAGTTGCGTCAGATCGCGGCGCCAATCGCGGCCGATGCGCTCGTCGAGCAACGCGGTCAATGGCGGGTTGGCAAGCGCAAGCCAGCGCCGCTGCGTGATGCCGTTCGTCTTGTTGTTGAATCGCTCGGGAAACAGTTGCGCAAAGTCCGCGAAGATCGATTGCTGCATCAGTTCTGAGTGCAGGGCCGACACGCCGTTGACCGAGTGGCTTGCAATCACAGCGAGGTACGCCATGCGGACCCGACGCTCGCCCGCTTCGTCAATGAGTGAGACGCGGCGCATCAGTTCCACGTCTGGCCCATGACGCTGGGTCACATCGGCAAGAAATCGCGCATTGAGCTCAAGCACGATCTGCAGGTGGCGCGGCAGGATGCGCGCCAGCGTCTCAACCGGCCAGGTCTCCAGCGCCTCACTCATCAGCGTGTGGTTTGTGTACGAGAAGATTTTCTGCACGTGCCCCCAAGCCGCAGCAAACGACACGTGGTGCTCATCGATCAGCAGCCGCATCAATTCCGGTACCGCCAGCACCGGGTGCGTGTCGTTCAGGTGAATGCTGATGCGGCCAGCGAGTCGGTCGAACGTGTTGTGCGTGGCCAAGTACCGCCGCAGCAGATCCTGCAGACTGGCCGACACGAAAAAGTACTCCTGATGCAGCCGCAGCTCGCGCCCGGACGGCGTCGAGTCATCCGGGTACAGCACGCGCGAAACGTTCTCCGAATGGTTCTTGCTCTCCACCGCAGCAAAGTAGTTGCCGCGGTTGAAGGCGCTCAGGTCGATTTCTTCAGTCGCGTGTGCCGACCACAATCTGAGCGTGTTGGTTGCCTGCGTACCATAGCCGGGGATGATCGTGTCATAAGCCATGGCAAGCACATCGTGCGTGCCCGTCCACACCGAGGCATCGCCCTGCTGCTCCACCCGGCCACCGAAGCAGACCCGGTAGGTCACTTCAGGCCGCCGAAACTCCCACGGATTGCCCTGCGTGAGCCAGTAGTCGGGCACCTCGACCTGCCGGCCCGCCACCACCGTCTGGCGAAACATGCCGTATTCGTAACGGATGCCGTAGCCAAAGCCAGGCACGTTCAAGGTCGCCATCGAATCCAGAAAACAGGCAGCCAGCCGGCCCAGCCCGCCGTTGCCCAAAGCGGCATCGGGCTCGGTCTCGGACAGCTTGTCGGCATCGATGCCGAAGTCGGTCAGCGCAGCGCGCACCGTTTCGGTCAGTCCCAGCGCGAGCAGCGCGTTGCCGAATGTGCGGCCGATCAAAAACTCCATTGAGAGGTAGTACACGCGCTTGACGTCTTGGGCGTACTGCGCGCGGGTCGTGTCCATCCAGCGTTCCACCAGCTGATCGCGCACCGCGAGCGCCGCGGCTTGCAGCCAGTCGTAATCTTGCGCAGCGCTCGGGTCTTTGCCGACTGCATAGATCAGCTTGTTGGCAACTGCGCGCTTGAACGCTGCGACGTCCTGATTGGGGTGGTCATAGTCGAACGCGGGGCGGTGAAGGTCAGGTATCTGAAGCATGAAGAACTTTCGTGAGGGCAAACGCAGCGCGCTGCTGCGTCGCGCGCAATTCGCGTGCAACCCCAGAGGAGCCACGGCCACGCTAACGCATGGTAGATAAGCAAGGCAATGACTTAATCAGCAATTCGGCAGACTACCGGGGGGCGCCTTGTTGCGCAAACGCTGCATCAGGCGGCCGCTGCAGGGGCAGCTGCAATCGCCTGACTGTAAACATCAAGATAAGCAGATGCCGCCCGCGCCCAGTCGAAACGTTGCGTCATCCCACGCTCGCGTACGCGGGCCCACTCACTGCGCCACGCGTACAGTGCAAATGCACGGCGCAGCGCAGCAGCGTAGTCGGCCGGCTCAAAGCGGTCGAACACGAAGCCGGTTGCGCGCTGGTCGGCAAGCTCCTCGAGCGCGCAGTCGACTACCGTGTCGGCCAGCCCACCGACTCGGTGCACGAGCGGCAGCGCCCCATACTTCAAGCCGTACATCTGCGTAAGCCCACACGGCTCGAAGCGCGACGGCACCAGCGTCACATCGCTGGCCGCAAAGATTCGGTGTGCGAGAGCCTCGTCGTAGCCGAACCGCACCGCGACCGCTCGGGGCTGCGCCGCTGCGTGCAGCCGCAGCGCCGCTTCAAGCTCCGCATCACCGCTGCCGAGCACCATAAGCTGGCCGCCGCGCCCGACCAGTTCGTCGATGTGGTCCAGCATCAGTTGCATGCCTTTTTGCTCAGTCAGCCGACTGACCACGCCGAACAGCAAGGCATCGTGTTTCTGATCCAGCCCGAAGGCCTGCTGCAATGCCGCCTTGGCCGCTGCCTTGCCAACCATGTGGGCAACGTCATAGCGGTGCGCGATCAGCGAGTCATGCGCCGGATTCCAGATCACGTCGTCCACGCCGTTCAGGATGCCCGAAAGTGAATTGCTGCGGCTGGCAAGCAGCCCGTCGAGCCCGCAGCCGTGCTGCGCCGTTTGAATTTCACGCGCATACGTGGGGCTGACCGTCGTGATGCGGTCTGCATAGTACAGGCCCGCTTTCATGAACGAGAGCTGACCGTGGTACTCCAAGCCCTGTATCGAATATGCCTGCGGCGGCAATCCGAGCTCAGCAAACCCGTCGGCCGCAAAGACGCCCTGGTAGGCCAAATTGTGAACCGTGTGCACGCTGGCGGCAGGTCGGACTGCAGGGTTTTGTGGATAAGCCAGGTAAGCCGGCGCCAACCCTGCATGCCAATCGTGGCTGTGCACCACGCGCGGATGCCAGCGCCGGTCCAACCCCTGGCCGAGCAATGCGGCGCACCAGCCGAGCAGCGCGAAACGGCGCTGGTTGTCCGCATAGGGCTGCTGTCGTTCGTCATGATAAGGATTGCCGGGCCGGTCATATAACCCAGGCGCGTCGATCCAATAGACGCCCAACTGCAGCGCGGGGGCCGTGCCGAAGCGCAACGCAACCGTCTCACCCCAAGGCGCTTGCAGTTCGGCGATCAATGTCGAAGCCGGCACGCCTGCGGTGATGGCCGGGAAACCGGGGAGCAACGCCCGCACCTCACAGCCGGCCGCTGTCAGCGCCGCCGGCAAGGCCCCCGTCACATCGGCCAACCCGCCTGTTTTGAGCAGCGGATAAATCTCGGCACTGACTTGCAGCACGTTCATGTCAATTGGATTCTTGTGTCGGTGGGTAGCAATGAAAACGACAAACGGTCGACACTAGTCCTGAAAGTTCATCGGCGCAGGCGCGCTTCATTCGATAGGGACGGACCGTGTGGGTTTATCTGAGCAGGAACCCTAAGTGTCTTGATCCGTGTTGCAAGTGCCTGCCCCGGCAGGCAACCCTGGCAAAGCCGACCGCAGCGAGCCCAGGCTGGGGTTCGGCCTACTTCAACTGCTCGAGCATCGGCTTCGTGATCAACACAATGCCGTTTTCCGTGCGCTCGAAACGCTCGGCGTCCCAGCGTGCATCTTCGCCCACCACCATACCCTCAGGGATCACACAGCCGCGGTCGACCACCACGCGATGCAGCCGCACGTTGCGATTGATCGTCACGTCCGGCAGGATCACGCAGTGGTCGATCCGGCAGAACGAGTGCACGCGCACGTCGGAAAAAAACACCGAATTCGACGCATTGGTGCCTGACAAAATGCAACCGCCCGAGATCATCGTGTTGACCGTGACGCCGTGATTGCCGTGCCGGTCCGGCACAAACTTTGCGGGCGGCACCTGACGCTGGTAAGTCCAGATCGGCCAATCAGTGTCGTACAAATCGAGCTGCGGATCGGGCATTGCCAGGTCGATGTTGGCCTCCCAGAATGCATCGATGGTGCCGACGTCGCGCCAGTAGGCGGGCACACCCGGCACGCGGCTCACGCAGGACATCCCGAACGGATGCGCGAGCGCAGTGCCTTCGGCCACCGCGCGCGGAATCACATCGCGGCCGAAGTCGTGGCTGGACGTCGGATCGTTCAGGTCCTCCTCAAGCACGCGATACAGATAGTCGGCGCTGAATACATAGATGCCCATGCTCGCCAGCGCGATGTCCGGTTTGCCCGGCATGGCGGGTGGATCGGCAGGTTTTTCCAGAAACGCCGTGACGTTGCGCTGCTCGTCGATGTGCATCACGCCGAACGCAACCGCCTCCATGCGCGGGACTTCGATGCAGCCGACCGTGCAATCCACGCCGTGGTCGACGTGGTCCTTGATCATCAAAGAATAGTCTTGCTTGTAGATGTGGTCGCCTGCCAGCACGATCACGTAGTCGGGTTTTTCATCGCGGATGATGTCGAGGTTCTGATACACCGCATCGGCCGTGCCGCGGTACCAGTGCGCTTCATCGATGCGCTGCTGCGCGGGCAGCATCTCCACCATCTCGCCAAGCTCTGCGCGCAGGAAACTCCAACCACTCTGGATATGGCGCATCAGCGAATGCGACTTGTACTGCGTGGCCACGCCAATGCGGCGGATGCCTGAGTTCAAACAGTTCGACAGCGTGAAGTCGATGATCCGGTACTTGCCGCCGAAGTACACCGCCGGCTTGGCACGCCGGTCGGTCAACTGCTTCAGCCGCGAACCCCGGCCGCCGGCAAGCACCAGCGCCATGGTGCGGCGCACCAGTTGATGGGTTTCGAGATGCTGCGTGTTTTGCGGTGCCATGGTGGGGCGTCTCCTGCCGGATGCCGGCTTCGTCGTTGTTGTTATGGGTGGCTAGGTGCCAGTGGATATCGGAGGTCACCTCGCCGTCGAGACCATCGGTTTCTCGGTTCTTCTCAGGTCACCACGGTCGGTTGTGCCCGACCAGTGCGCAGCCGGATGCCGGCAACCTGTTCGGCCACGGCAGCCAAGCCAGCCAACGCCTGCTGCGCCGGCACGTCGTGCTGCGAGGCGTCGGGCTGGTACCGCTCCAGGTACAGCCGCAACGTAGCGCCTTCGGTGCCGGTGCCGGACAGCCGCAACACAATGCGCGAGCCGTCTTCGAACAGCAGCCGCACGCCCTGCTTCGCCGAGATCGAATGATCGACCGGGTCGGTGTAGGTGAAGTCATCGGCCTTCTGCAACGGGCTGCTCACCTGTTCAAAGCGCTGTCCGCTCAGTTTGGGCAAAGCCGCACGCAAGTCGGCCATCAGCGCATCGGCCTGCTCCACTGGCAGACCTTCATAGTCATGCCGCGAATACACATTGCGGCCGAACTGCTGCCAGTGCGCCCGCACGAGTTGCTCCACCGACTGGCCCGTGGCAGCCAGCAGATCGAGCCAGAACAAAATCGCCCACAAACCGTCTTTTTCTCGCACGTGGCTGGAGCCGGTACCGTAGCTTTCTTCACCGCACAGCGTGATCCGGCCCGCATCAAGCAGATTGCCGAAGAACTTCCAACCGGTCGGCGTCTCATAGCACGGGATGCCGAGATGAGCTGCAACCCGGTCCACTGCAGCAGACGTCGGCATCGAGCGCGCCACACCCACCAGCCCCGCCGCATAGCCAGGTATGCGTGTCGCACGTGCAGTCAGCAAAGCCAGGCTGTCGGACGGGCTCACCAGAAAATCGCGCCCGACGATCATGTTGCGGTCCGCATCGCCGTCGGTCGCTGCGCCGAAGTCGGGTGCGTCGGTGCCGCTCATGTGGGCGATCAGCGCCTGCGCATGGGCAGGGTTCGGGTCGGGATGCACGCCGCCGAAGTCCTCGAGCGGCGCCGCATTCACCACCGTGCCCAAAGGCGCACCGAGTTCACCTTCAATAATGGCTTTTGCGTAGGGCCCACCGACCGCGTTCATCGCGTCGATCTGCATCCGGAAGCCGCCGGCGAGCAGCGCCCGCATCCGCTTGAAGTCGAACAAACTGCGCATCAGTTCAGCGTAGTCGGCCACCGAGTCGATTACTTCAATCCGCATCGACTCAAGCGTGCAGCTGCCGAGTTGGTCGATGTCGGTCTCCGCTGCGTCGCTGATCCGGTAGCTGTCGATCGACTGGCTGCGCAGGTAGATGTGCTCAGTCAGCGCTTCAGGCGCCGGCCCGCCGTTGGCCGCGTTGTACTTGATGCCGAAGTCGCCATGCGGGCCGCCCGGATTGTGGCTGGCCGACAGCACGATGCCGCCGTAGGCACCATGTTTCCGAATGACCGCGCTCACAGCTGGCGTCGACAAAATGCCGCCTTGGCCCACCAGAACCTGGGAAACGTCGTTGGCCGCCGCCATGCGAAGGATCGTCTGGATCGCGGCCCGGTTCAGATAGCGTCCGTCGCCGCCGAGCACCAGCGTGCAGCCCGCGCGCTCCGGCAATATGTCGAACAGCGACTGCACGAAGTTCTCCAGATAGTGCGCTTGCTCAAACACACTCACCTTCTTGCGCAGCCCCGATGTACCGGGACGCTGGCCGGCAAAGGGACGGGTTGGCACAGTCTGGATGGTCATGCGTGAGGTCTGTTCGTGGTCTTTTCAAGTAAAGCACATGCCCGGTCTGGCAGCGCACGCCGCGAATGGCTCAAATTCATTCTGCCATGAGCTTTTGCAGCGTTGCGTAGGACACCGCGCACTATGGTATTGGTAGCAGCATCCGTTGCTGACACTACCGATTCCGATGCTTAGTCCATTAATTTTCAACTGGCTGCAATGCGTCCCGCCTCGATCGTGATGCGACGCTCGCATTGCGCCGCGATGCCGCGGTCGTGCGTGACCATGAGCAGTGTGGTGCCCTGCTCGCGGTTCAGTGCAAACATCAGCTCAATGATGGTCTCACCGGTCGCGAAGTCGAGGCTGCCTGTCGGCTCGTCGGCGAGCAGCAGTGCGGGCTCGACGACAAATGCGCGAGCGAGCGCCACACGCTGCTGCTCGCCCCCTGACAGCACCTTCGGGTAGTGACCGAAGCGCTCGGAAAGACCGACGCGCTTCAACATCTCACCAGCCAGTCGCCTTGCATCGCGCCGGTCCGCGAGTTCAAGCGGCAGCATCACGTTCTCCAGCGCAGTCAGATTGGCCATCAGCTGAAAACTCTGGAACACAAAGCCGACCTTTGCCGCGCGCAATGCAGCACGGGCGTCTTCGTCGATCGCAAACAGGTCTTGACCGGCCAGTCGCACGGTCCCGCGTGACGGTGTGTCAAGCCCCGCGATGATCGACAGCAAGGTGCTTTTGCCGGAGCCGGACGCCCCCACGATCGCCGCAGTCTGCCTGGGTGCCAGGGAAAAATCGATATCACGCAAAATGTCCAGCGTGCCTGTGGAGTCGGTGACGGATTTGTAGAGATGCTCCACGGCGATGATCGGATCGGACATATGTCGTTGTTGAGTTGGCAAAACGTGGGGCGCAGGCACTTTATCGCGGGGATCGGGGCGTTGCTGGTTGCGGGGGCTGGCGGTGCGACAGGTGCGCAGCCGAAGTCGACCATTCTGGTGCTCGGTGATTCATTGTCGGCGGAGTACGGTCTTCGCCGCGGCACCGGCTGGGTCGCGCTGTTGGAGCAGCGACTGGAAAAAGAGTCTGTCGATGCCCGCGTCGTGAATGCGAGCATCAGCGGTGAGACCACATCTGGCGGCCGGTCCCGACTTGAAGCGCTGCTGAAGGTGCATCGGCCTGATGTCGTCGTGCTCGAACTCGGCGCCAACGACGCGCTACGTGGGCTGCCGATGGCGAACACAGAAGAAAACCTGCTGCAGATGACGCGCACTTCACAGGATGCGGGTGCCAAGGTGCTGGTGTTGGGAATGCAGGTGCCGCCGAACTACGGCTCGGCCTATGCCGACCGATTCGCAGCCACCTTCGGCAACGTGGCCAAACAGACCCAGGCCGCGCTGGTGCCGTTCTTTCTGAAGAATGTGGCCGACGTACCGGCCGCGATGGAGCTGTTCCAGGCCGATCGCATTCATCCGAACGACCGCGCCCAATCGATCCTGCTGGACAACGTCTGGCCGCAGCTTGTCCCGCTGCTGACCCGATGACGACTGCGCTGCCGCGCCGTCTTGCAGCCACCGATGCGTTGCAGCAACTGGGTGCGTTCGATGCGGTGATCGATGCGCGCAGCGAAAGCGAACATGCGTTGGATCATCTGCCCGAGGCACAAAGCTGGCCGTCATTAAACGATGCCGAGCGGATTCAAGTGGGCACCTTGTACGCACAGGCCGGTGCGTTCGAAGCACAAAAAGTTGGCGCTGCGCTGGTGGCTGCCAACATTGCGCGCCACCTGACCGACCACGTCGCAAACTTGCCAAAAGCCTGGCGTCCGCTGATTTACTGCTGGCGCGGTGGCAAGCGCAGCGGCGCGCTGGCGCTGGTGCTGTCGCAGGTTGGCTTCCAGACTACGTTGGTGGAGGGCGGCTACAAGGCGTTTCGGGCCGCGTTGCTGGCCGACCTGCCGCAGCAGGCGTCCCGGCTGCGCTACCGCGTGATTTGCGGGCCAACCGGCTCAGGCAAGACGCGGCTGCTCGACGCGCTGGCCGCTGCCGGCGCCCAAGTGCTCGACCTGGAGGCGCTGGCTTCGCACCGCAGTTCGGTGCTCGGCCTGTTGCCGGGTCGGCCGCAACCCTCGCAAAAACGCTTCGACACGCTGGTGTGGACGGCACTGCACGGCTTCGATGCCTCTCGTCCTGTGTATGTGGAGAGCGAAAGCAAAAAGGTCGGCAACCTGGCTGTGCCCGACGCACTGATGGCGGCGATGCGTGCGAGTCCCTGTCTGGACCTGCAGCTGAATGACGACGAGCGCGTCGCGTTGCTGTTGGAGGACTATGATTTCTTCGTCGAGCAGCCGGCGCTGTTTTGCGAACGGCTGCAAGCGCTGGAATCCCTGCGTGGCCATGAGGTGGTCGAGGGCTGGCAGAAACAGGTGCACGCGGGTGCGTTCGAGCGCGTCGTGCGGGAGCTGTTGATCACGCACTATGACCCGGGCTACCTGCAGTCGATGAAACGCAATTTTGCCGAATACGCGCAGGCAAAAAAAATCGCACCAGCGGATCGTTCCGCGGGTGCGATGGCCGTGTTGGCCGCGCAGATTCTGGAAGGTGCGCCGGACGATTTAATTGATCGAATGGCGACCAGTGCTCAGGAAGACGCCGGCCCGCCACCCGTCGCAGCGGCGTCGCCGGTATCCGCTGCACCACCATTTTCCTGATCGTCCTGCGGCTCGCTGCCGTCGTCCGGGCCGATCTTTCGCACCGCCTTGTTCTTCAGCTTTTCTTCCTTCTTGCGCTTCTTCGCAAGTTCCTTCTGGCGCTTCTCGAATCCGTAGTTGGGTGTAGCCAAGTCGTTGTTCCTCGTGTTGCTTGCACTTTAACAGCTTGACTGTCAACCAACGGGCAGCACCGTCAGGGCTTGCTGAAGGTCTGTACGCAAATCAGCGACGTCTTCCAACCCGATGGAGAACCGGATCACGGTGCCGCGCGTTAAGTGGGCGGGCCAGCCCTTTCGCATCGTGCCTAACTCGTACGGGACCACCAGACTCATCGGCCCACCCCAGCTGTAGCCGAGCTTGAACAGCCGCAGTGCATCGCAGAATGCGTCGACCTGCGCGGCGTCGTAGCGCTCATCGAGGACCACGCTGAACAGGCCAGCCGCCGCATCGCTCGCGCCGCACAGCGCTTGCCAATGCTCATGGCCGGGCGAACCGGCCAGCGCCGGGTGCAGCACCTGCGCAAACGCCGGTTGCTGCTCGCACCATTGCGCCAACTCGCGTGCCGCTGCGTCGTGAGCCCGGTAGCGCAGCCACGTGCTGGGCAGCGCGCGCAGCACCGCTTCGCAGTCGTTGCCACTCACGCCGATGCCGAGCCGCATGTGCGTCAGCAGCACCCGCTCGTGCAGCGCAGGGTCGATCGTCACGATGCTGCCCATCAGCACGTCGCCCCCGCCACTCGGGTACTTGGTCAGGGCGTGGATCGACAAATCGACGGCAAGCGGCCCAGTGCCCGGCAGCAGATCGAACGCGTTGAACGCAATGCCTGCACCCCAGGTGTTGTCAAGCGCGCACAGGACCCCCCGATCCTTGCACAGCCGCACCTGACCGATCAGATCCGGAAACTCCATCGTGACGGAGCCCGGGGCTTCCAGCCAGACCAGCCGGGTGCGTTCGCTGATGGCGCTGCCCAAATCTTCGACGTCGAGCGGATCGAACAGCCGGTGCGTGATGCCGAACTTCTGTAGTTCGCCCAACGCGAGTGCCTTGTTCGGGCCGTACGCGTTGTCGGGGATCAGGACTTCATCGCCCGCTGCCAGCAGCGCGAGCGATGTGATAGCAATCGCCGCCAGCCCGCTCGGCGCCAGCACGCAGTGCTTGCCGCGTTCGAGCGCGCGGATGCGTTCTTCCAACGTGAAGGTGGTCGGCGTGCCGTGCAGGCCGTAGGTATAGCTGGTCTTGTTCTTCCAGTCGCGCGAACGCATTGCGGCAACGTTCGGGAAAATGACGGTGGAGGCCTTGTGCACTGCCGGCTGCGGCGCGGCAAAGCCGCCCGGGGGTTCGTATGCGTGGTGAATCAGTTCGGTGGCGGGACTTTTCATGCGGCCCGATATTAACGAGGCAGGCCCGCCAGCAAAGTCACCGCGCCACGTTCAACGCCCAGTCGTAATCGAGGAAGTCAAGCTGCCAGTCGCCTGAGCGCACCGCCTGCTGGTCTGCCGCGCTGTCGCTCAACTCGGCTGCGTGGCGCGAGAAGTAGGCCTCCAGGGAGTCGATGCCTCCGTACCCCTGCTCGAAATCCTTGCCGTACCAGTCGAACAGCTTCGACACCACCAGCCGCTTGCGCTGCGGTTCATAACGATTGCGGCTGCGGTCGGACAGAAAGCGCTGCGTCGCATCGGCGAGTTGCGCTTCGAGCCGATCGGCGACGAACGCTTCGCGTTGCAGCATCGGGCAGCCGATCGATGCGCAATTGACTGCGAAGTGGATGCGCGGCTCGTTGAAGGCGCCCGACGCGCGGATCATGCCGTGCTCCACGCCGTCTAGGCTGCGCGATTGGCCCAGCAGTTGAAAAAATTCTTTCTTCCAGGGGCTTTGAAACAATCCGCCCAGGTCCTTGATCGATGCCAGATCCGGGTACTTCGTCAAAATCAGACTGACCGTGAATGCGTTGTAGGCGTTGATCAGAAACGCAAGCCGCTGCGGCTTGCTCCAGCCGTCGTACTCGCGCTGCGTGACCGCCGACAGACTCTTCAGGTACCCATCGAACGCGCCTCGCTGCTGCTTGAACGCAGCGTAGTGGACGGTGGACGAGTGGCCGTTCCTAGCCACCACCACATTGTCTTTCAGCAGCGCGGTCCAGGCCGCATGGCGCTGGTCGAACGCCGCAAATGCAGTGCCAGACCAAAGCGCACCGCCAGCGATGAGGCTTGTGGCCGCGATGAAACGGCGCCGGCTGGGCAAGCCGATGTCGAGTAGCTTCATGGGGGCCTTCTCGATCGAGTTGATGGTGTTTTCGTGCTGCGGCTAACCGCGCCGCCACGTGTGGAACTTGCCTGCCCAGGTCAACAACTTCTGAGGCGCGTGTGCACGCTTCCAGTTGCCGGCCACGTACTTGTTCGCCTCGGCCAGCGTGGGATAAATATGGATCGTGCCAAGGACCTGATTCAGACCCAGCTTGTGCTTCATCGCCAGCACGTATTCCGCGATCAGGTCGCCTGCGTGTTCACCGACGATCGTGACGCCGAGGATGCGATCCTTGCCCGGCACGGTCAGAACCTTGACGAAGCCCTGGGTCTCGCCGTCGGCAATCGCACGGTCGAGCTCTTCCATCTGGAATATCGTCACTTCATGCGGGATGTTCTTTTCCTTCGCTTCCTGCTCGTTCAGGCCCACGCGCGCCACTTCAGGCTCAACAAACGTCGCCCACGGGATCACGCGGTAGTCGGCCGTGAATGACCAGAACGGCTGCACCAATGCGTTGACGGCCGCATACCAGGCTTGATGCGCTGCGGTGTGCGTAAATTGATAAGGCCCAGCCACGTCGCCCGCCGCGTAAATGTTGGGCAAGTTGGTTTGCAGCAGGCCGTTCACGTCGACCGTCTTGTCGGTCTTCACGCCCAGCGCTTCCAGGCCGAAGCCTTTCAAGTTCGCAGCACGGCCGACCGCGACCAGCAGAGCGTCGAATTCAATGAATTCGTCCTTGCCCGCATGCTCGACGATCAGCCGCTTGGCATCGCCCTGCACGTCGACCGCTTTGGCTTTGTGCTCAAGCCGCACGTCAACGCCTTCGCTGCGGAACCGCGCAGCCACCATCTTCGATATCTCCAGGTCCTCACGCGACATCAGCCGCGCACCCATTTCGACCTGGGTGACCTTGCAGCCCAGCCGCACAAACGTCTGCGCCAGCTCACAACCAATCGGCCCGCCGCCGAGCACCACGAGCCGCTTCGGACGATTGCGCAATTGCCAGACGTTGTCGGACGTCAGGTAGTCGACCTGGTCAAGCCCGGGGATCGGCGGCACGAACGGGCGCGCGCCGGTCGCAATGACGATGCTGCGTGTGGTCAGCCGCTCGACCTGCCCGTCGTCCGCAGTGATCTCCACTTCCCAGGGTGAGACGATGCGCGCCGAGCCTTTGCGCACGTCGACGCCGAGTTCGGCATAGCGCTCGACCGAGTCGTGCGGCGCGATCTGCTGCACCACCCGCTCCACGCGCTGCATCACGTCGGCGAACTCGTACTCGGCGGACGCCGAATGGATTCCAAATTCTTTTGAGCGCTGCATGTTGGACAACAACCGCGCCGATTTGATCAACGCCTTGGACGGCACGCAACCGGTGTTCAGGCAATCCCCACCCATCTCGTTTTTCTCGACCAGGGTGACCTTGGCGCGGATCGTTGCCGCGATGTAGGCGCTGACCAGACCGGCCGAGCCCGCACCAATCACGATCAGGTTGCGGTCAAAGCTTTTCGGTCTGTCCCATTTCGCATAGACCTTGCGCGCCTTGAACATATCGAGCACCTTTCGCGCCAGCAGGGGAAACACGCCGAGCAGCACCAGCGACGCCAGCAGCCCCGGTGACAACACGCCGGACAACGAGTCGATCTGCGCGAGCTGTGTGCCTGCGTTTACATAAACAATGGTGCCGGCCAGCATTCCGAGCTGGCTGACCCAGTAGAACGGCCAGACGCGGATCGGCGTGAGGCCCATCGCGAGGTTGATCACGAAGAACGGCACCACCGGCACCAGCCGCAACGTGAACAAATAGAACGCGCCGTCTTTCTCGACGCCGCGGTTCACGCTGGCCAGCCGCTCGGCGAAGCGCTGCTGCACCCAGTCGCGCAGCAACCAGCGCGAGGCGAGGAACGCACCGGTCGCACCGATGGCCGACGCAAACGACACGATCAACGTGCCCCAGCCAAGGCCGAACAGTGCGCCGGCCACCAAGGTCAGCACCGCCGCACCGGGCAATGACAGTGCAGCCACGGCCACGTAGATCGCGAAGAAGATCAATGCGGCCATCAGGGGCTGCCCGGCACGCCAGGCTTCCAGGCTCGTCTGGCTCTCTTTGATCGCCGACAGGCTCAGGTAGCGCTGAAGTCCAAACCCAAAAAACAGCACCACCAACAACACCAGAAATGCCACCAGCCACCATTTCAAATTTGCCCGCATTGCCCAGCCCTTGTTGTTCGTTGTTTTGATTTCGACGCGGCACAATTGGTCTGCGACCACCGTATTACGCATCAAAGTGCGTTGTCGTTACATCGGGTTGACAGCCGTCGCAGCCGACCATCACCACTGAGCACACTGAGAGCGTCAACAAAGCATGGATGAGATTCGCATTGGCCTGTTTGGCGGCAGCGGTTTCTACCGCATGGAAGGCCTGACCGATGTGCGCGAGCAGGTCATCGACACCCCCTTCGGGCGCCCGTCGGACGCGTTGCTGCTCGGCCACCTGCACGGCGTGCCCGTGGCATTCCTCGCCCGCCACGGACGCAGCCACGGCTTGCTGCCAAGTGAGATCCCTTACCGCGCGAATGTCTATGCGATGAAATCGCTCGGCGTGCAGTATTTGATCTCGGTCTCGGCAGTCGGGTCGATGCGTGAGCAGGTAGCGCCGCTTGACATGGTGCTGCCGGACCAGTACCTGGACTTCACGAAAAAACGCGACGCCACGTTCTTCGGCGGTAGCGCCGTCGCGCATGTGTCGCTCGCCGATCCGATCTGCCCGGCGCTCAGCGGCGTGCTCGGTGCCGCATTCGATGAAGTGCAGTTCGCCGACGTGAAGCTGCACCGCGGTGGCACCTATGTCTGCATCGAAGGCCCTGCCTTCTCCACCCGGGCCGAGTCGAATTTTTACCGAGGCATCGGCGCCATGGTGATCGGCATGACCAACATGCCGGAAGCACGACTCGCGCGCGAAGCCGAGATGGCTTACGCATCGCTGGCGCTGGTGACCGATTTCGACTGCTGGCATCCGCAGCAGGCCTGCGTAACGGCGGAGCTGGCGATCGCCAACCTGATGGGCAACGCTGAGCGCGCGCAAGTCGTGATCGCCGCCGCGGTCAAGCGCCTGGCAGCCGGCTGGCCCGATTCGCCAGCCCACCGCGCCCTCGATTCGGCGCTGGTCACGCAGCCCGCCCAGATGGGCGAAGCCGTGCGCCAGCGGCTCGGTGCGCTGATCGCCCGCTTCGGCTGATCCGCCTAGCCAGCGTTGATGGTGGCGACAAAACGCCCTGTACGCGACGTTTGGAGCGTGACCGACACATTCCAGCGGGGGCCGCGGAGCTGGCTCCGCCAGGCCGCAGGCGCTGCCCCCAGCAGGGGGAAGCCGAGAGCCGACCGAAGGGAGCGAAGGCTGGGGGCGAGCTAAAGAACCAGTTGACTCCATGCCTTGTCAAGCCGCTTCGCACTGACCGGCTGCGGTGTGCGCAGCTCCTGCGCGAAGAAGCTGATGCGCAGCTCCTCAATCAGCCAGCGGAAGTCCTGCATGGCCGCATCCGGTGTGCCGCGCCGCTCGGCGGCCAGCCGCCAGTAGCGCTGCTCAAGCGGTCGAAGCTCAGCCAGCCGGGCCGCATCGCGCGCGGGGTCGGCACGCAACTTGTCGAGCCGCATCGCAATCCCTTTGAGGTAGCGCGGATGGTGCTGCAGCGCGGTCCAGCTTGCATCCGTCAAGAAGCGCTTGCCCACCAACCGTTGCAACTGGGCTTGCGCGTCCTGCACGGCATCCGGCGCGTTTTTCGTGTCCTTGATCTTGCGCAATGCGGCGGCGTACTCGCCCAGGATGGTGGCCGCGAGCCGCGCGACTTCGTTGGCGATCAACGTCAGCCGCGCACGGCCCTCTTCGATGCGGCGCTTGAACGCGGGCTCATCGGTCGGCAGCGGCTCCTGCAGGAACGCCCGGTCCAGCGCCACTTCGATGACCTGGCTGCGCAACGCCTCGATGGTGCTGCCACCAGCCACCTGCATGTAGGCCACTTCCATCTTTTGCAAATCGGGGATGTTTTTCTCCAGATACTTCAGCGCGTCTTTCAACTGCAGCGCGAACAGCCGGCGCAGCCCGGCGCGGTGCTTGGCAGCGGCCACGTCCGGTTCGTCGAACACTTCGATGCGTACCCGATCGCCCGCATCGATCAGCGCGGGGAAGCCGATCATGCTGTGCTTGCCTTGGCCAATTTCGAGCAGCTCTGGCAGGCTGCCGAACGTCCAGGCGATGTACGTCGCCGCAGCCGGCACGGAGGTCTTGGCTATGTTTTTTGTAGCTAAAGGTGAAGACGCAGCCTGCGGCCCTGCCCTGTTTGATTCAATTTCTGTCGCCAATGCAGTCTGTTTGGCCACCTGCACGCCCGCCAACGCCTGAAACGCACCGCGTGCCTGCGTGCCCCACTGGCTCTTGAGGGCGGCCAGATTGCGCCCGGTGTCTAGCTGCCGGCCGTGCTCATCGATTACGCGGAAGTTCATGAACAAATGCGCTGGCAGCGATTCGAGCTTGAAGTCATTGCGCGTCACGTCGAGGCTGGTGGCGTCCCGCACCTGCTTCAACAGTGCATCGGTCAAGGTGCCGTGGGTCCAACGCTCTGCAGCGGTGAGCACCTCGGCCAACCGTGCGGCGCTCTCAGGCAACGGTACGAAACGCGAACGTGGCCGCTGCGGCAGGCTCTTGATCAGCGCCTGGATCTTGTCTTTCAACATGCCCGGCACCAGCCATTCGGCGCGTTCTACATTGGCCTGGTTCAGCACGAACAGCGGCACCGTCACGGTCAGGCCGTCTTTCGCATCGCCTGGCTCGTGCAGGTAGCTCGCGGCGCAATCCACACCGCCCAGGCGGATCATTTTCGGGAATGCATCGGTGGTGATGCCAGCGGCTTCGTGGCGCATCAATTCGTCGCGGGTCAGCGTGAGCAACCCCGGGCGCTGTCTGACGGTCGCGCGCCACCACGCCTGCAGCCCATGGCCGCTGGCCACGTCGGCTGGCAGATGGCTGTCGTAGAACGCGTAGATCAGCTCGTCGTCGACCAGCACATCTTGTCGACGTGACTTGTGTTCGAGGTCCTGCACCTGCGCAATCAGCTTGCGGTTCGCAGCGAGAAACGGCAGATCGGTGTCCCACTGGTCGGCGACCAATGCCTCGCGGATGAAGATTTCACGCGCACCGCTCGGATCGATCCGCGCATAGTTGATGCGGCGGCCGGTGTAGACCACGAGCCCATAGAGCGTGGCCCGTTCCAGCGCAACGACTTCGGCCGCCTTCTTCTCCCAGTGCGGCTCGAGCAACTGTTTCTTCAGCAAATGCGCGCCGACTTGCTCGATCCACGGCGGGTCGATGCTGGCGATGCCGCGGCCGAACAGGCGCGTCGTCTCGACCAGTTCGGCCGCAACGATCCAGCGGCCCGGCTTCTTCGCAAGATGCGCGCCCGGGTGGCGGTAGAAGCGGATGCCGCGCGCGCCGAGGTAGACATCGTCGTCCTCGGCCTTGCAGCCGATGTTGCCCAAGAGACCCGCCAGCATGGACAGATGCACTTGCTCATAGCTGGCAGGCTTCGGGTTCACGGGCCACTTGTGCTCGGCCACCACGATCTGCAGTTGCGAATAAATGTCGCGCCATTCGCGCACGCGCCGGATGTTGACGAAGTTCTGGCGCAGCAGTTGTTCGTACTGGCGATTCGACAGTTTGTGTGTGCCTGCAGCGACCACGGCGGTAGCTGCAGGTGCTTCAGTCGGCGGCGGGCGCACCAGGCGTTGCGCGACGGGCAGCACCGCGACGCTGGCCCGCTTCGGGCCGGTCTGTGCGGCATGCATCTCGCGTCGACTCGTCGGTGCATGACCGCCGCGCGCATCGGCCAGCCACTGCCAGAGCTTGAGGTAGCCGCTGAATTCGCTCTTCTCGTCATCGAACTTGGCGTGCGCCTGGTCGGCCTGCGCCTGCAGCTCCATCGGCCGATCGCGCACGTCCTGCACGCTCAACGCGCTCGCGATCACCAGTACCTCTTGCAGCGCCTGCCGATCGCGCGCTTCCAGGATCATGCGGCCGACCCGGGGGTCGAGTGGCAAGCGGCTCAACTCGGCCCCCATCGGCGTCAACACGTTGGCCTCATCGACCGCACCGAGTTCGGCCAGCAATTGATAACCGTCTGCGATCGCGCGCCGCGGCGGCGGCTCGATGAACGGAAATTCCTCCACCGCACCAAGCCGCAGCGCCTTCATGCGCAAAATCACGCCGGCCAGCGAGCTGCGCAGGATCTCCGGGTCGGTAAAGCGCGGCCGTGCCGAGAAGTCGACCTCTTCGTAGAGCCGGATGCAGATGCCGTTGGCGACTCGGCCGCAACGCCCGGCGCGCTGATTCGCGGCCGCCTGGCTGATCGGCTCGACCAGCAACTGCTCGACCTTGCTGCGGTAGCTGTAGCGCTTGACGCGTGCGGTCCCTGTGTCGATTACGTAGCGGATGCCCGGCACTGTGAGGGAGGTCTCGGCCACGTTGGTGGCGAGCACGACGCGCCGGCCCGTGTGCGTGTCGAAGATGCGCTCCTGCTCGGCTTGCGACAGGCGCGAGAACAGCGGCAGCACATCGGCGCCGCGCAGCATTGGTTGGTGGCTTAAGTGCTTGCGCAGATGATCGGCCCCTTCGCGAATTTCACGCTCGCCGGGCAAAAACACGAGGATGTCGCCGGCTTGGCGCGGGTCCTGCCAGAGTTCGTCGACCGCATCGGCAATCGCATCGTTCAGCCCGTACTCGCGGCTGTCTTCGTAGGGCCGCCAACGCTGCTCGACCGGGAACATGCGCCCACTGACCGTGATAACGGGCGCGGGGCCACTCGCGGACGCGAAGTGCTGCGCGAACCGGTCCGCATCGATGGTGGCCGAAGTCACGATCACTTTCAGGTCGGGCCGGCGCGGCAGGATTTCGCGCAGGTAGCCGAGCAGGAAGTCGATGTTCAGGCTGCGCTCGTGCGCCTCATCGATGATCAGCGTGTCGTAGTTTTTGAGCAGCGGATCGGTCTGCGTCTCGGCCAGCAGAATGCCATCGGTCATGAGCTTTACCGAGGCGTCGCGCGACAGCCGGTCCTGAAACCGGACCTTGTAGCCGACCACGTCGCCCAAGGGCGTCTTCAACTCGTCGGCGATGCGTTTGGCAACCGAGCTGGCGGCGATGCGGCGCGGTTGCGTGTGGCCGATCAGCTGGCCCCGCTCACCCGGCCGTGCATTCAGTTTGCCGCGGCCAAGTGTCAGCGCGATCTTGGGCAGCTGTGTGGTTTTGCCGGAGCCGGTTTCACCGCACACGATGACGACCTGATGTTTGGCAATCGCGTCGGCGATTTCATCGCGCCGTGTAGAGACAGGAAGGTTTTCGGGGAATTCGATGAGCAAGGGGAAGGGTCGCTGGGTTGCAACGGACCAGCGGAAGCGTTGTCGGGATCGTCGATTGTCCCACAATACAGGTTCACGTGCTACACTTGTTTGCGTGTAAAAAATACAAGGCGCTGACATGACCAATCTGACGATCTCGATCGATGAAAACATCGTGAAAAAAGCACGTGTGCGTGCGATCAACGAAGGCACCTCGGTCAGCGCCCAAGTGCGGGTGTTTCTGGCCGACTACGCGCAGGGCAACGATCGCCGGCAGGCCGCCGGTCTGGCGTTCGTGGCAGCCGCCCGGCGCAGCAAGGCCAACAGCGAGGGTGCCCACTGGACGCGGGACGACGCGCACGACCGCCCCTATCCTTGAAGTGAAAAGCAGCCGCGCAGTGAGCACGTTCTTCGACACCAATGTCCTCGTCTACACCGTGGACGCCAGCGATCCGGCCCGCCAGGCCCTGGCCATCGATCGTTTTGAGCGCGCCGTGCACGACGACTCGGTCTTGTTAAGCACGCAGGTGCTGCAGGAGTTCTACAACGTCACCACGCGCAAGCTGAAGCCGCCGCTGAGCGCACGCGAAGCAGGCAGCCAGGTCGCGCATCTGTGCAATTTCGATGTGGTCGGCGCCGACGCGGACAGCGTCTCCGCCGCCATTGAGCTCGCGCAAAAGCACCGCCTGCAGTGGTGGGACGCACTGATTCTTGAAGCAGCACTGCGCGGCAATGCAGACCTGCTGGTGTCGCAAGACGGTCAGCACGGCCAGCGCTTCGGGCGCCTCAGAATTGAAAACCCTTTCTTGACCGCCTGACCCCCCTGAGCGTTGCCTGTCCCATGTCCGCAGTATTCAACTTCACCTTCGTGCCGTGGTTCCGCTCGGTTGCGCCCTACATCCATATGCACCGCGGCAAGACGTTCGTGGTCGGCATCGCGGGCGAGGCGATCGCCGCCGGCAAGTTACAGAGCATTGCTCAGGATCTGGCGCTGATCCAGAGCATGGGCGTGAAGGTGGTGCTGGTGCACGGCTTTCGGCCGCAGGTCAGCGAGCAGCTGAAAGCCAAAGGGCACGAGGCGAAGTATTCACACGGCATTCGCATCACCGACGAAGTGGCGCTCGACTGTGCGCAGGAAGCGGCCGGCCAGCTGCGCTATGAAATTGAGGCCGCGTTCAGTCAGGGCCTGCCGAACACACCGATGGCGGGCGCCACGGTGCGGGTGATCTCAGGCAATTTTCTGACCGCGCGGCCGATCGGCATCGTGGACGGTGTTGATTTCCGGCATTCCGGCATGGTGCGCAAGATCGACGTGGCCGGCATCACGCGCACGCTCGACTCCGGCGCGATGGTGCTGCTGTCGCCGTTCGGTTTTTCACCGACCGGCGAGGCGTTCAATCTCGCCATGGAGGAAGTCGCCACGTCGGTTGCTGTGGCGCTGCAAGCCGACAAGTTGGTATTTTTGACCGAGGTGCCCGGTATCCGAACGGACCCGGGGGCACCCGCTGGCGAAGACAACCCAATCGATACCGAAATCGGCTTGGCTGACGCGCAAAAACTGCTGCTGCAGTGGTCCAAGCCGCAGCAACCGACCGACCCGGCGTTTTATCTGCAGCACTGCGTGAAGGCATGTCAGGGTGGCGTCGATCGCAGCCATATCCTGCCGTTCGCGCTCGACGGCTCGTTGCTGCTTGAGGTCTACGTGCACGACGGTATCGGCACCATGGTGGTCGATGAAAAGCTCGAGAGTCTGCGCGAAGCGACCGCCGACGACGTGGCCGGCATCCTCGCACTGATCGATCCGTTCGAGCGGGACGGCACGTTGGTCAAGCGCGAGCGCACCGCGATCGAGCGCGACGCAGACCATTACACACTGATCGAGCACGACGGGGTGATCTTCGCCTGTGCAGCGCTCTACCCCTATCCGGAAGCGCGCACTGGAGAGCTTGCCGCACTGACCGTGTCGCCCGAAAGCCAGGGTCAAGGCGACGGCGAAAAAATCCTGAAGCGAATCGAGCAACGCGCACGGAGCATGGGGCTCGCGAGTATCTTCGTGCTGACCACGCGCACGATGCATTGGTTCATCAAACGCGGCTTCGAAGTGGTGGACCCGGAGTGGCTGCCGGAAGCGCGCAAACGCAAATACAACTGGAACCGCGCGAGTCGCGTACTGGTAAAGCGACTCTCATCCGCTGCCGGTGACCGGTGACCGGTGACCGGTGACCAACGATCCCACTACGTAAAGCCACACCACTGTAGGGATCATCCTACCGAGGCTCAACTCGAGCGCTTGCATCCGGCGCCAACGGTTGTCGCTACATTGGGCCGGTAACTTGGGTATGGAATGCAATTGTCGTGCGCGCAGTGTTTTGCACGCAGATATGGCCCGTGGTCGTATTTAATTTGTGGGACTCAGAACATTCATTATTGAAGACAACCTCGTGATTCGCGAAAATCTCGTGGACGCATTGGAGGAACTTGCCTCCATTTTGGTTGTCGGCTATGCGGAGAGCGAAACGCAGGCGCGCGCTTGGCTGGAAGCCAACCCCGCTCAGTGGGATTTGGCAATCGTCGATCTGTTCCTGAAAGAGGGCAGCGGTATCGGCGTGTTGCAAGCCTGTCAGGCACGCCGAACCGACCAGAAAATGGTCGTGCTCAGCAACTACGCAACGCTTGATGTGCGCCGACGTTGTGCTCAGCTCGGCGTCGATGCGGTGTTTGACAAATCCAACGAGATCGACGACTTGGTCGAGTACTGCGTCGCGCAACGCGAAGCGGCCGAACGGGGCGGCTAGGCCAGCGCCGCCCCCATGGGCCGACGCCGTGTTTTCGTGGTCAAACAAGCTGCCTATGTCCGCAACTCAATCGATCAATTTGTGCTTCAACGCGTAGTACGTCAAATCGCTGTTTGAAGCCAATCCCATCTTCTCCATCAGCCGGGTGCGGTAGGTGCTGACGGTTTTGACCGACAACGACAGCATTTCGGCAATCGCACCGGTGGTTTCGCCCTGCGCAAGTTTCAAGAAAACCTGAAACTCCCGCTCGGACAACTGTTCGTGTGGCGCCATCACGTCTTTGCGATTCAACTGTTGGGCGAGCAGTTCTGCCACGCCGGGCGTGATGTAGCGGCGGCCGAGCGCGACGGTGCGGATCGCCTTCACGATTTCGTCCGGGTCGCATTCCTTGTTCAGGTAACCGCTCGCGCCTTGTCGGATCAGCGTCATTGCGTAATGCTCCTCCGGATAACCGGAGAGCACCAACACACCAACATCCGGCGCTTTTGCACGGATCATGGTCAGCGCATCAATGCCGCTTTGGCCGGGCATGGAGAGGTCGAGCAGCAGCACATCCATCTCGGTGGTGCGCACCAGGTCGATTGCCTCGCGCCCGCTGGCTGCTTCACCGACCACGCGAAGGTCGACCTCATCGGCAAAGAACTGCTTAAGTCCGGACCGCACGATCGCGTGGTCGTCGACAATGCCGATCCTGATCATCTGGATTACTCCTCGCTTTCAATCTCAAACACGTTTCTGCGCAACGGCCGGGGTGCCATCGCCGCAGTTTCGCTGATCTTCAATTATCGATCACGCGTCCATGCCGTTTCCGATTCCTGATTTGTCGCAGCGCCGACTGCCGGCACTGGCCGTCACCATCAGTCTGATCTTGAGCTTTCTGGCTGCGATCGGCGTGGTGGGATTCAACGAAGTCGGCTACCGCCGTTCCGCCGAAGCGGTCGGCCAGGTTGCGCTGCACGAACGCGTGCGGCTTTCACTGCATGCGCTGATGCAGTCGGTGCTGGACGCCGAGACGAGCGAACGCGGCTATCTGTTGACGCGCGACCCACGTGTCCTCGCGGACTACCGGCAGGCCACTCGGCAGACCAGCGACGACCTGGCCCGAGCCCGCGAACTGTTTGCACTCGCGCCTGTGCCGGGCGATGCATTCGATCGACTCAGCGGATTGGTTCAGGCAAAGGTGGCGGAAATGGACCAGTTGACGCAGTTGCGGTCGAGATCCGACGAAACCACTTGGAAAACGATGTTCGCCGCCGGTATGGACAACGAGCTGATGGCACGGGTGCGCGCGAGCATCAGTGAACTGGTGACGCACAACGCCGCGGAGATTGAGCAACGTCGAGGCGACATCATGAGTTCGCTTCGCACTGCGCGCATTGGTATTGCGCTGACCAGCCTGATCGCATTGATGGCCTTCTACCGGTCGCTGCGCCAGGCGCGCGCACTGGCGGCAGCGAATTTGCAGCGCAAGGAAGAGCTCGAGCGCGAGCGCGACTTGCTCGACCGGTTGGTGAAGAAGCGGACTGCACGACTGGCCGAACTCGCCACGCACTTGCAAAACGTGCGAGAAGATGAGCGCGCCCATCTGGCGCGGGAGTTGCATGACGAACTTGGTTCGTTGCTGACCGCCGCGAAGTTTGACGTGGCACGACTCAAGTCAAAGCTGCCTGCCGAGTCGCCCGAACTCAAGATCCGGCTGCAACATCTGACCGAAACGCTGAACAGCGGAATTGCTTTGAAGCGCCGCATCATTGAGACGCTTCGGCCTTCGTCGTTGAACAATCTTGGGCTGTCTGCGTCGCTGGGCATCCTGACACGTGAATTTTCAGAACAGGCGGAGCTCCCGGTGCGCTGCGACATCGCCGATGTCACGCTCGACGAATCATCCCAGCTGACCGTCTATCGATTGGTGCAGGAATCGCTGACGAATATCGGCAAGTACGCGGAGGCTGGCGCGGTCGATGTGCAGGTGCGCGCCCTCCGAGACGGTGTGGAAGTTGTGGTGCAAGACGACGGCGGGGGTTTTGATCCCGAACTCACGCGCTCGAGCGCTCATGGCCTGGAGGGCATGCGGCACCGGGTAGAGGCCGCCGGCGGTGACCTGGTCGTCGAGTCAAGTCTCGGCGAAGGAACCCGCGTGCGCGCGTGGCTACCCGGAGCCGCTGCCCTGCCCACCTGATGCGCGCAGGCAACAGTCGCAGGCGAGTTGGACCGCACAGCGCGCTACCATGGTTGTGGTCGTCCCCGCCAGCGCAGACCCAGAGGAGCTTTTTCAACCCCGTGCTCGATGAGATTGTCTGGATCGTATTGTTCGTCAGCGGCGTGACAGCCTGCGGCAGTATTGCCGTGGCGTGGCTTAAACCGATCGTCGGAACACGCAAAAAATAGTGGGTCGTCTGCAGGCAGGCTTCAAACTTCTGCCATCATCGTGCCTTTGTGTCTATCTGACGGGAGCATCGAAAAATGGGTTTCAAGACATCTGCGGATTCAAGGCTGGATCAGGCACGCGGCAGCGCTCGCCAGCTGGGTGAGGACGTGCGGGATTCAGCAGAGCACGCGTTTGACAACAGCCGCGAGTTTGCAAACGACTCGCTGGGCCGGGTAAGTGAAAAGATGCGTGACTTGCGCCGCGACCTGGAGCCGGCAGTGGATCAACTGCGTTACCGCGCGCGTCGCGCTGCGCGCCAGGGCATCGATGCGGCCAGCGACGTGCGTGACCGCACTCGGGAAACGGTTGACCATTACACCGATGCGACAGGCCGCTACGTTGCCGACCAACCCGTGCGGTCGGTGTTGATCGCTGCTGCTGCCGGGGCTGCACTTGCAGCGCTGCTGATGGCCGCGCGCGGACGCGGTCGTCGCTGAACCAGCAATCGCCGAATATTAAAAACCGGCTCTTTTCGCTTCCGATTCGCTCATGGCGTTGTTCCACCCGATCTTTTCGCTGCTGATCCGCCGCCCCGACCTGATCGTCGACCACCTTGGCGGTTATCTGGCGCTGCTGCGCCAGGAATCAGCTGATGCGGGTACAGGTTTGCTCAAGCGCGGCCTCGCGTTGGCGCTTGCGGCATTTCTGTCGGCTGCGTTCGTCGGAATGGCCGGCATCGCCATCATGCTGGGTGCGGTGCTGGACCGCTTCAGCTGGGCGCTGGTGCTGGTGCCTGGTACGGTGTTGCTGTTGATCGGGGCAGCGCTATGGGTTGCACGTCAGCCAATGGCCGGCCCGGCGTACGCGCAGCTGCAGGCGCAGCTTGAAGCCGATCGCCAATTGCTGCGCGCTGCAGGGGACGACGCCTGATGGTGCGCGCTGAACGCATGCCCCGCGACTTTCCAGCACTGGATCGGCTGGCGCAAACCCGCGCCGAGATCACCGAACTGATTGCGCCCGAACTGGCGTACGGCAGTTCCGCAGATCCGTACCACTCATCCGCACACTCGGCAGCCGCTGCCTCGATCACTACGCCGCCGCGTGGCAGCGCCAATTCGGCGGCATGGTCGCAGGCCGAACGCGAAACGGTCGCTGCCTGGGCGGACGATGCGGCGACGATGCCACCTCGTCCACGAGGCATCCCCAACCGAGCCAAGGTGCAAGCTGGCAAACGCGGCTTTGGCGATTCGATCTGGGGAACTTTGTTGCGCCAGGGCGCTGCTGTCTGGTGGCGCAATCATCCGGCTCATACCGCGTTTGCAGTGGCCGACTCGGCGCTGTCCCATGTTGCTGGACGAAAGCCTTACCTGACCCTTGGGCTGGCTGCTGCCATTGGTGCGCTGCTGATGTGGATTCGCCCCTGGCGGCTTGTGTCGATAACTGGGCTGGTGTTCGCAGCACTCAAGATGACCGATCTGCGCGCCATGTTCGGCTCAATTCGCCGCGGCGGTTAAGCCGTTCTTGATTCGATACCGGCTCCAGCCGGCGCTGTGAAGGCCCAGGTGTGCCATCGCGTTGCTTCGCCGGCGGGTGTGACTATTACTATTCCACTCGCACGATGCAGACCACCCACGACATCAAGGATCACCCGCTGGCCGACGCTTGGGCCGATGTGCAGGCGCGCGCGGGCGGCACCGATCCATTGAGTGCCAATGCGTATCGGCTCGCATTTGCCGATCCAGAGTTTCTGCTGCGCCGGGAAACTCGCGGCATTCGATTCCAGCTCGAAATGCTGAAGCCCGACCTCGAACAGCAGCGCCTGGGAATAGAGCACACGATCGTGGTCTTCGGCAGTGCGCGTTTCTCCGCAATGTCCGATGCTCAGCAGGTATTGGCACATGCCGAGCGCAGCGGTGACCCCACGTCGATTGCTCGCGCACAGGCCAAGGTGCGCAACGCCAACTACTACGAACAGGCGCAGCGCTTTGGTCAACTGGTCGCCGAGCACAGCGCCAATCGTTCGAGTGCCGAATCGCTCTACATCTGCACCGGCGGCGGCCCCGGCATCATGGAAGCCGCGAACCGCGGTGCACACGACCGGCAGGCGATGACCGTGGGTTTAAGCATTGCGCTGCCGCATGAAGAAGCCGCAAACCGCTACGTCACGCCGGAGCTGAACTTCAAGTTCCACTACTTTGCGCTTCGCAAGATGCATTTCATGATGCGTGCGAAAGCGTTGATCGCTTTCCCAGGCGGTTTCGGCACACTCGACGAGCTGTTCGAGGTGATCACGCTGGTTCAGACGAAGAAATCGAAACCGGTGCCGATCATCCTGTTTGGTAGCAACTACTGGAAGCGGCTGCTCAACTTCGAGTTGCTGGTCGAGGAAGGCACGATCTCCAGCAGCGACCTCGAACTGATCCACTATGTCGACCAAGCCGAAGTTGCTTGGGAGCACATTCGGGCGTTCTACCAGCTCTAGGGGCTTCGCGGCGCGGCATTGTCGAACGCCTTCAAGCGCCCAGCCATCAGCTCGGTTGGCGAAGCGCCCTGCTGCTCGTTGTCGGATGTGTCTTCGCCTGTCTCGTCCGTCGCATCACGCCGCATCGCATCTGCCATGCTGCGTGTTGGTTGAATGCCCAATGTCTTGAGCATTTCCGCCTGCCGGATCACATTGCCGCGCCCTCGGCTCAGTTTGTCGAACGCGTGGTTCCAGGCGTCTTGCGCAGTCGTCAGATTGCGCCCGACCTTCTCCAGATCGACGACGAAGCCGGCGAGTTTGTCATAGAGTTCCGCGCCTCTTTTGGCAATTTCCTGGGCGTTGCGACTTTGCTGCTCCTGACGCCAAAGGTGCGCGACCGTTCGGACCACGAACAGCAGCGTCGACGGGCTCACCAACAACACGTTCTTGTCCCATGCCTCCATGAAGAGCCGGTCGTCGGCCTGCACCGCGACGATGAACGCGGGCTCGATCGGCACGAACAACAGCACGAAATCGAGCGACTGCATACCGTACAGCAACTGATAATTGCGCACCGACAGCCCAGCCACGTGCTTCTTCAAGCTGTCCAGATGGCGCCTTTGCGCTGCCGCACGAAGCGTGTCGTCTTCGGCACTGAACATCTCCTCGTAGGCCAGTAACGACACCTTCGCGTCGATCACAAGCCGTCGACCTTGCGGCAGGTGCAACACCACATCCGGCTGCGCCTTGCTGCCGTCTTCTCGCAGATGACTCGGCTGCACTTGGTACTCATGACCAGCCCGCAGACCCGATGCCTCAAGCACGCGCTCAAGAATCAGTTCACCCCAGTTGCCTTGCGACTTGTTCGAACCGCGTAGCGCATCGGTCAAGTTCTTTGCGTCATCACTCAATGTGCGGTTCAACTGCATCAGGTGTTGTACCTGACCGGCCAATGCGCTGCGTTCCTTGCCTTCGGTGTCGTACAGCTGCTCGACCTTGCCCTGAAATTCGTTCAATCGAGTCCTGAGCGGCGAAAGCAGCCGGTCGAGTCCCACTTGGTTTTGCTCAGCGAATCGCTGACTCTTTTCTTCCAGAATTTCGTTGGCGAGCGTTTTGAACTGGTTGGACAACGCTTCTTTGGCATCCGCCAACAAGGCGAGCTTGTCCCGCGCGGCGTCGCGCTCAGCCGCGAGCCGCGCTTTCATGTCAACGCATTCGGCAGCCAGCTGCGCCACGTCTGCACGCGCAGCGGTCAACTGTTCATTCAACGTCGGGACCAGCGCCGCTCGCTCGCCAAGCTGCGCGCGTTCGTTGCTGACCGCGTCGAACTCGCCTCGCCAGTGCTCCAGTTGCTCACGGGTATGGTGCAGCGCGTCGGATGCATCGGCCAGCTCGAGATCAGTGGCGCGCAAGCGCTCGCGCAGGGTAGCGAGTTCCACATCGGCCTTTGCGCGCACTTGGGCAACGGCCTGCGCCACTTCGCCGGCCGCGTCGCGTCGATAGGCAGCGTCCGCTGCTGCGCGTGCGGCAACCGCTTCGACCCGCGCGGTGCGGCGTGCCAGCACCCACCCTGCCAGCGACGCACAAGCCAACGTGAGCAGTACGGTACCGATGAGCAGCAACAGCCAGGCGTTCGATGAGGGTTGCTCGATTGCTGCGTTCATGGCGTTGAACAATATGCTCGCTCCCGCATGCGGTCTGCGGAGAAACTGCTCGGCAGGTAACGGTTCAGGCCGATCGACGCAATGCGCCTTGTTTGAGCGCTTCGGGATTCAAGGGCGTGCGTGCGTTGCCTTGCGTGAGATAGCCGATCAAATTGTCGGCGGCCAGGTTCGCCATCGCGAGACGGGTCGGCAAGGTCGCGCTGGCAATGTGCGGCGTCAGTACAACATTCGGCACATCGAGCAATGCGGGGTGCACCGTCGGCTCTCCCTCAAACACGTCAAGGCCTGCTGCGGCAATGCGCCGGTCGCGCAATGCCACCGCCAACGCATGGTCGTCCACGATGCCGCCCCGCGCGATGTTGATCAAACAGGCAGTCGGCTTCATCTGAGCGAGCTCGGCTGCGCCGATCGCATGATGGTTCTGCGGCGTGTACGGCAGCACCAGCACCAGATGGTCGGCGGTGCGCAGCAATTCGGACTTGTCGACATAGCGCGCGCTGCAATCGGCCTCAAGCTCCGGCGCCAGCCGGGAACGGTTGTGATAGACCACTTGCATGCCGAAGCCGCGGTTGCCACGCCGTGCAATGCCCTGCCCGATCCGTCCCATGCCGAGGATCCCGAGCGTGCTGCCATGGACTTCAGCACCTGCAAACATGTCGTAGGACCAACGGTCCCAGCGGCCCGCGCGCAGGAAGTGCTCGGACTCCGCAATGCGCCGGGCCGTGGCCATCAGCAGCGCAAAGCCGAAGTCGGCGGTGGTCTCGGTCAGCACATCGGGCGCGTTGGTGCCGAGCACACCGTGCGCGGTCATTGCGGCCAGGTCGAAGTTGTTATGACCAACCGACATGTTTGCGCAGACGCGCAGCGCTGGGCACGCGGCAAGCAGCGGCTCGTCAATGCGTTCCGTGCCCGTCGCAAACAAGCCGACCTTGTCGGCAAGTCGCTCACGCAGTTCGGCCGGTTGCCACATGGCATCGTCCGCATTCGTCTGCACGTCGAAATGGGCGGCCAACCGTGCGACAACGTCTGGAAACACTGCGCGCGCGATCAGGATTTTGGGTTTGCTCATGAAGCTATGGCTCAGCAAGACGTCAGAAAAACATGAATGTGACTGCCACGAACAGCGGCACCAGAATCACGATCGACCAGCCCATGTAGCCAAAGAAGCTCGGCATTGTGATACCGCGGTCTTCGGCGATCGCTTTGACCATCAGGTTAGGCGCGTTGCCGATGTAGCTGTTCGCACCCATGAACACAGCGCCGGCTGAGATCGCCGCGAGCGTATTTGCGTAAGTCGTCATGAGCGCCGCTGGGTCACCGCCTGCGGTGTTGAAGAAAACCAGATAGGTCGGCGCGTTGTCGAGAAACGAGCTGAGCAGGCCCGTGGCCCAGAAATACATCGCCGGCAGGGGCTCCCCCGCCGGCCCGGTCACCGCAGAGACGACAGCACCGAACGGCCCGTCGGTGCCGGCGCGCAGCATTGCAATCACCGGCACGATGGTCAGAAAGATGGCTGCGAACAGCTTGGCAACCTCAGCCATCGGTGCCCAAGAGAACTGGTTCGCCGCATGGACGCGGTCTGGCGTGACGGCCAGCGAAACAAATACGATCACGATCAGCCCGATGTCCCGCAGCAACCCCGGCAAGCCGACCAGCGTACCGAACACGTCAAAGGCAACGTCGGTCTTCCAGAACCCGCTCATCAACACCAACCCGACCACGCAGCCGAGCAGCAGGAAATTGACGGCGCCGTCAAAGCCGAAGCGGTCGTCATCGGGTGTCGGGTCGGGTCGCACCACCCCTTCCCTGCGATAAAACCAACTGTCGAGCACGAAAAAGACTGCAAGCAGGCAAACAACCAGAGACAGCGTCTCTGGCAGGATGTGGCCAACCGTCCAGAAAAACGACACGCCCTTCAAAAAGCCGAGAAACAGTGGCGGGTCTCCCAGCGGCGTCAGCGAGCCCCCGATGTTGGAGACGATGAAGATGAAGAACACGATCACGTGCGCCTTGGCACGCCGGTTATCGTTGGCGCGGATCAACGGTCGGATCATCAGCATCGAGGCGCCGGTGGTGCCCATGAAGCTTGCCAGCACCGCACCAATCGCAAGAATCGCGCAGTTGAGCGCCGGGCTGCCGTGCAGATTGCCGCGGATGAAGACCCCGCCGGCAACCGTGAACAGCGCGGTCAACAGCAAGATGAACGGAATGTACTCAGCCAGCGCCGCATGCACGAAGCTGACGCCCGCGGTTGGTACCCCGAACACCACGGCAAACGGGATCAGGAAGGCGAGCGCCCAAGCGGCTGAAATCTTTCCGAAATGATGGTGCCAGAAGCGCGGCGCCAACAGCGGCAGCACCGCAATCGACAGCAGGATGCCAGCGAACGGGATGCCCCAGGCGACCGACAACGTGCTGCCGTCAAGTTCGGCCGCTTGGCTGGCCAGCGGAGCCCCCGCCGCGATTCCGACGGCCGCGGCGCGTGCCAAGTAGTTGCTCATCGACTTCGTCCCCATCTTGTTATATTTGCCGGCTAGGCCTTGGAAGGCACTATCGGCCAACTGTAACGTGCGCCGCACAGCCGCTCTGGCGTCCGATGCTGCTCAGTCAGACCGGTGGCGCGATGTCAAACACTTGGCGCAGGTAAGCCAGGTACATCTCGTCGTCGCACATGTTCTTCGACGGCGTGTCGGACAGTTTGGCGACTGGCTGGCCGTTGCAGCGCGTCATCTTCAGCACGATCTGCAGGGGCTCGTAACCGAGGTCGTTGGTCAAATTGGTGCCGATGCCGAACGCGAGCAGGCAGCGGCCGCTGAATTGCCGGTACAGCTCCACAATGCGCGGCACGGTCAGGCCGTCGCTGAAGATCAGTGTCTTGGTGCGCGGATCGACACGGTTGCGCAGGTAGTGCGCGATCATGCGCTCCCCCCACTGAAACGGGTCGCCGCTGTCGTGGCGGGCACCGTCGAACAGCTTGCAGAAGTACAGATCGTAGTCCCGCAGAAACGCATCCATGCCGTAGACATCCGACAGCGTGATGCCGAGGTCGCCGCGGTACTCCTTGGCCCAGGTCTCAAAGCCGAACACCTGGCTGTCGCGCAACCGTGGGCCGAGCGCCTGGCAGGCTTGCAAATACTCATGTGCCATCGTGCCCAGCGGCGTCAACCCGAGCTGCAGCGCATACATCACATTGCTGGTGCCAGCGAGTTGACCGGGCAGGTCCGGGTATCCGGGACTTTGCGTCGTGCCGAGTTGCCTGATCAAGACGCTCAACACGTCCTGCTGCCACGCGCCTGAGAAGCGCCGGCGCGTGCCGTAATCGGCGATCTTCAACTGCTCAAGGCCTGGGCCGCGCAACTGGTCGATCTTGGCTTCGAGCCGACGCTTGCCTTCACCGATGTCAGGCACAACCTGCGTCGCGCGAAAGTACACCTCGTTGACGATCGCGAGCACCGGAATCTCGAACATGATCGTATGCAACCATGGCCCGCGGATCGTGATATCGAGCTCGCCAGCAGCGGTCGGCTGTACCTCGATGTATTTTTCGTTGAGCCGGAACAAGCCAAGAAAATCGACAAAGTCGCTCTTGATGAAACGCATCGAGCGCAGGTATTCGAGTTCGTGTTCCTCGAACCGCAATGTGCACAGCGCTGCAATCTCGCGCCGCACTTCATCTGCATAGGGCGCCAGCTTGATGCCCGGATTGCGGCATTTGAAGCGGTACTCGACCTGCGCTCCGGGGAACTGGTGCAGCACGGCCTGCATCATGGTGAACTTGTAGAGATCGGTGTCGAGCAGGCTGTCGATGATCGTCATGATGCAACTTTCACGTGTCGGTTTGATCGGGAGAGTGGCGGCCAGCGCGTTTGCGTATCAGCACAGCTTTCCCATTGCGTCGGGCCAAGCGCTGCCGAAGGCCCGGTCATGCGCAACCCAGCCGGCTCGCGAGCGCGTCGATGTCCGTCGCGTGCAAGGTATTGCGGGAATCCGGTGCGACTGCTTTCAGATGCGTGCGCCCGAACTCGAACGGGCGTTCGATGTAGGCTGTGGCCAGGCCACAGCCGCGCGCTGCGTCGAGATCGTCCTGATGGGCAGCGGCCAGCATCAGCTGCGCGGGTGCCACGTCGAATACATCGGCCACGCCGAGGTAAGTGCGCGGGTCCGGCTTGTACGCCGAAAAAGTTTCTGCCGACAGGATCAAGTCCCACGGCAGCCCGGCGTGCTTTGCCATGTCGGCAAGCAAGCCCAGATTACCGTTCGACAGCGTACAGATGCGGTAGCGCGACTTGAGCCGTGTGAGTCCACGCACGCTATCGGACCAAGCCGGCAGCCGGTGCCATGCCAAGTTCAGCTGCTGTCGTTCGACCTCGGTCAGCGTCGACAGCCCAAAGCGCGGCAGCACGGTGTCCAAGATTGTGCGGTGCAGTCGGTCGATTTTCACGAAACCGCCGTGGCCCGCGGCAAGCGCTCCCATGACCTTTTGCATCGCCGGCTTGTAGCCCTCGCGCCAGGCCCGCGCGAACGCATCGCCGTCCGTACCAGGCGCGATTCGCTCGACTTCCGCAGCGATGCCGCCGTGCCAGTCAACCACCGTGCCGAACACGTCGAACGCAATGACCGCGATCTGGTCGGCGATGTCGCGGTCCGCCTCTGCCTCCCTCATGTCACCGCTTCAGCGCGCACGCAGTGCAACCGCTGCGCGGGCCAATGCTTCGACGCTGTCCCAGTCGCCTTGTTGTAACTGCGGTTGGGATGCGAGCCAGGAGCCGCCTACGCAAGCCACGTTGTCCAGTGCGAGAAACTGAAGCGCGTTGTCAGCTGAAATGCCGCCGGTCGGACAGAACCGCACATCAGTGAACGGCCCGCCAAACGCTTTCAGCATTGCAATGCCACCGGCCTGCATGGCCGGAAAAAACTTGAGTTCGGTGTAGCCGTCTTCCTGCGCCTGCATCACCTCACTGCCGGTCGCCACGCCCGGCAGCAGCGGCAACCCGAGGTCACGGCAGGCTTGGCCTACCGCGTGGGTGTAGCCGGGGCTCACCGCAAACCGCGCGCCGGCAGCTTGCGCATCGGCTGCGTCCTGCGCACTGCGCACCGTACCGGCGCCGACCACCGCACCTTCCACTTCTGCAGCGATGGCGCGCATGCATTCGAGCGCAACCGGCGTGCGCAATGTAATCTCAAGCATCGTGATTCCACCGGCGACCAATGCGCGTGCAAGCGGCACCGCCTGCGCCACCTCTTCGAGCACGATCACCGGAATCACCGGTGCCGCGCGCATCACATCAAGCGCGGTCAAGCGTCGGTTTGTTGCAACCATGTGCCTGCTCCTCCTCCAGCCGAGAGCGCCTGCGTGCGCATCGCGCCAAACAGTTCACGGCCCATGCCGAACATATTGGCTTGAATTCGTTCTGGCGTCATCACCGCGATATCACGCGCCTGCCATTCGCCTTCCGGCACGAGCGCATCGAGCGTGCCAGCTTCCGCATCGAGCCGAATCGTGTCGCCGTCACGAACGCGGGTCAGTGCACCGCCTGCATGTGCCTCCGGGCTGAGATGAATGGCAGCCGGCACCTGGCCGGATGCTTCGCTCATTCGGCCGTCTGTCAACAGTGCCACCTTGCGACCCTTTTCTTGCAGGATGCCGAGCACGGGCGTGAGCTTGTGCAGTTCCGGCATGCCGTTTGCGCACGGACCCTGCCAACGCACCACCACCACATCGTGATCAAGCGTGCTGTCTTTGAACGTTTGCTGCACTGCTTCCTGCGATTCGAACACACGGGCGGGTGCCTCGACCACGCGATGCTCCGACGCCACGGCCGAAATCTTGATCACGCTGCGACCCAGATTGCCACGCAGCAATTTGAGGCCGCCCATGGCAGAAGACGGTGCGTCGGCCGGTCGCACGATCGACCCGTCCCTGGAGGCGCAGATGTCACGCCAGCGCCAGCGCAAGCTAGCGCCGTCGTCAGCACCTTCGGCAATGGCGGTGTATTCGCGCAATCCGCCTTCACATACCATCAGCGTATCCGGATGCATCAGGTCGCCATCGAGGAGTTCGCGAATCACATAGTCGGGCCCGCCGGCCGCCTGGAACTGGTTCACATCCGCGCTGCCGTTTGGATAAACGCGCGACAGCAACGGCGTCACGTCGGACAGCGCAGCAAAATCGTCCCAGTCGATCACCAGCCCAGCTGCACGAGCGATCGCGACCCAGTGGATCAGGTGGTTGGTCGAGCCACCGGTTGCCAACAACGTAACCATCGCATCCACGATGCTGCGTTCGTCGACCAGCCGGCCAATCGGCGTAAAGCGATGCCGGGCGGCAATGCCGCGCACGATACGCGCCGCATCGCGTGTGAGTTCGTCGCGCAGTTCGATGCCCGGATCCACAAACGCGGTGCCCGGTACGTGCAGACCCATCGCTTCCATCAGCATCTGGTTGCTGCTGGAAGTGCCGTGAAACGTGGAGGTGCCCGGTCCGTGATAGGCGACCGATTCGGCGGCCATCAGCTCTTCGCGGCCCGCAAGGCCTTGCGCTGCCAGCCCGCGCACTTTCGTCTTCTCGGTGTTCGACAGGCCGCTCGTCATTGGCCCGGCCGGCACCAGCACCAGACGAAGATGGCCGAACTGCAATGCGCCGATCAGCAGGCCCGGCACGATCTTGTCGCACACACCGAGCAGCTGCGCCGCATCGAACATGTCGTGCGACAGTGCGATCGCGGCAGCCATCGCGATCACATCGCGGCTGAACAGCGATGACTCCATGCCGGGCATGCCCTCCCTGACGCCGTCGCACATCGCAGGGACACCGCCAGCAACCTGACCGGTTGCACCGTGGCGCCGCAGCTCCTTCTTGATCAGACCGGGAAAGCGCGCGAACGATGCGTGCGCCGACAGCATGTCGTTGTAGGCGGTGACCAAGCCGACGTTGGGTGCACGCTCGGCAATCCCCTTGAAGCGGTCGTCCGCCGGGATGCCGGCAAACGCATGCGCGACGTTCGCACAGCCCATCCGGTCCGGACCCCGAGGTTGCGCCAACGTTCGCTCGATCCGCCCTAGGTAGGCGCTGCGCGATGCAGCACTATGTTGCCGAATGCGTCCGGTAACGGCGCCGACCGTGGCATTGAGCTGTTTCATGATCGATGAAGGGAGACACCACTAGTACGCTGCCCTCCCGAATGGCCGGACACAGTTGCCATCGTACTCTGCCCTTTGCGCCGACCTGAACAGCGGCAACCGTTGGGTCGAGTACTACGAAGCGGCGTGCTGCCGCGCTCGCTTACTGGACGCGAACATCAACGCGACGCGAATCTGCTTCCGTGCCCGCAACGCCGAGTGCAGACGGCATGGCGAGCAGGATTTTTTGCGGCGGCACGCCCAGGGCGGTCAGCGCATTGCGCACGGTCAGCACGCGTTCGCGGGCGAGCACTTCGTTGCGCGCCAGATCACCGTCCGCTTCAACGAAACCACTGACAACCAGCGTGCGTCCGGCGGCTGCCTGCGCTGCAATCCCAGGCAAGGCCTGGGCTGCGCCAGGTGGCAGCGTGACTTGCCGGGGCTCAAACAAAATCTTGATCGCACTGACCTCAATGGCCACGCCCGCCACCGGCACCGGCTGCATGCGCAGTGCGGGTGGCACCGCGGACACGCCCGAACCCATTGCAGGCGCGAGCACGACGGTGCCGACCGGCGCGGCCAGCCGGGGCATCCGGGTTTTGTATATGCCCAGCCCGATCACGAGCCCGATGACGAGTGCGATCAAGCCGAACAGCACCCCCAGCACGATGCCTTGGTTGTCGTCGCCATCAGAAAACATGAGTCGCGTCCTTCAGAAGTGGTTGCGTTGGAGGGAAAAAACGCTGCGTGAATTGTAAAGTGCGCCCATGGAACGCTCTGACGACACGCACCATCCCACCATGCCACACACCTGCGCGCCCCGCCCCGACCCGGAAGCGCTGTTGACCGATGCGATCGCCGAATGGGGTGGCACGGACGACCTTTGGATCTTCGGCTATGCGTCGCTGATCTGGCGGCCCGACTTCGAGTTTTCGGAGTCGCGACTTGCCAGCGTGCACGGCTGGCACCGCGCATTGCGCATGTGGAGTCGGATCAACCGCGGCACCCCGGAAGTGCCGGGCCTGGTATTCGCGTTGCTGTCCGGTGGCAGTTGCCGCGGTGTGGCGTACAGGGTGCCGCGCGATCAGGCGCCTGCCGTGCTGGCGCGCATGTGGTTGCGTGAGATGGTGACCGGGGTGTATGACCCGCGTTGGCTGCCGTGTCGCACCAGCGTGGGGTCGGTGCGTGCGCTTGCTTTCACGCTGTCACGTCGCAGCCCGAGCTATACCGGGCCAATGAGCGCAGCCGAATACCACGCCATTTTTCGCGCAGCCCGTGGCCGCTACGGCACCACGTTCGACTACGTGAGCGAGACTGGCCGCACCTTGGCCGAGCGTGGCATTGCCGACCGCGCACTGCACCGCTTGATGCGAGACTACGGTGCGACCGACCCGGTGCCTGCACCCGAGTAGTCCTCATCCGTTGGAATTCCTTGCCGTATTTCGTTCCTTCATATCCACTCAGACAGGACACTTTTTCCATGAATTGCAAACCAATCGTCTCCACCGGGGTTGTCGCTGCCCTGCTGCTGTGCGCTGCCTCTACGTGGGCCGCAGACTCGACCGCGACCGCCTCGTTAAAACCGCTTGGCGACAACAAGGTCAGCGGCACGATTGAATTCACGCAGCAAACCAGCGTGGTTGAAGCGCGCGCGACGATCGCCGGTCTGCCACCAAACAGCGTGCACGGCTTTCATGTGCATGAAAAAGGTGACTGCTCGGCACCTGACGGCACCAGCGCCGGCGGTCATTTCGAGCCGCACGGCAAGCCGCATGGGCCGCAGGACGCGCCCCACCATGCCGGCGACCTGCCGTCACTGAAGTCGGATGCCGATGGCCGCGCCACCGTCGAATTCAGAATGGAGAACGCAACTGTCACCGCTGGCGACGCCAGCGTGGTCGGCAAAGCGGTCATCGTGCATGCCAAGCCGGGCGACTTCAAGACACAGCCCTCGGGCGACTCCGGCGCACGCGTCGCATGTGGCGTGATAGAAGCTGGGACAGCCAAGTAAGCCGCGTTAAACGCGGGTGTTTGGGTCCAAAGCCTGAACTGGCTGCCCTTGTCTCTTTTCCCGTACCTCGACTACCTCGCTTGATACCAAGCGATGCCTTCGTCATCAAGTATGCGGGTCAGCTCGCCGCGTTGCATTAAATAGTTCAAATGCGCGATGCTCTCGCCCGTCGCCAGGCCCAGCAGTCCGGGGTTGTTGCCGATCGGCCGACTGAACAATTCGTCGAACACATCCACCGCACGACGCGGCGTGTCCACCAGTGCCGCTCGCAGCCGCGTCAATGCCAGTCGCTGGCTGCTGGCCAGGTAGTCGAGCCGCGCGTGCAGTCCGCGAAACGGCTCGTTGTGCGCCGGCAGCACCAGCACGTCATCGGGCAGCTCGTGCCTGAGCTTGCCCAGCGAAGCGAGCCAGTCGCCCATCGGATCCGCGTCGGGCTCGGTCGGGAACACCGAGACGTTCGATGAAATGCGCGGAAGCACCTGATCGCCTGAGATCAGCAACTTCAGCGCCGGGCAGTAAAGGCACGCATGTTCCGGTGAATGGCCGTTGCCAACGATCACGCGCCATTCGTTGGTGCCGATCTGCAGCACATCGCCGTCCTGCAAGCGCTGGAAGCTGTCCGGTAGCGCGTGCGTGAGCTTGCCAAAGCCGCCGAAGCGCGTGCGATAGCCCTCCAGTGCTTCCTCGTCCCAGCCGGCCCGCCGGTAGAACTCGACCCCATCTTTCGGTGGCTCGCGCCCGGTGTCGGCAACCAGTACCCGGCAGGTCAGGTATTCCAGCCGCGTCATCCAGAGCGCGCAGTCAAACTTACGTGTCAGCCAACCGGCCATGCCGACATGGTCAGGGTGCATGTGCGTAACGAACACCCGCGTCAGGTTTGCCCCGGCCAACGGGCCGCCAAATGCAAACAGACTGCGCCAGGCGGCCGCCGTCTCACTTGTCTGCACGCCGGTGTCGACTGCGGCCCAACCTTGCTCGCCGTCGTGCAACGCCCACAGATTGATGTGGCTGAGTGCGAATGGCAACGGCATGCGCAGCCACTTCACACCCGGCGCGATGTCCTGAGCCGCGCCAGGTGCGGGCGGCTCGCCGCAGGGATAGTCGAGCACCGGCTTGGGCTCGGCTCGGTGGGTTACGTTGTTATCGGTCATGGTGGAACAAATTTTGGTTCTGCAATGCAATTCCGTCGGGTCGGCTGCAAACGCCGATTGGCCGGTGGTCGCCACAAGGCGCGACAACGCCATTTCGACGTTGGGCTGGATACTGGCACGGAACAGCAGCAGCGCACGCGTGCGGTCTGTCTCGCATGTTCCATCGATGATGTCGGCTGCTCCCCTTTTTCTGAAGTGAGCGCGAAACGCGCGGATCGGTGAGCGCTGGAGATTGCAACCCGAGATGGATTGAAACCATCCAGGCCGCATTGAACAGGCCCTCTAAACTCGCACTTCACGACCCATCCGGCGAGTTCCACTGCCGCAGTGGTTGTCCTGACACAGGAGATCGCCATCTATGAAGACACGCATCACGGAACTGTTCGGTATCGAGCGACCCATCATCCAGGGGGGCATGCACTTCGTCGGTTTTGCCGAACTGGCTGCTGCGGTGTCAAACGCGGGCGGCCTTGGCATCATCACGGCGCTGACGCAGCGCACGCCGGAACTCCTTGCGAAGGAAATCGCACGCTGCCGCGAGATGACCGACAAACCGTTCGGCGTGAACCTGACGTTCCTGCCGGTGGTGAGTGCTCCCGACTATCCGGGCTACATCCAGGCGATCGTCGAAGGCGGCGTGAAAGCCGTGGAGACCGCCGGCAACAACCCGCAGAAATGGCTGCCGGGCCTGCACGAAGCGGGCATCAAGGTGATCCACAAATGCACCGCGGTGCGGCATGCATTGAAGGCTGAGAAGATTGGCTGCGACGCGGTCAGCGTGGACGGGTTTGAATGTGGTGGCCACCCGGGCGAGGACGACGTGCCGAACTTCATCCTGCTGCCGCGCGCGGCGGATGAGCTGAAGATTCCGTTCGTCGCGTCCGGCGGCATGGCCGACGGGCGCTCGCTGGTCGCAGCGCTCGCGCTTGGCGCCGAAGGCATGAACATGGGCACGCGCTTCATCGCAACCAGGGAAGCGCCGGTGCATGACAACGTGAAGGCCGCGATCGTTGCTGCGAGTGAACTCGACACGCGGCTCGTGATGCGGCCGTTGCGCAACACCGAGCGGGTGCTGAGGAACGCGGCCGTCGATCGCCTGCTGGAAAAAGAGAAGGCGCTGGGCGCGGCGCTGACGTTCGCCGACATCAGCGAGCAGGTTGCCGGTGTCTATCCGCGCATCATGCTGGAAGGCGCGATGGATGCGGGGGCCTGGTCCTGCGGCATGGTGGCGGGTCTGATCGAGGACGTGCCGACTGTGCAGGAATTGATGGACCGGATCATGGCCGAGGCGGAGGCGATCATCAGCGAGCGGCTGGCCCGCTTCGCAACGCCGAAGCGCTGATACCTGCGCTACGCCGCTCGGCGAGCAGCGCTTCGGCTCGCGCCAACCCATCCAGCGTATCGACATCGGTGATGCAGCCGTCGTCGTTGAGTTCCAGCAGCGACACCGCCTGTTGCGCCACCACCGATCGCGCGCCGGCATCACCAGAGAGTGCAGCCAGCGCGTCACCGAATCGCGCCGCGAATGCAACCGGGTGGCCGCGCTCTCCGCGCACGATCGGCAGCACCACGTCGTGGCCTTTGTCCAGCGCGTCGGCCAACCGTCGCAGCGTGGCGGGCAGCACCAACGGAAGATCGCCCGGCAAAATCAACCAGCCGCCCTGGCCCGCCCGTCTGCGGGTGACGCCTACCGCTGCGGCGATCGAGTCACCCATACCCGCATGCGGGGCAGATTCGACATGCATGGCCAGACCGCTCTCGCGCACCGCATCGATCGTGTGCTGGAGCACCGGCTTGCCCGCGAGCAGTGCGGCCAGCTTGTGCACGGCGCCGCCCGACGCCGTAAAGCGCTCGCCGCGCCCAGACGCGAGCACGATCACGAGCGGCAGCACGGTCACGTCGGCATGGCTCGTCAGTCGAACGTGTACTGCACGCCGACCCACGCACCGCGCGGCGCGCCGTAGCCGCGGAACTGTTCGGCGCGCGGGCTATCCGCATCGAAACTGCGGCTCGGGCCAGCGAAGTAGTTCTGACCTAACACGCCGAAGTTTGAGTAGCGCCGATCAAACACATTGTTGATGCGCGCGAACAGTTCGAAATTGCGGTTGATGCGCCATCGCGTGTCCAGATTCAGCACTGCGTAGCCCGGAATCTTGCCGTTCACGTCGCGATTGTTCTCATCGCCGCGCGCATAGACGTTGCTGGCCAGCAGCACGTTGGCACCGATGCGCCAGTCCGGTGTCGCATGCAGTTCGCCGCGCAATTTGAGCGAATGGCGCGGGATCGACGGAATGCGGTTGCCAGACACGATACGAATCGTACCGTCGTCGTCTGCGCCGGAATTGGCCGGACTGTTGGAGGAAAATCCATCCAGAAACTTCGCGTCGATGAAGCTGTAGTGCAGCGACGTGGTGAACACACCAAACGCCGTGTTGCCACCGAGTTCGAAGCCCTGCCGGCGCGTCTTGCCGACGTTCTGGAAGTAGCCTGAATTGGCTGCGATGCCGGTGCTGCTTATGAACTGCAAGTCATCGAACAGATCGGTTCGGAATACGGCCACGCTCCAGTTCGTCTTGCTTGCAACCTTGCCGCGTGCGCCGGCTTCGAACGTCTTCGACACCACGGCCTTCAACGGCGGATCGGCGAGAAAATTATTGGGCAGCTTGCACGGCGCATTCGGATCGGCACAGGTCAGCTCGATCGCGGTCGGCGCGCGCATGCCTTCGTTGTAGCCGCCGTAGAAGGTCAACGCCTGGCTCGGGTTGAAGTTCAAGCCGATTGCCGGGTTGAAGCGCGTGAAGTTGTGCTTGCCGTCGAGCTCGGGCGCGCTCCCACTGCGGTCGGAAATGCGCACGTTTGCCTGATTCAGTCGGCCTGCCAGCGTCAATGTGAGCTGCGGCGTGAGGTCGAGCGAGTTGGATACGAACACGCCGAGGTAGCGGGTACGCGTGTCTGCGTCGGTATCGGATTGGTAGTCGGATAAAGGCACAGTGCCGCGGTCCGGTGTGAACGTCGCGTCCTGCGATGAACGCTTGAAGGTGGCGCTGCCTTGGTCGATGCTCGCACCCACTGCAACGCGGTTCGGCCGACCCGCCACCTTGTTCGTGTTCAATAGCTGCAGGCCAAGCCCGTGGCTGGTCTGGTCGATGCGCGAGCGGTCGTTTGTGGCGGGCGAAGCGCCAGGATCGTCGGCCTCCTCGTTCACGTTGCTGCTTGCGTTGCGCAGTTTGAATTGGCGCAGGTAGCCGGTGCCGCTGAGCAGCCAGTCGTCTGACAAGAACCGGCTGCCCTTCAGGGCGAGCTGTCCAAAGCGGTTCTGGTTCGTATCCGGATGGGTGTAAGGCTCACGAATGTCCGCAAAGCTGAGCGGCAGCGTCTGGGTCCCACCCAAGCGGTTGTCTGCCAACGTCACCGTCAGGTCCAGATCGGTCACCGCATCCTGCCATCCGAGCTTGCCGAACAGTTGCTTCACGCGGCTTGGGTTGTGCTGCGCCCAGCCGCGGTCGCGACCATCATTTCCGGTAAGAAACCAGTCGATGTTCTCGTGTCGGCCGCCGGTTTCGAAGCCAAGTGAGCGTCGGCCGAACGAGCCACCGGATACCGTAATCGAGCCGCCGGGCCGCTTGGGATACTCGCTCGCTCCGCTCTTGGTGTAGACCGCGATCGCACCGCCCAACGTGTTCAGCCCGAACGCCGGATTCGAGCCCGGGACCAGCTGAATGCTGGAGATTGCTGACTGCGGGATCAGATCCCAATTTACTGTGTCGCCGAACAATTCGTTGGCGCGCACGCCATCGACGAACACCGACAAACCCTGCGGTGTACCGAGCAGCGGCGAGGCGCTGAAGCCGCGGAAGTTCACATCCGGCTGATACGGGTTGCCTTGCGCCGAGTTCACCGTCAGGCCAGTGCCGTTGAATTCGAGGAATTCGGTGATATTGCCGTGCCGCTGTTCGCGCAGCTGTTCGCTTGTAAAAATCTGGACGTTGGCCGGCAGCTTGGACACCGGCACGTCTGACCCGGGCAACGGCGTGGTGCCAACCACCGTCACCTGCGGCAGCTCGAGCACCTCGGCCGGGTTTTGCGCATGAGCAGCAAATCCGACAAGCAACAAAAACGGCAACCCATGAGCCCTCTGCATGAATAAATCTCCTTTTTTCTTAAACTTCTGAAAATCAGTGAACGACCACACCCCACGGCCGCGTGCCCACCGGGACGTCCGTGATCTTGACATTGCGCTCGGTGTCGATCACCGATACCGCGTTGGATCGTCCACAGGCCACGTACAACTTGTTGCCGTCCGGCGTCAGCGCCATGTTCCAGGGCCGCTGCCCGACACCAATCGTCGCGACGATCGTGTTGGACGCGGTATCAAGCACCGACACGCTCGCGTCGCCTCCGTTTGAGACATAGACATGACGGCCGTTCGGGTGCACCGCGATCCCATTGGCGCGCAGGCCAGCCTTGACCTTGGCCCGCACTTTGAAGTCGGTCGTGTCGATCACATAGACCTCGTCGGCGTTTTCTGCAGCCACATAAGCAGTGCGCCCATCCGGTGCGAAACCGATGCCGCGCGGGCGCGAGCCCACCTCGACCTGGGCGATCTGTTCGCGCTTGGCAAAGTCGATCACATCCACTGCACCGCCCTCCTCGGCACTGACAAACACGAGCTTGCCGTCCGGTGAGAACTCGGCGTGCTCGGGGTTCTTGCCGCGCACCTTGACGACGAAGGCCTTTGCATTGGTAGCCGTGTCGACGAACGCCACGTCGTTGCTTTCCTCGACTGCTGCAGCCAGCCACTTGCCGTCTGGCGAGATGCCGACGCCTTCGGGCGATTCGCCCAGCGCAATTGCGCCGACCTGCTTGGCAGCGGCCAAATCGATCATCACAAGGCGGTTGTTCAGCTGGTCACTGACATACGCCGTGCGACCGTCGTGGCTGATCACCGTCCCGCGCGGCTTGTCGCCGGCTGCGATGGTGGACACCACCTTGTCGGTGGCGGTGTCGATCACGCTCAAGGTGCCGGAACCCTCGTTCGGCACATAGGCAAAGGGTTCGGCCAGCGCGACGCCGGGCAACATGCTGGCGCATGACGCAGCGGCCACTGCCAACACGCAGAGAAGGGAACGATGGGACATGGGAACTCCTTACAAAAAGACGAATGCGGTTGAGACCAAGCGGTCATACATCATTGGCTAGGCTCATCGGCGCGAAGTGCTAGCCACCCAGATGCGCGTGAAGATGCCGTCTCTGTCGACCAGCCCGTGCTTGAGCGCGACCGCGATATGACCCAGGATAAGCGCCGAAAACACCCATGAACTGCCGACGTGCACGTTGTTGAAGAACGCGTACACCGCAGACGACTCAGGCCCCCAGGCCGGCCACGCGGTGCCGAAGAACTTGACCCCGTACTTGCTGAAATTGGATCCGATGTAGCCCGACAGAGGCTGCACGATCATGCAGGCATACATGAGCCGATGGTTCGCCCAGGCCGCGGTTTGCTTCCAGGGCGCCATCGTGGCGGGAAACGGTGGCACCGCCTGCGCGAGACGAACGCCCAGCCGGAGCGCAATGCCCAGGCCCAGCACGATGCCGATCGACTTGTGTAGGTTGATCACGCCTGTACGTTCCGGCGTGCCGCGCGGCGCAATGTCGTCGAGCAGAAAACCAAAAATGATTTCGGCGATCAGCGCGAGACCGAGCAGCCAGTGCAGCACGATCGTGAAGCGCCCATAGCGCGCGGGCTCGAAGCTGCGAGCGGCAATGGTCATGGGCGCGGACATTTAGGCACAAGCTGAAGTCCTTGCAGGGCACTGCGTTCGTACCGGCGCTGCAGGCGCCATCCGACTCGCTGTCTCCGCTTGAATTGGTTGCCGCGTGGCAGCATGTCGCCTCGCACTAAGTCAGCGACCATATGCTGCGTTGACCGCGCGTTTTTCCGCCATGTCGCGTACCAGGTAATGCACGCCACGGCTCCAGGAAGTGTCGGTGTTGCCTCGAAGATCGACAGACTTGCTGAAAATGGCCCGGCCAGCGGCCATGTCGTAGATTTGCACGTTCAGGTTCAGGATCAGCTCGCTGACCTTTTGCACCCACGTGACCATCACCAGGTCCACACCAAGAAGCCGTCCCACCTGATTGGCACAGTCGTCGCAGCGATAGATGAACGCCTGCTGCGCGCGCAGCTTGTCCAGCAAGGCTTCTGCTGGCTGCGTGGCGGCCACACGATAGAGCGCGTATTCAACCAACTCACGCTTGAGCTGTGTGGTTGCTTCACGCAGGCGTCGCTGCTGTGCATCCTTGGTTGCCGGGTTTTCCTGGTCGTCCACGAGTTCGAATTCGAGCACCGCAAGCGTGGGCAGTGTCATTGGCGCTGCAGCGCTCGATTGAGATGGCGGTTGTGGCGGCTGATGCGGCTGGCTCCATGCCGCCTGCGCGCCAGCCGCAAGAAGCATTGCGGCAATCGCTGCGCTGATCCAGTTTGTGCACATCATCAAGTTTGCCCTTCCATTCATGGATGCCAGGTACTGCAACTGTCGCCCAACCAAATTTTTCCGAGGCGCTATAGTGATTCGCGGTGTGCCGCGCACCTTCGCGCACCTTGCCTGCATCGTCTCGAAGGGGCTGCGGATCGCGTGGCATGCAGTGCAAAAGGCTGATCGGTAGCTTAACTCTGGAGACGATACATGATGCAGGGATTCTCGGTGCGTTCAGACAGCTTCGTTCGTGTGGCCGCTAGCGCGGCCATCGGACTGTGCTTAGCGGTGCTGGGCACCCAGGTCAACGCGGAGTCGGATACGGCATATTGCGAACGGCAGCAGGGACCAGCGCGCGTGGTCTGCATGCGGCAGTTGCAGCAAGATGCGCAAAAGCAGCCTGCTGCGCCCACTGCGGCAGGCGCCGCTGAGAGCGCCGCGGCCGAGTCGGACCGTGCGTACTGCGAGCGGCAACAAGGACCGGCGCGCGTGGCGTGCACGCGCCAGTTGAACAAGCCCGCTGCCGCTGCGCCGGCGACTGCATTGCCTACCACAGCGACCGGCAATGCAGCCGTGCCAACAGGTTCAAGCGCCGGCTCAGCCAGCCAACCAGCCACGTCTTCAGCGGCGCTGTATCACGTGGAAGGTGGCTTCCATGTCGATCCACAGACGATGAAAGGCTTTCGGACTTGGCGCGCTGCCGCCTGTGATCGCTGTCATGGTGCGAATCAGGAGGGTTTGGTGGGCCCGTCGCTGATCGAGAGTCTGAAGACGCTGTCAAAAGCCGCGTTCGTGGAGACTGTCACCAAGGGCCGGCTGCAAAGAGGCATGCCGAGCTTTGGTAACGACAACAACCTGACTTCCAACATCGACCACCTATACGCGTACCTGAAAGGCCGCTCCGACGGCGCGATCACGAAGTCGAAGGTGGAGCCGATCAACTGAGTGTCGGAGGATGCGCCGGGCCCGGCGCAGTCAGGGTGCGGTGGCCGATCCTCGACATTCAATGCTTGCCGAGCGGCTCGTCGAACAGGCGTCCCCGCTCGTAGCGCAGAAATAGCACGGAGGCATTGCGGCGATGGATCGTTTGGTATTGGTCCCAGCCGGCGTAGGCCGGCAGCATGGCCGCATCCGGCACGTCGCTTAACGCTGCGCCTGTGTCCAGCAGTTTGAGGACACGCGTTCGTAGTTGGGACAGGTACTGCGAAGCCTCGCTCAAAACGGCTGGCGAAGCTGCGCCGCCGTGGCCCGGCATCACGGTGGCGATCGGCAACACCTGCAGTTGCTGCAACGCCTGCAGCCACCCCTCCAGGTCCGCGTCCTGCACGTCGGGCACCCGGTGTTGGTCGGCCAAGCCACCCGCGAACAGTACGCCTGACATGTCGTCCAGTACCGCTACCGCGCCCGGCCCGCTTGAGTGGCCAAAGTAGAGAACATCCACGGTTCGCCCGGCAACGCCGAGGGTGTATGAATGCTCGAACTCAATGTCCGGCTTGATCACTTTGCTTCCCTGCATCTCGCGGTCGCCGAGCAGATGCTGCAAATTGGCCAGACACTGTTCGCAGCGCGAGCGCATCAAATCGGCTGCGCTGCGCTGCATCGCTACCGGGATTCCCTGCTGTTGGAAAGCCGCGGCGCCGAATAAGAACTCCTGACGTGCGTGCGTGATGATCGCGAGGCGCACTGGCAGCGGCGTCACCCTACGAATTGCGTCCAGCAGTGCGGCACCCTGTTGATAAGACGTGCCGGTATCGACCACGATAACGCCGTCTGGGCCGACGATGAAGCCCGCATTACCAATGCGGCCGCGGTTTGCCGGATCCGGCTCGCCGACAGCGCCTTGCGCAAAGTAGACGCCAGGCGCGACTTCGACGACCGCCGCTGCTGATGGCACCTGCGCCGCCACGGGTGATGATGCTGGTGTAGAGGCGGATTGCTGCGCCGCTGCGGCCGCATTGACCGTTGAATAACCCGTCAGTAGTACCGTCAGCACCGCCGCAAGCCGCACGGACTGCGGTCGCGACAGCCCGATCATTGGGACGGGCTGCGGTACTTCAGTGACGTGGCGAAATGCAGGTCGTGCGAATCGACCACTTCCGCTCTCAACTCGCCGTCGCCGGGCGGCTGGAAATAGAAGCGGAAGTTCGGGTTCTCACTGATCGAGAAATCGACGTCGGCCGACATCACGAGTTGCCCGTCGAAAGTCACGCGCACTTCCCGGACAAAGTGCGAGGGGGTGTAGAGGCGAGTTGACTGATCCATCGCAAGGCCCGAATTGTTCGGATGGCTGATCATCAACTGGGCCAGCACCGGCTGGCCGTCCGTCGCGGGCGGCTCGACTCGGAACTTCATCTTGCCCAGGGTCGCAAGAGCAGCCTGTGCATCTTTCCCCGGCGGCGCGGAGCAGCCGCCGGCTGCCTTGACGAAGCGGGTCGCCATGTAAAGGCGGCCATCATCGGTCTCTGCAATGGCCCGCACATGGGTGTACTCATCGACCCTGACGCGTGTCTCAAGATCAGCCCGACCGCTCAATCGGGTGAAGTGAAACTCAGCCGCGATCGGCGACGGGTTGTTGTCGATGATCAGGTAGACCTTGTCGATACGGCGCGGTCCACTTTGCAGCAAACGCGTCTTGATCGCGATCGGGACGATGGCCGCGTCATAGGCGCGGTCAGGCGCATCCAGCGTCAGGATGTCGTCGCTGGCAGCTGCGATCGGCCGGCCTTGAAACAGGCTGGCACGCACTTTCTGCCAGATCGGACTTGCTTCCGGATTTTCGCCACTCAGGATCTCCGCATGTGCCGTTGTCCCTAATGCTGTCGCTCCAGCCAGCAGAAACGTGCAAATCGTCGTTTTCAGTAGCGTCATCCGCTTGATCTTCGTGTTCATGTTCGGGTCCTCCCTGTGATGCTGTTCAAGGCGCGAACGGCGGCATCTAATGCGACGTCGAATGGCTACGACTGGCAGCGGGCTGCATGGGCGTCGCAGTAGAAGCAGGTGGGCTGTCCTCCCATTCGAGTTCCGCTAACGCAGCAGTCACGTTGCGCTTATGAAAACGATCCGTCAAGAGCCAGTGGCTGCCGGCGGCCGGGGTAATCCGCTCACTCGCTTCGGTGATGGTCCAGCCGTCGGCAATTGCAGCGCGTGTGTCGCTCAGCAATCCTTGCAAGTAAGTTGCCTGCGCGTGCATCGCTTGTGGCCAGGCGTTGCTGACCGGACCGTGGCCCGGCACCACGGTGGCCACCTCGAGTCGAGCAAGGTCACGCGTCACGTCGACCCAGCCGCGCAAGCTGCCGTCCAACGCCGGCAGGTGTGAGATGAAGAGCAGATCCCCCGCGAACAGCGTGCGGGTGCGCTCGTCGAAGACCGTCAAGTCGTTGTCGGTGTGTGCGGTCGGCCATGCGCGCAGTTTGAGCATGCGCCCCCCCAAGTCCAGCTCGACTGGTTGCTGCTCGCTCACACTTACCGTCGGATAGACCAGCCCCAACGCATCGAGTTCGATATGAAAATCGCGTGAAAGCGCATTCAGGTAGTACGGTTGGCGCGCAGCCAAGGTGTGGGCGAACCCGGCCGAGGCGACGAATTCGACCGGCGTCGAGCCTGTGGGCTTCTTTGCGAAAGCGACGTTGCCGAGGATGTGGTCCGGATGCGCGTGGGTGTTGATCACGTAACAGATCGGCAGCGGCGTGGCCCGCTCGACCGCCGCAAGCAAGGCGTAGCCGATGGCCGGAGTCCCGCCCGTATCAATCACTGCAACGCAGCGGTTACCGACCACGAAACCGAGGTTGGCCACGTCGCCGCCGTTGTCCGGGCCCCAGTCTTCCAGCTTGCCGCTGTGCACAAACACACCGGGATTTATTTCGGTCACCGCAAGCGCCTGCACTGGCCTGCTGGCCTCACCACCGATTGCAGCTGGCAGGCCGACCATGCTCCAGAGCACGACTGCTGCCATGCACCCCCAGCGCTTGACACCAGCGATCGGCGTCGCTATCGGCAGGCTGCTGGCTGCAGGCATCGCGGTTGACTACTTCACTGGATCATCGGTGATGAAGCAGGCACGGAGGGCCGTTGCTTCGACCACGCGATAGCGCTTGAGTTGCGGCTGCAGGCTCGGCACGTCGCGGATTGAATTGCCGCGTTCGCCGCCGATCGACATGGCCTTGGCGATGGTCGTCATGGACACGTAGTCCTCATGCTTAAGTTCGGTGGCAATCGTATCAAGCGCGCATGAGCACTTGCTGGTCATCTCGAACACAGGACCGGGATGCGCACGCATGCAGTCCTGTACATACAGCACGCGGTCAAGTGTCGGAAAATCATTTGCCTGCGCCGCTGCACTGCTCATCGCAGTCAGCAGGCACAGCACGTAGGTCAAAACAGAATTGAGGCGCATCGGGATGGAAGGTGGAAATGGTTCAGAGTGATCGAAGTAACAGCGTGACGCATTCAAGGAGGGCCAGCACCATCGAGTGTCATTTGTTCTGTCAGTAGCGGTGCTGCATCAGGTGACGTATCCGCCATCGATGTCTGGATCGAATAGACGCCGCCGGGCACATCAGACGACAGTCGAAAGATGTACCGCTTGTTCGCGAACCGCTCGAACCGGTTGCGCAGGGGGTCATCCTGATACGGCGTGATGGTGATCTCGCGCACATTCACCAGGTCGCCAAGATAAGGCAGTTCGATCGAGCGAATTGCAGCGGATTGGTACACAGACATTCGGATGCGAGTACGGAAATAGTTCGGCTGACCCTTGGTGAGGCGCTGCATTTCCTGGATGTCGCGCTCCAGAAAGTACAGGATGACCGGGTTGCCACGCAGGCCCTCGATGTCGGGTTGTGGCGCTTTTCGAGCGCCGTCCAGGAACCGTGACGTCGCGCGGCAGCACGTGCCGTCGTCTTGCGCGGTCAACGTTACGTCAACGCTGTCGTCAAATGATGACTCCAGGCTGCCGCGTTTCTTGAAGTCGTAGTGCAAGGTGACGGGCGGCTTGATTGCTGCAAGGTGATCCTCCATGAAAAGCGCCTGCTCGGCCACGGAGAAATCATTCGCAGCTTGACCTGACAAACATACGGACAGCAAGAAGCCACCCAGCAGGCACGCTCGCCGGCCGATCTGACCACACCGCAAAAATTTGCTCATCTAGCAGTCCCGCCATTGGTGCTTACCGCACAGGTCTGTGTATCGAGGTTGATGCGCGTCGGTGCAGCGTCTGTGCTTGCCAAGTGGTCAAGCAGAGTCCGTGCTTCGATCCCGTCAGGCTGGATCGCGAGGGAACACGCGAGCGCCTGTCGTGCTGGCGGTAGGCGGTCCATTTGCGAAAGGGCCAGCCCAAGGAGATACCAGGGCTCTGGATCACGTATGTCGTCATGCGTCCATTGCTCCGCCAGTTCCTGCAGCTCGGGCCAGCGCTTATCCCGCTCCATCGACCCTGCGCGCAGGAAGCGCGGTTGATTGGCAGCCGGCCGCTGCCAGTAAGGCAGCTGCCCGGACCGATCTGGTGCCACCGCAACAAATTGGTCGTCCGCAGCGTCGCTCAAGCCGATGAGCCATGCCGCAGGGGCCGCGAAGTAATGCCGTTCTCCGCCTCGCAGTCTGAAGGTCAGGATGCCCACCAACGCCTGTGAGGCATCGAACAGACCGCCGCCGCTGGCGCCGGAGTTGAACCAATTGCTGCTCTGGATTACCTGGCCGCCATCGAGTCGATGCAGCGCGATCACTGCTCCGCTGCTGTACTGGATGTTGAGCCCGCCGGTATAGCCCAGCGCCTCGACGGGCTGGCCCAGCACGAGCTGGCCTGGATTTGAAATCCGAGCAACGGGTGCTTCGAGTCGCGGTACACGCAAAACGCACAGGTCATGCTCCGAATCGCGCAGTTGCGCAACTACCGGGCGACGGTCGCCACCACGCAGGATGTAGACGCGCTCAGCGTCGCGCGTGACATGGCAGTTAGTAACAACGCGGTCCGCAGCGATCACCACACCGGAACCTAGCGAGTAGCCGCCCTGTGCGCGCTCGGCTTCGATCTTGACGACGCTGGCGCCAAGCGCAATCAGCTGCGATCTCTCGATCTCTGCCTTGGCAGAAATCGGCCAGCTGATCAACCATGGGAGCAGCGCAAAGACCAGGAACCTCCAAAGGGTGGACGCACAAGAGCTCATTTACTACGGCTTGGGTGCTTCAAATGAGGCATCGACGATAGGCACGCCAAACTCTTTAAGAATCGCGTCGATCTCATCGTGCTTGGTCTCAATCAGCTGATTGACCTGCTGCAACCATGGGCGCTCTCCGTAACGCACGCCCATCGCGATCGAATAATCAAATTGAACCCCCGTCTCCGACTTCAATGGAACGACCGCCAGCGCTACGTTCTTTACGCGCTGCGCAAAATAACCTGCGATTGGGCCCCAGACGATTGCCACATCAAGCTTGCCCTCGGCGAGATCTTTTTCAATGATCTCACCCGGATATTGCGCTGGGTCCGCATTCATGGTCCGGTAGGGCACCCCCTGGTCGACCAGCTTATGCTTCACGAGCCAGTCGGAGGCAGGCGATCGGTCGTAAATGCCGATGCGCAATGCCTTGAGCTTGGCCGGATCGAGCTGCAGAAAATCAGCACCCGAAGCGACACTGTCCATCCCGCGGCCCTTCGGAAACACCAACGCATAGGTCGAGTGATAGTAAGGTTTGCTGACCGCCACTTGATCGAAACCCTCAGGCACGCCCATGACGATGTCGCACGGGTAATCCTGCCCAGGGAGCTTGAATTTCAACGTGTTGCGAATGAATGCGAGCCGTTGCGGAAATGAATAGTAGGTGACCGGCAGGCCAAGAGCGGCGCCAAACAAGGCAGCTATCCGGTTTTCGATGCCTTCTGCAGCCAAGTTCGAGAAAGGAAGATTGTTCGGATCCTGGCAGACGCGCAGCTCAGTGCGCTGCTCAGGTTTGTCCTGCGCCAAAGCTGGGCCAGTGAGCATTGTCGTGAGCAAGCCGACTACGCAGACGCTGCCCAACGCCAAGTTGAAACTCTTCTTCATGCTTTAAATATTTTCAGATGCCGCAAAGGACCAATTGGGTCAGGTTCAGGATGCGGAACCGGTAACGAAATAAGGGAGACGGCACCGACCCGGCTGCCGTCTCCCAGACTGCGCCCTGTGGATGCGCGGATCTCAATCAGCGCAAACACTGGCTGCGGCCAACCGGCCGTCACGCTCGGGTATCGCGTCCCGTCTTCAATTTCCCGGCAACGCGAACACCGTCAGCGAACCGCCCAGTTCGGTGTACTGAGCCAACTCCTTGTAGCCCCCCACCGCGCCCAGGCCGTCCTGGTCTTTTTCAAGGCCCGCCGCCATCCCGATGCCGGCCCAGCCGCCGATGCCTGAGAACACGCCCATGAACTGCTTACCCTTGTGTTCATAGGTGAACACGTTGCCGATGATGCCGGAGGGCGTCTTGAAGGTGAACAGCTCCTTGTTGATGTCCTTGTTGTCCACGCATTTCATGTAGCCCTCAAGCGTGCCGTAGCACGACAAGCCACCGGCCGTGTTCAGCACGCCGCTCCAGACCGAGAACTTCTCGGGGTGCGTCTGCTCGATCTTGCCGGTGCCAGCGTTCCACGCGATGAAGTTGCCCATGCCGCCGTGACTGCCCACGGCCGGATACATCGACAACGTGGCACCGACATACGGCTGGCCAGCGGTGTATTCGACCTTGAACGGCTCGTAGTCCATGCAGACGTGATTCGTCGGCACGTAGAACAGCTTGGTCTGCGGGTCGAACGAGGCCGGCTGCTGGTCTTTCGTTCCGAGTGCGGCCGGGCAGATCCCCTTGGTGTTGACGTCCGGCCCTTGCACCGCAGTCGAATACTTGTCAACCACCTGCGGACGACCGGACTTCATGTCCACGTTCGTTGCCCAGTTTACTGTCGGGTCGTACTTCTCGGCGACCAGCAACTCACCCGTGATGCGGTCCATCGTGTAGCCGAAACCGTTGCGGTCGAAGTGGACCAGCGCCTTGGTCGGCTTGCCCTTCACGTCGATGTCGGCCAGGATCATCTCGTTCACGCCGTCATAGTCCCACTGGTCAAACGGCGTCATCTGATAGACCCACTTGGCCATGCCGGTGTCCACGTCCCGCGCGAAGATCGTCATCGACCACTTGTTGTCGCCGGGCCGTTGCGCGGGGTTCCAGGTCGACGGGTTGCCGGTGCCGTAGTACATCAGGTTGGCGGCCTTGTCATAGCTGAACCAGCCCCAGGTCGTTCCGCCGCCGATCTTCCACTGGTCTCCTTTCCAAGTCTTGAGCGACGAGTCCTTGCCAACCGGCGCCATCTTGCCGTCGGTCCAGGTCATCGTCTTCTCCGGGTCCATCAGCATTTCAGCGTCGGGGCCTACGCTGTAGCCTTTCCAGGCCTGCTTGCCGTCCTTGATGTTGTAGGCGACGATGAAGCCACGCACGCCCCACTCGCCGCCGCTGATGCCGGTAATCACCTTGTCCTTGAAGATGTGCGGCGCGTTGGTGTTGACTGCGCCGCTCTTCGGATCGCCGTTCTTCACGGTCCAGACGACTTTGCCGGTCTTCGCGTCGAGCGCAACTAGTGTGCTGTCGGCCTGCTGCATGAAGACCTTGCCTTCGGCATAGGCAACGCCGCGGTTTACGGTATCGCAGCACATCTGCGGGATCACCGCCGGGTCCTGCTTGGGCTCGTATTTCCAGACGATCTTCTTAGTATCCAGATCGATCGCGAACACCTTGTTCGGGAACGGGGAGACCAAGTACATCATGCCGTCGATCACGAGCGGAGAGCCTTCATGGCCGCGCAGCACGCCAGTGGAAAACGTCCAAGCCACCTGCAGCTTGCCGACGTTGTCCTTGTTGATCTGATTAAGCTGGCTATAGCGCTGGTTGGACATGCCACCGGCCTGCATCGCCCAATTCTTCGGGTTCGCGATGTTCTTCTCAACATCGTCATTGGCCGCAGCCAAGCCGGGTGCCGCGAGCAATGCCACGCCGAGGAGGCGCCATGAGCGGTTATCAAAACGTCCTGTCATTCGCATCAAAAATCCCCTTGCTTTGGAAAAATCAAACACCTCAGGCAAAGCCGAATCGCAGCAGCCAAAGCCGCTCATGAATCCGTAGCGACGCAGCCCAGTCAAACCCGCTTGCCGCCCGATCTTTGCATGTCACTTTTTATGCGTGTTCAGGCAATTGATGCTTAGGAAAAACCCTTGCTCTTGGTTGAGTCCACCGCTATTTTTTTCAACCGGTGTCGAACCACATCGACCCTGCTCTCACTACGAGTTTTGTCTGCAACCTTCAACACGTCCAACGCGTACCGTCTGGCGCATACTGCGGCCGATTCTGGAGGATCTTGAATGGATCGAAGTGATTCAACGCTGAGCGATTGGCGCGGGCGTGCATTGCAACTTGAGACTGAGGTCGGCAAGTCCGTGATCGGACAAGCACGAGCGATCCACCTGATCATCACAGCCGTATTTTCGCGCGGCCACGTGCTGTTGCAAGGCGATGTAGGCGTCGGCAAGACGACATTGCTGCGCGCGGTTGCCCATGTGCTCGGAGGCGCATTCGCGCGCACTGAAGGCACGATCGACCTGATGCCGAACGACCTGATCTACTACACGTACATCAGCGCTGAAGGCAAGCCGGCAGTCGAGGCCGGGCCGTTGCTGAAGCACGGTGAAAAACTGGCTATCTTCTTCTTCAATGAGATCAACCGAGCGCGTCCGCAAGTCCACTCGCTGCTGCTGCGCGTGATGGCCGAGCGCAGTGTGACGGCGTTCAACCGCGAGTATCGCTTTCCACACCTGCTCGTGTTCGCCGACCGCAATCGGGTCGAGCGCGAAGAGACGTTCGAGATCTCTGCTGCGGCGCGGGACCGCTTCATGATGGAGTTGACGATCGACGCGCCCGAGGCCGATGACGAGCGACGCCAGCTGATGTTCGAGCCGCGTTTCCACGACACCGATCGGCTGATCTCGGAGCTTGCCGACGCGCTGGTGCCCTACCGGGAACTCGATCAAGTGGCTGCCTTGATCCAGCGCCGCGTACAAGCGTCCGAGACGCTTCAGGTGTACGCATTGAACCTATGGCGCGCGACCGCAGATCCCGCCCGCTACGGCGTGCGGCTACCGGACGTGGATGTGCAAGGGCTGATGCTCGCGGGCGCAAGTCCGCGCGGTATGAGCCTGCTGCTCAGGGCAGCGCGCGTTGCGGCCTGGCTTGACGACCGCGATTGGGTCACGCCGGAAGATGTGCAAGCGGTATTCACGGAGACGATCGCGCATCGGCTCTGCTTCCAGCCGGTCCACGAAATGCGCCGACACGAGATTGCTGGCCCGCTGATGCGTGGGATTCTGGATGGCGTGGCGGTGCCGTGACGCTGCCGCAGGCCGTCCGCGAACTGCACTACCGGGTCGATGCGCCGGTGCTTGGCCATTTCCCAGGCCATCACAAGAGCACGCGCGGCGACAGCGGTTTCGAGTTCCGCGGCCATGCGCCGCTCCTCGATGTGCCGGACCCGCGCCGGCTCGACCTGCACGCGAGCCTGCGCGACCCATTCGGTGGCTGGATCGTGCGCGTTCACAGCCAGCGCAAGGCCATCCCTGTGATGTTGGTGGCCGATCTGTCGGCGTCGATGCGCTTTGCCGGCCAGCGCCGCAAGCTCGACGTGTTGGCCGACTTCGCAGACAGCCTCGCGTTGTCGGCCTGGCGCACCGGTGACAGCTTCGGCTTCATCGGGTGCGATGACAAGGTCCGCCAGGACCTGCTGTTGCTGCCCACGCGGATGCGCGGCGCGGGCGCTGCACTGGCTGCGAGGCTGCGCACGTTGCAGCTGAATGGCAAGTCGGCCGATGCGCTTGCGTCGGCGTTCCGACATCTGGGTCGGCAGCGGTCCCTGATCTTTCTCGTGTCCGACTTCCACCTGCCGCTGCCGGTCGTCGAAGGCGTGCTCGCATCGCTGGCTCGGCACAACGTGGTGCCTGTCGTGCTCTGGGAGCGGCTCGAGTTTGCATCGATGACGCGTCAAGGCTTGCTGCGTGCGGTCGACCCGGAAACCGGCCGCCGGACGTTGGTCTGGTGGCGCCCGGCGTTACGTCAACGCTGGCTGGCTGCGTTGCAAAAGCACCGAGGGATGCTGTTGCAGGCATTCCATGCGCATCGGCTGCGGCCGCTGTTTATCGAAAACGGTTTCGACGCCGATGCGGTCACGCGGCACTTTCATGCTTAGCCTGTCGATGCACATGCGCCGGCTGCGTGCCGTCGTGGCGATCGGTTTGACTTTGCTTGCGCTGCTGGCCACCACCGCACGCGCCGCATCACCGCCACCACGGCTCGACGCCACGACGACCGAACCCCGCGCGTTCGGCTGGCAGATCGGCGACATCGTGGAGCGAAGCGTGACGGTGCAAGCGGGAAACGGGCTCGTGCTCGAAGGCGCCAGCCTGCCGCGGGCCGGTGTGCGCGGCAGCGCACTCGAACTGCGCAGCGTGAGCCGGCGCAGCAGCGCTGAGTCCGGCGGGCGACGCGAAGAACTGATGCTGCGCTACCAGGTGTTTCTGTCACCAAGCGCGAGTCGCGTGCTGGAGATGCCGGCGTTCAAGTTGCGCTTCACAGGCCAGACGCGCGAACAAGAGATCCGGATCGAGGCATGGCCGGTGACGGTGTCGCCATTGACCCCGGTCGATCCGGAGATGCGGCGTGGGCTTGGGGAACTGCGGCCCGATGCGGCACCGATGCTGATTGACACAGCGCCCGCACGACTGGGCCTGATGGTATGTGGCGGCGCACTGCTGCTGCTCATTGCCTACCTTGTTCATGTCTACATCGGCCTGCCCTGGTGGAACCGATCGCATCGGCCGTTCACGTCCGCATGGCGTGGACTGCGGCGCTCGACGTCTGCCAGTCCGCAGGCTCAGCAGCAGCGTGCTTTCAAGGCCATTCACGAGGCATTGAACCGGACCTGGGGCGCGGTGCTGTTCGAGTCGGGCATCCATCCATTCCTCGCGTCGCACCCGCGCTTCAAGCCGCTGCGCAGCGACCTGGTCGTGTTCTTCGGCAAATCGCGCGCGGCGCATTTCAGTGGCAGCGCTCCCTCCGACCAGGACCAAGCCTGGCTTATGGAGTTCTGCCGGTGTTGCCGCGACGCCGAGCGGGGCGCCGCATGAAGCGCGTTATAGCCTGCCGATGAGCCTGGACCATCCCTGGCTGCTGTGGCTGTTGCCGCTGGCCTTGCTGCCGCTGATCGCACGGCACGACCGGGCAATGAGCAACACCTGGGCGCTGCTACAACCGCCCGATCGGCTCTCAGGCCTGCTGGATTGGGCGCTGCGCAGCGTCGGCGCGCTGGCGCTGGCAGCCCTGATCATCGGCTTGGCCGGTCCCTATCGGCCCGAGTACACGGTCGAGCGCGTCGGCACAGGTGCCGAGATCGTACTGGCGCTCGACCGCAGCCACAGCATGGATCAGGGTTTCGCCGGCTCGCGTCCTGCCAGGTCGGAACCGAAGGGCACCGGCCCGGAGGCGATCGAGTACTACACAAGCCTGGCACCTGGGCGCCTGCGCAATTCGAAAGGCAAGGTAGCCCGGCAGTTGCTGTCCGAGTTCGCAGCCCGACGCCCCGACGATCGGATCGCAATGATCGTGTTCAGCACGTTGCCGGTGCCGGTGCTAGCGTTTACGCAGAAGCAGGAGGCGATCCAGGCGGCCATTGCGGCGGCCGACATCGGGCGCGGCCTGTCCGAGACCAACATCGGCCTGGCGCTGCAGTCGGCGCTGTCGCTGTTTAGGGATCGGCCGTATACCGGCTCGCGCATCGTGATGCTGGTGTCTGACGGCGGCGACCGGCTCGATACGGACGCGAAGGAACGGGTGACTTATCTGGCGCGCAAATACCGGGTCGCGATCTACTGGATTTACTTGCGCTCGGGCAACAGCCCCGGGCTGATGCTGGAAGCCGGCGAGGCCCAGCAGAACGTCGACGCCGTGCCGGAGTACGCATTGAACCAGTTCCTCGGCTCGATCGGCACCGCGTACCACGCTTACGAAGCCGGCAACTCAGAAAGCCTGCAAGAAGCGCTCGACTCGGTCAGCCGCCTGGAAAACCTGCCAATCGCATATCAGGACACGCTACCGCGGCGCGATGGGTGGCCGCTCTGCGTGGGCGTAGCGCTCGGCTGCGTCTTGCTGCTGCTCGCGGCCAACCTTGTGGAGATCCGACGATGGATATGAGCGGCCGATGGGCCACCCGCACCGTGCTGCTGCTGCTCGCGCTGGTCGCCTTGGCGGCGACCGTAGACGGCACGCTGCTCTGGCGCGAGCAGCGCTGGAACAACGCCATCGCTTCGGGCCAGTTCCCTGCAGACGGCGACGATTTGCCGCTGCAGGTGCGGTTTGCGCAGGCGCACGCTTTGGCGGCCAGCGGCGGCGGGCAAGAGGCGCTGCGCCGATATCGGCGCTTGGAGGGTGACTCGCCGCTGGGCCAGGCTGCCCGCTTCAACAGCGCGAACCTGCTGATGCGTGAAGCGATCTCGGTGCGCGCCGGCATCGAGCCCGGCAAGGCGATCGCGCTGATCGAGTTGGCCAAGGAAATTTACCGTGAAGTGCTGCGCGTCGATCCGCAGCAGTGGGATGCGCGCTACAACCTCGAGCGCGCGCAGCGGCTGCTGCCGGACCCCGACGAACAGGAGCCGGCCACCGCCGAACCCCAGCCCAAGGCCGAGCGCGCGGCGACCACCATGCGCGGTTACTCGCCGGGGCTGCCGTGAACGTCGGGCATCGGTTGCGCGCCTCGTGGCGCAGCGAGTCGGATCGCTGGCTGCTCGGCTGCGCAGTGTTGGCGCTGGCTGCAGCGCTGCTGAATCCAGGCTTGATGCTGGAGCGCCCGCTGTTCGACCACGTGATCGTGCTCGACGTGACGCAAAGCATGGGCGTGACCGACATGCGGCTGGACGGTAAACCGGTGTCGCGGCTGGCTTATGCCAAGCATGCGCTGCGCCAGTCGCTGCTGCGGCTGCCGTGCGGCTCCAAGGTCGGTTGGGCGATCTTCACCGAGTACCGCTCGTTGCTGCTGCTTGCGCCGATCGATGTCTGCGCAAACCTGAGCGAGCTGCGTTCGACCCTCGACGGCATCGGCTCGCGCATGGCCTGGTCGGGCAACAGCGAGATTGCCAAGGGCCTGCACAGTGCGATCGGCATTGCGCGGCAACTGCCGGACAGGCCGTCGCTCGTATTCGTCACCGACGGCCAGGAGGCGCCGCCGATCGACCCACGCCATCGCCGCTCCTTCGACGACGAGCCTGGGGAGGTGATGGGGCTCGTGGTGGGCGTCGGCGACGCGTTGCCATCGAGAATTCCGAAGATCGACCCGGACGGCCGTCCGCTCGGTTTCTGGGGTGCGGACGACGTGCTGCAGACCGATCCGCGCTATCCCGAGTCTGGCCGTGCTGGCGCCTCTGGCGCGGGCACGGAACATTTGTCAGCGCTGCATGAGAGTTACCTGCGCCTGCTGGCCAGCGATGCTGGTATGGCTTTTCATCGGATGGTTTCGCAGGAAGCGCTGGAGCAAGCGATGACGGCGCCTCCAATGGCGCGTCCCGGCCCGGCGAGGGTCGATGCGCATGTCTGGCTGGCCTTACTGGCGTTCGCTTTGTTACTGCTGCGCCCAGTGCAATGGATGCTGCGTGCCAGGCAACCTAAGGGGTTCTGACAGTCCCCCGCCTACAACGACGTTACGCCTTTTCATCACGCTGGGTTACATTGAACCTGCGCCCATCTCAACACCAACCAGGAGATTCTCCCCATGGCAAAACTCGTTGCACTCTACAAGAAGCCCGCAGATGCTTCGGCCTTCGACTCCCACTACACGTCCACCCACATTCCCACAGCGAAAAAGCTTCCCGGGTTGCGCAGTTATGAAGTCAGCACCGGGCCAGTGGCCTCCGGTGACGGCGATTCGCCTTACTACTTGGTTGCCGTGCTGGGTTTCGATTCGCTTGCAGCCATCCAGCAGGCGTTGGGGACGCCTGAAGGCAAGGCGACCGCCGATGATCTGGGCAACTTCGCCCAAGCCGGCGTCGAACTGCTGATGTTCGACACCAAGGAAGTCTGACGCGCCACCGCCGGGCCAAGGCAGCAGCGGCGTCTTCCTAAAACAACGTTAGCCCTTGGCCGGAGCCATATCAGGGTTAACCGGCGATGCGGCTTTGTTGGACTTCGCGACATGCGTCGCGATGGCGTCCATCAGCGCCGGTGACAGGCAGTCGTAAGGCTCAATCCCTGCGTCGCGCAACTCCTTGCGAATGCCGTCCATGCGTTCCGGCGCCGTCCCGCCTTCGATCGCAGACGATACAAAAGCGGCGAATTGCGGCCCTTGCCACCCGCTGTCTTCAGACAACTCGGTGTGGATGAAGTCGAGGCCGTAGAACGGATGATCCTTGTTCTCGATGCGGCCAAACATGTGTACGCCGCATGCCTTGCACGCATGGCGCTGAATCGCTGCTTTCGGATCGACCACCTGCAGTTTTTCCTCGTGCGCGGTCACCTTCACCTTGTCGCGCGGCGCGACGCCGACGATCGAGAGCACCGCGTTGTCGGGCTTCCAGCATTTGGTGCAGCCACAAGCATGGTTATGTGCGACCTGGGTGTCGACGCGCACCTCCACCTGGTCCTGCTTGCAATGGCATTTGAGCGTGCCGCCGCTGAAATCCGGTGTGGCTTGCCGGTTGCCGCTAGCCAGTGTGGGATGCAGATCTGCGAGTGCCATGTCTTAGTCTCCTTAAATCGTTTGTTCAATCGACGCTTCACGTACGGAATCGGCCGCACACCGCCCGCAGAAAGCCGCGGAAATTTGGTAAGGGACTCGCTATCGAACCCCCCGGCATTTCAGTACAACACGACGCCGCGGATCGACTCCCCGCGCTTCATCAGTTCAAACCCTTCGTTGATGTCTTCGAGCGGCATGGTGTGCGTGATCAGGGAATCGATGTCGATCTTGCCCTCCATGTACCAGTCCACGATCTTCGGCACGTCGGTGCGGCCGCGGGCGCCGCCGAATGCGCTGCCCTTCCACTGCCGCCCGGTCACGAGCTGAAACGGCCGCGTGCTGATCTCCGCGCCTGCTTCTGCCACGCCGATGATGATGCTCTGGCCCCAGCCCTTATGCGTGCATTCGAGCGCTTGGCGCATCACCTTGGTGTTACCGATGCATTCGAAGCTGTAGTCGGCGCCGCCGTCGGTCAACTGAACGATCGCGTCGACGATGTTCTCATTCTCTTTCGGATTCAGGAAGTGCGTCATGCCGAACTGCCGCGCCATCGCCTCACGGTCCGGGTTCAGATCAACACCGATGATCTTGCCGGCACCGACCATCTTTGCGCCCTGAATCACGTTCAGGCCAATACCGCCAAGCCCGAACACAACAACATTGGCACCCGTCTCCACATGGGCCGTGAAGAGCACTGCGCCGATGCCGGTGGTGACGCCGCAGCCGATGTAGCAAACCTTGTCGAACGGCGCGTCTTCGCGAATCTTGGCCAGCGCAATCTCCGGGACGACCGTGAAGTTGCTGAACGTGCTGGTACCCATGTAGTGCAGGATTGGCTTGCCGTCGAGGCTGAAACGGCTGGTCGCATCGGGCATCAAGCCTTTGCCCTGCGTGCCGCGGATCAACTGGCACAGGTTGGTCTTGCGCGACAGGCAGAACTTGCAATGGCGGCATTCCGGTGTGTAGAGCGGAATGACGTGATCGCCCTTCTTCAGTGTTGTGACTCCCGGGCCGACATCCACCACGATGCCGGCGCCTTCATGGCCCAGGATTGCCGGGAACAGCCCTTCCGGATCGGCACCGGACAGCGTGTAGTAGTCGGTGTGGCAGATGCCGGTGGCCTTGATCTCGACCAGCACTTCGCCGGCTTTCGGACCTTCCAGATCGACGGTCTCGATCGTCAGCGGTTGGCCTGCTTTCCACGCCACGGCGGCTTTGGTTTTCATCGAACGGATCCTTGAGTGAGTACGGTGCCCAGTGGCGGGAGGTGCCGGCCGGTCGGTTGCGAATGCTACCCGTTTCAGCCAAATAGTCGAGAGGCAGCAACGGCGCTCAGTGTGCCTGCTCCCAATTGGGCCCACTGCCGATCTCGGCCAGCAGCGGTACCTCGAGATCGGCCACGCCGGCCATCAGACGTGGCACTGTATCGACCAGCCAGTTAAGTTCGGCGTCCGGCACTTCGAACACGAGTTCGTCGTGCACCTGCATGATCATCTTGGTGGCCCGTTGCTCGTCGTCAAGCACTTTTTGCACCGCATTCATGCTCAGCTTGATCAGGTCCGCCGCGGTGCCCTGCATCGGCGCGTTGATCGCCAGCCGCTCGGCGCCTGCGCGGCGCGGGCCGTTCGGCGAATTGATCTCGGGCAGCACCAGGCGGCGGCCGAACGCGGTTTCCACGTAGCCATTTTTCTTGGCCGCGCGACGGGTCTCGTCCATATATCGCTTGACGCCTGAGAAACGTTGGAAGTAGCGGTCGATGTAGTTTTTTGCGGCCGCCGTGTCAATGTCCAGCGCACGTGCCAGCCCAAAGCTGCTCATGCCGTAGATGAGGCCGAAGTTGATCGTCTTTGCGTAGCGGCGCTGCTCGGCGGAAACTTGGTCGAGCGGCACTGAGAACACCTCTGCGGCGGTTGCGCGGTGCACGTCGAGCCGGTCGCGGAACGCACCGAGCAAGGCCTCGTCGCCGCTGATGTGCGCCATGATGCGCAGCTCGATCTGGCTGTAGTCTGCGCTCGCAATTTTGTTGCCGGGCCCTGCGACGAAAGCCTCGCGGATTCGGCGGCCCTCCTTCGTACGAATTGGAATGTTCTGCAGGTTCGGATCGTTGCTCGACAGCCGGCCCGTCACCGTCACGGCCTGCGCGTAATGCGTATGCACCCGGCCAGTGCTCGGCTGCGCCAGCTGCGCCAACTTGTCGGTGTAGGTGCCCTTGAGCTTGGCCAGGCTGCGGTGTTCGAGTATGCGAGCCGGCAGCGGGTAGTCTTCCGCAAGCTTTTCGAGCACTTCCTCGTCCGTGCTGGGCGCGCCGGATGGGGTCTTCTTCACGATCGGCAGCCCAAGCTTGGTAAAAAAGATCTCACCGATCTGTTTTGGACTGCCGAGATTGAACGGCTGCCCTGCCAACTCGTGCGCCTCGCGTTCGAGTTCCATAATGCGCTGGCCCAACTCATGGCTTTGCGCGACCAGCAACGCACCGTCGATCAGCACGCCGTTGCGTTCGATCCGGTAAAGCGTCTCGCTGGTCTCCATCTCGAGCGCATAGATGAAGCGCAATTTCTCGTTCGCTTCGATCTGCGGCCATAGCACGCGGTGCACGTCGAGCGTCTGGTCCGAGTCCTCGGCCGAATACTCGGCCGCCTGCTCGATCGCCACTTGCGAAAACGAGATCTGGCTCGCACCCTTGCCGCAAATCTGCTCGTACGTGATGCCGCTGCGGCCCAGGTGACGCTCGGCCAAGCTCGACAGCCCGTGCGGCTTGTGCACTTCGAGCACATAGCTTTGCAGCATCGTGTCGTGCGCGTAACCCTTCACTTCGATGCCGTGGTTCGCGATGACGTGGCGGTCGTATTTGACGTGCTGGCCGAGTTTCTTCTTTGTCGGGTCGGTCAACCACGGCGTCAGCCTGGCGAGCACTTCACCCCGCGGCAGTTGCGCAGGCGCGTCTGCATAGTCATGCGTCAGCGGGATGTAAGCCGCCTCGCCCGGCACGATGCTGAAGCTCAAGCCCACGATGTCGGCCTGCATCGCATCGAGCGACGTGGTCTCGGTGTCGATCGCAACGAGGTCGGCGGCCTCGATGCGTGCAAGCCACCGGTCGAACGCGGTCCAGTCGAGGATGGTTTCATAGCGCACCTCGACCTCGCGCGGCGCAGCAGCGGCGGGTTCTACCCACCCGGAGCCAGCGGCGGTGTCGCCCGCGTTCGCATCGCCGGGCACGGTCAGGGACTTGCGCAGGCTCTTGAAGCCGAACTTTTCGTAAAAATCGGCCAATGCGCCCGTGTCTGCTTCTTTCAACGCTACAAAATCCAGAGCAGGCAGACTCGTTACATAAGCGGCCAGATCGCAATCGGTACGGATCTTCAGCAGTTCCCGGCCTTTCGGCAGCCAGGCGGCCGCATTGCGCAGATTCTGGCCCGCAGCGCCCTTGATCTCGGACGCTCGCTGCATCAACTGGTCGAGCGAGCCGTATTCCTTCAGCCACTTGGCAGCGGTTTTCGGACCGACCTTGTCGACACCCGGCACGTTGTCGACCGTGTCGCCCACCAACGTCTGATAGTCCAGCATCAGGCTAGGTGGCACACCGAACTCGGCCTCGACTCCGGCCACGTCGCGGCGCTTGCCGTTCATCGTGTCGATGATCGTGATGTGTTCGTCCACGAGTTGGGCCAGGTCCTTGTCGCCGCTGGAGACGACCACGTGAGTGCCCAGCTTCGCCGCTGCCGCCGCAAGCGTTCCGATCACGTCGTCGGCCTCGACTTCGGGCACCGACAGCACGGTCCAGCCCAGCAGCCGCACCGCCTCGTGGATCGGCTCGATCTGACGAGCCAAGTCGGGCGGCATCGCCGTGCGCGTGGCTTTGTACTGCGGATACAGGGCGTCACGGAAGGTCGGCCCCGGCGCATCGAATACGCAGACGCCGTAATGCGCAGGCACGTCGCGGCGCAAGCTTTGCATCATCGAGATCAGGATGCGGATCGCACCTGTCGGCTGTGTGCTGCCGTCGGCCAGCGTGGTGCTCCAGTCACCGCCAGCATGGAAGGCCCGGTACAGATAACTGGAGCCGTCCACCAGCAACAAGGTTTTCGAATCTGGCTTGGATGGGGTCTTGGGCGCGTTCATGACGGGGCATTTTGCCTGCGGCCGAGCGGTTGGCGTGCGCACCTACAATGCCCCGATGTACACCTCCTCGTCCGGCTTTTCTCCCGTCATCGCGGCGTTGTCCGTGCTGTTCGCGATTGCGTCTGGCCTGGCCAGTCTGTCGGCGCAAGCCCAGCAACCCGCTGCGACCGACGCGGTTGCGGCATCGCCGGACGGATCGGACGCGGTGCAGAGCAAACCCGAGAAAAAGATCGAACGCATTCGCATTGAAGACGACGGCACGCGCATTGACGAATTGCGCTACGGCGGCGAGACGCAAAGCATCAAGGTGCAGCCCAAATTCGGTGCGCCCGAGTATCAGGTGGTACCGCGCGATGCCGCCCGCCAACGGCTCGAGGTGGGCCGTGACAACAGCGGCGTCGGGACCAGCGGTCAGCGCGTCTGGAACGTGTTCGGCTTCTGACGCGGCTTCTCGAAATCGACTTTTACGCCCGCACAATCAAATCCGGTCAGGTAAGGACAACGACACTGTGGCGGTCTACACCGAGGTTTCTGCGGCCGATGCGCGCGGGCTGCTGCAGACGCTCGCGCTGGGCGAATTGCGCGACTTGCGCGGCATCCAGGGCGGCATCGAAAACACCAACTACTTCTTGACGACCACGCGCGGTGAATACGTACTGACATTGTTTGAGCGGTTGACCGATGCGCAGTTGCCGTTCTACCTTCACTTGATGCAGCACCTCGCGCGACGCGATATTCCCGCGCCTGAACCAGTCGCCGCACACGATGGCCGGCTGCTGCACACGTTGAGCGGCAAGCCCGCGTGCGTGGTGAACCGGCTCGACGGCGCAAGCGATCTGGCACCGACTGCCGCACATTGCGAAGCAGTCGGCGAACTGCTGGCTCGCATGCATCTGGCCGCCCGGGATTTTTCCATGCGACAGCCCAACCTGCGCGGTCTCGAATGGTGGAACCGCACCGTGCCCGTGGTGTTGCCATTTCTTACGCCAGCCCAGGCGCAGTTGCTGCGCGACGAATTGGCGTGGCAGAACCAGATCGCTGCAACCGATGAACATGCCGATCTGCCACGCGGCCCGGTGCATGCCGACCTGTTTCGGGACAACGTGCTGTTCACCGATGGACGACTCACCGGCGTGTTTGACTTCTATTTCGCTGGCGTGGACAACTGGCTGTTCGACCTCGCCGTGTGCATGAATGACTGGGCGGTTGACTTGCCGACCGGTCTACCCGACCACGAGCGCGCCGAGCGGCTGCTTGCGGCTTATCAGTCGGTTCGACCGCTTGAGGCTTGCGAATCCAGACTGCTGGGCTCGATGCTGAGGGCCGCTGCGCTGCGTTTCTGGGTGTCCCGGCTTTGGGACCTGCACCTGCCGCGGGAGGCGGCGATCCTGGTCCCGCACGATCCCGCCCACTTTGAACGCGTGTTGCGCGCGCGTGTCGCGACGGCGCCCGATGGCCGATTGAGTGCACGCGCGTGAAGCTGAAGATCGTACCGGCGGGTACCGGCGTCACCTGGGTGCGGCTGGGCATCAAGACATTCTTTGCGCAGCCGCTAGCACTCAGCGGGCTGTTTTTTCTGTTCATGGCAGCGATCTCACTGGTCAGCCTGGTGCCGTTCGTTGGCCCCGCCTTGTCGCTCGCGTTGCTGCCGGCGGCCACGCTCGGTCTGATGGCTGCGACTCGGGAAGCCGCGCGTGGCAAGTTTCCGATGCCGGCGATCTTGGTTACCGCATTCCGGGCCGGGCGCGATCAGATGCGCGCGATGTGGATTCTGGGTGCGCTCTATGCGCTTGGCTTTCTGATCGTGATGGGGCTGTCGGCGTTGGTCGACGGCGGTGAATTCGCGCGGTTGTACTTGGTCGGTGGGACGATCTCACGAGAAACGGCGCAACAGCCGGCTTTTCAGGCGGCCATGCTGGTCGTGGTGGGCCTCTATGCGCCGCTGTCACTGCTGTTTTGGCACGCACCGGCGTTGGTGCACTGGAATCAGGTGCCGGTCTTGAAGAGCCTGTTTTTCAGCATCGTTGCGTGCTTCCGCAATTTCCTTGCGTTCACGGTCTATGGGTTGGCCTGGAGCGCGGTGTTCATCGGTGCCGGGCTCGTGGTCAGCTTGCTCGGTGCCGCGTTGGGCGGCCCTGCGCTTGCCGCGCTACTCGTGGTGCCCACCGCGCTGCTGATGGCTGCGATGTTCTTCACCTCGGTGTATTTCAGCTACATCGACAGCTTTGAAGAATCTGCTGATGACGAGCCGGGCCAGCTCGACGACAACAACGCACCGCCGAACTGATCAAGAGCGCCTGCTTGGTGCAGACCGCCGGGGCCGAGATGCCCTGACTCATCAGGCGCGTTGCGGCAAATAGCGCACCGCGAGCACACCGTCGATCGCACGCAGGCGCTCCAGCACCGTGCCCGGCACCGAGCTGTCCACATCGACCAGCGTGTAGGCCATATCCCCGCGCGACTTGTTCACCATGGTGTGGATGTTCAGTCCCGCATCGGCCATCGCAGTCGATATCTGACCCAGCATGTTCGGCACATTTGAATTCGCAATTGCCACGCGATAAGCCGATTCGCGCGCCAAAGACACTTCCGGAAAATTCACCGCATTCGCGACGTTGCCGTGCTCGAGGTAGTCGACGAGTTGGTCGGCAACCATCACGGCGCAGTTTTCTTCTGCTTCTGCTGTGGATGCACCAAGGTGCGGCAGCGCAATGGCGTTTGGCGAGCCCTGCAGCGCGGCCGATGGAAAGTCGCATACGTAGTGACCCAGTTGCCCGGAATCCAGCGCAGCGCGCACAGCCGCTGCATCCACCACGCCTTCGCGTGCGAAGTTCAGTAGCACTGCCTGCGGTTTCATCCGGCTCAAATTGTCGGCGTTCACCAAGTGACGGGTCGCGTCCAGCAGCGGGACATGCAAGGTGACGAAGTCGCTTGCGCTCAGCACGTCGGCGACGCTGGCAGCACGCCGTACTTGCGAAGGCAGACTCCAGGCGGCGTCGACCGTGATCTCCGGATCAAAACCGCGCACGCGCATGCCGAGCTTGATTGCGGCATCGGCCACCAGACAGCCGATCTTGCCGAGGCCGATGACGCCGAGCGTCTGGCCGGACAGCTCATAGCCCGCAAAGCGCTTCTTGCCGTCTTCCACCGTGCGTTCCAAATCTGGCGCGGCGACGTCGAGTGCAGCGACAAATGCAAGCGCATCGGGAAGCCGACGCGCTGCCAGCAGCATGCCGGCCAAAACCAGCTCTTTCACCGCATTGGCGTTCGCACCGGGCGCGTTGAACACCGGCACGCCCCGCGCGCTCATCGCGGCAACGGGAATGTTGTTGGTGCCGGCGCCAGCACGTGCAATCGCCTGCACCGAGTCCGGGATCGTGCGCTCGTGCAGATCGGCCGATCGCAGCAGCAGCGCTTGTGGCCGCTCAAACGTGTTGCCGGCTGCATAGCGATCGGCGCTCAGTCGCGCCAGCCCAGCCGGCGCGATCTGGTTTAGCACCAACACTTCGAAGTGATCGCTCGCTTGCTCAGCCACGGGTGGCCTCGAACTCCTGCATGTAGGCCACCAGCGCCTGCACGCCCTCGATCGGCATCGCGTTGTAGATCGATGCGCGCATGCCGCCGACCGAGCGGTGGCCTTTCAGTTGCACCATGCCGCGCTGTTGCGCGCCTTTCAGGAACGCTTCGTCCAGATTGCTGTCGGCCAGTGTGAATGGCACGTTCATGATGGATCGGTCATCCCGCGCCACTGGATTGGCATAGAACGATGAGCCGTCGAGATAGTCGTACAACACCGCAGCCTTGGCCTTGTTCAACTTTTCGACGACGTCCAGCCCGCCAAGCGATTTCAGATGCTTGAACACGAGCCCCGCGATGTAGATCGCAAACGTCGGCGGCGTGTTGAACATCGAATCGTTTTCGGCTTGTTGCCTGTAGTCGAACGCAGACGGAGTGATCGGCAACGCCTGGCCGATCAGGTCGTCGCGCACGATCACGATCGTCAGACCCGAAGGCCCCATGTTCTTTTGCGCACCCGCGTAAATCGCACCGTACCGGCTTACGTCGAGCGGGCGCGACAGGATGTTGGACGACATGTCGGCCACCAACGGCACGTCGCCGGTTTGCGGCGTCCAGTGATATTCGACGCCGCCGATCGTTTCATTCGAGCAGATGTGCACGTACGCGGCATCACGGTCTAGCCGCCATTCAGACTGCTTGGGGATGCTCATGAAACGGCTGGACTCGCCGCTTGCGGCGACGTTCACCTTGGCGTACTTCTTTGCTTCCTTGATCGATTTTTTCGACCAATCACCGGTGTCCACGTAATCGGCGCTCGCATGCCCGCGCAGCAAGTTCATCGGCAGGATGGCGTTTTCGCCGATCGCCCCGCCCTGCATGAACAGCACTTTGTAGTTGGCTGGCACATGCAGCAATTCGCGCAGCAGGCTCTCGGCTTCCGCATGGATGCCGATGAACTCTTTCCCGCGGTGGCTCATCTCCATGACCGACATGCCACAGCCGTGCCAGTCGAGCATTTCGTCGGCGGCCTGGCGCAATACGCTTTCTGGCAAAACTGCAGGACCGGGGCTGAAATTGAAGACACGCGTCATAAAGTTAGGACGGCAGAAATCGCCGTCGAAAAGAGGTTGATGAAGGGGCGGACTCTCGGACAGAAGCAAATCAATTTGGCATTGCTGCGGGATGCCCCTTGTAGGAACGTGCTGACCCCGCCTTGATCAAATTGCCCGATTGTGCAACCCACTACAGCAGTCTAAGGTGAACACCTTGATAACTGCAAAGCAAGGAGCACTGCATGAACGACGACAAGATCGAAGGCAACTGGAAACAGTTCAAAGGCAAGATGAAAGAGCAGTGGGGCAAGCTGACCGACGACGACTTCAATGTCGCCGATGGTAAGCGCGACCAACTGTCAGGCAAGATCCAGGAACGCTACGGCATCGCCCAAGATGAAGCCGAAAAGCAGATCGACGACTGGCACGGCCGCAACTCGGACTACCGCTGGTAATCGGCAGCACTGCTGGTCAGTCAAACGGGGAGCTTCGGCTCCCCGTTTTCAATTGCAGCGCGCTTCAGGCGGCCATTACTTCGTGCAGATCGCCCGCGAGTGGTTGCGCCAGCACCTTGTCGATGCGCTTGCCTTCGAGTTCGACCACCTCGAAGTTCCAGCCCGCACATTCGATCTGCTCGCCCACTGCGGGCAAATTCCCCGTCACCGACATCAGCAGACCAGCCACGGTGTTGTAGCGACCTCGGTCGTCGTCAGGCAACTCCTTGATCTGCAGCCGATTCTTCAGTTCACCCACAGGCATCAGGCCGTCGAGCAGCCAGTTGCCGTCGTCACGCAAAGTGGCCCAGGCTTCCAGCCGAGTGTCCGGATGCAGTTCGCCGGTGATGGCCTCGAGCAGGTCGCGCGGCGTCATCAGCCCTTGCACGACACCGTATTCGTCGACCACAAACACCATGCGGCCTGCCTTGATGCGGAACTGCTCGAGCACTTCCATCCCACTCAGGGTCTCTGGTATGAACGAAGCCGGCAGCGCATGACTACCGAGCAAACTGCTCTCGTCCATCTGACCCAGATGCAGCAGCTGCGCCACGCTGATCACGCCAACCACATCGTCAAGCGAGCCGCGGCAAACCGGAAACCATGAGTGCGCACCGCCTTGTGCAAGTGCGCCGACTTGAAGCAGTGCTTGTTTGACGGTGATGCGCGCATCGAACCAGCGCACATCGCCGCGCGGGACCATCAGCGAGGACAACGGACGATCATCGAGCCGGAACACGTTCTCGACCATTTGGTGTTCGTGCGCTTCGATAACGCCTGCATCACGCCCTTCGGCCAGACTGGCCGCGATTTCCTCTTCAGTAACGGTGTGGCCGGCAGCATTGTTGTCGATGCGCAGCAGTTTGAGCATGCCCTGCGTGCTCAATGTGAGCAGCCGCACGAAGGGCTTCGCAATTCGTGCAACCCAAGTCATCGGCCGTGCAACCCAACGCGCCACGACTTCGGGATACAACTGACCGATGCGCTTGGGCACCAGTTCACCCAGCACGATCGTGATGAACGTGATCGCTGTCACCACCAGCGCCGTGGCGCTGATCTCAGCCGCGCCGAGTGGCACCCCCCAGCCGATCAGCACTTGCGCCAGATCCCCGCTGAACGCAGCTTCGCCGATGATGCCGTTCAACATGCCGATCGACGTAATGCCGACCTGCACCGAAGACAGAAACTGGGTGGGATCCTCAAGCAACTTGAGCGCCGCGCGAGCGCCTTGGTCGCCGTTGTCGGCCAGCGCCGCGAGACGGATTTTGCGGCTCGACGCCAGCGCCAACTCCGACATGGCGAACACGCCGTTGAGTAACGTCAACAGCGCGATCAGCAGAAAATTCATGAATCAGCGAACAGGATCAGAGAAATGGCACTTTACTTGATCGGCGATTTGCAAGGCTGCGACCGCGTTTTTGCGCAGCTGCTCGACAAGATTGATTTCTCACCCAGCCGGGACACGCTCTATCTGTTGGGCGATCTGGTCAATCGCGGTCCTGAGTCACTGCAACTGTTGCGTCGCGTAATCGCTTACGGCGCATCGGCACGCTGCTTGCTTGGCAATCACGACTTGCACCTGTTGGGTGTCGCTTACGGTGCCCGCTCGCTGAGCGCGGGTGACACCTTGCAGCCGGTGTTACAGGCGCCGGACCACACAAGCATCATCGACTGGCTGCGCCGTCAACCGCTGGCCATTCATGAGCATGGCTGGCTGATGGTTCATGCGGGCGTGCTGCCGCAGTGGACGTTGCAACAGACACTTGCGTTCGCGGCCGAGGTTGAAACAGCACTGCGCGCTGCGTCTGCAGGCGAGTTCTTACGAACGATTTCCGGCAACCAGCCAACCCGGTGGCACGACGATCTGCAGGGCGCAGATCGACTTCGCGTGGCCCTGAACGGACTGACGCGTCTGCGTTTTTGCACTGCCGAGGGCATCATGGAGTTCAAGCACCACGACGATGCTGCCAGCGCACCGCCCGGCTATGCGGCGTGGTACGACGTGCCCGAACGCCAGAGCGCTGGGACACGCATTGCGTTTGGGCACTGGTCGCGGCAAGGGCTGGTTGATCGGCCAAATCTGGCTGGACTCGATACCGGCTGTGTCTGGGGCGGTGCGCTGACTGCCATGCACATCGACCATTCCGGCGACCACCGCGGATTCATTCAGGTTGCTGGCGAGCCGTCAAGCTCCCTTGAACGTTAAGCGCAGATCCGCTTCCAGCGCACCGGACTTGTTGTGTCACGGACTCAAGGTTGCGGTCGAGCAGCGTGTTTATCGTCCCGCACCGCCCCCGCCCCCGCCCCCGCCGCCCGCACCACCGCCGGCTCCTGCACCCGCACCACCACCGGCAGCGGCGCCGCCGGCCCCGCCTGCATTGCCCCCTGCGGCGGCATTCCCGGCCGACCCGGACGCGGCCGGACCGCCAGAACCGGAACCACCGCCGATGGCGGGACCACGGCTTGTCCTGATGCCGCCCGGACCGGATTTGTAGACCCCGGCTTTGGTCTGATCGGCCTCCTTGCTGTCAGCGCTTCCAGCGGGCGCCGGATTCTGCGCAGTGGTGTCCTTGTCTTGCGCTTGGGCTGCCCCAGCAGCGGTCAAGAATGCAAGCATCAACCCAGTCGTCAATTGAACCCATTGCATAAAGAAATCTCCGTTTGAAAATGAACGCTTCGCCGTTCGCCACCCGAGCGATGACCGCTTGGCCCTATAACCGCTGCAGCATGGTCTCTATCTGGCAGCCGGACTGACGCTGTTGGTTGAGCCCGGCACGGCCGTGGGCGCGCTGCTGCCCTGAGAACCAGTTGACGAATCCACTTTGCGGACGGTCTTGCCGTTGTTGGGAACCCGTTTCACCGATTTGCCGCTGCCACTCAACGACGCCTTCGCAGGCATGGTGCCGGACCCACTGACGGAAGTGGATCCCTTGCTGATGGTACTGGCGTTGCCACCAATCGAGCCGGCTGCAGCCGCTGATCCAGTGTCTTTTCCGGAACCGGTCCCGGTGGTGCCGGTATTGCCAGCGATGTCACCGTGGCTTTTGGTGCCGACCACAGGGGTGACACCCGATACTGTGGAATTCGCGGCCGTCTGTGCCAACACAGGCGTGGTGGTGGCCAAGGCCGCGACGGCAGCTGCAATGCAAAGTGTCTTCATGTGATTCGTCCTACCAAATGTATTGGCGCAGGCACGGTCGCCTGATTCAGGCTGGCGCTATAGCAAGCACCATACCTAGAAATTTTGCTTTTAAAACAGTTCAGCGCACGCAGTCGTTCAAGGCCAGGCAAGGCAGGACTTGGTCGACGAACAGAAGCGACCGACCTGGCGCGACTGCGCAATCGCCGCCACGACGCCGCGCCAGCCAAACGTCGCCCCAACCGCTCTGGCAGCGCGTTCGGCATAGCCGCCGGCAAGCGCCGCCGCGCCGGAACGATCGGCCAGCTGCAGATTGACGATGCAACCGATCAAGCCCAGGTGCGTCAATGCTTGTGGAAAATTGCCGAGGAATGCACCCGTGCTCGCATCCACCTCTTCGGCAAACAGGCCGACGTCGTTCGCACACTCGACCAACCGATCAATTCGCGATCGGGCCTGCTCAAGCCGGCCGTTTGCCAATTCAGCATCTGCAAGCCAGCAGCTGCAAACCAGAAATTCCCCTTCGGCACCTTCGAGCCCGTCTTCGCCCCAGTAGCGCGCCAGAAAGACCTCGCCGCGGCCGAGCGTTGCGACCACTTCGTCGATGGTGCGCGTGAGTACCCCGTCCGGCAGCGCGAAGCCGAGCATGGGTGCGAGCAACACGGCCGCATCGACGCCCCCGTCAAACGCTTGTCGCAGCCAGCCGTTGCCGGGCTCGGCCACGTGGGCCAGGATGTCCGCGCGCACGCGCTCGGCATCAACCAGCCACTTTGGATCAAGCAGCCGCCCCGCGCGCTCCAGCGCGACCCAGCACATCAGCTTGCCGTGCACGTGATGGCGCGCCGGCCCCCGCATCTCCCAGATGCCCTGATCTGGCTCGCGCCAGTGTGCGGCCACATAAGCTGCCACCGCATCCAGCAACCGACGGTACTGCGCATCAAGGCGACCGCCGAGCGCTTGATACATCCAGGCCAGGTCGAGCATCTGTCCGTACACGTCGATCTGGTTTTGTTGGTAGGCGCCATTGCCAACGCGCACGGGCGCGCTGTTTCGCCAGCCGGACAAGCCCTCGACCGTCGACTCGGGCAAGTCGAGCTGCGCATCAATGCCGTACATCGGTCGCACCCGCGGCAGCGAACGCACGCACGCGCGCTGCAGAAATTGATGAAAACAGCGCGCCTCGCCGCTGTAGCCGAGCACCGAGAGCGCGTACAGCGCAAAGGACGCGTCGCGCACCCAGCAAAACCGGTAGTCCCAGTTGCGCGCACCCCCAATCGATTCCGGCAGCGATGTGGTCGGTGCAGCCACGATTGCGCCCGTCGGCGCGTAGGTCAGCAGCTTCAGTGCCAGGGCGCTGCGGCGCACCACCGCCTCATGGGGGCCCCGGTAGCGGCAGTACCCGATCCACTCCTGCCAGAACGCCTTCGTGGCGGCCAGGAACTCGGGCACCCGGGACCGTGGCGACTGCCCCTCCACGACGCTGTCGGCCAACACGAAGTCGAGCTGTTGGCCAGCAACCAGTTCGAAGTCGGCTTCGGCCACGTCTGCCGCGGCACGAAATGCCACCGCGCCGTAGAGCCTGGGCAGCGCATCGCCTGCGCTCACGCCGTCGTGGGTGACCTGCAAGTCCACGACTTCCCGCGCAAATGCTTTGGACGGCCGGTAGCGCAGCTCCATCTCGACCACGCCTCGCAGGCACTCGACCCGGCGCACGATCCAGCCCGGCGCATTCAGGCGAACGTAGTCATGCACGTCGGCATCGAGCTTGCGGCCGACCGGCATGAAGTCGAGCAATGCGACGCTGCCGCGACTTGTTTCGAACACGGTGCGAAGCATGTTCGTGTCAGGCAGATAAGCGCGCTGGCAGGTGAAGTCACCCTTGGGCCGGATCGACCAATGACCGCCGCGGTCGTGGTCGAGCAGTCGGCAGAACACCGGGTCGGCATCAAACCGGCTCATCGTCGCCCAGTCGATGGTGCCGTCGCGCGCAACGAGTGCAGCACCGTGGCAATCACCGATCAGCGCATGATCCTCGATCGGCTCGTCCTCAAAGTCTGGCGGCTTGTTGGAATTGGGCTCGTCTGCCGCAGATGCGGCTACGTTTTGGTCAGCAATCGCAGTCATTGAATCTGTGGTTCGCGGTGGTACGGGGGTTTGATTCCGATAAGTGGCGGCAAGTGAGACCACGCCCCCGGCCCAGAGTTCGCCAACTGCCTCAGCCCAGCGATGACCAAGCCGACCTATGATGCCGCCATTCGACGGCGCGTTTGGAACGGCAGGTTGGCACCCAGGGGCGCCGGCAGCAGCGCCGTTTTCAGCCTCGGCAGGAGACCTTATTTGAATGCAACAACCGGCAGCCTGATCACGCAACGGCTGGGCAGTATCTCGCCGGACCGACTGGCCGGCATGCGTCGCGGCATCGAAAAAGAGAGCCTGCGCACGCAGCCAGACGGGCGCCTGAGCACCCACCCCCACCCAGCCACACTGGGCTCGGCGCTGACCCATCCGCACATCACGACCGACTTCAGTGAGTCGCAGGTCGAACTCGTGACCGGCGTGCATGCCAGCGGCGACGACGCGATCGACGAGCTGACCCGCGTGCACCAATTTGTCTACCGCGCGATCGGCGATGAGATGCTGTGGGTTGGCAGCATGCCGTGCGGGCTGCCCAGCGACAACGACATTCCGATCGGTCAATATGGTCACTCGAACGTTGGGCAAGCCAAGAGCGTCTACCGGATGGGGCTTGCGCACCGCTATGGACGGCGCATGCAGACCATTTCGGGCATCCACTACAACTGGTCGATGCCGGGCATCGACAACGACGGCTACTTCGGCCTGATCCGCAACTTTCGCCGCCATTCGTTTCTGTTGCTGGTGCTGTTCGGCGCTTCGCCAGCGATCTGCTCCAGCTTCGTTGAGGGCCGCGAGCACACGTTGCAGACGATCAAGGGGCACACATTGGGGCTGCCGCACGCAACGTCGCTGCGCATGGGCCGGCTGGGCTACCAGAGCGATGCACAGGCGACTCTCGCGGTCAGCTACAACAGCCTGCAGCGCTACGGCGCTTCGCTGCAGCAAGCACTCACGCAGCCGCATGCGGCCTACCAAGACATCGGCATTCGCGCTGCAGACGGCAGCTACCGTCAGTTGTCCACTGCGTTGCTGCAAATCGAAAACGAGTTCTACGGCACGATCCGCCCGAAGCGCGTGATCCAGCCCGGTGAGCGGCCGCTGCATGCGTTGCGCGAACGCGGGGTCGAATACGTCGAAGTGCGCTGCATGGATTTGGACCCGTTCGAGCGGGTTGGCATCAACGCGTCGACCACACGCTTCATCGATATGTTTTTGCTGCATTGCCTGTTGAGCGACAGCCCGCCGGACGACGAGGCGGAAATTGCCGAGTTGGCCCGCAACCAGGATCGTGCAGCGATGCGTGGGCGCGAGCCCGGGCTGCTGCTGGAACGCAGGGGTCGTGAAGTGCCGCTGGTCGATTGGGCGCTAGAACTGCTCGCGGACATGAAATCCATCGCTGCCATGCTGGATCGGGCGAGCAGCAGCGCCCGCCACTCCGACGCACTGCAACAGGCGGAGCGTCAATTGCGCGGCGACGCAGCGCTGCCGTCCGCCCAGGTGTTGCAGACGATGCATGAGCAGTACGACGATTCTTACGTGCGCTTCACGCTCGCTCAGTCCGCCGCGACGCGCCACGCAATGCTCGAGCTGCCACTGTCGCAAGCTGCGGAGTTGGAGCTGCGCCACATGGCGCAAGCTTCGCTCGCGCGTCAGGCTGAGCTCGAAGCGGCGCCGCAGCCTCCGTTCGAGAAGTACCGAGAGCAGTATCTGGCGCCGCAACGGCTGTCAGTCCCGTAACCGCGCCGGGCAAGATTCACGCGCCGACTTCAGTCGGCCATGAGCGCAGTCCGGGGATGATCCGGCTCGTTCAGCGTATCGATGCTCGAGCGGCCCGTTACCGCGCTGAGAGCTGCGAGTCGTGGAGCGATGAATGTCTGCACCTGCGACCATTCAAAGCGCCACGCCCAGTTGCCGACGGCAGAGCCCGGCAGGTTCATGCGCGTCTCGCCCTCGAGTCCGAGCAGATCCTGCATCGGCAACAAGGCCGTGTTGGCGACTGAGCAGCAGGCGGCGCGAATCATTGCCCAGTGCACATCCGGCTCGATGTGGTCACCAAGATAAGCGCGCGCGAAGCGCCGTTCACGCTCCGACGCTGCTGCCCACCATCCGAGCGTGGTGTCGTTGTCGTGCGTGCCGGTGTACACAACCGATTGCGGCGGGTACTGATGCGGCAGGTATTCGTTGTTGCCATCGCCACCGAACGCGAAATGCAAGACCTTCATGCCGGGAAAGCCGCAGGCATCGCGCAATTCGATCACGTCCGGCGTGATCAGCCCCAGGTCTTCCGCGATGATCGGCAGTGGACCAAGGTCGCGGGTCAGCGTATCGAACAATGTGTGGCCAGGGCCAATCACCCAACGTCCTTCCAGCGCAGTCGGCGCTTCAGCCGGCACCGACCAATAAGCCGCAAAGCCGCGGAAATGGTCGATCCGGAAGCCGTCTGCGTGCTGCAACGCACGCCGCAGCCGCGCGCTCCACCAAGCAAAATCTTCGGCTGCCATCCGGTCCCAGCGGTACAGCGGATTGCCCCAGCGCTGGCCGTCGGCACTGAACATATCGGGCGGCACGCCGGCCACCTGCGTTGGCAAACCGTTGCCGTCCAGTTCGTACAAGTCCGGCCTCGCCCAGCAGTCGGCGCTGTGGTGCGCGATGAAGATCGGCACATCGCCCAGGATGGACACCCCTTGTCGGTTCGCGTGGCTTTTCAAAGCCGCCCATTGCGTGTCGAACACCCACTGCACAAAGCGCCAGAAATCGAGATCCCGCGCATGCACGACGCTCGCGTCGGCCAGCGCAGCGATGTTGCGATCGCGCAGTGCAGCCGGCCACTGCCACCAGGGCTGCCCTTCATGCGCGCCCTGCAAGGTCATGAACAGCGCGTAGTCATCGAGCCAATCCGCTTCGCTGCGGCACCATTCGGCAAACCGGGTCCGCAACTGCGGCGACGCGCGCTCAAAAAAACCGGCGCAGGCAGCACGCAGCTGCGCATGCCGCCATGGCTGGAGCGTTTCGAATGCAACCCGGTGAGGATCGAAACCATCAGTGGGCAACTCGGGCGGTGCCAGCCAGCCGGCTTCGACCAGCGGCTCGAACGCCACCATCAACGGGCTGCCCGCAAACGCAGATACGCTTTGGTACGGCGAGTTACCGGGCCCGATCGGGGTGTTCGGCAGCACCTGCCAGACACGCTGGCCTGCCGATGCCAACCAGTCGACGAACCGAAACGCGTCCGGGCCGAGGTCGCCGATACCGTGAGGACCTGGCAATGACGTGATGTGCAGCAGCACGCCGGCACTGCGTTGTTGCAAATTCATGGGGGATCGGCTCGACGATGCATGGCTTGGAACGCGCATTGCGCGCGAGGGTCATCTTTCAAGGCACGCACTGTAAACTGTCGACACAGGTCTCCTGCGCGCGCATCTCGGCAATACAGGCCTTGTCCGCGCCAACTCTCGACCCATTCTTTGCTACGGACTCGACGCTCTCGTCGGCGAACCGCTGTATTGACCGATCGATGGGTGCACCGCCGGCTACTGCCGCTTGCCGGACGCTACCGCACAACCGTTAACCAACAATCCAACACTCATGGCCAAAAAGAAATCCGCCGCCACCGGCGTTTTGGGCGAGCAAGACATTCACTTGTTTCGCGAAGGCACGCACGGGCGCCTTTATCAAAAGCTCGGATGTCAACTGCGCGAGGACGACGCGGTGTTCTCCGTCTGGGCACCGAACGCCGAGAGCGTCTCGGTGATCGGCGACTTCAACGATTGGCGTGTTGACGCGCATCCGGCGCGCGCCAGGTCCGACAGCACCGGCATCTGGGAGGTCGCTGTGGCCGGCGTGGCGCACGGCCATCGCTATAAATTCGCGATTCGCACGCGCAGTGGAGAACTGCTGGAAAAAGCCGACCCGTTTGCGCGCTTTTCCGAGCTTGCCCCGGCCACCGGCTCGATCGTCTGGAAGCCGGCAAACGAGTACCAATGGAACGATGCCGAGTGGCTGCGTGAGCGTCCCCAGAAAAATAGCCTGGCGGCGCCGCAATCGGTCTACGAAGTGCACCTGGGTTCGTGGCGACGCGACGAGCAGGGCAACATGCTCGACTATCGGGCCTGTGCCGATCAGTTGGCCAAATACCTGACCGACATGGGCTTCACACATGTCGAGCTGATGCCGATCACCGAACACCCGTTCTACGGCTCGTGGGGTTACCAGACCACCGGTTATTTCGCTGTTACGTCACGCTACGGCACCCCGGAAGACTTCAAGTACTTCGTCGACAAGATGCACCAAGCTGGCATCGCGGTGCTGCTGGACTGGGTCCCGTCGCACTTTCCGGCCGACGCGTTCGGGCTGGCCCAGTTCGACGGCACCCACCTGTACGAGCATGCCGATCCGCGTCAGGGTTTCCACCCCGAATGGAATTCGTCGATCTTCAACTACGGCCGCAACGAAGTGCGTGCATTTTTGCTGTCGAGCGCGATGTTCTGGCTCGACGAATACCACCTCGACGGCCTGCGGGTCGATGCGGTGGCCTCGATGCTGTATCTCGACTATGCGCGCAAGCACGGCGAGTGGATTCCGAACCCTTACGGCGGCCGCGAGAACCTTGAAGCCGTGTCGTTTTTGAAGCTGGTCAATGAGTCCGCTTATCGCGATCATCCCGGCGTGCAGGTGATTGCCGAGGAATCGACCGCATGGCCAATGGTCTCGCGTCCTACCTACCTGGGTGGCCTGGGCTTCGGCATGAAATGGAACATGGGCTGGATGCACGACACGCTCAAATACATGAGCGAAGACCCGATCTACCGGCGCTATCACCACGGCCAGCTTACGTTTTCGCTGGTTTATGCGTTCAATGAAAACTTCATGCTGCCGCTGTCCCACGATGAGGTGGTGCATGGCAAAGGCTCGCTGATCAACAAGATGCCGGGCGACACCTGGAACCAGTGCGCCAACCTGCGGCTGATGTTCGGCCACATGTGGGCCCATCCGGGCAAGAAGCTGTTGTTCATGGGCGGTGAGTTCGGCCAGCGACGCGAATGGAACCACGACGCTGCGCTGGAATGGTGGCTCTGTGACGACGAGCACCACAAGGGTGTTCAACGCTGGGTCACTGATTTGAACCAGCTCTACAAGAATGAACCCGCACTCTATGAAGTCGATTTTGACGCTGCCGGGTTTGAATGGCTGGACTGCAACGACGCGGAATCCAGCACCCTGAGCTACCTGCGCCACGCCAAAGACGGCTCCACCGTCATGGTGGTTGCCAACTTCACACCACTGGTGCGCGAGAACTATTTGATCGGCGCACCGAACTCCGGCTTCTGGCGCGAATTGCTGAACAGCGACGCGCCGCAATACGGCGGCAGCGGTGTTGGCAATTACGGTGGTATGCAGACCGTGCCGGTCGCAGCCCATGGCCGCTATCAGGCCTTGAATCTGACGCTACCACCGCTTGGCTTCCTGATCCTGAAACACGAACAAGAGGAAACGAAGAAGTGAGCAGAGTCCGGAGTCGAAAAAAACAGGAAGTTTTGCCAATCCAGCTTGACGACGGTCGCACCCGCGTCGTGATCGAGAGCGTCACGCCGTCTGTCGACGGTGGACGCTTTCCCATCAAGCGTGTGGTCGGCGACACGCTCGCGGTCGAAGCCGATTGCTTCGGTGACGGCCACGACGTGGTGGCTTGTGCGCTGCTGTGGCGCCGCACGGGCCAGGCCAAATGGAACAACGCACGGATGACCGCGTTGGGCAACGACCGCTGGCGCGCGACGTTCGTCGTCGACGCACTGGGCGAGTGGGAATATACGGTCTGCGCCTGGGTCGATCCGTTCTTGTCATGGCAGCATGACTTTGAGCGCCGGATCGATCCGGCCGACGTGAAAATTGCCGCGCAGACCGGCGCCGAATTGATCGAGTTGGCCGCCAAGCGTGCGGGCCGTACGGCCGATGCGAAGGTGTTGAAGAATTGGTCGCGCGTGCTGGAAAAGGCCACCGCTGGCGCAGCCGATGTTGAGGCGTTGCAGCGCATCGGCATTGATGCGGAAGGCAGCGCCGCTGCCGAGCGCCACCCCGATTTGACCTTCGCGCTGACCTATCCCGGTCCCCATCGCGTCACGGTGGAGCGCGAGCGCGCACGCTTCTCATCGTGGTACGAATTCTTCCCGCGCTCGGCGGCCAACGACGAGACTCGGCATGGCACGTTTGCTGATTGCGAGACCTGGCTGCCTTACGTGCAGCGCATGGGTTTCAACGTGATCTATTTTCCGCCCATCTCGCCGGTGGGCCGCAACCGCCGCAAGGGCAAGAACAACACGCTCGATCCGGCAGCGGACGACGTCGGCAGCCCCTGGGCGATTGGCGCGGCCGAAGGTGGCCACGATGCGATCCTGCCGGAACTCGGCACGATGGAAGACTTCCGCCGCTTCGTGCAGCGCGCTGGTGACGCCGGTATCGACGTCGCGCTCGACATTGCGTTCCAGTGCGCACCGGACCACCCGTGGATCGCGCAGCATCCGGAGTGGTTCAAGAAGCGCGCCGACGGCAGCATTCAGTATGCGGAGAACCCGCCGAAAAAGTATCAGGACATCTATCCGTTCGACTTCGAGACTCAGGATTGGGCCAACATGTGGACCGCACTGGTCGAAGTGTTCGAGCACTGGATCGAGCAAGGCGTGCGAATCTTCCGCGTGGACAACCCACACACCAAGGCGTTTCCGTTTTGGGAATGGGCCATTTCGCGCATCCGCAGCCAGCACCCGGACATCATTTTCTTGTCCGAAGCATTCACGCGGCCCCGTGTGATGCATCGGTTGGCCAAGGTGGGGTTCAGCCAGTCCTACACCTATTTCACCTGGCGCAATACAAAGCAGGAACTGGTCGAGTATTTCACCGAACTGACGCAAGGCCCTGGTAAAGAATACTTTCGGCCCAATGTCTGGCCGAACACACCGGACATCCTGCCGGCGGCACTGCAGTACGGCGGCCGGCCGATGTTCATGGCCCGGGTCGCACTGGCTGCAACGCTGTCCGCGAGCTACGGCATCTACGGCCCGGCGTTCGAGTTGCTGGAACATGAATCGATGCGGCCCGGATCGGAGGACTACCTCCACTCGGAGAAGTACCAGATCCGCAACTGGGACCGCAATCGTCCCGACTCACTGGCCGACTTCATTGCCGCGTTGAACCGCGCACGCAACCAGAACCCGGCGTTGCAAAGCGATGCAGGTCTGCGGTTTCTGAGCATCGACAATGACCAGATGCTTGCGTATGTGAAATCGACGCCGGACCAGTCGAACGTGGTGGTCTGCATCGTGAACCTGGACCCGAACAACACGCAAAGCGGTTTCGTCGAAATCGACATGCAGGCGCTCGGCCTCGATCCGCAGCAGTCCTACCAGATGCACGACCTGATCACGGATGCGCGTTTCATCTGGAACGGCCCGCGCAACTTCGTGATGCTCGATCCGCGTCGGGTTCCGGTACACGTCCTGCGGGTGCGTTCTCGTCTTCGCAACGAGACCGATTTCGGCTGATATCCCAGGGCATGCATCGGCGACGGATGGTTCACACCGCTGCCGATGTTCGCCCGAGCGTTCTTGAATTCTGCGCAGGCTGCGCTCGACCTTCCCGGTTTCTGGTTCCATCTTTTTTGTGCTGCCTCGTTTTTGCAGCGCCCTGACATTGCCCAACTGCGGCGCCGCACTGCAAAGCCCGGCGAGTAGCGGCAAAGCAGGCCCCGTCGCCCCAACCTTTTCCGACTCGCCATGACCGCTGAAACTTCGATCGATCCCAAGCTGATGCTGGCGCCGACTGCGCAGACACCACCGTCGCCCGCCGAAGACCCGCATTGGTACAAGGATGCGGTCATCTATGAACTGCACATCAAGGCCTATGCGGATGCGAACGGCGACGGCATTGGCGACTTTCGCGGCCTGACCGAGCGGCTCGATCATGTGCAGTCGCTCGGCGTCAACACGATCTGGCTGTTGCCGTTCTATCCGTCGCCACTGAAGGACGACGGCTACGACGTGTCGGACTACGAAGGCGTGCATCCTGCCTACGGCACGCTCGACGACTTCAAGCAGTTCGTCATCGAAGCGCACCGGCGTGGTTTGCGTGTGATCACCGAGTTGGTGATGAATCACACGTCGAGCCAGCACCCCTGGTTTCAGGCTGCCCGCAAGGCACCCAAAGGATCACCAGAGCGCGACTTCTACGTCTGGACAGACGATCCGAAACTGTATTCGGGCACTCGCATCATCTTCACCGACACCGAGAAGTCGAACTGGACCTGGGACGAAGTGGCAGGCCAGTACTTCTGGCACCGCTTTTTCAGCCATCAGCCGGATTTGAACTTTGACAACCCAGCCGTCGTTACTGCGATGCTGAAGACGATGGAGTTCTGGCTCGACACCGGCGTCGACGGTTTCCGGCTCGATGCCATCCCCTACCTGATCGAGCGCGACGGCACCAGCAACGAGAACCTGCGCGAGACGCATGGCGTGATCAAGGAGATCCGCCGCCGGCTCGAAGAAACACACCCGGGCCGCCTGCTGCTGGCCGAAGCCAACATGTGGCCGGAAGACGTGCGCGAATACTTCGGCGATGGCGACGAATGTCAGATGGCTTACCACTTCCCGCTAATGCCGCGCATGTACATGGCAATCGCGCAGGAAGACCGGCATCCGGTGGTCGAAATCCTTGCGCAGACGCCGGACATTCCGGCCAATTGCCAGTGGGCCATCTTCCTGCGCAACCACGACGAGCTGACGCTTGAGATGGTGACGAGCAAGGAACGCGACTACATGTACACCATGTATGCGGCCGATTCGCGTGCCCGCATCAACCTCGGCATTCGTCGCCGCCTTGCTCCCTTGCTGGAAAACGACAACGACCGCATCAAGCTCATGAACAGCCTGCTGCTGTCGATGCCGGGCACCCCGGTCATGTATTACGGCGACGAGATCGGGATGGGCGACAACATTTTCCTGGGCGACCGGGACGGCGTACGCACGCCGATGCAGTGGACGTCGGACCGCAACGGCGGCTTCTCGCGCGCCGACCCGCAGCGCCTGTATCTGCCGCCAATTCAGGACCCGGTCTACGGTTTCGAAGCGGTCAATGTGGAGGCGCAGTCCCGCGAGCCGTCGTCGCTGCTCAACTGGACCAAGCGCATGCTCGCCGTGCGTTCCAGCACGAAGGCGTTCGGCCGTGGTCGTTTCACCATGCTGCATCCAGGCAACCGCAAGGTGCTTGCCTACCTGCGTGAGTTCGACGACGAAGTGATCCTGTGTGTCGCCAACGTAAGCCGCGTGGCCCAGCCGGTCGAGCTGGAGCTTGGGGCGTGGACCAGCCGTGTGCCGGTCGAGATGATCGGCCGCACCTCGTTTCCGCCGATCGGGGAGCTGCCCTACATGTTGACGTTGCCTGCCTATGGGTTCTTCTGGTTCCGCCTGTCGGTCGACGCCACGCCGCCGCTCTGGCACACCGACCGACTGCCGGTGGAAGACTTGCCGGTGCTCGTGCTGTTCGACGGCTGGAACAGCTTCTTCAGGAGCCGCGTGATGCCCTGGCGCCTCGGCATGGCCGACAAGACGCGCACCGAACTCGAGACCACCACGCTGCCGCGCTTCATGCAGCGCCAGCGTTGGTACGCGGCGAAGGGCGAGAACGTCGCGCGCGTGTCGATTGCGGAGAACTTCGTGCTGAAGTCCGGCGGCAACGAATGGTTGATCGCGCTGATGGACCCCCAGGGTCTGGCCGAGCCTTCACGCTACTTCGTGCCGCTTGCGATGGTTTATGAAGAGCAGGAAGAAGACCGTGCGAAGGCGTTGGCTGCGCTGGCCGTGACGCGTGTGCGGCAGCAAGCCACCATGGGGCTGCTGGCCGATGCCATGGCCGATGAGCCGTTCTGCCGCGCGCTGATCGAAGCGATCGGTGCTGGCAAGACGCTGGAAGGCGACGGCGGGGTGTCGCTCCACTTCACGCCGGCTGCCGCTTACGGCGACGTGCTGGGTGATGCGTTGAGCCAGCCTCAGCCGTTGCCCCTGAGCCGGCTCACCGCGAGCAGCAATTCGATCAGCCTGCTTGGGGATCGCTTGTTCCTGAAAGCTTACCGGCGCCTGCAGCCGGGTGTGAATCCTGAGTTGGAGATGGGCCGCTTCCTGACCGATGTGGCAGGATTCAAGCATTGCGTAGCCGTCGCCGGCAGCGTCGAGATGCACACCGCCGACGGCACCATCTGGAGCCTCGCGATGCTGCAGCAACAGGTCAATAACCAAGGCGATGCCTGGGCGTATACCGTGGGCCAAGTGGAGTTGCTGCTTGAATCACAAGGCAAGATTGGTGAAGTCGAGCAAACCGAGGACAGCGACATCGGCGTGGCCGAGCGAATGCAGGTGCTTGCCCAACGGATCGCTGAGTTACACGTCGCACTGGGGCAGAAAACCGGCGATGCGGCCTTTGATCCCGAGCCGGTTGAAACTGCCGATGTGAAACGCTGGGCCGAGGCGGTGGAGGCCGACTGCCGGCACACGCTGACTCAGCTGGAGCAGCGTAGCAAAAGCTGGGCGGAGCCGCTGGTCTCGCTCGCTGCGCAAGTGGTGGCGGCGGCGCCCACGCTGCTCGAACGCATTACGGCGGTCGCGCAAGCCGCCCCGGCCGGCATCAAAACCCGGCTGCACGGCGACTTGCACCTGGGCCAAGTGCTGGTCACGGACGGCGACTTCCTGATCATCGACTTCGAAGGCGAGCCGCAGCGCACGCTGCAGGAGAGGCGCGCCAAGCACAGCGCGCTGCGTGATGTGGCCGGCATGCTGCGCTCGTTCGACTACGCGCGCCACATGGCGTTGCACCAAGCGGCGCAAAGCCCGATCGATTTTGAGCGGCTGGCTCCGGTGTCGCGCAGCTGGGAGCGGCGCGTGCGAAAGATGTTCCTGGAAACTTATCGAAGCATCGTCGTCGCGGGCGGGGTGTATCCAGATGCCGCGGCGTTCGATGCGGCCCAGCCCCTGCTGGACCTGTTTGAGCTTGAGAAGGTGCTGTACGAACTGCGATACGAGATGGACAACCGACCCGATTGGATCGCCGTTCCGCTGGCCGGAATCGTGGAGTTGATGGCCAGCGAACCCGATGCAGCCTGATCCAGCACCGGCTGCGTGCTCGATTCATTGACGATGGACAACTTCAGCTTCGTGATCGATCCGTTTCGCCTGCTGCTACTGCAGTTGGGCGGCTACCTGCCCCGGCTGCTGCTGGCCGCGCTGGTCCTGATGGCTGGGTGGTTGATAGCCAAGGCTGTGCGCTTCAGCGTGATCAAGCTGCTGCACGCACTGAACTTTCAGGTGCTCGCGCAACGCTCAGGCATTGACGGGTTCCTGGAGCAAGGCGGCAGCAGCAAAGACACAACCGCGTTATTCGGCTGGGTCGGCTACGCCGTGATCTGGCTGCTCGCACTGGTCATTGCATTCGACACGCTGGGCCTGCGCCAGGTGGCCGACCTGCTCGGCGTCGCGTTGCTGTTCGTGCCTCGCCTGCTGGTTGCGATGTTGCTGATCGTGCTGGGTTGCTACTTCGCGCGCTTTATTGGTGAAGCGCTGCGCAGTTACTTGCGTGAAGCCGGCAAGGCCGATGCCGAACTGCTCGGCAACATGCTGCATTACGGCATCGTGATCTTCGTGGTGTTGTTGTCCGTTGACCATCTGAATGTCGGTGGCGGCCTGATCCAGAAAACCTTTTTGATCCTGCTAGCGGGTGTGGTCCTTGCTCTCGCGCTCGCATTCGGATTGGGGGGCCGCGAACGTGCAGCCGAATTGCTGGCCCGGTTGTTCCCACGCGACCGGATCGATCGCTGACCAACTCACGTAGATCCTCATTCTTTATGCAATCATTTTTGGAATTATTCGATGAAACGTATTCATGACATGCCCTTCGGCGCCCGTCGGACCGAACGTGGCGGCGGCTTGTTCCGCCTTTGGGCGCCGAGCGCCAAGCGGGTCGATCTGGTGCTCTCCTCCGGACCCGAAGCGGGCGACCACGCGATGGAGGCACAAGCCGACGGCTGGTACGAACTCAAAATGCCGACCGTGGAAGCCGGTCTGCGCTATGCCTTCAGGATCGATGGCGGCACGGTGGTGCCCGACCCGGCTTCGCGCAGCAATCCGGAAGACGTCAACGGAGCCAGCGCCCTGGTCGATCCCACCGCTTTTGACTGGCCGGATCGCAGCTGGCGCGGTCGGCCCTGGAGCGACGCGGTCATCTATGAACTGCACATCGGCTGCTTCACACCGGAAGGCACGTTCAACGCCGCAGTCGATCGGCTTGACGATCTGGCGAATCTCGGCGTGACGGTGGTCGAACTGATGCCGGTCGCCGAATTCGCTGGCGCGCGGGGCTGGGGCTACGACGGCGTGCTGCAGTACGCGCCGGAAAGCAGCTACGGCACACCGGACGACTTGAAACGTTTCGTCGTCGCCGCCCACGACCGCGGCTTGATGGTGTTCATGGACGTGGTCTACAACCACTTCGGCCCGGACGGCAACTATTTGCACGCCTATGCGGAGCCGTTCTTCAACGAAGCGGTGCACACCCCCTGGGGCCCGGCGATCAACTTCGACGGCAAGCACAGCCGCACGGTGCGCGACTTCTTCATCGACAACGCGATGTACTGGATTGAAGAGTTCCACATGGACGGCTTGCGCATCGACGCCGTGCACGCGATGCACGACAACTCGAAGCTGCACTTCATCGACGAGCTGACCCAAACCCTGCGCCGCGGCCCGGGCCACCAGCGGCACGTGCACATCGTCTTGGAGAACGGCGTCAACGATGCGGTGCGGCTGCCGCACGACGAATCCGGCCGGCCGCTGCTTGCCGACGCGCAATGGAACGACGATGTGCACCACGCGATGCACGTTATCCTGACCAGGGAAACCGACGGCTACTACATGGACTACGGCAAGGAGCCGGTCCGATTGTTCGCGCGCGCGCTGGCCGAAGGTTACGGCTTTCAGGGTGACATGAGCGAGTACGAAGGCGAGGCGCGCGGCACCTCGTCGGTGCATCTGCCGCCGACAGCGTTCGTGAATTCGACCCAGACGCATGATCAGGTCGGCAATCGCGCGTTTGGCGACCGCATCCACTGGCTGGCAGCCGGGTCGGACAACACCGAGGCGCTGCACACGATGATCGCCTGCGTGCTGCTGGCGCCGTCGATCCCGATGCTGTTCATGGGTGAGGAATACGCGGCGAGCACGCCGTTCCAATACTTCTGCGACTTTCACGGTGATCTGGCAGCAGCCGTGACGAAAGGCCGGCGTGAGGAATTCGGCCGCTTCGAGCGCTTCTCCGACCCCGCGGTGCGCCATTCGATCCCGGACCCGAACGACCCACAAACTTTCGAGACGTCCAAGCTCGACTGGTCGGAGCGCGAGCAACCGCAGCATGCGAAGTACCTCGATCTCTACACCAAGCTTTTGAAGCTGCGTCATGAGCACCTGATGCCGTGCCTAGGCGGTGGCAAGAGTGGCACGTTCGCGCTGACGGAAGGGCACACGATCCGCATCAGCTGGCCGTTGGCCGATGGCGTGCATTGGCACATGCTCGCGCGGCTCGACGACGAATCCGACAGCACCACGTCCACGGACCTGCCAGGCGATGTGGTGTACCGCACCCATCCCGAGGCGAAGGGACTGTCGCCTTGGTCGCTGATCGTCACGAGCGAGAGCGCATGAACGACCTGACAGAAACCAGCCCCATCGGCACCGATGTGGCGGGCGCAGCCGTGGCGCAAGCGCCGGCTCGTCCAATAAAAGCCATCATCCCGCGTGCGACCTATCGCGTCCAGCTGCACAGCGAATTCCGCTTTGCAGACGCCGCCGCGCTGGTGCCCTATTGGGCCGATCTGGGCATCAGCCATCTCTACATTTCGCCGCCGCTGAAAGCCCGGCCCGGTAGCCAGCACGGCTACGACGTCGTCAGCCACAACGAGCTGAACCCGGAGCTTGGCACTCGCGACGACTTCGACGCGCTGGTGGACGCGTTGCACCGCCGCGGCATGTACCTGCTGGTTGACACCGTGCCCAATCACATGGGCGTCCTCGGCGGCGACAACGGCTGGTGGCTCGACGTGTTGGAGAACGGCGCTGCGGCCGAGCACGCCGGCTACTTCGACATCGACTGGATGTCGGCCGACCCGGCACTCAAGGGCAAAGTGCTGTTGCCGATGCTCGGCGAGCAATACGGCGTGGTGCTGGAGCGCGGCGAGATCCAGCTCGACTTCGACCCAAGCGCGGGCAGCTTCACATTGAACTATTACGAAAATCGGCTGCCGATCGATCCGGCGTCCTATGCCGGATTGCTGCGCCGCGCCGCTGGCACACAGCGCACCGCAGCATCCGCTCGCAAGACGCTCGAGCAGCTTGCCGACGACTTTGGGCATATCCCACCGCATGATTCGCGCGACCAGGAGGACCGCGAGCGTCGCCAGACCGAGTCGCCCAAGCTGAAGACCCGGCTGGCATCGCTGGTGGCGGGCGACGAAGCCCTGAAAGGCGCAATCGCCAAGACCGTACAGACGCTGAACGGCAAGAAAACCGACCGCGCCAGCTTCGATGCACTCGACGCACTGATCACTGCGCAACCCTATCGCATCGCCCAGTGGCGGGTGGCGGGCGACCAGATCAACTACCGCCGCTTCTTCGACATCAACGACCTCGCTGCGCTGCGGATGGAAAACCCGGCCGTATTCGAAGACACGCACAGGCTGCTGCTGGAGCTTGCCGCCAGCGGCGCGATCGACGGCTTCCGCATCGACCACCCGGACGGACTGGCCGATCCGGCCCAGTATTTCGAGCAACTGCAACGCCGCTACGCAGAAGTCGCCGGTCTGCCGCCGCCCGACCCGGTGGCGCCTGGCCGCACGCTGCCGCTTTATGTGGTGGTCGAGAAGATCGTCGCGCCGTACGAACAGGTGCCGCGTGAATGGGCGGTGCAAGGCTCCACCGGCTACCGATTCGCAAACGTAATCAACGGGCTGATGATCGACGGCGGCTCGAAAGCACGGCTTGACCGGGCTTGGCGCGTGTTCGTGCGCGACGAAGCGGAAGACTTCGAAGAGCTCACCTGGCACTGCCGCCATATCGTGATGGACAGCTCGCTCAGCGGCGAGCTCACCGTGCTGTCCAATGCACTGCTGCGGCTGGCGCGCGAGGACCGCCGCACGCGCGACTTCACGTTCAGCCTGCTGCGTAACGCGCTGGCCGACATCGTCGCGTCGTTCCCGGTCTACCGCACCTACATCGTTGACAAAGCGAGTGCGCAAGACCGCAAGTTCATCGACTGGGCGATCGGCCGCGCGCGCCGTCGCAGCCGGGCATCGGACGCCAGCGTGTTCGATTTCATGCGCCGGGTGATGCTGGGCCGACCGCTTCCAGGCGCGTCCGCTGGCCTCGCCGAGCACTACAAGACGTTTGCACGACGTGTGCAGCAGTACACCGCGCCGGTGGCCGCCAAAGGGATTGAGGACACCGCGCTGTACCGGCACCACCGGCTGATTTCGGTGAACGACGTCGGCGGTGAGCCGGACAGCTTCGGCATGTCGATCGCCGCGTTCCATGCTGCCAGCAAGGACCGCGCGCAGAATTGGCCGCACACGATGCTCGCCACGTCCACGCACGACGCCAAGCGGTCTGAGGACGTGCGCGCGCGCATCGACGTGATCAGCGAACTGCCGGCCGCCTGGCGTCTTACGGCGCGCCGCTGGACCCGCATGAATCGCCGCCACAGGCGCACCGTGGATCATGAATCTGCACCTTCGCGCAACGACGAATACTTGCTGTATCAGATGCTGGTCGGCAGCTTCCCGCACGGTCCGCAAAGCGATGAGGAGATGGTCGAGTACGCCGAGCGTGTCGACGCAGCGATGCTCAAATCGGTGCGCGAATCGAAAGTAGTGACCAGCTGGATCCAGCCCAACCCAGCGTACGAAGCGGCGCTCACCCATTTCATCAAGGAACTGCTCGCACCCCGTGAGAGCAACTTGTTCCTGGACGACCTGCGCGTGAACGCATCCGTGTTCGCGTGGTACGGCGCGCTCAACAGCATCACGATCGGCGTATTCAAGGCGCTGTCGCCCGGCGTGCCCGACTTCTATCAGGGCTGCGAAGCGATCGAGCTGTCGCTGGTCGACCCGGACAATCGGCGCCCCGTCGACTATCCGCTTCGCGCCGAGTGGCTAGGGGCCGCGCAGCAGATCGCTGATACGAGCGACCGCTCCAGCGCGTTGCGCGACTGGCTGCAGGCCGCGCCCGACGGCCGGGCCAAGTTCTGGGCCATCTGGCGCGCACTGGGCGTCCGGCGCGATCTTGCAGCGATGCTTGAATCTGCGGACTACATCCCGCTTGAAGTGCGCGGTGAACGCGCGCAGAACGTCGTCGCGTTCGCGCGGCACGACGGCAATCAGTGGGTGATCGTCATCGGCGCACGGCTGTTCACGCAGTTGGGTCTCGAAGTCGGCGAGCTGCCCATCGGCAAGGTCTGGGGCGATACGGTGGTTGCCATGCCGGAGGCGGCCGCCAACGCAGCGGCCATCCCGTCAGGCCCGTGGACCGATGCGATGAGCGGATTGACCCACAAGCCGTCGGGCGATGCGTTGTCGGTGGCTGCATTGTTCAAAGACCTGCCGGTGGCGGTGTTGACAACCGCTTAGGTGGCCTGCCTGCTTTGCAGGCATCGGCTGCTGGGTCAAGGCGCCGAGCGGTTCATGCTCATAGGTTGAATACACCCGCAAGGCGAACATGGCACGCCACGGTTTGCAGGTACATCGGAAGGCGCAGCAGACTGCAGCAGACCTCCCTTATGAAACCCGGTTGGCGCTGCAGCGTCGGGCGCCGCTTTGTCGATCACAACGGTTGTGGGTCGTCCTTCTCCGCGGTAGTGCAGTCCGAATGCTCTGGTTCAGCGCACGAGGACAACGCAATCAATACTGAACACAAGGTCTGGGTTGATCTGGACTGCTTGAAACGAGCAGACCGGGACAGCTGACGTACGGGAGGTCCAGATCGACCGACTGGGATCACCCAACGTTTTCATTGGTCATAGAATCAGACCTGCTCCGGGGTGCCTCGCCCGTTGCTTCCCCAACGGTTGCAACGGACTGGCTGAGATGGTTACAGGAAACCCAAACCCGAGAACTTGATTCGGTTCGCACCGACGTAAGGAAGAGCTGTTCAGCCGCACAACACGGTTGCACCTTTCGGAGCATCTGGTCCTATTGCTTTGTAAGGATTGCTCCCGATGAACGCCCCCGACAGGTTCGCCCAGCTGCTCGAATCGACACGCGAGCCGTTCCCTGTGCCAAGAGCATTTACCTACTTGGCCCGCAGCACTGCAACCTGCAGCTGCCGAGGCGGGAAGTGACACCGGGCAACGGCGATGCGCGGACGTTCCACGACACGTCCGGACCTCGCATCAATCGAGATGCAAGGATGCGTGTGAGGCGCGGCCTGCTCAATCCTTGCAGTCCGCGGATCGAAGCACGCGGCGATCATCGAAACGAATGCACCGCGCGCGTCGCTCGATTGATTCTGGTGGCAGTAGGAGCAGCAGCAGCACCAAGGACAACCCAATCCCCGCCTTGCGCGAAAAGGCCGCCATTTGGCAGTGGGTACCGCGCCGTACATGCAGCTCGATATGCTCCTTGATGAAGCCCAATCAGGAGGCGCGCGAGGACACCACTGCCAATGGTCTGTCAGACAACGAAGCACTGGCCGGAGGCACATGGGAGGCGTCCGCTGACTCCCGCGAGCAAGCCGGTGAGATCCAAATTCGAAGCCAGCCGCAACAAGGCGAAAGCAGAGAGGAGCAAGTCAGGTATGCACATTGGAATTGCCGGTGCGGGTTTGCTGGGCCGGTTGCTGGCGCTGCAGCTCGGGCGGTCCGGGCATCGCGTCGACGTATTCGATCCAGCCACTGACGCGCAGACGCGCGGGGCAGCCGGCTGGACTGCGGCCGGCATGTTGTCGCCCGTGGCCGAACTGGAATGTGCGGACGAAGGCGTGTTCGCGCTCGGCGTGCGCTCGGTCGCGCTGTGGCCGCGCATCCTCAGCGGCTTGCCCGATGCGGTTGACTTCCACCAGCGCGGCAGCCTGCTGCTGGCGCACCGGGGCGACGACGGCGCGGCACGGCGCACGGTCGAACTGCTGCGCCGCAAGGCACCGCCCGATCGCGTACCGAAAGCGTTGGCACCCGCCGAGCTGCGCGCGCTCGAGCCTGCGGTGCAAGGCGCCGCACATGCATGGCTGCTTGAACACGAAGCGCAGATCGACTGCGTGCAGGCGATGCTGGCGCTCGTTGCCGGCACCGCGCAGTTGCCGGTGCGCTGGCATTGGCAGACGCGTGTCGACGGCGTGACACCAGGCAAACTCACGCTGGCCGACGGTGCGACACCCCACTTCGACCACGCGTTCGATGTGCGCGGCACGGGGGCCCGGCCCGACTTGTCGGTGCGTGGTGTTCGCGGTGAAATCATCACGTTGCATGCGCCCGGCGTGATGCTGCAGCGGCCACTGCGCCTGCTGCATCCGCGGCACCGCGTCTACATCGTGCCGCGCGCAGGCGATCGAATCATGGTGGGTGCCAGCGAGATCGAAAGCGAGGACCGATCGCCCGTTTCGCTGCGCAGCACAGTTGAATTGCTGGCCGCTGCGCACAGCGTGCTGCCGGAACTGGCCGAAGCGCGCATCGTGCTGGCCGACGTCAATCTGCGCCCCGCCTTGCCCGACAACCTGCCAATCACCGAACAGACCGATGGTCTGACCCGCATCAACGGCTTGTTCAGGCACGGCTGGCTCATTGCGCCGGCCTTGATCGAAGATGCACTGGCAGGATTGAACTCAGGCATATCCGCCGCACAAAAGGCATGATCCCCCCATGGACGACACCCTCATTGACATTACGGTGAACGGCGAAGCGCGGCAAATCGCGAGCGGTACCAGCGTGGCCGATGCGACCGCCGCGCTCGATGACGCACCGGCCACGTTTGCCACCGCCGTGAACGGCGAATTCATCGCCCGCTCGGCGCGTGCCAAGCGCACGCTGCAAGCCGGCGATGCGTTGTTCTTATTTCAGCCGATTACGGGAGGATGAGTCGATGAGCGATTTTCAGATCGCCGATGTGACGTTGCAGAGCCGGTTTTTTCTTGGTACGGCCAGCTACCCGTCGCCCAAGGTGATGACGGACGCAATTGCCGCCTCCGGGGCGGAAGTCGTCACGGTCGGCTTGAAGCGCCAGCTCGGCGGCGGCGTGCACGCGGGCGGCAACGACTTCTTCGCGATGATCAAATCCACCGGGGCGCGACTGCTGCCCAACACCGCCGGTTGCCGCAGCGCACGCGAGGCAGTGACGCTGGCGCAGATGGCGCGCGAGTTGTTCGACACGCACTGGATCAAGCTCGAGGTGGTCGGTGACGAACACACTTTGCAGCCCGATCCGTTCGAGCTGGTTACAGCCGCCGACGAACTGGTGCGCGCGGGCTTCGAGGTGTTTCCGTACTGCACGGAAGATTTGGTGAGCTGCCAGCGGCTGCTCGACGTCGGATGTCGCATCCTGATGCCTTGGGGTGCACCGATCGGCTCCGGCCAGGGCCTGGTCAACCCGCACGCGCTGCGCACCCTGCGCGCGCGCCTGCCCGGTGTCCCCCTTGTGATCGACGCCGGCATCGGCTCACCGCGCGACGCGGTGCAGGCGCTCGAGATGGGATACGACGCCGTGCTGCTCAATTCGGCCGTCGCGCACGCGCACGACCCCGTCGCGATGGCGCGTGCGTTTCGACTTGCGGTGGAAGCGGGCCGGCTTGCGTACGAAGCCGGGGTGATGGACCGCCAGGACATGGCGGTACCCACCACGCCGGTGACGGGCCGACCCTTCTTGCTGGCGTAGCCGATGGACCATCGCACTTCCGCATCGCAGCCGGCTGTCTGGGCCGTGACAGGCACTCGCAGCACTGACACCACCCCGCCGGACCGGCGAGCTTTCGATGCGTTTGCCGTGCAAGGGTGCGTTGCGACGGCGCGCGACGCGGCATCGGACACCGCTGGCCCTGCCCCGTTGGCAGCAAGTCGTCCGACCTTGGCAGCGCAACTGGACGCGCTGATGAAGGGCCCGCAGCCCACCTCCATCAAGACGAGCTTGCCGAGCGACACAGCGGAGTTGCAGGAGTTGATGCGATGCATCGATCGACTGCGCGTTCAACACCCGCTTCTCGCCGTGGTGGTTGATGCGCAGGCAGCAGTTGCCGATCGCGGACTCCTCGACACCTGCATTACCGGACTGCTGCCACGCGCAACGCTCGTGACGCTGAGCCCCGCCGATGCGTCGAAGCTGCTGGGCTGTCCGCCCCTTGTGCACGATACAGACATCGAAGACGCCGCGCGCGGCTTGCAGATGCGTACTGGCTGCCGCGGCGTCCTGATTCACAAGATCGACATGTCGGGCATCGGCCCAGGCGGCGCCTTCATGCTGACGGAGCAGGCCACCGGATGGCTGTTGCCGATGCCCGCAGCATCATCAGTTGCAACGTCGCTCTCGGTCGTCGCCGCATGCGAGGACCACCGTGCCTGGTTTTCAGCCAGTGCTGCGGCTGCGTTTGCGCGCGGCTTCGTGGCTGCGGATGCGGTGGTGCTTGCCCATATGGCGGCGACGCATTTCCAGCGCCACCGGCAGCGTGCTGACGAAAGCGCCGCATCGACCAACGCCGACCAACGCTTCGCACTCGAGCGAGCCAACCTGCCCGCATTGCGTTCGTCGTCTTCTGCGCCGCCGATCCGCTTTGCACCGCTGGTGCAACCGCAGATGGGCTTGTACGCGGTGGTCGACAGCGCAGCCTGGGTACAGCGCGTGCTGGACAGCGGCGTGCGCACCGTCCAGTTGCGCATCAAGGACCCAGCGCATCCCAAGCTGCGCGAAGAGATAAAGCAGGCAGTTGCTGCTGCGAGTGCCGTCGACGCCCAGTTTTTCATCAACGATCACTGGCAGCTCGCGATCGAGGAAAACGCCTACGGCGTCCATCTGGGCCAGGAAGACTTGGCAACCGTCGACCTGCCCCGGCTTGCCGCCGCCGGTGTGCGGCTCGGCATCAGCACCCACGCTTACTGGGAGGTCTGCCGCGCTGCCGCGCTGCAGCCGAGCTATATCGCCTGCGGACCGATTCATCCGACGGCTGTAAAGGCGATGCCGTGGATTCCGCAAGGCAACGACAACCTCGCGTACTGGTGCGCGCTGCTGCGTGAGCCGGTGGTCGCCATTGCGGGGATGGATTTCGAACGTGCAGCGCAAGCGGTCCAGCGGGGTGCCGATGCGGTAGCGGTCATCTCCGGCATCACGGCCGCCCATTCGCCTGAGCAGGCGATCCAAAGCTTCGACCAGTCGATCGCACAGGCTCGGCAGTTCCCGCGGCAGGCACCACCCGACATGCCGCGCCCGACCCTGGCTCGCAAACCTTGAATTTTTCTCGTCCTGTCACTTCACTTCCAAAGGAATTCGCATGAGCAGCGGACCCGGCTACGCCAAGCATCCCGAGCACAGCATCGAAACCCGTCCTGCGAAAGAGCGCGTGCAAGTGAAGGTCGGCGGTGAAGTCATCGCCGACAGCACCGACGCGATTGCACTCTATGAAGCCGGCCGCGGCCCGGCGTGGTATCTGCCACGTGCCGATGTGAAGATGGACCGGCTGGAGCGCACCACGCATCGATCGCACTGCCCGTTCAAGGGCGACGCGAGCTACTTCACGATCAAGAATGCACCGCGCGGTGAGAACGCCGTATGGAGTTACGAGCAGCCTTTCGATGAGGTCCGCAGCATCTCCGAGCGGCTGGCGTTCTACCCCGACCGGGTCGATTCGATCGAAGCGAACTAGACGGCTGATTGCACGTCGTGCGTGCGTTTCACAACATCACCACCGCATAGTCGTCAGACCGCAAAGTCGGATCGACCGTGAGCGTGATCGGCACGCCGAGCCGACCACGCAGCACCGCGAGGTGCGCATCGGCATGGTGCTGAAGCCAGTCGACAACCGACTGGGCAGCAATCACGCGCAGACCCGCTCGTGAATCCGCCACCGGCTGCTGATCGATTGCACGCAAGACTTGGTAGCCAACGGTTTGCGCAGTTGGCACACGGCCCTGCCCCAGGCAGGCCGGGCAAGGCGCGCACAGTTGTTGCGCCAGCGATTCGCGCGTGCGTTTCCTGGTGAGCTCGACCAGTCCGAGCGCAGAGAACGTGCCGACTGTGGTCTTCAACCCATCGCGCGTGAGCCGCTCGCGCAACTCGGCCAGCACCGCCTGCTGGTGCGCGTCAGACTGCATGTCAATGAAGTCGACGATCACGATCCCACCCAGATTGCGCAGCCGCATCTGGCGTGCGGTTTCCCGCGCCGCTTCGAGGTTCGTTCGCAACACGGTCGCATCGAGACGTCGCTGGCCGACGAACGCGCCCGTGTTCACATCGATGGCCGTCAGCGCTTCGGTCTGGTCGATCACCAGATGTCCGCCGGAGGGCAAGCCAACCTTGCGACCGAGTGCGGTGTTCAGCTCGGCTTCGACGCCGTGGTACTCGAAGATCGGCTGGGGTGCGTCGTGGTGCTGCAGCTTTGCGCAATGGGTTGGCATCGTTCGCTCAGCGAACGCCTTCATCTCGCTCAGCTGCGCAGCGTCGTCGAACCAGACCGCCGTAGTGGCGTCCGTGACCAAGTCGCGCAGCACGCGCTGCAGCAAGCTGGGGTCGCGGTACAGCAGCTTCTTGGGCGGCTGCCGCAGTGCACCTTCTGCGATGCGCGCCCAGGCCACACGCAGTTCGTCGGCGTCGGCACGAAGCGCGTCGTCTGTGGCTTGTTCGCCCTGTGTGCGCAGGATGAAGCCGCAGCCGTCGCCTGCCTCCAGCAACGACGCCATCCGCTCGCGCAGTGCGATGCGTTCGGTGGATGCGATTTTTTGCGAGACGCCGAAGTCGTGTTCGTGCGGCAGCAGCACCAGCAACCGGCCTGCGAGGCTGACCCGCATGGACACGCGCGCGCCCTTGGTGCCCGCCGCGTCTTTAACCACCTGCACGAGCAGCGTCTGTCCCACGAACACGCGCTGCTCAATCGGCACGGGCGGCACGAGCTGCGCGGAAACCGAGCCAACGTCCACCGGCAGATCGGCCGCGTGCAAAAAAGCGCCTTTGCTCTGACCGATATCGACAAATGCCGACTGCAAGCCCGGCAGTACACGCGTGACTTTGCCAAGATAAATGTTGCCGACCCGACCGCTGGTGTCCGCAGTGCGTTCGATCTGAATGGTCTGCACGACGCCGTCTTCGAGCATCGCCACCCGGGTCTCCCAAGCCGATCCATTGACAAGGATTTCCTGGCGCAGCATCGCACCAACGCCGCGTCGCAAGGGTGCGCTCACCAGCGGTAGCCGGCGGTGCGCAGCAGCGCGGCAGTCTCGTGCAACGGCAGGCCCATGATGCCGCTGTAGCTGCCTTCGATGCGGGTGATGAAAGCGGCGGCGCGGCCTTGTACCGCGTAAGCACCGGCTTTGCCGAGGGGTTCGCCCGAATCGACGTAGCGTTCGATTTCCGACAGGCTGAGCGCTGCAAACGTCACCGACGATTGGCTCAGTGCATGGCGTCGGTGGCCGTCGTCGGCCTGAATCGCAATCGCGGTTAGTACCTGGTGCGTGGCGCCCGCCAATGTGCCCAGCATGCGCGCGGCGTCTGCTGCATCCCTCGGTTTGCCGTAGATCGTGCCGTGCAGCGCCACAGTCGTATCGGCACACAGCAGGAAAAAGCGGTTCGATTCGCGCTGCCGGGAAAGCCGCTGAACCGCTGCGTCCAGCTTGCGCTGCGTGACCCGCTGCACATACTCAACCGGCGCCTCGCCGTCCAGCACAGCTTCCAGCGCCTCGGCGTCTTCCTGCGGATCGGGCGCAAGTACCCGGTGCGGCGCGCCGATCTGATCGAGCAACTGGCGCCGGCGCGGGCTTTGCGACGCGAGCAACAGCACAGGCTCATCGTGGGCCATGGCACGCTCTCATTCGCGGTGGTAGGGATGGCCGGCGTTGATCGACCAGGCACGATAGAGCTGCTCGACCAGCAGCACGCGCGCCATCGCGTGCGGCAACGTCATGTCGGACAGCCGGATCGAGTCGTGCGCGCCTTGTCGCCAAGCCGGATCGAGCCCGTCGGGGCCACCGAGTACGAACGCAAGATCTACTGCGTCAAGCTGCCACGCTTTAAGGCGTTGCGCGAGCGCGGCGGTCGTGACCGCGCTGCCCCGCTCGTCGAGGGCAATGGCCCTCGCCTGCGAACCGGTGCACGCGCGGATCGCCGCTTCGATGCGGTCTCGCTCGGCCGCAAGCAAGGTCTCGGCGGTCTTGGAAGCGCGCGGCTCGGTCTTGACGGTGCGGCACTCGAAGTGCCACTCGGGCGGCAACCGCTTCGCGTAATCGTCGACTGCTGTCTGCGCCCAGTTCGGCAACCGCTGGCCGACGGCAACGACGACCAGTTTCAAGTCCGGGCTTTTTTGGCCGGCACTGGGCGGCCCGGCGACTTTGCAGCGACTGCCTTCTTGGGTGCGCTCTTGCTCGGTGCCAATGACTTTTTGACGGATGGCGATTTTTTGGCTGCGACGGCCTTTTTTGCGGGGGCGAGTCGCTTGGTCGCTGGCGCGGGCGTTCGCCCTTTCGGTGCGGCAGTCTTCACCGCAACTTTCTTGGCCGGCGCCTGTTTTGCAGCCGCTTTCTTTGCGGCTGCCTTCTTCACCGACGCACGGTCGCTTTCCACTGGCTTCGGCGCACCGAAGCGGATGCGCACGGGCTTTTCCCCCCACAAATCTTCCAGCCGGTAGTACTGGCGGAATGTGGGCTGCATGATGTGCGCGACTGCCGCGCCGCAGTCCACGATGATCCATTCGCCGTTTTCTTCGCCTTCGGTGCGCGGCTTGGGAAAACCCGCTTCACGAACGGCGTCGCGCACGCTGGCGGCCAGGGCTTTGGTCTGCCGGTTCGATGTGCCCGACGCAACGATCACCCGTTCGAACAGCGGCGACAGTTGCTCGGTGTCGAACACCTGGATGTCGTGGCCCTTCACGTCCTCAAGCCCGTCGACGATGGCGCGCTGGAGTTTCTGAATGTCTTTTTTCGCGGCGGAGTCTTCGGTGGTCATCAAGCAGTGGGTCGATAAAGGTGGTGATTGGCAATATAGCGCGCAACTGACGGGGGAACCAGTGCGGCAATTTCAGGCTCAGACGCGCCTTGATTGATGCGCTGACGGATGTTGGTCGAAGAGATCGCCAGCGGCGGCACGGCAAGCGACTCGAAGCGCGCGCCGCGAAGTGCACTGGTCGGGTTTTTGATGTCAAAACCGATCAACGCGCCGGAACTGTCTGGTCTTCCAGCTACACATATTGTAGCAAGACCAATCAAGGCCTGCCAATCGAGCCAGTTTGGCAGCGTCGCGGCCTGGTCGGCGCCGATGATCAAGTGCAACGTCGCCAGCGGATAAGCCAGGTCCAGTTCGCGCAACGTGTCGATCGTGTAGGTCGGTCCGTCGCGGTGCAACTCGCGGTCGTCTACCTGCACGGCAGGGCATTGAGCAAACGCGAGTTGCGTCATCGCCAGCCGATCGACCTGCGGACTCAGCGTGCGCGTTTTGTGCCACGCATCGCCCGTGGGCAACACGTGCAGCACGTCAAGGCGCAACTGCGTAAGCGCGGTGCGCACCAGTTCGACATGCGCGCGATGCGGCGGATCGAACGCACCGCCGAAGACACCCACGCGCCTTGCAAGGCTGGTGTTCAAAGCCAGTCGCGGCGCACCAGAAAGTCGCGCGTCAACGCGGCTTCCGGTGAATCGGGTGCATCGCTGCGTTGATAAGACCAGGCCACTGCGGGCGGCATCGACATGAGGATTGACTCGGTGCGCCCGCCCGACTGCAGACCGAAGTGCGTGCCGCGGTCCCAGACCAGATTGAATTCCACATAGCGTCCGCGCCGATACAACTGAAACGCGCGTTCGCGTTCGCCGTACGGTGTCCCTTGGCGCCGCAGCACGATCGGCAGATACGCTGGCAGCAACGCATCGCCCACCGCCTGCAGCATCTCGAAGCTGCGCTCCAGCCCCAGTTCGGCAAAGTCGTCGAAGAACACACCGCCGACGCCGCGCTGTTCGCTGCGGTGCTTCAGATAAAAATATTCGTCGCACCAGGTCTTGAAGCGCGGGTACTTGTCGTCGCCAAACGGGATCAGCGCATCACGGCAGGTCCGGTGAAAGTGCTGTGCGTCTTCTTCGAACGCGTAGTACGGCGTCAGGTCCATGCCGCCGCCGAACCAGCAGACCGGCGGCAGCCCGGGCACTGTTGCGGCCAACATGCGCACGTTCATATGCACCGTCGGCACATACGGACTGCGGGGATGAAACACCAGCGACACGCCGACGGCCTCGAACGGTGCACCCGCAAGCTCTGGCCGGTGCTGGGTTGCCGAAGGCGGCAGCTGCAGGCCGCGCACATCGGAAAACCCGCAGCCGGCCCGCTCGAACACTGCGCCCTGCTCAAGGATGTTTGTCAGACCCGTCCCCTGCAACGGCTCGCTGGCGTCCTTGTGCCAAGGGTCCGACAGGAACGCGCTTCCGTCGATTTCTGAAATTGCACTGCAGATGCGCTGCTGCAAACCACGCAGCCAGCTGCGCGCGCCAGCGACGAACTCGGTCGTTTGTTGGGGAGTCATGTCACTTGCCAACGGCCAAATCAGAAAAGCCAACGTCTCCAGTGCTCGGGATCCAATTCCAGCAGGGGCCACGCAGCTGGCTTCGCCAGTCCGCAGGCGCCGCCCCCGGCCGGGGGTACGCGAGAGCCGACCGAAGGGAGCGAAGCGTGGGAGCGATCCTCACCTTCCAGCGCGATGCCCGATGTCGTTGCGAAACTGCATGCCCTCGAACCGGATGCCGTGCACCACGCCGTAGGCACGCGCCTGCGCTTGCCGCACGTTGTCGGCCAACGCCGTGACGCACAGCACGCGGCCGCCCGTGGTGACGATGGAACCATCGGCCTGCAGCGCGGTGGCCGCATGGAACACGACTGCGTCTTCGGATGCCTGCGGCAACCCACCGATCGCGTCGCCCGCACGCGGCGCAGTCGGGTAGCCGTGCGCGGCCAGCACCACGCCAAGCGCTGTGCGGCGGTCCCATTCAAGCTCGATCTGATCGAAACGGCTGTTCGGCCCTGGGTCGGTTGCGGCCAGCAGCAGCTCGAGAAGATCGGATTTCAGCCGCAGCAAGATGGGCTGAGTCTCCGGGTCGCCGAGCCGGCAATTGAATTCAAGCGTGCGTACCTGGCCTTCTGCGTCGATCATCAGGCCGGCGTACAAGAAGCCCGTGTACGGCGTGCCGTCTGATTCCATGCCGCGTACGGCCGGCAGGATCACTTCGCGCATCACACGCGCATACACGGCGGGCGTCACGATCGGCGCGGGTGAGTAGGCCCCCATGCCGCCGGTGTTCGGGCCCTGGTCGCCGTCGTTCAACCGCTTGTGGTCTTGTGACGTGGCCAGCGCCACCACGTGGCGGCCGTTGCACAGCACGATGAAGCTGGCTTCTTCGCCGGCCAGGAACTGTTCGATCACGATGCGCGGCCTGCTGCCGTCATCGGCTGTGTCGGCTGCACCGGCTGAATCGGGCAGCAAAGCATCCACCGCAGCGTGCGCTTCATCCAACGTCATCGCCACGATCACGCCCTTGCCGGCAGCCAAGCCGTCGGCCTTGATCACGATCGGCGCGCCTTGGGCCTCGACGTACGCATGCGCGGGCTCGCGAGCGTCAAACGTTTCATGCGCGGCGGTCGGGATCTGGTGGCGCTGCATGAACGCCTTGGAGAACGCTTTTGAACTCTCCAGCTGCGCAGCGGCACGGGTTGGGCCGAACACACGCAGGCCGTGCGCGCGAAAGTCGTCCACCACGCCGGCAGCCAGCGGTGCCTCCGGCCCCACCACGGTCAGCGCCACCTTCTCAGCCAGCGCCCAGTCTCGCAATTCAACCAGGTCGGTGATCGGCAAATTCTGCACGCGCTTGCCCGAAGGCGTGCCGCCGTTGCCGGGGGCAACGAATACTTCAGGCGCCTTGGCCGATGCCGCCAGTTTCCAGGCCAGCGCGTGCTCCCGCCCGCCGCCGCCGATGACCAGCACCTTCATGCGGAAGCGCTGTCTTCGAGCACCGCGTTGTGGTAGACCGCCTGCACGTCGTCGAGGTCTTCCAGCACATCCAGCAGCTTTTGCATCTTTTGCGAATCGTCTGCGCCCAGCTCGATGTTTGATTCGGCGCGCATCGTGACTTCGGCCAGTTCGGGCTGACAGCCGGCGGCCTGCAGTGCATCGCGCACGGGCTCGAATTCGGTTGGGGGCGTGATCACTTCGACCACGCCGTCATCGCCACTCACAACGTCGTCGGCGCCCGCTTCCAACGCGATTTCCATGATCTGGTCTTCGCTCGCACCCGGTGCAAACAGCAGTTGGCCGCAGTGCTTGAACTGGAAAGCGACCGAGCCTTCCGTGCCCATGTTGCCGCCGTACTTGCTGAATGCATGCCGCACCTCGGCCACCGTGCGCACGCGGTTGTCGGTCATGGTGTCGACGATGATGGCGGCGCCGCCGATGCCGTAGCCCTCGTAGCGGATCTCTTCATAGCTCACGCCTTCCTGGTTGCCGGTGGCTTTGTCGATGTTGTACTTGACGCGGTCGGCCGGCATGTTGGCGCCTTTGGCGCGGTCCACAGCAAGACGCAGTCGCGGATTGGCCGACAGATCGGCGCCGCCAGCGCGCGCCGCGACCGTGATCTCCCGGATGATGCGCGTCCAGACCTTGCCGCGTTTTTCATCCTGACGCCCTTTGCGATGCTGGATGTTTGCCCATTTGCTATGACCGGCCACGGGGTATTCCTAAAGCTCGAAGTTGGCAGATTACAGGCGGCGCCAGCGGTGAAAATGACACCCGCTGTCGCCTGCTGTGAATCGTGCAAGCGGCTGATTTTACTGACGACCACCATCGGAATCTGCGCCATGACCGAACCCCTCCTGATCGCGCGCAATGCGCAAACGACCTGCGAACTGCTGCCTGCGCTGGCCAATCGCCATGGCCTGATCACCGGCGCCACCGGCACCGGCAAAACCGTCACGCTGCAGGCGTTGGCCGAGCGCTTCTCGCGCATCGGCGTGCCGGTCTTCATGGCCGATGTGAAAGGCGACCTGACCGGCATCAGCCAGCCGGGCACCATCCCACCGAAGATGGCCGCTGTGCTGAAGGAGCGCGGCATCGCAGCACCCGGACCATTTGCCTGCCCGACCACGCTGTGGGACGTATTCGGCGAACAAGGCCACCCGGTGCGCGCCACCATCCACGACATGGGCCCGTTGCTGCTCGCGCGCATGTTGAACCTGAACGACACGCAAACCGGCGTGCTCAACGTTGCGTTTCGCATCGCCGACGACAACGCACTGCTGCTGCTCGACCTGAAAGACTTGCGCGCGATGCTGCAGTACGTCGGCGACAACGCGAGCAGCTTCACCACGCAATACGGCAACGTCAGTACGGCGAGCATCGGCGCGATTCAGCGCGGCCTGTTGCAGATCGAGACCCAGGGCGGCGACAAATTCTTCGGTGAGCCGATGTTGAACATCGCCGACCTGATGCAGACCGATTCGGCCGGCCACGGCATGATCAACGTGCTGGCCGCCGACAAGCTGATGCTCGCGCCGCGCCTGTACGCAACGTTTTTGCTGTGGTTACTGTCCGAGCTGTTCGAGCAACTGCCTGAGATCGGCGACCCGGACAAGCCCAAATTCGTTTTCTTCTTTGACGAAGCACACCTGCTGTTCAGCGATGCGCCGAAGGTGCTGATCGAGCGCATCGAACTGGTCGTGCGGCTGGTGCGCTCCAAAGGCGTCGGCGTGTACTTCGTGACGCAGAATCCCCTCGATATTCCGGACACCGTGCTCGGGCAGTTGGGCAACCGCGTGCAGCACGCGTTGCGCGCCTACACGCCGCGCGATCAGAAGGCCGTGCGCGCCACAGCCGAAACGATGCGGCAAAAACCAGGCCTCGACATCGAGTCGGCGATCACCGAGCTGGCGGTGGGTGAGGCGTTGATCAGCCTGCTGGACACGAAAGGCCGCCCGAGCATGACCGAACGGGTGTTCGTGATCCCGCCAGGCAGCCGGATCGGGCCGATCGATGCGGCTGAGCGGCAGCAGTTGCTGAAGGGTTCACTGGTTGCCGGTGTGTACGAAAAGACGGTCGACCGCGAATCGGCTTATGAGAAGTTGACGGCGCGTGCAGCGCCCACGGCGAACGGCGCTGGCAAAACCACGGCACCGATCGGCACTGCCCCGATCGGCACCAACGCTGGCTCAGCGAGCAGCGGCGGCAACGAATGGTGGGACATGGCCAAGGAGATTGCGTTCGGCCGCACCGGGCCGCGCGGTGGCCAGCACGACGGGCTGGTGCAGACGATGGCCAAGTCGGCCGTGCGGACGATGGGAACCACGGCCGGGCGGGAAATATTCCGCGGCGTGCTCGGGGGCATTTTTGGCGGTCGAAAAGGTCGGTGAGTTGGCGGTCGGTGCCGACGACACCCACCAAATCGCACGGGTGAACCGACCCGATCGTTCAGACCGCCGTTTCAGTGGCTGCAGTGCCGCGCGAGAACCGCCGCACGATCGGGGGCACCAGCACCATGGCCACAGCGCAGACCCAAAGCGTGATGGAAATCGGGCTTTCGAACAGAATACCGACCTCGCCGTTCGTGATCGACAACGCACGGCGCAGGTTTTGCTCCATCAAGTCGCCGAGCACGAACCCGAGAATCAACGGTGCCATCGGCACGCCCTGCTTTCGCAGCAAATAACCGGCTGCACCGAACACCGCCATCATCACGAGGTCGAACGTGGTCGCATGCACCGCGTACACGCCCACTGCGCTCACGGCCAGGATGCCGGGCACGAGCATCCAGTTTGGCACCTGCAGAATTTTCGTGAACACACCGACCAGCGGGATGTTGATCATCAGCAGAATCACGTTGCCGATGAACAGCGACGCGATCAGGCCCCAAACCAGATTCGGCTGCTGCGTGAACAGCGCGGGCCCCGGTGTGATGTTGTAGAGCGACAGCGCGCCGACCATCACCGCCGTGGTGCCCGATCCCGGCACGCCCAGAGTCAGCATCGGCACGAACGAGCCAGCAGCCGATGCGTTGTTGGCCGCCTCTGGCGCCGCCACGCCGCGCACGTCGCCGGTGCCGAACAGCTCGCCGGACTTGCCAGCCAGGCGCTTTTCCATCGAGTAAGTCATCGCGCTTGCGATCGTTGCGCCGGCACCGGGCAGCACGCCGACGACGAAGCCCACCACGCTGGAGCGGAACGTTGGCCACCAGGTGACCTTCATCTCGTGCCAGTTGAACAGGTTGCGGCCGGTTTCCTTGATCAGCCCGCCGCTGCTGTGCTGGTTCTCAAGCATCAACAGAATTTCACTGATTGAAAACACGCCGATCACCACCACGATGAACTGGATGCCGTCAGACAGATGCACGTCGTCGCCGGTGAAGCGGTAGACGCCCGAGTTCGAGTCGAGACCCACGGTGGACAGCGACAGACCGATGATCGCGGCCAACGCGGCTTTCACCGGCGCATCGCCCATCAAACCCGCGATGCACGCGAATGCGAAGCACATCAGCGCGAAATACTCGGCCGGGCCGAACGCCAGCGCCCAGCGTGCGAGGAGTGGTGCAAACAGCACGATGCCGATGGTCGCGACAATCGAGCCGACGAACGAGCTCCAGGCCGAGATCGACAGCGCGACACCGCCCAAACCCTTCTTTGCCATCGGATAGCCGTCCAGCGCGGTCATGATCGCGCCGGCGTCACCAGGCACGTTCAGCAAAATCGACGAGATGCGCCCGCCGTATTCGCAGCCGATGTAGACCGCGGCCAGCAGGATCAGCGCGGTCTCGGCCGGCAGTTTCATCGCAAACGCAAGTGGCATCAAAATCGCCACCCCGTTGATCGGCCCCAGGCCGGGCAGCATGCCGACGATGGTGCCGATGAACGCACCAAGCGCCGCCACCAGCAGGTTCATCGGCGACAGCGCTACGCCGAAACCAAGCATCAGTGCATTGAAGGTTTCCATCAGTGACCTCCGAAGACGACGCTCAGCACGCCCGTGGGCAGCACCACGTCGAGCAGTTTGTCGAACAACAGATAAAGCCCGAGGCCGAGGCCCACGCCGCCGGCCAGTGACTTCAGCCAGCTGCCGCCGAACGCCATGCCGACCGGTACCGCCATCAGCGCGGTCGCCACCGTGAAGCCGAGCGTCTGGAACAACACGGCATAAATCAATACGGTCAGCGCGCACAACACGATCGGCTTCATCTCGTGGAAGCGGAAGCTGCCACCGCCCATCGTCGGCTTGATCACGAGCCAGCCGCCCGCGATCGCCATCAGTGCGGCAAGCAGCAACGGAAAGGCGCGCGGTCCGACGGGTTCGTAGGAAATGGCAGCGGCGTAGCCCTGCGCAGCCCAGGCCATGCCTGCGGCCGCGACCACACAAACCGCGCCGAGAAGGCGGTCACTCATGGAAGTCTTTCAGTTGAGAGAAAAAAATGGCTGCGAATGACGCAGCCATTGGGAGCAAACGGGAGCGAAACAATACCGGGCAACGCCCATGGTTGACCCGGTACCGCATCAATTCTTTGCAGCGTTATTTGGCTGGCGTCACCGCGAGACCGAAGTCTTTCGCAAGCGTTCGGTAGTAGTCAACGCGCTTTTTCATATAAGCGTCGGCTTCCGGGCCCGTGAGATCGAACGGGAACAACCCGCGCTCAGCGCGCAGTTTGTCGAACTCGGGGCTTTCCATCATCTTCTTGAAGGTGTTGACCCAAACCGCGAAGTCGGCGTCACTGACCTTCGGCCCCATGTAGAAGCCGCGGATGATCGGCCAGTCGATGTCGGCGCCCTGCTCTTTCGCAGTCGCCACGTTCGCGAGGTCGCCCGACAGCCGCTTGTCGGTCATCACCGCCAGCACACGAATCTTGGTGCCGGCCTTCATCTGCTGCGCGGCTTCCGATGCGTCGCCTGAATAGACCTGCACGTGGCCGCCTTGCAGCGCGGTGATCGCTTCACCGCCACCCTCAAACGCGACAAACCGCATCTTTTTCGGATCGACACCGGCGGCCTTGGCGATCAGCGCGGCCTTCATCCAGTCTTGGCTGCCGACGGTGCCGCCCGCGCCGAGTACGACCTTGGTCGGATCGGCTTTCAACGCGGCAAGCACGTCTTTCAGCGACTTGAACGGCGACGAATCGCTGACGATGATCGCGCCGTAGTCGGCACCTACCGCAGCCAGCCAGCGTACGTCGTTCTCGTTGTAGCGGCCGAACTTGCCCTGCGCGAGGTTCAATAGTGAACCGCCCGAAAAAGCGACGATCGTGTTGTCGTCGGCCGGACGCTGTGCGATCACCGTGTTGTAGGCCACAGCGCCAATGCCGCCGGGCATGTAGGTCACGCGCATGGGTCCTGAGATGAACTTGCCTTCGAGCAGGGCGGTTTGTGCGAGTTTGCAGGTCAGATCGAAGCCGCCGCCGGGCTTGGCCGGCGCGATGCATTCGGTCTTGTCAAGGGGTCCGGCGGCCGCGATCGCGGTGATACCAGCCAGGAATAGGGACACGGCGAGGCGCTTGATTTGCATGGGAGTCTCCGATCGAAATGGGTTCTGGCCGTTCGATGCAAGTCGATCGAAAGGTCTGGTCCGACTCTACCGGGCTTCGGCTTTCAAGCCGCTCTGAAGCCGGTCGCATTCGACCTAGGGAAAACCCCAGTTTTGCCGTGCATTACGGAGGACAGCAGCTGCAGCGGAGCGGTCCGCCCGAATCTGTTCAGACCCGCGTGCGGCCGCGATCGCCGCAACCGACGTGCCCCACCGTCACTCCACCGGAGTCAACTTCGCCACCGACAGCGCGAGCCACTTCACCCCATGTCGCGGAAAATTGATCTGTGCGCGTGCGTCGTCGCCGCTGCCTTCGAGCAACAGGACTGTGCCCTCGCCGAACTTGTTATGAAATACTTTTTGCGAAACCTTCAAGCCATGTGTCGGTGCCGGCACGTTGCGCGCAACCGGCGCGTTGCCTGAGAACGTCCCGTAATCCGGCGCGTTTTTGATACCGAAACGGCCACCCGCGCTGAACCCGCCTTCACTTCCTGCTCCGAAACCCATAGCTGATCGCCCGTATGCCGGTGCCTTCGGCGCGATCCACTTCAGCGCCTCTTCCGGCAACTCGTCGAAGAACCGGCTCTTCAAGTTGTAGCGTGTCTGGCCATGCAGCAGCCGGGTCTGCGAATGGCTCAAGTACAGGCGCTTTCGGGCCCGCGTGATCGCCACATACATCAGCCGGCGCTCTTCTTCAAGTCCATCCCGATCGGTCGTCGAGTTCTCATGCGGGAACAAACCTTCTTCCATGCCGGTGATGAACACCGCATCGAACTCCAGCCCCTTGGATGAGTGCACGGTCATCAGCTGAATTGCATCCTGGCCGGCCTGCGCCTGATTGTCACCGGCTTCGAGCGCGGCATGGGTCAGAAACGCGGCAAGCGGGCTCAGCGCCTCGCCGGTTTCCGCATCGGGTGCCAGCGGCGCAGTCGAACCGCGGGCGCTGGTCAGTGGCTCATCGAGCAGCGGCTGCTGCAAGTCGATCCCCTGGCTCACCGGGCTTTGCCGCAGTTCGTCGATCGGCAGCGCTACGGCGTCCCGGCCGAAGCCTTCCTGCATCACAAAGCTCTCAGCCGCGTTGATCAACTCTTCCAGGTTGTTCACGCGCTCGGCGCCTTCCCGGTCCGCCTTGTAGTGGTCAAGCAGCCCGCTCTTGTCGAGCATCTGCTCGATGATCTCGCGCAACGTGGAGCCGGCCGTGCGCTCGCGCAGCACGTCGATCATCGCAACGAACGCAGCGATGTTGGCGCCGGTGCGCCCGGTCAAGGTGCTGACCGCGTCGTGCAGCGAGCAGCCCGCCGAACGCGCGGCGTCCTGCAACTGCTCCAGGCTGCGCGCGCCGATGCCGCGCGCCGGAAAATTCACCGCACGCATGAAGCTCGTGTCGTCGTGCGGGTTTTCCAGCAACCGCAGATAGGCCAGCGCATGCTTGATCTCGGCGCGCTCAAAGAACCGCAGGCCGCCGTAGACGCGGTACGGCACCGCCGCGTTGAACAGCGCGGTCTCGATCACACGGCTCTGCGCATTGCTGCGGTAAAGCAGCGCGATTTGCTGGCGCTGGAAACCGTCGTTTTTCACGAGCTGGCGGATCTCATCGACGATCCATTGCGCCTCGTCCAGGTCGCGCGCGGCTTCGAACACGCGCACCGGCTCGCCAGGGCCCTGCACCGTGCGCAGGTTCTTGCCCAATCGGCGCGTGTTGTGGCCGATCAGCGCGTTGGCGGAGTCGAGGATGTTCGAGTAGCTGCGGTAGTTCTGCTCGAGCTTGATCTGGTGCTTCACGTCAAACTCGCGCACAAAGTCGGCCATGTTGCCCACGCGCGCCCCGCGGAACGCATAGATGCTCTGGTCGTCGTCGCCGACCGCCATCACCGCGCCGCCCTTGCCTGGTTCATCCAGGCCGGCCAGCATCTTGATCCACGCATATTGCAGCTTGTTGGTGTCCTGAAATTCATCGATCAGGATGTGCCGAAACCGCTGCTGGTAATGCGTGCGAATCGGCTCGTGTTCGCGCAACAGCTCATAACTTCGCAGCAGCAGCTCGGCGAAATCGACCACGCCTTCGCGCTGGCATTGGGCTTCGTACAGTTGATACAGCTCGATCTTTTTGCGCGAATCGGCGTCGGTTGCCTCCACTGCGCCCGGGCGCAGGCCGTCTTCCTTGGCACCGTTGATGAACCATTGCAGCTGCTTGGGCGGAAAGCGCTCGTCGTCCACGCCGTACTGCTTGCACAGGCGTTTGACTGCGCTCAACTGGTCCTGCGTATCGAGAATCTGAAAGCTCTGCGGCAGGTTCGCCGCTTTGTGATGCGCGCGCAAAAACCGGTTGCACAGCCCGTGAAACGTGCCGATCCACATGCCGCGCAGGCTGATCGGCAGCTGCGCGCCCAGCCGGGTCAGCATCTCCTTGGCGGCCTTGTTCGTGAACGTAACGGCCAGGATGCCGCCGGGCGAGGCTTCGCGCCGCTCCAGCAGCCAGGCGATGCGCGTGGTGAGTACGCGCGTCTTGCCGGAGCCAGCACCCGCCAGGATTAGCGCATGTTCGGGCGGCAGCACGACGGCCGCGCGCTGTTCGTCGTTCAGTTGCCCGATCAGCTTGTGCTCGAACGGCGGCGTCTGGGGGGGATGGGGAGGCGGAGCGTTGGGCGACGAATCGTCCGGGGCAAGCGTGGCAGACATAGCCGACCATTCTAGAAAATGCCGCCATCCGCCAAGTCACTGCACGGGTTGCTGCATCATCGATCGCCCGGTCATCCGGTGGCCCACAGCGGGCATTAAGCTGCTGGCCATGAACCCGCGCTATTTGCTGAATCCGATTCTGCTGCTGGGCAGTGGTCTGCTGAGCGTTGCCCACGCCGCTGAGCCTTCCGCGCTGTGCACGAGCGACGACCGTCCGGCACCCACCCAGTTGGTTGAACGATTCATCAACGCCGACTGTGCCGATTGCTGGACGAATCCCCTGCGCCCGGATGCAGCCACTGGAGGCACCGTGACGCTCGACTGGATCGCGCCCGGGCCGCTGGAAGATCAAGGCGCACTCTATGCAGCAGCGCGAGTCGATGCGCTTGCACGGTTAAAGGCGCTTGGGCGCAAGGTTCCTTCCTGCACTGAGATCCGCGAGCAGGCGGTGCAGCAAGGCCCCTCAGCCGAGGCAAGCGCGCTACGCGTCGCGCATGGACGCGCGGTGGGCAATTACCTCGGCACATCGATCGAATGGCGCCATGCCCCACCCGGCCACTGGCGCGCCTGGCTGCTGATGGTGGAGGAACTGCCGGCCGGCACCGCGGGCTCACCAACCGCGCGGCAGTTGGTGCGCAACAGCTTGCAGCTCGACTGGGTCGTGCCGCTGGCGGGTCGGCAAGAAACGCCAACCGTGTGGTCCGAACTGCGGCCGATGCAGATTCCGATCGGCGCGCATGCGGATCGACTGCGGGTAATTGGCTTCATCGAACTGCTTGACCCGACGCCACCAGGTCAAGCACCCCGACTTGTCGCGCTCTCGCAATCGCGATGCGAAGGACAGCCTTGAGCCTGAACCGCAACGTCCCGCTGCGCGTGTTCAGCCGGTGGTCTTGATCCGCACGAAGTCACACAATGAGCCGACGGTCGCAAACGTCGCACCTTCGATCTCGTCGTCGTCGACCACGATGTCGAAATGCTCTTCGAGCCGTGTGATCAAGGTCACCACCGCCATCGAATCGAGTTCGGGGATGGCCCCCAGCAGATGGGTCTCGCGCGTGAAGGCCGATGTGCGGCCCTTCAGACTCAGCACCTCGTCAAGCAGTTTCAAAACTTCCTTCGTGATATCCATGAATTGCACCGGCTCGTATAGTTGACCCAACGCGAAGCCACTGCGGCTCGCTGGGATGGTTGGTGGATTCTAGGGTTCGGGTTTTTGACCCGACCTGAACTTTGCTGCAATTGCAGCCATCAATCTGCCGCACTCCCGCCCCCCTCGCTTTTTCCTCCGAACCTTATTCGTTAGCGCCCAATGGAAATCTTCGACTACGACAACGTCTTGCTGTTGCCGCGCAAATGCCGCGTGAAGAGCCGTTCGCAATGCGACGCGGGGGTCGTGCTGGGCGGTCGGCGTTTTCGGCTGCCAGTGGTGCCGGCCAACATGAAGACCGTGATCGATGAACCGATCTGTGCCTGGTTGGCCGAGCACGGATATTTCTACGTGATGCACCGGTTCGATCTGGACAACGTCGCGTTCGTGCGCCGCATGAAAGCACGCGATGCGTTTGCATCGATTTCGGTCGGTGTGAAGCAGGAAGATCGCGACACCATCGACCGATTAACCGCCGAAGGCCTGGCCCCGGAATACGTCACGATCGACATCGCGCACGGCCACGCCGACAGCGTGCGCGACATGATCGGCTACCTGAAGGAGCGCCTGCCGCAGACGTTCGTGATTGCCGGCAACGTCGGCACACCGGAGGCCGTGATCGATCTGGAG
>JBBPYC010000049.1:0-31503 GCA_038200275.1 Burkholderiales bacterium
CGAGCACGCCCGCCTGGCTCCAGCGCATCATGCGCGTGTAGACGGTGTGCCAGTTGCCATAGCACTCGGGCAGCGCGCGCCACTTGCAGCCGTTGGCCGCCACGTGCAGGATGGCGTTGAGCACCTGCAGGTTGTCCAGGCTGACGTTGCCGCGCTGGCGCGGCAACGAGTCTTTGATCTGCTCGAATTGTTCAAAGGTCAATTGCATGGCCCAAGTATCGGGTCCAGACGTTGCATTGGCAATAAGTGTTAACACGACCTAGTGCGCGCAGCAGCGCCCGATCCCCGATCGCCTATGCGTACCCCGGCGGAGTCTGCCCAAACCGGTCCTGCGCAAGCCGGTTGGCGCCACGCTCGATCAGCGATTGTGCGAGCCGCGAGTCTGAACGCCGCACCGCAGGCGCCAACGCCGTGCGACCGTTGTCGTTACTCGCCGCATCGGCGTCGACCGCCTGCAAGTGGGTCTGGGCCACATTAAAGTCGCCGGCTGCGCTGCATCAAGCAGCGCCGTGGCTCGCGTCGGAACTGTTACAGCGATGCCCGATGCGCTTTGCGCCCGTGCTGACGCAGGCAGCGGGGCGCGGCGACGGTTTCTCCAGAAACGCCGCCATCCCCACCGCGCCGACACGGCCCGGCCACCCCGTGCGGGCCGCATACGAGTCGGCCAGCACCGCAAACGCGAATGCAGCAATCTCGCGGTCGTTCTTGCGCCAGCCCGCGATGTCGAACGTGCTCCCTGCATCGAGCACGTAGCCAGTCTGCCCAACCGCCGCGGTGCTGCCCGAGACCACGTCCACGCCGTCCACCGCCAGCACCCGGCCGCCTGTGCGGTTCGAGACGCGCAACGCGTAGCGCAGCGCAGGCCACCAGTTGTGGCCTCACGAACCGGCTCGCCGCGGCCGCGAGCATTGCCCGACGGCGCAGCGAGAGTGACAGACGAATCGGCGAAGAGGCAACAGACCCGTTGAATTGCGAGGTGACGAACATGGGATGGCTTTCGACTGAAGAGTGGTTGGTGCCTGTTTCTACGGGCGGCGCCCAGCCTCAGGGTTAACCGAAACCGATCAAAATCGTTTCACCATGATGTTCATCCGCTTGCACACGCTGCAACGACTCACCTCCCACCTGCTGCTCGGCGTTGCCCTGCTGATCGCGGCGCCTGCCCACAGCCAACTGGCCACTGACTATTCGAGCGGCCCGGCCAGCGCGGACGGCACCGGCAAGCGCTACCTGGGCCGTGAAATCGCGCATGTGATGGGATGGCAGGGCGCGGGCTGGCTTGAGCGCCAGGAGCGTGAGCAGGAGGAGCGCACCGATCTGTTACTGAAGGCGCTTGCGCTCAAGCCCGGCATGACGGTGGCCGACATCGGTGCCGGCACCGGCTATCTGTCGCGCCGCATGGCCAGGCAGGTGGCGCCGGATGGTCGCGTGCTCGCGGTCGATGTACAGCCCGAGATGGTTCGGTTGCTCGAACGCATGGTCGATCGAACCGGGCTGAACAACGTGGTGCCCACGCTTGGCAACAAGCGGGATGCGGGGCTTTCTCCCAATTCGCTCGATCTGGCGATCATGGTCGACGTCTATCACGAGCTTGCCTACCCGCGCGAGATGCTGCGCAGCATCGTGCGGGCTCTCAAGGTCGGTGGGCACTTGGTGTTCGTCGAATACCGAGCGGAAGATCCTGCCGTGCCGATCAAGCCGCTGCACAAGATGAGCGAAGCACAGGTGCGGCTCGAAGCGGGTCAGCTGAATGCCTTACAGTGGGACCGCACGGTCGAGACGCTGCCCTGGCAACATGTGATCGTGTTTCGCAAGCAGCCGGTCAGCGAATGAACCGACGGCGCACCGCCTGGCAGACGCGGCATCCGGCCATGCGCACAATGACGCTCGGCTGAGCAGAGCGAGCTTTGCGGCCCTGCACCGCTTGCTCGCAGCCCGTCGAGCATCCACCCCCCCCCATCTCTCTTTAGGAAACCGATGACCGATCCCAGAAACGTCGCGCACGACAAGAAAGTGCAACAAGAAAAAAAGCACCGCGGCGAGGAGATTGCGCCCGACAGCGAACATGCGCCGCAACCGGGCCGCAAGCCCCATCTCGAGCACCACGCTTCGAACCATCCGCCTGCGCCGCCGCCAGCAGCGCAGGCGGACGATGAAGCGGACGGGGATTCCAAACCGACGGCGTGAGGGACTCTCAGAGGCAGGGCTGCGTTTTGCTCAACTGCGTAGGAACAGCCTTGGTTTACAGCTATTAATTAAGTAGCAAACGGCACGCTGGCAGACAGCCGCGTTGCTTCAGGCGCTCAGGCCGTCCACCGCTTGAAACATCGCCTGCCGCGCTTGGCTGATGACTTGGCCCCGCCACGCATCCGTGTCGACACAGAACGCGTCTTTCAGCTGTTGACGAATGTGGGCGCTAACCGCAGCCGTGGCCCGCTCGGGATGGTTGTGCAGCCACTGCTCGGCCCGCAGGGCCGCAAGCACATCGGGCAGCGGTTGCGTGCCGAATTCGAGCGCGATACCCGTGATGGTTTGCGCATGCGTGCGCGCTTCGTAGAGCGCTTCGCCGATCGACCCGGTGACCTGAGCCGAAACCGATGGGTCTTCCTGCGGCGATGTCACCTCGCTCCCCCACCAGCGCTGCGCGTGTGCAATTGCCTGCGCATCACCTGGCCGGCCAGCAAAGATGCGCGTGCCGATGCCGCTCGTGCCCAACCCGGTATGCAGATCGATCCAGCCGATCCGATGAGCCCGGACCGCGTGCTCACGAAGAACCCGGCGCCACGCTTGGTGACTCCAGGTGGGCTGGGTGCCACCGAAGAACAGGCCATCGGGAAATGCGTACTGCCCGCGGGAGATTGCGGCTTGCACCGCAGGCAACCCGCTCGTGGCCACCCGCTGGGCCAACGCTTGCTGGTTGTCGGCGTTGGGCGGCCATGCGCTTGGCAACAGCAGCGCGTGCAAATCGGCATAGGCGGGGTTGCTTGGCAGCAAGGCCGGGTCGAATGAGCTCGGGAAATTTCGGTTCAGGTCGACGTTGTCTTCCGTCACGCGCCGGCCGTGGGAGAACCCCCAGGGATTGAGCGCATGCGCGTACAGCACGGCCACGCCGGCCCCACGGGCACGCTCGCGCCACTCCGCGTCGTGCAGGGCGAACACTTGTGCGCCGCTGCCCGCATGGCCCTCCACGCCGTGGCAGCCGCTGCTGAGAATCAACAGCCGATCGGCGTCGCGCGGTCCGTCCAGCGCCAAGTCAAGCGCGATCGTCTCGGCGTCGCGCCCGAGCAGCGGGTGGGGCAGCGATTCGATCGCGGCACCGGCGGCCGCAGCCGCCTCCAAAAACCGAACGCGTGCGCGTGCATAGCTCGGCGCGAACGCGTCCGCAACGCCGATCATTTGGCAGCGACTGCAACCAGCCGGGGCCTGTCCCGCTTCTGATGGTCGTTGGCGGCCGCCGCGCCAGCGCCCACCGCAGTGGGCGCCGCCAGCCACGCCTCAGCCAGCCGAACCCAATAGGTCGCGCCCAGCGGGATCAGTTCGTCGTTGAAGTCATAACTCGGGTTGTGCAACATGCACGGGCCGCCGCCGTGCCCCATCTCCCGGTGCGCACCGTCGCCGTTGGCAATGAAGCAATAAGCACCCGGCTTGGCCTGCAGCATATAGGCGAAGTCTTCACCGCCCATCGTCGGCTCTTGTTCGAGCACGTGGTCGGCGCCGACGATGTCAGCCATCACCTTGGCTGCGAACTCGGCTTCGGCTTTTGAATTCACGGTGGCCGGGTAGTTGCGCTCGAACACGAAGTCGCAGTCGGCCTCATGCGCCGCACAGGTGTGCTCGGCCACCTGCTGCATGCGCCGCTCGATCAGGTCGAGCAGCTCGGTGGTAAAGGTGCGCACCGTACCCTGCAGTTCGCAGCTGTTCGGCACCACGTTGGTTGCTTCGCCCGCGTGGACCATCGTGACCGAGATCACACCGGCCTCGACCGGCTTCTTATTGCGGCTCACGATGGTTTGCAGCGCAATCACGAGCTGGCACGCGATGGGCACCGGGTCGACGCCGTTGTGCGGCAGCGCCGCGTGGCTGCCCTTGCCGCGCACAGTGATCTTGAATTCGCTGGTGGAGGCCATCACCGGCCCTGGTGACACCGCAAAGGTGCCGACTGGCATGCCCGGCCAGTTGTGCATGCCGAACACGGCCTGCATCGGGAACTTGTCGAACAGGCCGTCGTTCATCATCTCGCGCGCGCCGCCGCCGCCCTCTTCGGCCGGCTGAAAGATCAGATACACGGTGCCGTCGAAGTTGCGGTGCTTAGCCAAATACTGGGCGGCGGCCAGCAGCATTGCGGTGTGGCCGTCATGGCCACACGCATGCATCCGGCCAGCGTGCACGCTCTTGTGCGCGAAGTCATTGCACTCTTGAATCGGCAACGCGTCCATGTCCGCGCGCAGGCCAATCGCGCGGTCGCTGCTGCCGCCTTTGATGATGCCGACCACACCGGTGGTGCCCATGCCGCGGTGGATCGGAATGCCCCACTCGGTCAATTTCGCCGCCACCGAATCCGCGGTGCGGTGCTCGGCGAAGCACAGTTCCGGATGCGCATGCAGGTCGCGCCGCACCGCGGCGATTGCGTCGGCTTGGCGTGTGATGGAGTCGATGAGGTTCATGCGAAACAGTTTATTCCGCGCGGGCGGTTTCGTGGCGGATTGCACGTTCGCTTATCCGCACGGGAACATGCTTTGCTGGTCTGCTGCACCCGTAAAACGCGCTCGCAACTTTTTGCCGCGTTCGGCGCGCCACGGTGATGCCTGGCGGTATCGCCGAGCATCCGCAGTCACTTTGAGATAAATAAAGGATATCCATGAACCCGATGAATGCCAAGCCAGTGGCGTCGAAATCGCCGCATGCGTCGATGCGGATCGGCAAGCGCCACGCTCCCGAAGACGATCTGGTCGTATCGGGCCGCGCTGCAGATGCCGATACAGCGCTGAGTTCAGCAGGCGCTGTCGGCTCGGACGCCGCCGGCCCGTCACGCGCCGCCACCCCACCGCATGATCGACCGCGCTCCCCCCGGCATTAAATCCTGCGCCACCCGCCGAGGTCCTTGGAGCATGGCTGACGGATAAGATGTGCTCTAATCTTGTGCATGCCCGTCCGATCCGGGCGCCATATGCTGAGCCTTGCCCCACGGGCGGCCCGCGGGCGCTGCCCAACCCTTTCATCGCTTCTTGCGGTCTATCTGGCTCGCTGGCGTCTGGCGTTGTCGGCCTCTACGTTCGGCTTGGTACTGGCCGGATGCGCGACGACCGGCCAGCCGCCGGTGACACCGCTCGATCCCCAGCTTAATTGGCAGGCGCCACTTCCGCACCAAGGCGAAGTAGCCGACTTGTCCGCCTGGTGGGCTGCGCAAGGCGATCCGATGCTGGTCGAGCTGATCGAAGCTGCCCAAGCTGTGTCGCCGACGGTAGCAAGTGCCGCTTCGCGCATCGCTCAGTCGCGTGCCGCGCGTGAGGTGGCCGGCGCCTCGCTATTGCCTAGGGTCGACGCAAGTGCCAGCGCGGCACGCGGAAAGACCTCGCCGTTGTTTCCGCAGAACACCTCCGTGCAGGGCGGTCTGCAGGCCAGCTGGGAAGTCGACCTGTTCGGTGGCAACGCCGCGGCGCGCGACGCAGCGCAAGCGCGGTACGAAGGCAGCCGGGGCCAGTGGCACGACGCACGGATATCGGTTGCAGCCGAAGTGGCAAATCAGTACCTGAACTTCCGCAATTGCGAGCGACAACTGAAGATGGTGCAGACGGACGCGGAATCGCGTGTCGAGTCGCTGCGCCTTACGCAGCTGCTTGCCGTGTCTGGATTCCAGCCATCGGCCACGGGCGACTTGGCACGTGCCAGCGCGGCGGAGGGCAGAGCTCGGGTTGCTCTGCAGCGCGCACAGTGCGACTTGACCATCAAGGCGCTGGTGGCGCTGACCGAATGGGCCGAGCCGGACTTGCGTGCGCGTCTGTCGGCCACGGTCGGTCCTGGCGAATTCACGCCTTTTCCTTTGACCGCACTACCGGCCAGCTTGCTCGCGCAGCGTCCCGATCTGTTCACGGCGGAACGCGAAGTGGCCGCCGCATCGGCGGATCTGGGGTCGGCGCAGGCGCAGCGTTATCCGCGGTTGACGCTGTCCGGCTCGGTTGGACGGCTGCGTTTTGCCGGAGGCGGCCTGACGGAAACGATCACGACCTGGCAAATCGGCCCAGTTGCATTCAGCGTGCCGCTGTTCGACGGTGGGCGCATCAGCGCCAATATCGAGGTGGCGCGCGCGCGTTACGCAGAGGCAGTCTCCCTTTATCGCGCAAGGGCGCGACTCGCTGTGCGCGAGGTGGAGGAAGCCTTGGTAACGCTGGACAGCCTGGAGGTGCGTGAAAGCAACTGGACAATCGCGGTGGAAGGCCAACGTTCATTTCTGGCCGCGACACGCGAGCGCTATCGCGGCGGCTTGGCAAGTCTGTTCGAACTGGAGGAGACTCGGCGCAACACACTGGCGGCGGAGCTTTCGCTGCTGTCGCTGCAGCGTGAGCGCCAAGGCGCCTGGATCGCGCTGTACCGCGCGGCCGGTGGCGGCTGGGACCGCAGCGAAGTCGGCCACATAAGCGATTTGCCGGCCACCGAAACCGACTACGTAGCGCGCTGATGGATGACAGCGGGCACTTCCCCGATCGGTGTTGCCGAATTCAGCCGACTACTGCAACCCAGACCTGAATGTGCCTACCCAGCTTATGCGAGCAAAGACCCACGTTTTGCGAATCACGCTATCGATAGCGACTTGTGCGATGTTTGCGGGTACCCTGGCAGCCCTGTCCGATGCGACATGGGCGGCCGAACCGGCCCGACCGGCGGCACGTCCGGCGCTGACTGTGACGACCACGCGCGCGCAGAACGCCAACGTGCCGCTGCGGCTCGCCGCCAACGGCAACATCGTGGCGTGGCAGGAAGCGAGCATCGGCAGCGAAGCGAACGGCTTGCGGCTGAACCGTGTAAACGTGAACGTCGGAGACAGCGTGCGCGCCGGTCAGGTGCTTGCTACGTACGCGGCTGACTCGGTGGAAGCCGACGTTGCTTTGGCGCGTGCTCATGTCCAGGAGGCGCGCGCCATGTCTGCCGATGCGCAGGCCACCGTCGAGCGCGCGCGGGGTCTCGAGGAGACCGGAGCGATGAGTCAGCAGCAAATCAATACGTATGCGACGTCGTCGGCTACTGCCGAAGCGCGCGTGCAGGCGGCGGTTGCCTCGCTGCGCGTGCAGCAACTGCGGTTGCGCTTCACACAGGTCAGAGCGCCGGACGACGGCATCATCTCGTCGCGCAGCGCCACGGTCGGCGCGGTGGTGCCGGCCGGGACCGAATTGTTCCGACTGATCCGCAAGAACCGGCTCGAATGGCGTGCCGAAGTGACATCGGCCGAACTTGAGCGCATCCAGCGCAACGCGCCGGTGCTGGTGACGGCTGCCAGTGGCGCGCAGATCAAAGGCAAGGTACGCACTATTGCTCCGACGGTGGATCCGAAGACGCGTGCTGCGCTGGTGTACGTGGACCTGGACCCAAAGGCTGCGACGACCGGAGCAGCCCGAGCCGGCATGTTCGCGCGCGGCGAGTTCGATCTGGGCCAGTCGCAGGCGCTAACCGTCCCGCAACAGGCGGTGGTGCTGCGCGACGGTTTCAACTACGTGTTCAAGGTGGATAACGAGCAGCGCGTGCGTCAGGCCAAGGTCGAGGTCGGCCGCCGCTTTGGCGATCGGGTCGAGATCAAGGATGGGCTGGAACCGGACACATCGATCGTCGCCGTTGGCGCTGGCTTCTTGAACGACGGGGACCTGGTGCGCGTGGTGCCACCGTCGTCACCGTCCGGGTCGGTCGCGGCGCCTGCGAACGGCGCAGCGGCGAAGTAGGCCTGACTCTTTCAGGCCACTCGATGAACGTTTCCGCTTGGTCCATCCGCAATCCGATCGCGTCGGTGATGCTGTTCGTGTTGCTTGTGCTGGCCGGCCTGATGTCGTTCAACGCGATGAAGGTGCAGAACTTCCCGGATCTGGACCTGCCCACCGTCAACGTCAGCGCGACGCTGCCCGGTGCCGCGCCTGCGCAGTTGGAGACCGAGGTCGCGCGCAAGATCGAAAACTCGATCGCGTCGCTGCAGGGCCTCAAGCACACGCACACCAAGGTGCAGGACGGAGGGGTTTCGATCACCGCTGAGTTCCGGCTGGAAAAGCCGGTGCAGGAAGCGGTCGACGACGTGCGTTCGGCGGTCGCACGAATCCGCGGCGAGTTGCCGGCAGACATGAACGATCCAGTGATCGCCAAGCTGGATCTGGCGGGTCAGCCGATCCTCGCGTTCGCCATCAGCTCGCCGCGCATGGATGCAGAAGCGACCAGTTGGTTCGTTGACGACACCATCGTGCGCCGGCTGCTCAGTGTTCGCGGCGTCGGCGCGGTCACGCGCGTCGGCGGTGTCGAACGCCAGGTGACAGTCGCATTGGATCCAGAGCGGCTACAGGCGCTGGGCGCGACGGCTGCCGAGATCTCGCGCCAGTTGCGCCAAGTGCAGACCGAAGTCGCCGGTGGCCGCACCGACGTGGGTGGCAGCGAGCAATCTGTGCGCACCATGGCCAACGTGCAGTCGGCTGACCAACTGGCCAAGGTGCAGCTGGTGCTGCTGGACGGCCGCAACATCCGGCTGGAAGACGTCGCCACCATCAACGACACCTACGCCGAGCCGCGCTCCGCGGCGTTGCTGAACGGTCGCTCGGTGGTCGGGTTCGAGGTTTCGCGCAGCCGCGGTGCCAGCGAAGTTGAAGTCGGTGCTGGCGTGCAGAAGGCGCTTGCGGAGCTCAAGCAAGCGTACCCGGACCTGCAATTGACCGAAGCGTTCAACTTCGTGCAACCGGTCAGCGAGGAATACAACGCGTCACTGCGGCTGCTCTATGAAGGCGCGGCACTGGCGGTGCTGGTGGTGTTCTTGTTCCTGCGCGACTGGCGCGCGACGTTCGTGGCGGCGGTGGCGTTGCCGCTGTCGGTGATCCCGGCGTTCATCGGCATGAATTACCTGGGCTTTTCGATCAATATCATCACGCTGCTTGCGTTGTCGCTCGTGATCGGTGTGCTGGTGGACGATGCGATCGTCGAGATCGAGAACATCGTTCGCCATTTGCGCATGGGCAAAACGCCGTATCAAGCCGCGATGGAAGCTGCTGACGAGATCGGGCTGGCCGTGATCGCCACCACGTTCACGCTGGTCGCAGTTTTTCTACCCACCGCATTCATGAGCGGCATTGCCGGCCGCTTCTTCAAGCAGTTCGGATGGACTGCAGCGCTGGCGGTTGTAGCGTCGCTGCTGGTGGCCCGCGCGCTTACGCCGATGATGGCGGCCTACATCTTGAAGCCGCTCGTGGGTGAGCACAAGGACCCGGGGTGGATGGGCTTCTACATGACGCTTGCGCGCTGGTGCATCCGGCACCGGATCACCACGGCGATCGCAGCCGGTGCGTTCTTCGTCGGCTCGGTAATGCTGATTCCGTTGTTGCCGACGGGTTTTCTGCCGCCCGACGACGCTTCGCAGACGCAGGTTTATTTGCAACTGCCACCCGGCTCCACCTTGGCGCAGACGCGCGACTTGGCCGAACAGGCGCGCCGGTTGATCGCCGATGTCCCTGGCATCGAGACCATCTACACCACGATTGGCGGCGGCAGTGCGGGCGCCGATCCGTTTGCGCCACAGGGCTTGTCCGAAGTGCGAAAGGCGACGCTCACGATCGTGTTGAAGCCCCGCGCCGAGCGCACGCGCAAGCAGCCGATCGAGGCTGACATTCGCCAGGCATTGCAGCCCCTGCCCGGCGCGCGCAGCAAGGTGGGCCTGGGCGGCGGCAACGGAGGCAAGTACGTGCTGGTGCTGGCCGGTGACGACCCGGTCAAGCTGCGCGACGCAGCCATCGATGTGGAGAAGGGTCTGCGCACCATCCCCGGCCTGGGCAACATTTCGTCCGACGCGAGCCTGATTCGGCCCGAGATCGCGGTGCGCCCGGATTTCGCGCGTGCGGCCGACCTCGGAGTGACGAGCAGCGCGATCGGCGATACCTTGCGGATCGCCACGGTGGGTGACTACGATGCCGCATTGCCGAAGTTGAATCTGTCACAGCGTCAAGTGCCGATCCTGGTACGGCTGAAGAGCGAAGCGCGCAACGACCTGGATCTGCTGGGCCGCCTCACCGTGCCCGGGGTGCGCGGCCCGGTGCTGTTGTCCGAAGTCGCCAAGCTTGAGATGGCCGGTGGCCCTGCGCAGATCAATCGCTACGACCGCGTGCGCAACATCACGTTCGAGATCGAGCTGTCGGGGCGTGAACTGGGCGAAGTGGTCAAACAGGTCAATGGCCTGCCGGCCATAGAGAACCTGCCGCCCGGCGTGCGCACAGTCGCTATCGGCGATGCTGAGGTGATGGGCGAACTGTTCGATAGCTTCGGCATTGCGATGGCGACAGGCGTGCTCTGCATCTACATCGTGCTGGTGCTGCTGTTCAAGAGCTTTCTGCATCCGATCACGATCCTGGCCGCGCTGCCGTTGTCGCTCGGCGGTGCATTCGTCGCTTTGCTTGCGTTCAAGATGAGCTTTTCGATGCCGTCGTTGATCGGCCTGGTCATGCTGATGGGCATCGCAACAAAGAACTCGATCCTGCTGGTTGAATACGCGATCGTTGCGCGCAATGAGCATGGCATGACGCGCATGGAAGCGCTGCTGGACGCCTGCCACAAGCGTGCGCGCCCAATCATCATGACCACACTCGCGATGGGCGCCGGCATGCTGCCGATCGCGATCGGCGTGGGCCCAGGCGACCACAGCTTTCGGCCCCCGATGGCGATCGCTGTCATCGGCGGGCTTATCACATCGACTTTCTTGAGCCTGCTGGTGATCCCGGTCGTCTACACCTTCATGGATGACATTGGCTACTGGGCCGGCCGGTTGTTTGGCCGTGGCAAAACCAAAGTGCCGAAGTCCGGGCGTTCAACGAGCGCGCATCCGGTAGCCGATTCCGCAAAGCCATAACGCAGCTTCTCGCCTGCCGCCTTAAGGCGGTGACCCCATGCAGCAATGCTGAAGTCCATAGAAGCTGCTGCTACCGAATCCGGCCGAAGTCGCGCCATATCAGCCACAAAACCAGTAACCCAGGGTCAGCGACGGCCACCTCCAGAACGCGGAAGGATTGCGTTCAAGCAGCGGCAGGGTGGTTCGGCGCTGCATGGCCAGCGCGTTTGGCTGCCGCAGGTCGAACACGAACTCGTACAGTCCCTGATGGCGCTTGTGCGGGTCCGGCTGCAGCGCGCGTTCCAGACCAGCATCGATCCAGACTGGAATGTCGCGATCCTCGGCCAATGCATTGACGTAGCGCAGCTTGCGTTGATCGGTGCGGGTCCTGGCGTTTAAGACTGCGATACCGTACGGCAGGCGGCCGGTCAGAATCTGGTGGGCAAGCACCCCGAGCGAGAACAGATCGGGCTGCGGCGTGACGGCTTCTCTCAAGAAATACTCGAGCGCGGTGTACTGCATCGTTGTGGCCGAACGTCGTTCGTTTACGCAGGCGACGGCGGCTCCCCACCGCACGCTGTCGGCCGTGTGCATGTAGATCGGGCGGCTGGAAAATCATCGGGCGTTCCGTTGTTCGAGCGTGCAGCTCAGTCGGTCGAACTGACGGCTGCGGAGACCCGGCTGATTGACCATGTGCGTCGAATGCTTGAGCTGAGCAAGCGGGCCGTTGCTCATCTAGGTGCGCCAATGTCGGCCAGAAGCGCGCGTTCGAGTCGGCGTGATGGAGGATTTCGGCCGCTGCGGCATGCCGCGCTTGCCACCCGCCGGCATACGATCGCACCGCTTGCCCGTACTTGTTCAATGCAGCAAATCGACTGGCCGCAACGCTCTCAAACACAGTTCCGTGAACGGTAAGCGCGCTGGATCATTTACTTTGAACAACCAGGCTTGAGTGGTTCTGATCGATCTGCAGCCTTGCATGCGGGAATCGATAATGATCAGCATGCCGGACGAATCCCAGTAGGGTTTGATTGCATTAATCCGATGGACCAAGTCACGTCAGCAGACGAGACTCGTCCGTTCCCTTCAATTGCTACAACGAGACAAAGATGAAGCTCAAAAGACTCGTACTCAGCCTTGCATTGATAAGCACCATGACCGCATTCGCCCAAGACAAGCCGACGGTCGCATTTATCGCCACGGGCGGCACCATTGCGATGAAGATCGATCCGGTGAAGAACGCGCCGGTGCCAGCGATTTCCGGCGATGACCTGCTGGCCACGGTGCCGGACATCGGCAAGTACGCGACCATCCAGGTCAACAACCTGTCCAATGTGCCGTCCGACTACATGGACCCGCCGCGTTGGATCCAGCTGACGAAAGCCGTACAAACGGCGCTCGACCGATCTGAGGTTGCCGGTGTGATCGTCTCGCACGGCACCGACACGCTTGAAGAGACTGCGTTCTGGCTCGACCTGACGGTGCAGTCACCCAAACCTGTGATCCTGATCGGCGCGCAGCGCAATGCGTCGTCGCCGGATTTCGACGGCCCGCGCAACTTGCTCAATGCCGCGCGCATCGCCGTCGATGCGCAGGCCCGCGACAAAGGTGTGCTGCTCGCAATGAACAACCAGATCAACGCGGCCCGGTACGTCACCAAGACACATACCGGCAATGTCGAGACCTTCAATTCAGGTCAGTTCGGAATGATCGGCGAGGTCTACCCCGACCGCGTGATCTTTGTGTACGCGCCGTTGCGGCGCCAGCACATCGCGATCCAGCAAGCGTCGATGCCGCAAGTCGATATCGTGCCGATGTACGGCGGAGCCGACGGAGCTGCGCTGCGCGCCGCCGTGGACCGCGGTGCCAAAGGGATCGTCGTGCAGGCACTTGGCATGGGCAATATGAACGAATCGATGTTCGAAGCAGTGAAGTACGCACTCGGCAAGAAGGTGCCTGTCGTGGTGTCAACCCGTGTCCACAACGGACGGGTGCTGCCCAACTACGGCTTCATCGGCGGCGGCAAGACCAGCGCGGATGCCGGTGCGGTGATGGCCGGCGACTTGAAACCCGCGAAGGCGCGCATACTGCTGATGCTCTTGCTGCAAAGCGGGTTGAGCAGCAAGGACGAGCTGCAGACGGCGTTCGATCGATGACCCCGTTGCCTTTCCAAGCAGGCCCTGCAGAGGGGTCTGAGCGTTCCCCCCCCCCGGCTACTGTTTGCGCCGGGGCTGGAGAGGTCGCGGAACTGTGCTGGCGGCGGCGTGTGTCCAACCCTGCGGCGTCGATCGGGAATGGCCGTCGCAGGGACGGAATCGTGCATAGGACTCAAAGCAATTTTCATCGACATCGCACATTTGCCCCCGCCTGCCGAGCTGAGGCAGCGACCAACCGGTTCGGCCTGCTGAACGGTTGCACCATCATTTGACGCAAGCGGCCGGTTCGGTCAGAAGCGTTCAGTCCTTCACTGCTGTCGCGTCCTTTACATGACAGGCTTGCAGCGTGGTCGCTCCTGCTGCAATTGGCACCCAGTGCCATAGTCGCCGACAGGTTCCATCAATGCACAACTCATAGTCCGGCACGAACTCCGATCGGGCCAGCACCACTTGTTGCCGCCAGGGGTCGTCGAGCGTGTAGTGCCAGACCCCATCGATCAACACCGCACGGTCCGGCGGCTCCATGCCGGCGCCCGAGCCGCGAATGCGCGCCTGAGACAGGTGCAGCCAGCTGCCGGCGACTTCCCAATCTTCGTCCCATTCGATCTTTTCGATCGAATGCTGCCAGCGCAGTGTGAACCGCTGAATCGGCAGTGTGACGTGCAGCGCGCCTGCTGCAAGGCACAGCGCAGCCAACGCAGGCATCGTTCAGGCCAATCGGACAGATGGCAAACCGTCTCGGTCGCGCAACCTCAAGCCGTCAGCGGATGGCGCTTGCGCATTTGCCAGACATGCCAGGCCACCAGCGCCGCCGCTGCCGTGAGACCGATCTCGTCGGTCGCGGGGGCCGCCACGACCAGAAATGCGGCAGCAACAAACGCCCACATGCGTTCCCACCAAGCCAGCGGACCGATCCAGAAGCCGATCGCTGCACCGCCCCAAAGCGCAATCGCGACCAGCGCCTTGAACACGACGTAAGACGTGTCGACCCAAGTGCCGCCCTGCAGCATCAATGCCGGTGCATACACCGCCATGTACGGCACGATGAAGCCCGCGATTGCAATCCGCACTGCCTGCACGCCGATCTTCATGCCGCTTTCCTTCGCGATTGGCGCGGCCGCGAACGCAGCCAGTGCGACCGGCGGCGTCAGGTCGGCCATGATGCCGAAGTAGAAAACGAACATGTGCGAGACGATCAGCGGCACGCCGAGTTCCAGCAACGCAGGCGCCGCCAACGAACTCGTGATGATGTAGTTCGGGATCGTCGGGATGCCCATGCCCAGCACCAGGCACACCAGCATCGTGAGCACCAAGCTCAAGAAAAGACTGCTCTTGCCGAGTTCGATGATGTAGCCCGCGAACAGCGTGGCTGCGCCCGTCAGCGTCAGGATGCCGATGATCACGCCGACCAGTGCGCACGCCACGCCCACCGGCAGCGCATGGCGCGCACCATCGGCCATCGCGTGCAGCGCAACTTTCAATGTCTCACGGCCGCCCTTGGCAAACCACAACGCCGCGCCCATCGCCAGCGCCAGCCCGATCACCGCGCCGATGCCGTACTCGAAAAAGCTCGACGCTGCCAGACCGATCATGATCCAGAACACGATCTGCAGCGGTCGGCTGCCGAACTGCTGAGTCAGCGCCGCGCCGAAGATCAGGATCACCGTCAGCGCCAGCCCCACCATGCCGGAGAACAGCGGCGTGTAGCCGGAGAACAGCAAATACACGAGGATTGCAAGCGGCAGGATCAGATACCAGCGCAGCTTGACCGCCGCCCACGGGTCCGGGCATTCTTCCTTTGGCATGCCGAGCAACCCGGCGCGACCGGCTTCCAGGTGCACCATGACGAATGCGGTGATGAAGTAGAGCAGGGCGGGAATCGCTGCGGCCTTGCAGACCTCAACGTACGGCACGTCGATCGTCTCGGCCATGATGAACGCCACCGCGCCCATCACCGGCGGCATGATCTGCCCGCCCATGCTGGCCGTGGCCTCCACGCCGCCGGCGAATGCGGCGTTGTAGCCAAAGCGCTTCATCAACGGAATCGTGAACTGGCCGGTGGTCACCACGTTGGCCACGCCCGAACCATTGATCGTGCCCATCAGCCCGCTCGACGCGACCGCCACTTTGGCCGGCCCGCCCTTGGTGTGGCCGAACATGCCGAGCGCGAAGTCGGTGAACAGCGCAATCATCCCAGCCTGTTCGAGGAACGCGCCGAACAGGATGAACAGGAAGATGTAGGACGACGACACATAGGTCGGCGTGCCGTAGATGCCCTCCGTGCCGAACGACAATTGCCCGACGATCTGGTCGAGCCCATAGCCGCGGTGCGCCAACACCCCAGGCAGGTACTGGCCGAACAGGCCGTAAGCCAGGAACATCAGGCAGATTAGTGGCAGCGCAAAACCCATGATGCGGCGCGCTGCCTCGAACACCAGCACGATGAGCGTGATGCCCACCACCATGTCGGCCGTGGTGAGCTCGCCCGCACGAAACACCAGATCCGCTTCGAACACCCAGTGGTAGAGACCGGCTGCAAACGCGGCCACACCGACTGCCCAGCCCAGCCCCTTGCTGCGCAACGGTGGATGCAGCACGAACGTGATCAGCAGCAAAAACCCGACGTGCACCGCGCGCACGACCGAACTCGACAGGGGGCTGAACGCGGCCGTGACGATCTGGAACGTCGAGAATGCAATGGCCACCCAGAACAGCACGCCGACGAAAGGCGGTGCGTGTTCTTCAAGTGGCGCTCTGTCCACGACGCCAGGCGCCGGATCGAGCTCTTTGCGGGGAACGTGCACGGCGCCATGAGTGGCGATGTCCGCGCTTTGCGATGACGGGTTGTTCAACGGCTCGGCCATGGGTTTCTCAGTGTCTGCGCGGGTTTATTTCATCAACCCCACTTCCTTGTAGTACTTCTCCGCACCCGGGTGAAACGGCACGCTGGTGCCTGTCATGGCACCGTCCTTCTTGATGCCCTTGGCCGCGTTGTGCGCAGCCACCAGCGTGTCCAGGTTCTCGAACATCGCCTTCGTCATCAGGTACACGGCTTCAGCCGGCACGCCTGAGTGCGAAACCAGGAAATTCTTGATTGCGATCGTCTGTGTGTCCGCCGTCTGGCCCGGATAGGTATTCGCCGGAATGATCGTGGGCTGATAGGCCGCATCGTTGATCTTGGTGGCGACTTCGGGCGGGATCGGCACCACCTGGATCGGCACCGATGTCGCCAAGTCGCGAATCGACGCGACACCGAGGCCAGCCGACTGCAAGGTCGCATCGAGCTGGCGGTTCTTCATCAACTCGACCGATTCGCCGAACGACAAGTATTCGACCTTGCTGAAGTCGTCATAGCTCATGCCAGCGCCCTTGAACACCGCGCGCGCGTTCAGTTCGGTGCCGGACTTCGGCGCACCAACCGATATGCGCTTGCCCTTCAAGTCAGCGAGCGTCTTGATGCCCGATTCCCCGCTGGCCACGATCTGGATGTAGTTCGCATACATGCCGGAAACTGCCCGCAGCTTGTCGAGCGGCTTGGCAAAGCCGGACTCCTTGTCGCCCTTCCACGCGTCCGACAGTGCATCGCCGAGCACCAGCGCCATCTCGCCGCGGCCGGCCTGCAGCAGGTTCAGGTTCTCGGCCGACGCTTTGGTTGATTGCACCGTGACCTTGGCGTCGGGCAGCACCCGGCCCCAGATCTGCGACAGTGCCACCCCCATCGGGTAGTACACGCCGCTTTGGCCACCGGTCAGCACGTTGACAAACTTGAGGTCGGCGGCGAATGCCGACAGCGAAAACGACAACGCGGTGCTGCCCAGAGCGCCGGAGGTCAACGCGCCAAGCACGAGCGAACGTCGCCGCAGCGAGGGTAGCTGGAAAGTCATTTTTTGTCTCCTTCAAGACGGGATGGAAAGCAGTGCGCGCTGACGTGTCGAAGCGCGGTTGGCCAATAACTCTAACGCAGACACTCAGGCTTTCGCCAGCGCGTTTTCCCGCTGTGGATGGACGCAGCACATTGGGTGAATTTGTGCATTAAAACAGGCTTAAGGGATAGTCCAGTAATGAAAGTTAGCTATATAAAATATAGTGAAGCCGATAGTCGTGTGCTTGTGCTCCGAGCGCGCAGTTGGCCTGGTCCCACGCAAGACGCACGCGTTAAGCTGCATCGGCCATGATGTTGGAATCCCTGCTCGCCTACGCCCATTTCGTCGCGATCCTTGCGATGGTCGTTTTCCTCGGCAGCGAGGCCGCGCTGACAAGAATCGAATGGCTGAATGCCCCCGTGGTGACGCGGCTGGTGCGTGTCGATGCCATCTACGCAGCGGCGGCGGTCACGGTGTTGGCGACCGGCGTCGCGCGCACGGTCTGGGGCGTCAAGGGTGTTGGGTATTACTGGAGCAACCCGCTGCTGTACGTCAAGCTCGGGCTGTTCCTGACGATTGCGCTGCTGTCGATCAGGCCGACGTTCGCATTTCGACGCTGGCAGCGTGCGATTGCGGCGGATGGAAGCTTGCCCGCTGCCACCGAGATCAAGCAGATGCGGCAGCTCGTGATGATCGAGGCGCACTTGCTGATGCTAATCCCGCTGGCCGCGGCGTTCCTGGCGCGCGGTTACGGCAGCTGACTGACAGAAAAGCTGCAGACGATCGACGCTGGTGATGTTCAGCGGAACAACTGCCTCATCCCGACGTTGTTCCAGTAGCCTCTCACCGTCTGGAACGCGAATCAGGTTGCCGCCAAGCGGCAGCGGTTTCACACCGGTCTGCCGAATCGCGCCGACGTGCGCGCACAGCCCGAGCGCGGCCATTGCCATCGCGAGCAGCACGGTAGCGTGCCCCGCATGACGACTGCGGTCAGTACGCTTCCCGTGCCGACCTGGCCTACCTGTTGAAAGGTGATGCACAGGCCGAACAGGACGAGGCCGGCCCGCAGCAGCATGTTCTGCGAGAGATCGACCCCCCGCACCCGTGACCGGTGCAATCGCCGGAAAGAACGTGTCGCCCGCGATGATGCCGAACAGCACCGCAAACGTCAGTGCGCTTGAAGACAGGTCGTTGGCCCACGCCATCCAGGTCACCAGCATGACCGCCGCAGCAACGGCCCGCTGACGTTGGGTGCAACGTTCTGGCTGCGGCGCAAAGCCGCATCCGGTATCCGCGCCGCGGCCGAGCACATCCTGTTCACGCTCGACATCCGGCCGGCGCGCAGTGCGGAGCTCGGCAGCAAAATGTGCATCGCCCGTTCGGTTGCGGCCGGCGCGGGCATTGCAATCCTGCCGCGCCGCGCAGTGCGCGATCCGCTACGGCTCGGTGAATTGGCCGAGTGGGCGGGGCCGGCTGCCAGTGGCACTGCGTGGCTGCGGCCGTTGTGGCTGTTGCAGTTGCAGTTGCAGGATCGCCCCCAGTCACCGCCAGCACGCGCATTCAGCAAGCTGGTCGACAACAGCCCGACGTCAGCCCAGGCCGGCAAGCCTTCGAAAGTCGCCCCCTAAAATCGCCCGATGATTTTGGCGACTGAAGAACTGCTTGCGGCTTATGCCGACGTGTTGGCGCGCGTCGCCCCCGAATCGGATGCGCGCGCCGCGTTCGAATCGCCGAAAGTCGCTGCGCACGGCGACTTCGCGATCACCTCGGCGATGCAGCTGGCTAAGTCGCTGCGCTCGAACCCGCGCGCGTTGGCCGAAACATTGCGCGCCGAATTGCTGGCCGAACCGACGTTCCAGCGCTGGGTTGAATCGGTCGAGATCGCCGGCCCCGGCTTCATCAACATCCGCCTGAAACCCGCTGCCAAGCAGCAGGGCGTGCACGACGTGCTCGCGCAGCAGCACCGCTATGGCTGGCAGCCGGAACGCGCGCAAGACAAGGTGCTGGTCGAATTCGTCTCGGCCAATCCGACCGGCCCGCTGCACGTCGGCCACGGCCGGCAGGCGGCGCTTGGCGACGCGATCTGCAACCTGCTCGAGACGCAGGGCCTGCAGGTGGCCCGCGAGTTCTATTACAACGATGCGGGTCGCCAGATCGCGACACTCGCCGAATCGGTACAACTCCGAGCACGCGGGTTGAAACCCGGCGACGCCGACTGGCCAGAAGTGGCCTACAACGGCGACTACATCGCCGACATCGCAGCCGACTTTCTCGCGAAGAAAACCGTGCAGTCGGATGACCGTGCGCCGGTGGCGTCCAATGGCGATGTGACCGATCTGGACGCGATGCGCGCGTTCGCCGTGGCCTATCTGCGGCATGAGCAGGACAAGGATCTGACCGCGTTCGGCGTGCGCTTCGACCGTTATTTTCTCGAGTCGAGCCTCTACACGAGCGGCGCGGTGGCGGACGTGGTCGAGCAACTCGTCGCCTCCGGTCATGCCTATGAGCAAGACGGCGCGCTGTGGCTCCGATCGACTGCGTTCGGTGACGATAAAGACCGCGTGATGCGCAAGTCAGACGGCAGCTACACCTACTTCGTGCCCGATGTTGCCTATCATCTGGACAAGTGGCAACGCGGTTTTGCGCGCGCCGTGAACATCCAGGGCACCGACCACCACGGCACCATCGCCCGCGTGCGCGCCGGGCTGCAGGCCTTGTCGGGGCAGCAGGACTTGGGCATTCCGGCCGGCTACCCCGACTACGTGCTGCATACGATGGTGCGGGTCGTGCGTGGCGGTGAGGAGGTGAAGATATCGAAGCGTGCGGGCAGCTATGTCACCTTGCGCGATCTCATCGACTGGACCAGTCGGGACGCGGTGCGGTTTTTCTTGCTCAGTCGCAAGCCCGATACCGAATACCTGTTCGATGTGGACTTGGCGCTTGCGCAGAACAACGACAACCCGGTCTACTACGTGCAGTACGCGCACGCGCGCATCTGCTCGGTGCTCGGGGCATGGGGTGGGAACGAGCAGCAACTCGCGCACGTCGATCTGGCACCGCTGACCAGCCGCGAAGCGCTTGCGCTGGCCGCGCTGCTGGCCAAATACCCGGCGATGCTGAGCGCAGCAGCGGCGGACTTTGCGCCGCACGACATCGGTTTTTACTTGCGCGAGCTCGCAGCCAGCTATCACAGCTATTACGACGCGGAGCGCATTCTGGTGCCCGAGGAGCCGGTGCGGCTGGCGCGGCTCGCGTTGGTCGCGGCGGTCGCGCAGGTGATCCGAAACGGGTTGGCGTTGCTGGGTGTCGGCGCACCGCGCAAGATGTGAGAACAGCATGCTCGACCTCAATAAGGCAACGCCGCGAAATCCAACGGTGAGACGGGAACATATCGAAATGAACAAACAGTTTGGTGGAACCGTGCTGGGCCTGCTGATCGGCGCAGGCGTCGGGCTTGCCGTGGCGTTGCTGGTTGCGGTCTATGTGTCCAAAGTGCCGGTGCCGTTCACAGACGCGCGCACTGCGGCTGTCAACGGCGCCGAGCGTGACGCGTCGGAAGCGAAGAAGAACAAGGATTGGGACCCGAACGGCGCTTTGTCCAGCAAAGGGCGGGTGCCGACGCCCCCTGCGGCCCAGACGCCGAACCTCGGGGGCGTGCGTAACCCCGTCGCACTGCCACCGCTTGAAGCGCCTGCGGTGGTCGGCAGCAGCAGTCTGAGCAGAAACAGTACCAGCAGCAGTGGCGGCACGAGCAACGGCAACATCATGGACAACAGCACCCTCGGCAACAGCCGTCCTGCGGTGGTCGCGAAGGCCGATCCGCGCGCGGGCATGGGCGATCCATTGGGCGAGTTGGCGCGCAGCCGCATCGGCTCGACCGCAAGCAACAGCGGCGCGAGTGCATCGGCCGATCCGTTCGCGTATTTCGTCCAGGCCGGTGCGTTCCGCGGACCAGGCGAGGCCGACGCGCAGCGGGCCAAGCTCGCGATCATGGGGATGGAAGCACAGGTGTCCGAGCGGGAACAAGCGGGCCGCGTCATGTACCGCGTGCGCATCGGCCCGTTTGGACGTAAGGACGACGCGGACCGAACCAAGGAAAAGCTCGACGATGCGGGCTTGCAAACCGCGCTGGTTCGCGTGAACAAATAAGCGCGCCAAGGCACCAGCCCTGCCAGCCGTCCAATCCCCCACGGGTGGTACTGAACTTAATGCAGACGGCGCCGGTCTATCTCCGGTTTGCCCATTCATCCAACGAATTTTCCAAAAGGAGCCATCAAATGAAACGTCGTGAATTCTCCCGCTCGGCTGCTGCAGCCGGCGCCTTTGTCGCACTCAGCGGCGCTGCCGTCACACCAGCCTGGGCGCAGGGCCCCAGCGTCAAGCCGAAAGCCGGTTCCGACTACCTGCAGCTCGACAAGCGCGTGGCAACGGAAGCACCTGCAGGCAAGATCGAGGTGATCGAGTTCTTTTGGTACAACTGCCCGCACTGCAGCGCGTTCGAGCCGCGCTTTGAGAACTGGAAGAAAAGCGCACCGCCGGAAGTGATGGTGCGCCGCGTGCCGGTGTCGTTCCGGGACGACTTTCTGCCGCAGCAGAAGCTCTACTACACGCTTGAAGCGCTCGGCCAGACCGACGCACTTCACGGCAAAGTATTCCAAGCGATCCACACCGAGCGCGTGCCGCTGAACAAGGACGACCAGATCGTCGCCTGGGCCGTCAAGCAGGGGCTGGACAAAGACAAGTTCGTCGAGGCTTACAACTCGTTCGGCGTGGCCACCAACGCGCGCCGTGCCACGCAGTTGCAGGACGCCTACAAAGTCGGCGGCGTGCCGGCGCTGGGTATTGCGGGCCGCTACTACGTTGACGGGACACTGGCTGGCAGCATGGAGCGTGCGTTGCAGGTCACCGAGTACCTGCTGGCCGACCTGCGCAAAGGCAGCTAGCCAAGTCAGATCAACCGGGGCAGACGGCGGGATTGCTCAGAGATTCCGTCGGATCCCGGTGTCGGAACACCGTGCTGCGCTGCGCACGCGCGGCACCCACCGACGTGTAGCGGATCGACCATCAATTGATGCATGAGCAGACGCTGCATCAATGTTTCAGACTTCAACCGATTTCCTGCAGCCAGCGGATCGGGCCTGAATCGTGCGGGATTACCGCGCTGGGGCGCCTGATGATCCAAGCCAAACCCAGCAGCGCTGCGTACAATGGCCAGCAAGAATCATGCCTTCATGAACCCAATATCTTTGCCTTTCTCGAGCCTCGGCTTGGTTTGCAGTGCGCTGTCGTTGCTGCTTACCCTGTCGGTATTGCCTGCCCACGCAGAAAAAGCCGATTCAGCCAAACCGATGAACATCGAGGCCGACGCACTGCGCTATGACGACCTGAAGCAGACCAGCGTATTCACCGGGCGGGTCGTGCTGACCAAGGGCACCATCCAGATCCGCGGCGCCCGTCTCGAAGTCCGGCAGGATCCACAGGGCTACCAGCACGCCGTGGTCACGGCCGGACCGGAGAAACTCGCGTTCTTCCGGCAAAAACGTGAAGGGCTCGACGAGTTCATTGAGGGTGAAAGCCGTACGATCGAGTTTGACGGCCGCGCCGACACCATCAAGTTTCTGCGCGACGCCGAATTGCGCCGCTACCGGGGCGCGACGTTGGGCGATGAAGTCAGCGGCGCGTTGATCGTCTACCAAAACACCACCGACGTATTTACTGTGGACGGCGCGCCGTCCAACATCACCGGCCGGGGCACGCCTTCCGCCGACAGCGGCCGTGCAAATGGCCGCGTGCGCGCCGTGCTGATCCCGCAAAATGCGTCGCAGCCCGGCAAGCCGTCTGCTGCCTCGCCGTCGGCGGCCCCGGCCAATCCGGCGCTGCGTCCCAGCAACCGACTGGGCGAAGGCCGCAATTGAAGCGAGACGGCGCTGCCGAACGCGGCGGCGCGGCCGCTGCTCAGTCGATCGAGCCCACCTTGGGCGCGTCGCACCATGCATTGCCGCCCGACAGCCAGATCGATCACGAACTCGACAGCCGGCTCGATAGCCTGGCGCCGAGCTCGCGCAGCGGCCTGCAGACAAGCCGGCTCGAAGCGCTGCACCTACGCAAGTCGTACGGTAGCCGCATGGTTGTCAAGGACGTGTCGCTGTCGGTGCAAAAAGGCGAAGTCGTCGGTCTGCTGGGCCCGAACGGTGCGGGCAAAACCACATCTTTTTACATGATCGTCGGGCTGGTGCGCTCGGACGGCGGGGACATCCGGATCGATGGCCAGTCGGTCGGGCACCTGCCGATCCACCGTCGCTCGCGGCTCGGGTTGTCCTATCTGCCCCAGGAGGCATCGATCTTTCGCAAGTTGAACGTGGCCGACAACGTGCGTGCGGTGCTCGAACTGCAGAAAGACGAGCGCGGCCGTGCGCTCTCGCGCGGCGAAGTCGAGCAACGACTGACGACATTGCTGAACGAGCTGCGCGTCGACCATCTGCGCGATTCACCCGCGCTGGCGCTCTCCGGCGGCGAACGGCGCCGGGTCGAGATCGCGCGTGCGCTGGCCACGCAGCCGCGTTTCATCCTGCTGGACGAACCGTTCGCGGGGATCGACCCGATTGCCGTGATCGAGATCCAGCGAATCATCGGTTTTCTCAAGTCGCGCGGCATCGGTGTGCTGATCACCGACCATAACGTGCGCGAAACGCTGGGCATCTGCGACCACGCATTCATCATCAACGACGGCCACGTGCTGGCCCAGGGCACCCCGGCCGAGATCGTCGAAAACCCCGACGTGCGCCGCGTTTACTTGGGCGAACATTTCCGGATGTGATGAAGAAGCTCTCCCCCAGGCTTCGCTCCCTTCGGTCCGCTTTTGCCTTCCCCCTGACCGGGGGCGGCACCTATGGACCGGCAAAGCCGTCTCCCTGGCCCCTGCTTGAATCCGGCGTGTGGCACTGGTGCGTCCTGGGGAACGACGTCTGCGCCTCTCGATCGACGGGAGAACGGGTTGCGACCCAATATGTGCTCGTGGGACGCTGCGCATGACCCCAAGCCTTCAGCTGCGCACGTCGCAGCATCTCACGCTGACGCCGCAGTTGCAGCAGTCGATCCGGCTGCTGCAGTTGTCTACGCTCGAACTCAGCGCCGAGATCGAGCAGATGCTCGACGACAACCCGTTTCTGGAACGCAATGCCGATGAGGCGCCGCGCGAAGAGTTCGGACTCGATCGCTCGGATGCACCGGTACAAGAGGCCGATCGTGAAGCGGATCAAGAAAACTTCGATCGTGCTCCGGAATATGTAGCAGAACAGGCAGTCTCTACCATCGCATCCGACGCAAAGGAGTCGGAAACCGAGCCGCTCGGCAGCAGCGACGAGCCGGACTGGGACGGTGACGGCGGCAGCGACATCGCGCCCGACGACGGCGAATGGGGTGGCGAGGCGCCCGCGCACCGCAACAACCTCGACGGCGACAACATCGCCGATGCGACCGAACTGAGCTCCAGCCAGCTGTCGCTGCAGGACCATCTGCATCGGCAGGCGTTGTCGATGCGGCTCAGCGCCGAAGACAGCGCCGCACTGCGTTTCTTGATCGAGTCGCTGAACGACGACGGCTATCTGGAAGACACCCTCGAGTCGTTGGCCGAAGGGCTGGCTGGTGGAAGCGGCGAGGAAGCGCAGGCGTCGCGTGAGGAGTTGGTGCACCGTTTCACCGTCGCGCTGCGGCTGTTGCAGCACTTGGACCCAGCCGGCATCGGCGCGCGCAATCTGGGCGAATGCCTGCGCTTGCAATTGCGCGCCATGCCGACAACGTCCGCGGCAACGATGACACCCGAGCAGGCCGCGGTGCACGACTGTGCACTGCGCATCTGCGCGCAACCGCTCGATCTGCTCGCGCGGCGCGATCTGCGCCGACTCGTGCATTTGTGCGGCCATGCAGAAGCGGACGTGCGCGCAGCGATCGCGCTGATCGCACGGCTGGAGCCGAAGCCGGGCCGCCGATTTGTCTCAGTCGAGCGCAACATCATCGTGCCCGATGTGATCGTCGCAGCGATCGGCAACGGCGCGACACAACGCTTCTCGGTGCGGCTGAATCCGGACGTGATGCCCAAACTCAAGGTGCACGATTTGTATGCCAACGCGCTCAAGTCGCACCGCAGCGGCAGCGGCGATGCGGCCGGCCATGCAGCCCTGCAGCAGCGGCTACAGGAGGCACGCTGGTTCATCAAGAACATCCAGCAACGCTTCGACACGATCCTGCGTGTGTCGAACGCGATCGTGGACCGGCAGAAAAGTTTTTTCACGCACGGTGCCTTGGCGATGCGCCCGCTGGTGCTGCGCGAGATCGCTGATGAGCTCGGCCTGCACGAGTCCACCATCAGCCGCGTGACCACCGCCAAGTACATGGCCACGCCGTTCGGCACCGTCGAGTTGAAATACTTTTTCGGCTCCGGCTTGAACACCGAGACCGGCGGCAATGCGTCCAGCACCGCGGTGCGCGCGTTGATCAAGCAGTTCGTATCGGCCGAAAACCCTGTCAAGCCGCTGTCCGACGGCGCGATCTCTGACATGTTGAAAGAGCAGGGGATCGAATGCGCGCGCCGCACCGTTGCCAAGTACCGCGAAGCTCTCAAAATCGCGCCGACGTCGCTCAGGCGGACGTTGTAGACAAGGACGGCGCCGCAGCCACTGGACCAAGTGCAGCTGCGGTCGCTGCGCCACCTCAGTCGGCCATGGGCTGCGCCAGCCGCTGCCGATGTTCGGGGTACCAGCGCGTAAACCAGACGGCACCGACGATCGCGCCCACGGTGACCAGGATGCCGACCCACACCGACACCGAAGGCAGGCGCGCCATCACGTAATCGGCACTCGACATCAACGCAAAGGCCAGCGCCCAGACGCCCGTCAGCACGTAGTTGATGCGCCGAAACTGCGGCAACGCAGCCACCTCCGCCGGCACCTGCTCGCGCGCGTACTGCAAGGTGAACGGCTGGCCGATCACTATCGAGCCCAGCACGATCACCAGCAATCCGACGTCGACCGCGAGCCGCACTTCGGCAACGCCCCAGTCGCCGCGCGTGGCCAGCACCCAAATCCCAAGACCGCCGAACAACAGCGCGGTGCCGATCTCCAGCAGCTTGAGGCTGGGTCGCGGCTGCCGCAGCCGCAGCCGCAGCCGCAGCATCAGCGCAATCGACAAGCCGGCAGCAGTAAATAGCGCGGCGGTGATTGGCACCCGTCCTGCGAGCAGCGCGAAGACGGCGAACGGGGAGAAACTCAGCAGCATGTCCATGGGGTGTTTTCTTCTGTCAAAGCAAAGCGGTTTCAGATGCTGGCCGGTAGCCAGTTGCCATGGAAGCCGGCCGGCACGCGGTGCGACAGTTGCACGGTCGCCACCGGCCCATCGGCCAAGGCCAGCGCATCGAACACCGCCAAGTCGCTGCGGCATTCGGCGCCGCGATAGATGGTGGCCAGCAGCCAGCCATCGCCTTCGGGCGCAGCGCCACTGCGCGGCACAAACACCGGCTCGGACACGCGGTCCCCGGGCGGCAGCCAGTGCTGTGTGGGTTGGCCGTTCGCAGCGTCGCGGTGCGCGAGTCCGGTGCGTGTTCCCTCATCGCCACCGCTTGCTGCGCTGCGGCACATATACCAGCCGTGCCGATAGGATAGCCCCGCACGCCGCACGCCGCACGCCGCACGCCGCACGCCGCTCGTCGATGCGCGGGAACTCACCGATCAGGTCATCCAGCGGCGTCTGCGTGAAGCGGTTGCTGGCGTCGTCCAGGTCGAACGTCCAGCGGCAGAGTCGTGCAACGCTGCGCTCGGGATCCGTCGGGCGACCATCGGAATGCGGAAAGAGTGGTGGTTCGTCATAGCGCATTACGTCGGCGAAGATGCACAGGTGACCCCTGTCGTTGCGCGCTTCCCAAGTGTTCATCACGTGAAACACGAAGCCCGCGTCGCCTCGGAACCAACGGATATCGGCCACGTCGCCGTCGCGCCGCAGCACACCGACCCAGCTGCCCAGTTGCGGCTCCCATGCAAACGGCGGCAGGCCGCGTTCGGCGCGCGCCATGCTCGCGGTCAGCGGCAGTACAGGGAAGAGGACGTGTTGCTCCGTCACCGCGAAGTCGTGCACCATGCTTGCGAACGGCGCATCGAAACGGTCGAAGCGCGTGATGCGGCCGGCTGAATCGGCGACGCCGAACGTCATGCCGGCGGACAGGGGGCCGCTTGCGCCGTAGCCAAAGAAGAGGAGTTCGCCGGTCACCGGGTCAGTTTTCGGATGCGCGGTGAATGGGCCTGCGGGTAGCGCGCCACCGAAGTCGAACGGACCGCGCGTGGCCAGGGTGGTCGGCTCGATTTCGATTGGCAAGTGCGCCTCTTCCAGCGCGAGCAGTCGGCCGCCGTGCCAGACGATATTCGTGTTGGCTGCGCCCTCATCAGGCACATTCACCGCGGCCCCCGTGTCTTCGTCGGGCTGGCCGAAGCTGCCGAACAGCCGTCGGCCAGCGGCGCGCTCCGCCTTGAAATGCGCGGTGTGCACCCAGCGGTTGCGATAGCTCGCGCGGCCGTTCTGCAAATGGAACGCGTGCAACATGCCGTCGCCGCCGAACCAGTGCGCGCCGGCCTGTGGGAACTGCGGGTTCGGGCCGATCCGGTAGAGCGTGCCGTTCAGCGCAGCAGGCAATTCGCCGATCACGGGCAGCAGCACAGCATCTGCTTCGAAGGTGATCGGGTCAATATTGCCGCGTTCGGTGATGGTTGGGGCGGACGCATCGGAAATGGCAGCAGTTTCGTTCATGGAAGACTCCAAAAAAACGTATGTTTACGTTGTCAATATATATATTGGATGCGATCGAATTGGGTTTGTCAAGTAAAATTGACAGCGTCAATATGAATTTTTATTCAGATGCTTAAGCACATGGCGCCACCGGCAAAAAAAGCGATTCGTAAGCCTGCGGGTGTCGCAGGCCGCAGCGTCGCTAAGCCGGCGGTTGTGGCCGTGCCTTACCACCACGGCGGCGTGCCGGATGCGATGCTGAGTGCCGCGCAGCGCCTGCTTGAAACCGAAGGGATGAGCGGCCTGACCTTGCGCGCAGCGGCGCGTGCCGCTGGCGTTTCGCATGCCGCGCCAAAGAACCATTTCGGCGACCTGACCGGCTTGCTCAGTGAACTGGCGGCCGTCGGCTTTCGTGAATTTGCCGAAGCATTGGATGCTGCGGCGTCCATGCCTGCCGATACGCCCGGCCTGCGCTTTGCTGCAATCGGCACCGCCTATGTGCGATTCGCGCAGGTCCGCCCCGCGTTGTTCCTGCTGATGTTTCGCGGCGAACGGCTCGATATGCAGCGGCCCGCATTGCGCGATGCGGTCGAGCAAGCGCGCCAGGCACTGGCTGGCTCCGCAGCGCGGCAGATGGGGACCGAGCCAGTGCCGCCGCAAGCGCCGATCGGCCCGGAGCAAAGCGCAACGATGGTGACCGCCTGGTCACTGGTGCACGGCTACGCCATGCTCCTGATCGACGGCCGGCTCGATCCGGTGCTCGCGCGCTGGCCGGCCGGTACCGACTGGCAAGCGCTGCTGGAACGCGTGCTGAGCGACACCAGCTTCGGCCACTCCTGATTTCAATCCCAGATCAACCTTGCATTTTTTCGGGTTCGCTATGGCTGTGCGCCGATATCGACTGCGCTTCGCCTCAGTGTTCACGATTGATCTGGAAATGGAATAACGCACTGCAGCCGCGCTTCAAAACGTCGGCGTGGGTTCCGTCGTATCGGCCTGGACGCCCGCCAAGGCCTGCGTAGCCAGTGGCACCGACGGGTCCGGGTCGCTCGCGCTCGGCGGCACGGCGGGTGCCGTCGTCATTGCCATCGTCGCCACGACTTCGTGCTGCGCCTGGTCGCCGGGAGAAAACAGCAGGATCGCCGCGTAAGCACCAGCGGTCAGCGTGCAGATGCCGATCCACGTCCGCAGCTTCGCGGGGTCGTTGTCACGGCTGTCGTGGCGGAGATCAATGGTTTTCATGGTGGCTTCCTTTTGCTTTGGAACTGAGGTGCGCGCTGCGTTCGTTCAGCGCGTGAAGTCAATTTAGAAACAACGGAGCGCCTTGAAAATCGCGCGTTCGCGTTGACTCATCCCGCCTTCACGGTAGGTAGACTGCGGCGCCATTGCCGCTGCGGTGCTTGAACAGCCGCCGCAGCGGTACAGGCGATGGCCGCAGGGCGCTTCATGGGCAGACCGCAATTCTTTTGTCCGGCTGGCAACTTGGACTGGATCGGTCCCAGCAGATTGACCGGAAGCAACACCAGATGCAGAAGCAGCACAGGCCCGATGAACGCGAGATTGCTGCCGATTGCAATCAGCCTAAGGGCCTTCATGTCGCTCATGCAAAACGTCGCGAGCACCAGCAGCGAGGCGGGATAGCCAAGGAGTTTGGATGTGTTCATAGCAGTGGGGTTCACGCTTTTGGTGAAGAGCACCGCAGCGCAGTGATGGGCGTGGCGGCCGGGCCGATACAAAGGCGGCGGTTCACGCGCTGCGACGTTCGCGCCGGATATGGCCAAGCTGGGCCTCAGTAAGCCATGCAACGTTCGCAACTGCTCACACCATCATCAACAGGCCGCTGAGCACGGCTCATGAGCGGGTGCGCGACCAGCACCGGCGGGTCCGCAGCCTGAAGTGTCTGCGGCGCGATGGGCGGGCGCGGCAATCCGTCGCTGCGTTGCTGAGCGCGACGCCACTGCAAGCGACGCTGCAGCGTGATCAGCGTGATCAGCGTGACGCAGGTGCAACCGCAGAAATTCACTGAGGCGATCATCACGAAGAACAGGTCATTCACCACAACCGCGCCGTACAGGATCGCAGACCCGTTGCAGACGAGCCAGGAGCCCCAAGTGAACAGCGAGACCGCGCGTGCGCCGTCGGTAGAACGCCAGACTGCGACGATCTGCGGCAGATAGGTGAAGACGCGCATCGCATTCGTTACCAAGTAAAACCAGCCGATCGCGGCCGCCGTCATCAGCGAGGAATCAGTCAAGTCGTGCATCGTGGTGATCTCCGCTGCGGCTCCTTGCCCTATTCAGCCTTCTCACACAGCCAGTGATAGCGCACCACCTGATGCGTGCAGCGGGTGCTTGCCAAGTGCCCGATCAGCGGTGAATGTGCGATCAGGTCCGAGCTGTGAAAGCGGTCAATCCAAAGCATCGCCTCGTACAGATAATCATTGCCCCCGCTCGTCTCATAACGAGCGACCAAGTCCTGCACCAGTTGTAGGCCAGATACCGTGTCGCCCATCGCAGCGGCGTGGCGCAGCGTGTCGAGATCACCCTCGGCGGCGGTGTCCGACTGCAATGACTGAACTGCCGCCGACGCATCCGAATCTGGCCAAGGCTCGAAACCTTGCCGCAAGCTGGTGCCTGCTGACTGCGATGCGTCGGCGGGTATCAGGACACCAGCATTCGGCGTGGTCGCGTCCTCGGCCTCAATCGGCGCGGCTGTGCAGTTGAGAGCCAGCACGGATGCAGCCAGCAGCAGGTTGCGATGCGCCGGCCTTGCGGCGAACCGGCGTTTCATGTGAGAAGTCGAATGGGATGTCATGAGGTCACCTTTGCATTGGTTGGAACGGCGCTGTCTCCTGATGTGGAACGGCGTACAACCAATCTAGGCAAGCCGGCAGGTCCGGCCAATCCCGCTTTTAGGACGACCCATACCGTGTTTGTGGGGTGGGCGCGCCGAATCAGCAAAACGTCAGGTGGTGACTTCGAGCGGCATCGTCAGCGCGACGCACATGGCATCAGCGCCGACCGGTATATCTGACGGATTGCCGTGCGTGCAGTGCGCACAGGATCAGTTGGCGCCACGCTCGTGAACTTGGGACATCCGGGAGGGTTCATTTGACGGCGCGAGTCCTGGCCAAGCGCATCCGCAGCGCCGGCATGCGCATCGACATACGCGTCCAACAGCCGACAAATCATGCGCTGGTACTGCGTGCCGCCGCCAGAGGCGACTTCCTTGAAGAATTCCACGCTCTTCTTGCTCAACGTGATCGTGACGTCTTCCCTGCGGAACACGAGTTCCTGGGGTGAAGGGAGGAAATCGCGAACCACCTTTGGTCCACCAATGGGTTCATTCGTGCAGCTGATTTTCCTGCCCATAGATGGTGCTGCCCTTACGTCAGTAGCCTGCGCCAATGATCCGGATGACCTCCCAGCGGTACGTGAAGCGCACGGTCACGTGGCCTTCCCCGACCCTTCCGATGCACAAGAACCGCTGCTCTGCGGCGCTGTGTCATCGGCACTCATTCCATTTCCAATTCGACAGTGCGACCAACAGCGCCCCTATGATCCACGGCCAGGAGACGATGGAAGCGACGGTGTTGGGGTTGCGTTCCAAGGTTTGGAGGGCATGTGCCAGATGCTCTTCCAGTGCATCGAAACTTGAGAAG
>JBBPYC010000050.1:0-12654 GCA_038200275.1 Burkholderiales bacterium
CAATCCGGTCATCCGCCCGATCCTCGACGGCAGCATCGGCATTGCCAAGGGTCTCGGCATGCAGTCGGTCGCCGAGGGCGTGGAGTCCGAAGAGGACTGGCATCTGCTGCGCGAAATCGGCTGCGATCTCGCGCAGGGCTATTTCATCGGCTGTCCGATGCCGAGTGAGCGCATGCCGGCGTGGCTCTACCAATGGCGGGCGCAATGTGCGAGCCCGATCAGCGCATGAACCCGAGCCCCACGGTGCTCGCGGTCGATGACGACGGCTTCGTGCGCGACTTGCTGCGACACGTTTTCGACGCCGCCGGCATCCCGTTGCAGACCTTCGCCTCGGCGTCCGATCTGCTTGCCAGCGACCGTCTGCACGCCCCCGCTGTGCTGCTACTGGACGTGATGATGCCGGGCATGACCGGGCTCGAGTTGCAGGCCCTGCTGCGCGAGCGCGGCATCGCCCTGCCGGTGATCTTTCTTACCGGCTCGGCCGATGTGCCGATGGTCGTAGCCGCCATGCGCGAGGGCGCTGTCGATTTCCTGGAGAAGCCCTTCGACAAGGTGGCACTGGTCGATTGTGTGCGCAAGGCCTTCGCCCGCTGCGCCGACGCCCCGGTGCCTGCGGCGCAGGGTTCCGGCCCCGATCATGCGCGGCGCCTGCGCAGCCTCACCACGCGTGAACGCGAGGTGTACGACCGCATGATCGTCGGCCAGACCAGCAAGGCCATCGCGCGTGAACTGGGCGGGAGCTTTCGTACCGTCGAGATCCACCGCGCCCGGGTCATGGAGAAGATGGCAGCCGCCCATCTGGCCGACCTCGTTCGCATGGCGTTCGACGCCAGGGCCGCGGAATAACACGATCGGTGTTTCAGTTCGTGATTTAGTAACGCGAGATACGTAAGCGTACGTATCACGGCGACGCCGCGACAGCCCTAATCTTCATTCCACACCGAAGCATCCATTGCACCGATGCAGTGGCTTCCGGTCTGCATGCAGACAGCGGTGTTGGGTCGGGTTGGGCGATTTTGCCCCGGTTATTTTTGAAACTGGACTTCGATATGAACACGAAAATGAGCAAACTGGCACTGGCAATCGGTGCGTTGGTGATGGTAGGTGGGGCAATTGCGGCCAATGACAATGCGACCTTCACCGCATCGGCGAGCATTGCCAGTGAGTGCGTGGTTGGCAATACCGCCAACATGGGCTTCGGTGCCCTGACGATGTTGGATACGGGAAGCGGCGGCTTGTCTACCGCCAAAAATAACGCGACAGCAACATTCGACGCGACTTGCACCAACGGTACGCTGTTGCCGACCCTGCAATTTGCGTCCACAAATGGTGGCGGCTCCGCCTTCAAGATGCTTGGCGGCACTGGCGCGGCCCTTATCACTTACACCCTGTATGAAGGTGCGACTGACGCAGGGACATCAATTGCCCACAATACTGCCGCAGCTTATACCGGTTTGGCTGCCGACGGAACGGTGAAGAGCCTGTCCGTGACTGGCAAGGTCATGGCTGCCGACAAGAATGGCAAGCCGATTGGTGCTTATACGGACACCGTCACCATCACTGTAGGCTTTACCCCTGACGCCTGATTGGAGTCAAAGGTGATTCAAGTTTCTGCGCCAGCGCAATCCCTTCTCTATCGATCGGGCTTCAAATCGGCGCTCCGATTGATTCTGGCGGGGGGGTGCGTAGCATCCTCCTGCTTCATGGGTGGACTTGCGTGGGCGCAGGTCTTGATACAGCCGACGGTGGTGGAGTTTTCCCCGCGTCACCGCACCGTCGCCGTCACGGTAACCCTCAGCGAAAAAGCCCAGTCGCCCATGCGTTTGCAAGCCGAGTTGTTGCGATGGAAGCAGGGTCACCAGGGCGAGGCCGTTACCGAACCGAGCGCTGATCTGCTGGTTTCGCCCCCGATTGCCGACTTGCAGCCTGGCGAACGACAGGTTTTCCGTGTGGCTCTGCGCGGTGCGCGGTCCTCCCCTGAAGAATTGGCCTATCGCCTCATATTGGAAGACATTGCGGAGCCGTCCCCTGATGAGGCCGGCAAGGCGGGGATGGCGATCAATTTCCGCATGCGCTACGACTTGCCGGTGCTGATCGCGCCGGTTGACAAGGTCGTCAACGCGCTGCGCTGGAATCCGTGTCCGCCCGGGCCAGCTTCAACACCAACAAAGCCTGCCGCCGCCGAATCCTGTGTGCGCCTGCTCAACACCGGCAACCGCCGCTTGAAAGTCCAAACCTTGACGCTGGCCGGCGACGGTTGGCAGCAGACGCTGTCACCCAAGGATGGCGAAACCGTGCTGGCAGGCACCGAACGCGAATGGCGCGTGCCGCTGCAAACCGGCCAGACCGGCGCGCTGCGCGGCGTCCAGGTGCAGACCGCCCGCGGTGAAACGCTGCAGGCCGAGGCCGGCGGTTTTTAAGCTGGGCTTGACGCGCACGGCAGCCGTGCTGCCGAGTCACCCTTTCACGCGGCTGGTTTTCTTGTCGTGACGCTGTAGACGCCCACCTTTGGGGTTTGATCTTGGCCCCAATTGCCCCCTTTCCTTCTTTTTCTTCCGCTCACCGCTGCGGCAGGCGTTCGGTGGTCTGGCTGTGGCTGAGCGCGCTGCCGCTGGCCTGGGGCGGTACGGTGCCAGCCGCGCCGACCGAGGCGGCACCGAAAGCACAAGAGGCTGCCGTGACCGCGCCGACGCCACCCGTCGTCCAGCCACCCATTTCCGGGCCACGCCGCGCGAACTCGGGAAAAGTCCGGAAAAATCGTCCTCAAGCTGATGCGTCACAGCCCGAGGTGCTGCTGCTCGACGTGAGCATCAACAACCAGCGCCTGGCCGATGTGGTGCGCGTCGAGCAGTGGCCCGACGGAGCGCTGCTGCTGCCAGCCGAGGCCTGGAGCGAAGCGCGCCTGAGCCCGCTGGCGCAGGCGCGCACGCTGAGCGACGGCACGCCGGCCTACGCGCTGAACGCCGTGCCGGGCGCCACCTACCGCATCAACCGCCAGGGCCTAAGCCTGGACATCAACGCGCCGGCCACGGCCTTTGTCGGCTCCACGCTCGGGCTGCGGGGCGCCCTGGCCGCACCGCCGCCGCGCCCGCAGCCGGGCGTGCTGCTGAACTATGACCTGTCGCTGCAGCGCGGCGCTGGCGGTGGGCCCATGACCAGCGGCGCCGTGCTGGAGGCCGTGGCCTTTAGCAGGCTGGGCAACTTTGTCACCTCGGCCCTGGTGCGCGACGATGGCAACAAACGCACGGTCGAGCGGCTCGACACCTTCTGGCGCTACGACATGCCACAGCGCCTGCAAACGCTGGTGGTCGGCGACACGGTGGGCACGGGCGGCGGCTGGAGCCGGCCGGCGCGCTACGGCGGCATTCGCTGGGGCCGCGACTTTGGCATGCGTCCGGGCTTTGTGACTCTGCCGCAACTCTCGCTCAGCGGCGAGGCGGCGCTGCCTTCGACGGTGGATGTGCTGGTCAACAACGCGCGCCGCCTGAGCCAGCCGGTGCAGCCCGGCCCGTTTGAGCTGACCAACGTGCCCATGGTCACCGGGGCGGGCGAGCTCCACCTGGTGGTGCGCGATCTGCTGGGGCGCGAAACGGTGATTCGGCAAAGCTATTACGTCTCGCCGCGCCTGCTGGCGCCCGGCTTAAGCGATTTTTCGCTGGAAGCGGGCCGGCTGCGCTCGGGCTACGGGCAGGACAGCCACTACGGCGATGTCTTTGGCGCGGTAACCCGGCGCCAGGGCTTGAGCAGCAGCCTGACCGGCGAGGCCAGGGCGGAGCTGCAGGCCAAGCGCCGCGCCGCCGGCATGGAGCTGGCTGGCCTGCTGGGCAACTGGGCCGTGGGCCGTGTGGCGCTGGCGGCCTCCAGCGGCAGCGCTCTGGGCGTCAGCGAGCATGGGCAGATGCTGCAGTTGGGCATTGAGCGCAGCACGCCGCGTGGCGGCGGCGCGCTGCAATACGAGCGGGCCAGCCAGGGCTTTGAGCCGTTTGGCGAGGGCACCAGCCCCACGGCGGCGGCGCAGCGTGCGCGCGAGCGCTGGCTGGCCAGCCTGGGCGGTGCCTTGTGGGGGCCGGTCAGCGGCGGCCTGAGCTATGTGAGCCAGACGCGCTGGGATGGCGACCGGCTCAAAACCGCAGGCGTGTCGCTCAGCACGCCGCTGTGGGGGCGGGCCAGCGTGAGCGTGTCGATGAACAAGCGGCTTGACGGCGATGGCGCCTGGCGCGGAGGCTTCAGCATCAGCTTGCCGCTGGACGGTGGCATCAGCACCAGCGCGCGCGTGGAGGCAGCCAGCGGCAGTCCGGCGACCGCTACGGTTTCGGCCTCCCGCAACCCGCCGGCCGGCCCGGGCCTGGGCTGGCGGGTGGAAGGCTCGACCCAGGAAAGCCGGCGCGCCCGTGGCGGGGTGCAATACAACACCAGCCAGGCTGAGTTTGCCGCCGAAATGGTCAGCGATGCCAAAGGCCAGTTGGCGGTGCGCACTGGCACCCGTGGCACGCTGGGCCTGGTGGCGGGCCTGCCGTTCGCCTCGCGTTCGGTGGGCCAGGGCAGCTTTGCGGTGGTCGAGGTCGAAGGCATGGCGGGCGTGCCCATCAAACGCAGCCACCAGGTGGTGGCCAAGACGGATTCGCGCGGCCTGGCCTTTGTGCCGGGGCTGCTGCCGTGGCAGAAAAACCAGTTCGAGATTGACCCGGTGGACCTGCCGCTGGACACCGAGGTGGGCGATGTGGTGCAGCAAATCACGCCCTACGCCGGCAGCGGCTCGGTGGTGAAGTTTGCGGTGCGGCGCACGCGCCAAGCGCTGGTGGTGCTGCAGCAGCCGGACGGCAAGCCGGTGCCCGTGGGCGCCAAGGTGCGTCTGCTGCCTGATGGCCCTGAATTCATAGCGGGCCGGCGTGGCGAGGTATGGCTGACTGATCTCGCCGCCGAGCGGCAGCGCCTGCGGGTGAGCTGGGCCGGCGGCGGTTGCGAGCTGGAACTGGTGGTGCCTGGTGCGGTCGGCGGCATGCCTGGAAAAATTGGGCCGCTGGCCTGTGCAAAGGAATAGTCGTGACACAACACCCCTGCAATCATCGGGTCCGCATCGCCCTGGCGCTGCTGCTGGCACTGGCCGCGGCCGGACACGTCCGCGCGGGGGGATGCGCCGTCAGTTCGTCGGGGCTGGCGTTCGGCGCCTACCAGCCCCTGACCTTTGCCGGCAAGCTCACCTCGGCGGCCGTGACCAGCGACGCCAGCATCTCGGTGGTATGCACCGGCATTGTCAGCGGCGGCGCGTACACCATTGCCCTGGGGCCGAGCACCGTGGGCAGCGGTGACCGCATCAGCACGCGCTACCTGGGAAATAGCAATGGCGGCGACCCCATGAACTTCAACGTCTATACGAACGCGACTTATACGACTGTCTGGGGCGACGGCCTGACGGCGGGCGGCCTGATTGGCGGAACCATCGCGACCGGCAACAGCAACCAGTCACTCACGGTTTACGGCAGGATTCCGGCTGGCCAGAACACGCTGAAAGCCGGCAGCTTCTCGGCGTCGCTCACCATGACACTGACGTACAGCCCTTAGCCTCGCCAAGCCCTGGACTTGAGCGCGAAGCTGTGGGCCGCAGAGGTGGGCGTTGATTTACGCAATGGTTGTTGCTTGCAACACTGTGGCCGACAACCCAGAGAAACCGACGATGGTCATGCAGCGGGAGCAGCCGTTCCCAGTTTTGTTGCAGGCGGCGGCATCGCCGCGGCGATGCCGCTGACGCGACGCGGCTTCGACGTCACCGTGCTCGAGCAGGCGGCGCAGCTCGCGGCGTGACGAGTTGAATCGGCAAGCATGACAACACGCAAGGTAAGCGATCAATAGACCCCGCCCTTGCGCTCGCAAGGCCAGCATGATGCGGCGGACCAAGTGGCGCGTTGGTTCCGAGTGTCAGGCTGCGGCCAAGTCGATCGACCAGGGCATCAACGCGTCGAAGTCGTCGGCGGTTTTGGCCATGGGCAACGCGATGAGCAATTGCCTCAGGTACTGGTAGCCGTCGATGCCGTTGACCTTGCAGGTTTGCAGCAGCGAGTACAGGTTGGCGCTGGCATTGGCACCGGCCACTGTGTCGGCGAATAGCCAATTGCGGCGTCCGATTACAAACGGACGGATTGAATTTTCACAGGCGTTGTTGTCTATCGGGTAGTTGCCGTTGCGCACGAACCGCTCGAGCTTGAGCCACTGCCCCTCGGCATAGTGCAGTGCCTTGCCCAGCAACGTATTGGGCGCCACGGTGTGCAGGTTGACCAGCAGCAGCGCCTTGATCTTGTTCAGTACGGGAAGGCTGCGCTCCTCACGTCGCGTGGTCAACGCGGTCGCATTCAGCTCTTCTTGCCGGGCTGCCGACTCGACGTGGTAGAGCTTGCCGATCAGGCCCATGAACTGGACAGCAACCTGCTCGGGCCCGCGCTTGTCTTTTGGCAGCGCCTGCAGCGCGTCATTGAAGTAGCGCCGGCAATGGGCCCAGCACGCCAAGTGCACCAGCTTGCCCGTCTTCGCAACTTGGTTGTAGGGCTCGTAGCCGTCGGTCATCAACACGCTGCCATCGCTCACGCCAGCGTACAGGCGAAGCGATGCCTCCGTGCCTCGCGACGGCGCGTACGCGAATAGCCTGATCGGCGGGCCAGTGCCCAATGCCCCTGAGCCTTCGGTCATTTGCGCCCACATGTAGCTTTTGGTCTGTGCCTTGCGACCAACTTCTTTGAGCACCTGGATCTCGGTCTCGTCACCGTAGATCACCGGCGCCTCCAGCAGCCGGTCTCGAAGTAGGTTGATGATCGGTTGAACGGCCTGGCCCACGCGCATCACGCTGGCTGACATCGTGTTGCGCGAGATGTCCATTCCACCGAAGCGGCCGAGCAGCGCAGCTTGCCGGTACAGCGGCAAGCCGTCCATGTACTTGGAGGTGATGACCCAGGCCAGCAGGCTCTCGGTGAACAACCCCTTCGGGATCACCTGCTGCGGCTTGGCCGCCAGGCGCAGACCGCCGTCGCAGCACGGGCAGGCATACTTGACGCGCTCGTGGCGGATCACGCGCACCTGCTGCGGAATGATGTCGAGTTGCTCGGTGGCCTCGACACCGATCTCCTGCAACGCAGCGCCGTCGTGCGGGCACACGCGCTCGATCTGCGGCAATTCGTGGCGAACCACTTCGCGCGGCAGCGCCGGATCCAACGGCTTGCGGCCACGCTTGAGCTTGCGTTTGTGACCAGGCACGTCGATGGTCTGTTTGTCATCGCCACCTTCTTCAACGGCCGGCTCGGCGGTCGCGGCGAGCACCTCGGCCTCGTTGAAGAACAGGTCCTTCTGGTTCGTGGCGCCCACCTCGCTCTTGGCTGCGAAGAGTTGGCGCTTGAACTTGTTGAGCTGCTCGAGCAGCAGGTCGCGCTCGGTGCGCACCATGCGCAGTTCGCCGGCCAGAGTTTCGTGGCTCCGATGGGCTTCGACCAGCGCCTGCGTCAAGGCTGCGAACTCTTCGGCGGTGGGTATCTGCTGCATCGCTTACTTTGATTTATATGCGGCGGCCGGTGTTCCTCGAGCATCCCGACATCATGCAAATAGTTCGAGATCGCCAGCACTTCACACAGCCGTGCGGCACGGCCAATGCAGCAGGCGTTCAGGCGACCCGTTCGTACACGCGCTGGGGATGCCTGTGCGCGACCGCCAGATCAATGCCGTCGAGCAGCCAGTGCAACTGTTCGACCGTCAAGGTCGGCACCCTCGCCTCATCAGGCCATATGAATCGATCTTGCTCGAGCCGCTTGAGCAGCAGCCAAAAACCGTTGCGGTCCCACGCGAGAATCTTGACGCGATCGCGGCGACGGTTGCTGAACACGTACACGGCCGCAGCAAACGGGTTGCGCCCCAACGCCTGCTCCACCAAGATCGCCAGGCCGTTGATGCCCATACGAAAGTCGACGGCCGGGCGGTGCAGGTACACCGTCAGCGCGTCGTCGAGCCGGAACATGACAGGGTGCCAAGAATCTGCATGACCGCCGACATCTCGTCCATGCCGGTTTCGCCGAGATTGATTTCCACCCCGTTGGGCAGGCGCGCCTGCAGACTCAACTTCACAGGCTGCGTGGCCACTGGCCTTGCCGGAGCGGTCTCGATCTGCAACGGCACAAACGTCGCGCTGGCATCTCGTTCAATCAGGAGTAGCCCGGGCCGGTCACCGCCAACCTCACGGCGTTCAACGATCCAGCGCCGCAACAGGTTCGCGTTGACGCCGCACTGCATCCCAATGCGCGCCACCGATACGCCAGGCTTCAGGCAAGCCTGCACAACTTCCGCCTTGGCCTGCGGGTCGTATACGCACCGGCCGTCCGCCTTGCGCCCCGTGACCAGACGCCTCACCAAGTCTTCTGCAATCTCTGTCATACGTGTCCACCTTGTTTCTACATGGACACGTAGCTTCCGCCCTCAGACACTCCGGATCAAGACGCGGTTAAATGACCGCTTACCACGCAAGGATGTGTCCCGGGCGTGGCTGCAGGCGCTTCGGCGGCGAGGTCAGCGTCGACGACTGCCATGGTCTCGGCTCGAGCCGCCGGTCGAGCACTACCTCCCGCGGGTCTGGGTGCTCCACCCGTACCCGCATCAACACTTCGCTACATGACTCAAGGCAGGAGCCATATGCGGTTGTGCCGCACGTACGGATCTGTGCGGGGGCGGGGAGCAATCCCAGTCCCTACCGCAACCGGTCCCTTGCGGACGGTTCAGTCCGCCCGTGGCCCGGCGTAAAACGCGCAGGCTCGTCCGCCGCGCTGCTTGACCCGATACATCGCCTCGTCGGCCCGGTCGATCAGGTCGGCGGCGCAGTCGCCGTCTTCGGGATACAGCGCGATGCCGATGCTCGCAGCGCAGAGCGTGAGTTCGCCGGGAGGGGCTGATGCGCTCAACGCTTGCTGAATCTTGCCCGCCACCTGGGCAGCGTCGGCAGGCGCTCCCACCTCCGCGAGCATCACCACGAATTCGTCGCCCCCGTGCCGGCTGACCGTATCCGAGTCGCGAAGTGCCCCGCTCAGGCAGTGCGCTACAGCTATCAACATCCGGTCGCCAGCCGCGTGACCCAGTGTGTCGTTGATTTGCTTGAAGTCGTCGAGGTCGACAAACAGCACGGCCACCCGGCCACCGCGGCGCCGGGCATTCGCGACCGCGGTTTCGATCCGGTCGAGCATCAGCGTCCGGTTGGGCAGTCCGGTCAGGCTGTCACGCAGGCTGGTCTGCTTGATGGCATCGAGGTCGCCCCTGACCGTGTCCACGTCTTCCTGCGCCTTGAGTGCGCTCAGGACGAGATGTTCGTTGGCATCCCTGAGCTGGAGCGCCTGGTTCTCGTCGAACGATCGCTGCACCTGCGCTAACTCGTCGAGCAGCTGGTCCAGTACGGCTTGCGCTTGCAGCGTCTGTTCGCGCAGCTCCTTGAGACGCTGCGCGCCCGCATTTCGCAACAGGTCGACATCCTGCAACGCTGTCGCTGTCGCTGTCCCGGGTGCGGCTGCCGGGTCAATGTGCTCAGCCATTGGCAACCTGGCCGCCGGTGGCGTGACCGACAGCATGATCCTGGGGACGCATGGGGCGGCCGCTCAGTAAACCTTCAACATTGACCGGCGGCACGCCTAGCTGGATGCCCGCGTCGTCGATCGTGAACAACCGTAGCTCATCGGAATGCGCGCTCGCCCGCACTTTCACGACGGCGAGCGTGCGCTGCAGCCGGCTGTCGAGTTCGATGTAGCGCTGGACGATGATCGCATCGGTCAGGAAGGCGGCTCCATAGGAGCTGAATCGCAGATCGTTGTAGCGGTCTTCCAGCTCGAGAGTCATCAGCGCGGTGACGCCGGTCGCTGCCAGCGCGGCCACCATCCGGACCATCGACTCCCGAAATTCGGCGCGAAACGTTGGCGCCAGCGCCAGCTCGAACCCCGACAGCGAATCGATGACGACTCGGGTCGCCTGGGTGCGGCGGACTTCTGCGATCAGCAGCATCGCAATCTCGGCGACCGACAACGCCGAGGCGCTCGTGTCGACCACGGTAATCCGCCCGCTGTCGATCAACTGGGCCAGCACGGGCCCGCGTGACTGGTTGGGCCGCTGCTCGAACGCTGCGATCACGCCGGTCTCGCCGCAACGCGCGCCCTCGGTCAGGAAGGCAGCGGCCAAGATGCTCTTGCCTGAACCCGAAGGCCCCGCGACTAGCAGCGAATATCCCTTCGGCAGGCCGCCGCCCAGCATCTCGTCCAGGTCCGGCACGCCCATGCTCAATCGTGTCATCGGTTGCTGCACCGCAGCTTGATCGAGCGATTCCGTGAACCGCGGCGGCACGAATACGCTCACCCCGGCCGAGCTGATCCGGAAAGTGTGCAGGCCCGGCAATGTCGGCTGCCCGCGCATCTTCGTGACTTCCATCTTGCGCACCATCGAATTGCCCTGAACGCTCTGGCGCAGCCAGATCAGGCCATCGGCCACTGTGAACACCGGATTGGGATCGGTCTCCGAGAAATACTCGCCGATCAGGAACGTGGTGGCTTGCCAGCTCGTCATCAGCATGCCGAGGTTCTGGATGAACCGTTGTAGGCCGACGTAGGCGTTCGACGACTCTCCAGGGCTGGCCATCGCTAGCGACCTGAACGAGTCGATGAACACCAGGCCCGACCCGCGGGACTCGACCTCGGCGGCGATGGTCGCCATCAGTTTCTCGAAGTCTCCGCTGGAGGCCTCTTCCGACAGGTTGATGAAACGGATCGCGCGGTTGACTTTGTCGAGCTTGAAGAAGTAGAACTGCTGCTGGTAGCGCAGCATCTTGATGGGCGGCTCACCGAGCACGGTGAAGTACAGCGCCGGGCGCTCCGGCGTTGCCAGCGCGAACATGATCTGGTGCGCAAGCGTGGTCTTGCCGCTGCCGGGTTGACCGGCGATCACGTTGAACGAGAACTCGGGCAGCCCGCCGCCGAGCACCTCGTCCAGCCCGGGCACGCCGGTGTTGAGGCGCCGGATGGTAGTCTTGCCAATGGTGATGTCGGTCATGGTGGCGGATCCTGCGCGGCTGTGATGTTGGAAGGCGGAACGTGGCCGAAGCCGATCAGACGCTCGGCGAGCGCCGGGCCAATCAAGGCTCCGAGCAGATCAATGAAGGTCTTGAGGAGCGCCTCGTGCGCTGCGGCAGCCGCCGCTTCTGACTCCTCCAGCAATGCCGCTTCCATCGTGGCAAGGGCATCGGGCTGCTGCACATCGATGCGAACAGACGCCAGGCACGCATGCTCGGCTTGCTGCAGTTTCAGGCTACGATGAAACAGTGCCCTGACCCCGCGCAGCCCGATGATGGGCGACAGTGCCGCGACGACACTCGACCATTGGGTCAATGCGGCTGTCACGACCGGCCGATCCGCCGAGAGGGTCCGCGATGGAAGCGTCACTGGGGGAAGTCGCGGCTCATCGTTCATTGCGAATTCCGGTTTTGATCGCCCATCAAGGGCTGAAAGCAGACCCGCGGCCGAACCGGCTGCTGGCGCCAGTGCCGCCGGCCAAACGGGAGCGCTGACGCTCCCACCTGGAAGCGGTCGCGATGCCGCTCGGTGAGGTGCTGTATGAATCAGGCTGCGCGCCGGGTCATGTGTACCTGCCGACGACCTCGGTCGTCTAGCTGGTATCGCTGACCGCGGTCGTTGAACGTCCCTAATGGCCGGAACGCCCTCATTCACAAGGGCGACCGGATCCGTCGAGGATTGGACATGCTCGGCGTCGCTTTTCAGCTGACGCAAAATCAACTGCGCATCGTCACCACCGTCGGTGACCATGCGTATCCGCGCCGCTCTAGGTCGTGTTAACACTATCGCAGTGCTTCAGCGATGAGTGCGACGGTGACGAAGCCGGCGAACATCACGTCGAGCTTGTCGTAGCGGGTGAAGACGCGCCGCCAGGCCTTCAGGCGCCTGAAGAGACGCTCGATCTGGTTGCGCTTGCGGTATAGCTGCTTGTCGTGGTCCCAAGGCTGGCGGCGTTGCGGGTTAGGCGGCACGACCGGCTGCAGCCCCAGACTGAGCGCCAGCTCGCGCGTGGCGTTGTCTTGGTAGGCGCTGTCCATCAGTAGCGCTACCTGCCCATCGTGCGGCCCCAGCTCCTGGATCAAGCGCCGGCCCTCGGGCGCATCACCGGCTTGGCCCGGGGTGAGGCTCCAGGTGACGACGTTGCGCGCATCCGCGGCAACCAGATGCAGTTTGGTGCTCCAGCCGCCGCGGCTGCGCCCAAGGGCTTGGGGACCGTTTTTTTTCGCGCCCCGGCCGCATCCGGATGCGCCCGCATGATGGTGGAGTCCAAGCTAATGGCCTCGATGTGCACCTGCATGAGGCGCTTGCGCTGGAGTTGCTCGAACACGCGGTCGAGCACGCCCGCCTGGCTCCAGCGCATCATGCGCGTGTAGATGGTGTGCCAGTTGCCATAACTCTCGGGCAGTGCACGCCACTTGCAGCCGTTGGCCGCCACGTGCAGGATGGCGTTGAGCACCTGCAGGTTGTCCAGGCTGACGCTGCCGCGCTGGCGCGGCAGCCAATCCTTGATCTGCTCGAACTGTTCGGAAGTCAATTGCATGATCGGGAGTATCAGGCACACTTGGCTGATCAGCAATAAGTGTTA
>JBBPYC010000051.1:0-60847 GCA_038200275.1 Burkholderiales bacterium
CATTGAGCTGCGGGTGGTCAAGCTGCCCGAAGCCAAGAAAGGCTTCGTGCTCTTGCCCCGGCGCTGGGTGGTGGAGCGCAGCTTCGGCTGGCTGGCCCGCTTCAGACGCCTGTCGCGCGACTTCGAGCGGCTGCCTCATGTGCTGGCGGCGCTGCACTTTCTGGTCTTCGTCACCCTCATGCTGCCCAAGGCTGCGATGCTCTGGGCGGCGGGGGAAAGTGCATAACACGCTCTAGAAGGTGTGACGGCTTTTCTGGAAAAGCGTCCGGCGCGATTTACCGGTGAATAGGCAAGCACAACCGGTCGCCAAGTCAGGCACTGCTGCCTGATAGCCAGATGCGCGCGCGCGCTGCATCGCGCAGCGCCAAGCGCCAAGTGTGGTCGTCTTTCGGCATGACGAACGGCAGTTCGAGCAGACGCTGATCGCGGGCCACCAAGGCCGTGAATGTGGTGGCGTCACCCAGATACATTAGCAGTTCCTCGAGCTTGCGCAGTCGCCATGCGTCTCCAGATTTGTCGCTATTGCGGTCGGGTTCGGATGTGTCTTGTGCAGAAGTATTCGAGCGACGTTGCGTAGGGTCATCGGCACGTGGCAGTCGAATGCCAATCCACTCATCGCCTGCCGCCAGGCCGGCACGCTCCGCTGCGCTGGCGCTCAATACGGTCTTCACAACGATGCCCAGGTTCGCTGCCGTGCCTTCGACTACGCGCAGCCCAAGCCGCTGGGCAATTTGTGAACGCTCTTCAAGGACGTTCACACCTTGCGTGGCGAGCAGCCGCTGCAAGGGCAACTCACCGGTGCCGTGCACCCAGGCCGCCAACTCCGGCGCATAACTGCGCCCGCCGATGCGCTCCAGCACGGCAAGCAGGTCGGCTTCGCGCATCGGACCCGCCTGGCAATGCGACCACAGCGCACGCATCACCTGGTCCAAATTGGCGTCGGCCTCTGCGCGCAACGTCAGGTCCAGACACAGCGCAACCAGCGCGCCTTTGCCGTAGTAGCTGACAGTGCCATTGGGCGTGCCCTCATCAGGCCGGTAGAACTTGACCCAGGCGTCGAAGCTGGATTCGGCCACCGATTGCACGAGCCGCCCGGGCGTCTGCCGCAGTTGATTGATCGACTTGCCCAGCAGCTTCAGATAGGCGTTGTCGTGGACCAGACCTGCGCGGCGCAGCAGCAGGTCGTCGTAGTAACTCGTGAAGCCCTCGAAGAACCAGAGCAGCTCGGTGTAGTTCTCCTGCGTGTAGTCGTAGCGCGCAAACTCGGCCGGGCGCAGCCGTTTGACGTTCCAGCTGTGGAAGTATTCGTGGCTGATCAGGCCAAGCAGCGTGACGTAGCCGTCGTGCTGGTTGGGCGCCGCAACGGCTTCGGCGCCCGCGCGCGCAGCTGCCACGAGTGCGCTGCGCAACACGTTCGGTTCGGCCTCACCGACATTGTCTGCTGCGCCGCCTGACGCAGTGGAGACTGCCTGTGCTGCTTCGGTGGGGGGGGTCGTTGCGCCTTGCATGCCGCCCAGCTGCGGAAGATCGGCACGATTGGCGATCAGCGCGGTGGAATTTTTGTGCTCAAGCCCACCGTAGCCGTCGCCGACTGCATTCAGCAGGAAGAGATAGTTGCTGAACGGCGCCGATTCGCCGTCCGGATGCCAGAACGCGAGTTGCGTCTCGCAAATCTTTTGCGTGTCGGCCAGCAGCCGGGCGTGGTCGAGTGAAGCGGTCGCTCCGGCCACCACGAAGCGGTGCGGCACGCCGCCGGCTTCAAACGCGCCGTTGTAAAATGCACCGAGCTCGACCGGGCAGTCCACCAATTCATCGTAATTTTCTGCACGGTAGCGGCCATAGCCGGCACGGTCGACTTCCACGGCGCGCAAGCCGGTGGCAAGCTCCCAGTTGGGTGGTGCATTGCGCGCGCAGAGCTCCACCTCGTGCGGCGCATCTCGCTGGCCAACAACCGCCAAGTACAGGCTGGTGCCGTTGAAAAAACCGCGCTGTGAATCAAGCCACGCGGTACGCACCGACGCATCAAATGCATAGACCTGATAGCGCAGCAACAGCGGCGCTGCGGGATCGGTCTGCACTTGCCAGCGGTGCTTGTCCAACTGAATCACCGGCACCGGCTGATCACGTTGGAATGCGGTCAGATGTCGCAGATTTTTCGAGAACTCGCGCACCAGATAACTACCCGGGATCCAGACCGGCAGCTCGACCGTTTGCGTTGCCGCCGGCTTTGCTACGGTCAGCTCGACGCCGAACAAATGGGCGTGCAGATCGTCGATTTCAACGCGCAGATGGACGGCCGCGGTGGTCGGCGATTCGGCGGCGTCAGACGCCTTTTGAGAAGCTGCATCGGTCGCGGAAAAATCCATGATCATGGCTCGATTGTGCTTGCCATGGTTGGCCATCGGTGTGCATGGTTCAGGAGAGGCGGTGGCTTTCAATTCAAGATGGTTGCCCATGCCGCATGTACCGCCCATTTAACTCGCAGTGGGTGCGTGGCGCCGGGTAACTGCCCCAGCCATGCATTGCACTGTTTAGTGCATGCCCACTGTGTGCAGGCATGACGTCTGATGTCGTCTGGCCTGCAGTTACTTCTGCGCTGCAGAAAGCAACTGTTCAACTTGCTTCGCGCTGACTGCACCCGGTACGCGCTGGCCGTCCGCAAAAATCAATGTCGGTGTACCCGTAATCTTGTGCTTGCGGCCGAACTCGATGTTGCGCTCGATCGCGGCGGTGTCGCAGCTTGCTACCGGAATGGCTTTTTCATTGAGCATCCAGTCGTTGAACGTGGTCGCAGGGTCTTTGGCGCACCAGATGCTTTTGGACTTCTCAACCGAATCGGCGCCCAGGATCGGGTAGAGGAACAACTGCACCGTCACGTTGTCGACGTTTTGCAGATCGCGCTCAAACCGCTTGCAGTAGCCGCAGTTGGGGTCCTCGAAAACGGCCAGTTTGCGCTCGCCTTTGCCGCGCACGATGGTGAACGCATCCTTCAGCGGCAGTTCAGAGAAATCGATCGCGCTCAGCTTGTTGACACGCTCCTCGGTCAGGTTGCGCTTGGCGCGCGTGTCGATCAAGTTGCCGTGAATCAGGTAGTTGGCCTGCGCGTCGGTGTAGAAGATGTCGGTACCGTTCACACGCACCTCATAGAGACCCGGCATCGCGCTCTTGTTGACTTCATCAATCTTGTCGATCTGCGGGATGCGTGCTTTCAAATTGCTGCGGATCGTGTTCTCGGCCGGGTCACCGGCTGCATGCAAGGTGCAGGCGGCGGCAAGCAACGCAAGCGCGCCGATGAATTGAGCGAATGGGCGGGGTTTGTGCATCATCATGAGGTGTAAGACCGCGCTGCGGCCCGATTGGTTCTGGCGGTCAATTGGGAAAAGTCAAGGGCTTGTCATAGACCCATTGCCTGCCGTACGGCCCAGGCTTTCAGTGGGCCGCTGCGCTCGAAGCCCCGCATGCCCCAGTTGCGTAGCGCCTGCACCGTGTCGTTGTCATGCGCAAACAGCCGCTGCAACCCATCGGTGGCGGCACGCATGGGCGCCAAGCCGGCTTTGCGTGACCGCTCATAGCGGCGCAGCAGCCGTGGGTCGCCAACGTTGCGCCAGTAGTCGCGCTCACGCAGACAATCGGCCAGTGCCGCTGCATCGGCCAGCCCCAGATTCAGCCCTTGGCCCGCCAGTGGATGCACCGCATGCGCGGCATCGCCCGCGATGGCCCAGGCACGGGGCTTCTTCAAAGTATCTTCGGCGAAGCGGCCGACCCAGCGTTGCGCCTGTGAAACCTGCAGGGGCCAGCTCGTGCGGTCGTGGGTGAGTTCGATCCGTCCCAATGCGTCGGCACTGGCCTGCCGCAGACGTTCAGCGAAAGCGGCTGCATCCAGCGCCAGCAGCGTGGGCGCCTGCGCCTCATCGACCGACCAGACCACAGCGGCATCGTGGCCATCCGCGCCGCCCAATGGCAGCAACGCGAGCACCTCGCCGTTCTGGAACCACTGGCGCGCGATCTGGCCGTGCGGCTTCTCGCAACGGATGCGCGTGGCGATCGCGTGTTGTCCGTAAGCGGCTGCGTCGGTCTCGACCGCCAAGCCGTCCCGGGTTGCGCTCAGACGGCCTTCGCAGATCACGGTCAGCGGCGCCGGTACAGGCGCATCGACTTGCTCGACCAGCGATTGATAGCGCATGGCCTCGGCAAGCTGCCGCTCGAGCGTGGGCACATCGACGATCCAGGCCAGCGCGTCGCTGTCTTGCCCACTGGACGACGATTTGCGTGCGGTGCCACGGCCTACATCACCGAAGGTGACCATGCCCCCATCGTCGCCAAACACCTGCATGCCGAGCACAGCGGTGACGGGCGTGGGCAATGCAGCGCTCGTCTGCGCATCTGGCCAGCCGCGCAGCGACTGCAGCAACGTACGCGACGCGCTGTTCAGCGCGTAGGCACGCACATCGACGGGTGAGGTGGCCGTGGTGTGATCCGGCGGCGCCGAGGCAGCCACTTGCAGCGGTGCTGCCGAGCCAGACGGCTTGGTGATCGCCACCTTCAACCGTTCGCGCGCCAGCAACAACGCCAACGTGCTGCCGACAACACCAGCGCCACGAATGCAGACGTCAAAAGCTTGGCTCATGGCAGTCGATTCTAGGGGCGCAGGCAAAATAAGCGGTTCAGCAAACGCTTGGTCGACTGCTCAAGTGCGATACCGGTTATTGCAGCCGAACGCGCAGTGTCATAGCCGCACCTGCGCTCAACCAAACTCCATTCGAAGGACCACCTCTCATGAGTCTCAAATGCGGCATCGTCGGCCTGCCCAACGTCGGCAAGTCGACGCTGTTCAACGCGCTGACCAAAGCGAAAGTTGCAGCCGAGAATTATCCGTTTTGCACGATCGACCCGAGTGTCGGTGTGGTCGAAGTGCCCGATCCGCGACTGGCCGCACTGGCCGAGATTGTGGAACCCGAGCGTGTGGTGCCTGCGATCGTCGAGTTCGTCGACATCGCGGGGCTGGTCGCTGGCGCCAGCAAGGGCGAAGGGTTGGGCAATCAATTCCTTGCACACATTCGAGAGACCGATGCGATCGTGAACGTGGTGCGCTGTTTCGAGGACACGAATGTGATCCACGTGGCGAACAAGGTCGATCCCCTGGCCGACATCGAAGTGATCCAGACCGAGCTCTGCCTGGCTGATCTGGCCACGGTGGAAAAGTCACTGAACCGCTACACCAAGGCAGCCAGGTCGGGCAACGACAAGGAAGCCGCACGCAACGCCGCCGTGCTGGAGAAATGCCGCGTCGCGCTGGATCAGGTCAAGCCGGTGCGCAGCATCGACTTCAGCAAGGACGAGCTCGAAGTGCTCAAGCCGTTCTGCCTCATCACCGCCAAGCCCGCAATGTTCGTTGCCAACGTCGCAGAAGACGGTTTTGCCGACAACCCGCTGCTGGACCAGTTGCGCACCTTTGCGAAAACCCAGGGCGATGCACCCGTGGTGGCAATTTGCGCCAAGCTTGAAGCCGAACTGGCCGACATGAGCGACGAGGATCGCCAGCTCTTCTTGTCCGAGCTCGGTCAGGAAGAGCCGGGCCTGAACCGCCTGATCCGCGCTGGCTTCGAATTGCTCGGCTTGCAAACCTACTTCACGGCGGGGGAGAAGGAAGTGCGCGCCTGGACTGTGCCCGTCGGCGCCACCGGCCCACAGGCCGCAGGCGTGATCCATACCGACTTCGAACGCGGCTACATCCGGGCCCAGACGATTGCGTATGACGACTACTTGAAGTTCAAGGGCGAGCACGGCTCAAAAGAGGCCGGCAAGATGCGCTCAGAGGGGAAGGACTACGTGATCAAGGACGGGGATGTGATGAACTTTTTGTTCAATGTCTGAAATTGTTCCCCAGTCAAGCCAACTACACGTTCCCGTTGGCAGCTTTGAAATATTGGTGTCAACGCACCGAGGGGAGTTCACACGAAGCGTCTGACGACCGCTCTTTCCGAAGACCGCCGTTGTGCGTCGAGATAAGCAAGGGCGCAGCGCAACAAAACCATCGGCAGTCTGATGGGCGAAAGCCTGGAGTACTACGGCATCAAGTTGCGGTTCGACGCAAGCGAACGAATGCGGCGAGCATGGGAGCACAGCGACCTCAGCGAGCAATATGCGCTTGCCGTTGCACTGAAGCCGGTGAAAGCCGTGCGGCGTAAGCACCGAGCGATCTGTGTTGCGTGCGTGCTGAACGGAATGCTGACCGCCAGCTTGGCGTTCGTTGTCTTTGAGGCGCTGCTGGCCGACTGCCGTGTGGTGCTGCTGCGCCCAAAGCCAGTGAAACCCCACCGGCAATCGGTTAGAGCGATCGATCGGGTTCTGACCAATCTGGCGCAGGATGCGATCGTGCTGAAGCCGGTAGCCGCACCGCCGGCGCCTGATCCGGGCGATCGGTTGTTTTGGGAGTTGCTTGCGGCTCGTGCCGACTTGGTGCTGGTGACCGGCTGTCATTGGCCGACTGCGGCATGAAAGGGCGTGTTATTGCAGCGGCGAATTTCGTCGTGCGGGCGCAGGTGTGATGGTTGCCGCTTGCTGGCCGAGATCGTGATCGTTGGGCCAGAATGCCGCCGCAGCTGCTAAGGCGGATAAGAACCGTTCGCAGCGTCGCGCCGGGCGGAAAGTCCTCGGTCTATCAGGCGCGCGGCCAAAGTGTGCAGTTGCTCCAGCCGACCGCCTCAAGCGATAGTCGAACGGCCAACGTACCCCATACACACACAATGAAAGTGCCCTATGCCCGTCACGTTCGTCAACATCAAAGTCGGCAATACGTACTCACGCAATGACCTGGCAATCCCACGGGGCTACAAGAGCTTTCACGCAATCGCGCGCGGCATCGTCACTCCGCATGGAGATAACAAGATCGTCGTGTTCATTACGGAAGAGAAGCAGTCCTCGTCACGTCAATACGTTGATAGCCTTCGAGGGAATGTTCTCGAAACTGAGGAGCCCGATGATCACTTCGCTGAGGAACGGATTGCCGAAGCGGACTCCACAGCTGAGGAAATTCACCTCTTTTAACGCGAGCGGCACTATACCGACTTCACGTACAAGGGTCAAATGAAGCTCCAGCCCAGATCCGATGGACCCAGTCACTTCAAAAATGAAGTGTTGTAAGACAGGCGGCGGCCAATTTTTTCTTCGTACGGGCTTGTAATCATCCGAGATGTGAAGGTCACTCGAAATCTGAAAAGGTGTTACTGGCCGCCCCGACTCCCGCGCCTGTGTTTCACCGCACCACCACCCCTGGAAACATCCCAACCAACGCCGCCGTCATCGCAAAATACCGCAAAAACTTGCCTGCCAACATCCACCCCACGCACGGCCAGAACGGCAGTTTGAGCCAGCCGGCTACTGCGCACAGGGGGTCGCCGATGATCGGCAGGAAAGAAAACAGGCAAGCTTTCGGGCCAATGCGACCGAGCCAGTCGATGGCTTTCAGGTGGGTTTTTGATTTGCCGTACTTGTCGGCCACCTTGTGTGCGCCGTAGCCCAGCCACCAGTCGAGCGCGCCGCCCAGCGTGTTGCCCAGGGTCGCGACCATGATGGTGGGCCAGAACAGTTCGGGATTGAGCTTGACCAGGCCGAACACGGCAGGCTCCGAGCCGAGTGGCAGCAGGGTAGCCGAGATGAACGAGATGGCGAACACACTGCTCAGGCCGTATTCCGGCAACGACAGCAGGTCGAGCAGGTGGTTCATCCAGGCGGGCATCGGATCTTGGGACTTAGGTCAGGAATGGGCAAAGAGCGCGCAGGGGCGGTTGGTGCGGATGAATTGGCGCCGATGCTTGCTCGGGTGTCGGCCCGTACGCGCTGGGCGCAGGGCCGGTCAGTATAGGCAGCCGCCAACGCACTTCAAAACAAGCAACCTGCTGAAATTTTGAGCAGATAGAATCACCGTCCCGTTTCCAACCCGCTCTCTTCGGCAGCACCGTTTTCCGCTCATGAACATCGGCCCCATCGCCTTGGCGAACCCTGTCTTTGCCGCGCCCATGGCGGGGGTGACGGATCGGCCGTTCCGGCGGCTGGCGCGTGAATTCGGCGCTGGTTACGTGGTCAGTGAGATGGTGACTTCGCGGCGTGACTTGTGGGCCAGCTTGAAGACGTCGCGCCGCGCCAATCACGACGGCGAAGCTGCGCCGATCGCAGTGCAGATCGCCGGTACAGAGCCGCAGATGATGGCGGATGCGGCGCGCTACAACATCGACCGCGGCGCGCAGGTAATCGACATCAACATGGGCTGTCCGGCCAAGAAGGTCTGCAACAAGTGGGCGGGCTCCGCGCTGATGCAGGACGAGCCGTTGGCATTGGCGATCGTCGAAGCGGTGGTGCTGGCTTGCGCGCCGCATGGTGTGCCGGTCACGTTGAAGATGCGCACCGGCTGGAATGACGTGAACAAGAATGCAGTGCGTATTGCCCAGGCTGCCGCAGGGGTGGGTGTCCAGATGCTGACGGTGCACGGCCGTACACGGGAGCAGGGGTACCGCGGCGCAGCGGAATACGACACGGTGCGTGCGGTCAAACAGGCCGTGTCGGTGCCGGTCGTGGCCAATGGCGATATTGATTCGCCACAGAAGGCGCAGGCGGTGCTGAACTACACGGGTGCCGACGCCGTCATGGTCGGCCGCGCGGCACAGGGGCGGCCCTGGGTGTTTCGGGAGATCACACATTTCCTGGCCACGGGTGAGACGCTGGCGCCGCCGTTGCTGATAGAGGTTGGCCGCGCCTTGCAGTCTCATCTGCAGGACCACTACAGCCTGTACGGCGACGAAAGCGGCGTGCGCAGTGCACGCAAGCACATTGCCTGGTATCTGCATGGACTGCCAGGCGCGGCGGAATTTCGCGCACGAATGAATGCGATCGACGATGCGGATGAGCAGGCACGGGCGGTGGCCTTGTTCCTGGGCCAACTTGGTGCATCCATGGACCGGATGCCGGCAGCTGGCTGGGCAGGCGCGCGGATTACCGATAGACCGTCCGACCTGAAGAATCAGCCCGACGCCCTCACCATGGAGCCGGTTACATGAGCCGCAACAGCATCGACGAATGCGTCCGGACCAGTCTTGACGAGTATTTCCAGGATTTGCGTGGCACCGAACCCGCCAACATGCACGACATGCTCGTGCGCGCGGTAGAGAAACCATTGCTTGAAGTCGTGATGGAGCGCTGTGGGCACAACCAGTCGCGCGCAGCGCAGTGGTTGGGTGTAAATCGAAACACGCTGCGCAAGAAGCTTGCCCAGCACCAGTTGGGCGTCGATCAGACGGCAAAATAGCGCCAGATCCGGATTCCTCGGCCGCTTTGGCTGCGCAACCAAACGGCGCAGCGCCTCACTCATGAATGCATTGATTTCCGTCTCTGACAAGACCGGCGTGGCCAACTTTGCGCGTGCGCTGCACAACTTGGGCTGGACGCTCTGGTCCACCGGTGGCACCGCGACGCTGCTGGCAGAAGAAGGCCTGCCGGTGCGCGAAGTGGCCGACGTGACGGGCTTTCCCGAGATGCTCGATGGCCGGGTCAAGACGTTGCACCCGAATGTGCACGGCGGCCTGCTCGCGCGGCGAGAGTTGCCGGATCACATGGCAGCGCTCGAAGCCCACGGTATCGAGACGATCGATCTGCTGGTGGTGAACCTCTATCCGTTCGAGGCCACCGTGGCCAAGCCCGGCTGCACTTTGGAAGACGCGATCGAGAACATCGACATCGGTGGCCCGGCGATGGTGCGCAGCGGCGCGAAGAACTGGAAGCATGTGGCGGTGTTGACCGACGCAGCGCAGTACGCGGCCGTGCTTGAAGAACTCAAGGCCTGCGGCAAGTTGAGCGACAAGACCCGGTTCGCGCTGGCGGTTGCCGCGTTCAACCGCATCAGCAACTACGACGCTGCGATTAGCGACCATCTGTCCCGCATTGAGCCCGATGGCTCGCACGGCGTGTTCGGCGCCCAATCGAACGGTCGGTTCGTCAAGCTGCAGGACTTGCGCTACGGCGAAAACCCGCACCAGCAAGCCGCGTTCTACCGCGACCTGCACCCCGCGCCCGGCTCCATCGTGACGGCGCGGCAGTTGCAGGGCAAAGAGCTCAGTTACAACAACATTGCCGATGCCGACGCGGCCTGGGAATGCGTCAAGAGCTTCCATGCAAACACGACTGCTGCCTGCGTGATCGTCAAGCATGCGAATCCCTGCGGTGTCGCGCTGGGCGGCGATCCGCTGATGGCGTATCGAAACGCGCTCCAGACCGATCCCACATCCGCGTTTGGCGGCATCGTCGCGTTCAACCGGCCGCTCGATGGTCCAGCGGCTGCGGCCATCTCCAAACAGTTTGTCGAAGTGCTGATGGCCCCGGGCTACAACGACGAAGCGCTGGCCGTGTTCAAGGCCAAGGCCAACGTGCGCGTGCTGCAGATCGATCTGCCAGGCGGCGGCGCCACCGATTGGGACAACGGCCGCAACATGATGGATGTGAAGCGCATCGGCTCCGGCCTGTTGATGCAGACCGCGGACAACCATGAACTCAAACTGGTCGATTTGAAGGTCGTGACCAGAAAGCAGCCGACCGATGCCCAAGTGCAAGACGCGCTGTTTGCCTGGAAAGTCGCCAAGTACGTCAAAAGCAACGCGATCGTGTTTTGCAAAGACGGCATGACATTCGGTGTAGGCGCTGGTCAGATGAGCAGGCTCGACTCGGCCCGCATTGCAAGCATCAAGGCAGAGCACGCCAAGCTGTCGCTGCAGGGCACGGTGGTCGCAAGCGACGCATTCTTTCCGTTTCGGGACGGCCTCGACGTGGTGGTGGATGCAGGTGCGGTCTGTGTGATTCAGCCGGGTGGTTCGATGCGAGACCAGGAAGTGATCGATGCGGCCGATGAGCGCGACGTGGCGATGCTGTTCACCGGCGTGCGGCACTTCAGGCATTGACGGTTAGGCTGTTCTGGCGGTTGTGTAGACAGCGCAGTGGTCACAAAAAAGCCGGGCTGAGCCCGGCTTCTTGCGTGAGCCAACTGCAGTGCAGATTGGTCAACGCCAGCGACCGTGCCCGCCGAAATGGCCAAAGCCAAGACCGATCGACACCGGTGGGCCCACATATGCGGGGCGCGGGCTGTAGACCGGGTAGCCCGCTGGATAGCCGTTGGCAGGATAGGCAGACACCGGATAAGGCGTCGCTGCGTCGGGATGCGCATAGATTGGCAGCGGTGCAGGCGCAATCGGCGCTGCGCCAGCCGGCGTGATGTCCAGCGGCACCGTTGCACCGGGATCGTTCGGCAGCCGCGCTGCGTATTGCCTACCTGCGTATTCGTATTCAACGTCCCAGCCGACGGTGCGGTTTTCGGTGAAATTCTGCACCGAGCAATGCTCGACGTCGAACAGCTGCGGCCCGCGTGATGCTTCGATCTGGTTGCCGACGACGGATCCAGCCAGAAAGCCGAGCATGGTGGCGATCACCTGACCCCCGCCCCCACCGACCGAATTGCCGGCCAGTCCACCGACCACGGCGCCAGCCAGTGCACCGCCACCGGTCGGCGCGGTCTCCAGCAGCATGGGTTCGGTGCTGCAGACCTGACGCGGCATGCCGACGGTCTGCACCACCTGCTTTGCAGACAGCACGCGGCCGAACTCGGTCGCCTGAGCGTTGCTGGCCGCAGCCAGTGACAGCACAGCAATCAGTTCGAGTGCGTTACGGGTACGTTTCATGAGCAATCTCCCTCTTCGATGTGCAGTGCGATTTGGGCAACTCGATTTTAGTTCCGGGGCTGCTGCGGCACAGCGGCAGGCTGGCCGACACAGGCCACAATGGTTGTATCCGTCCTCTGTGCCGAATCACCCGCCTTGTCGATGTCTGACCTACACCCAATGGCTGAATCACCCCGCCTGCTGCCGCTCGGCGATGCTGCGTTGACCGTCGAGTTCGGCAGTGAAATCAATGCGCCAACCCACGCCAAGGTGCTGGGCTTCACCGCTGCGATCGACGAGGCGCAGGCAACGGGCGCGTTGGCTGGCGTGGTTGAGCGCGTGCCGACGTTTCGCTCGGTCACGGTGCATTTCGATCCGGACCAGGTCGATGTCGAAGCGCTTGCGACCCAGCTGCGCGAACTAGCGCAAGGCAGCGGCAGCCGAAGCGTGGCCGGGGCGCGCTGGGCGGTGCCGTTTTGCTGCGATACCGAGTTCGCGTTGGATCTGGCCGACGTGGCGCAGGCCAAATCGATGTCTGCGCAGGCTGTGCTCGACCTGCTCACGGCCACGGCGTTTCAGGTCTACATGCTCGGCTTTCTGCCCGGCTTCGCATTCATGGGTGGGTTGCCGCAGGCGTTGGAGATGCCGCGGCTTTCCTCCCCCCGCAAACGGGTGCCGCCCGGCTCGGTGGCGATCGCGCTGCGGCTGTGCGGTGCATACCCATGGGAGAGCCCAGGCGGCTGGCGTGTGCTGGGCCGCACGCCGGTGCCGTTGTTCGACCCGCGTCTGTCCGGGCGGCCAACGCTGCTGGCACCCGGCGACGAAGTGCGGTGGCGCGCGGTCGACCGGGCCGAATACGACGACATCGTTGATCGTGTGAAGACGAACCGATTCGATCGCGCGGCGCTGCAGGTTGCGGCACCGGCTGAAGCGCCATGACGGGCGCGCAGATCGGAGTCGTCGAGCCCGGGCTTGCGGTCGCGCTGCAGGACCGCGGGCGCTTGGGCTGGCGTCGTTTGGGGGTGCCGATATCCGGTGCGCTCGATCCGGCGTTGCTGGCCATTGCCAATGCGTTGGCGGGCGGCTTGCAGGAGACCGACTCGGCCGCCTTCGAAGTGCTGCTGCAAGGGCCGACGCTGGCCGTGCAGGCGGGCCGTGTGCGCTTTGCGCTGGCTGGGCCGATTGCTGCTGTGGTCGAGCGCGCCGATGGCGGCAAGCACGACGTGCCGGCGTGGAGCACGGCCACGCTGTCGGCCGGCGACGTGATTCGCATCGGCGCGATTGCTGCTGCTTCCCCACCAACACCGGCAGACCCAGCGGCAAATCAGCCACAGCCATTGGCCGTGGCCTATATCGCGGTCAGCGGCGGCGTGCAGGTGCCGCCGGTGCTCGACAGCCGCTCGACCTATGCACGCGCGGCACTAGGCGGCGTGGACGGTCACGCGCTGCGTGCAGGCGATCGGCTCGCGTGCGGCTCGGTGCCCGACAGCGACCAGATGGAGCGGCGGGGCACCAGCGCGTTCTGCCACGTGAGCGGGCCGATCGGCGTGCTGCCCGGGCCGCAGGACGATCACTTCACGCGGGCTGCGTTCGATACGCTCTTCAGCACGCCCTACATTGCACAACGCGACAGTGACCGGATGGGCTTGCGGCTGGTAGGCGTGAAGCTCGAGCACAGTTCGCTCGGTCCCGACATCGCCTCCGACGGTGTCACGCCGGGCGCGATTCAAGTGCCGGCCGACGGCCAGCCGATCGTGCTGCTGGCCGACTGCCAGACGGTTGGCGGCTATCCGAAAATCGCGACCGTGCAGCTTGCCGACTTGCCGCGCCTGGCGCATGTGCGGCCGGGTGGTGCGGTGCGGTTCATTGGTGTCGACGTACAGCAGGCAGCTGCCGCACGGCAGGCGTTAGCCGAGCGCATTGCGAGCTGGTGCACGGCCATTGAATTATTTCAACGGGAAGGCGGGCTCGACGAAGCGGCGCTGTACGGCTGCAATCTGGTCAGCGGCGTGGTACGTGCCGACTTGGCCGACTAAGCGGCTGCGTCTAAGAAAAAGCCAAAGGAGCGTTTGCATGAATCCTTCGATCAACCTGAATGCCGACCTAGGCGAGAGCTTCGGCGCCTGGACCATGGGGTCGGATGCGCAACTGATGCAGTCGATCGATTCGGCCAACATCGCGTGCGGCTTCCATGCGGGCGACCCGCTGGTGATGCGCAACACGTTGCGGCTGGCCAAGGCAGCCGGCGTCAGTGTCGGCGCGCATCCGTCGTTTCCGGACCTGCAGGGCTTTGGCCGGCGGCCGATGCAGATGAAGGCGGATGAGCTGGAAGCTGCGCTGATCTACCAGATTGCGGCGCTCGACGGCATGGCGCGCAGCGAAGGGATGACGGTCGGTCACGTCAAGATTCACGGCGCATTGAGCAACATGGCATGTGCCGATGCCGCGCTGGCGCGCACCGTGGTGAGCGCCATTGCCGCGTTCAATGATCGGCTGATCCTGCTTGCGCCTGCGCTGTCCGAACTGGCAGTGGCCGGCCGTGCCGTTGGGCTGCCGGTGGTCGATGAGATCTTTGCCGACCGTGCCTATCTGGACGATGGCCAGTTGGTGCCGCGCAGCCGACCCGATGCGATGGTGCACGGCGCGCAGGCGTCATTTGCGCACGTCAGCGCGATGCTGCGCGAGCAGGCGCTGATCTCGGTGACGAACAAGCGGTTACCGACCTCGATCGGCAGCATCTGCGTGCATGGGGATGGGCCGGAAGCGGTTGCGACTGCGGCCTATCTGCGTGAAGAACTGACGAGAAACGACTGGAGGTTGTCGCCCCTGAGCGATGCCGTGCCTGCCGAAAAACTCACACAGTAATCGAAATCGCAGCGCGGTCTGCGCTTTGCCAAACGCGGCGGCGTGGAAGAGTTGCATGACACGCTGGGCGAGTCCGCGGCCCAATTCTGGTGAACAGACCAATTCCGCATCACCAGGAAAATTCAAAGGCCATGACTGCCACTTATTCCGTCGAGAGATTTTCATTGAAGGGGACGCGCCGCGCGTTGCTGCGCCGTGCTGGGGCTGCCGCCGCAGCATCCGGTCTTCTCATGTTTGGGGCCACCGCTGCCCAAGGCGCAGAGTCCAACCAGATCACGCTGGCGACTGGCTATCCAGAATCCAGCTTCCACGTGGTGAACCTGCATCGTTTTGCCAAAGCTCTGGAGCAGGCGTCGGGGGGCAAGATTCAGCTCAAGATCCATGCTGGCAGCAGCTTGATCAAGGCCGCTGACATCCGGGGCGCGCTGGAGCAAGGGACCGTTGATGCCGCAGAGCTGTTTGGCCCGAGTCTGGGTCAGTGGCATCCCAGCCTGTCAATCGACGCACTGCCATTCGTCGCGACCGACTATCCCGCTGCCCAGAAACTTGCCAATGCGGCGCGTGCCCAGGTGCGCGCCCAATTGGAAAACCGTGGCTACATCCTGCTGTACTCGGTGAGTTGGCCGCCGCAAGGGCTGTTTACCAATGTGCTGATCGAATCACTTGCCGACTTTCACAATCTCCGGATTCGGGAGAACAGTCCGCCCGTCAAGCGTGTAGTTGAACTGCTGGGCGGCACACCGGTTCGGGTTGAGACGCCAGAACTTGCCGCTGCTGTGCAGAACAAGAAAATCGATGCCGTGTTCACCTCGGCTGCGCAAGGGATGGACACGCAAATCTGGCGGCAACTGCCATATTTTTATACGGCCGATGCCTGGTTGCCGCGCAACGTCGTGATTTTGCGCAAAAAGATTTTCGATGAACTGCCACCGGAGCAACGCGAGCTGTTGGTGAGCAGCGCTGCCGCTGCTGAAGTCAATGGACAGAAGCTCAGCGAAGAAAATGCAGTCAGCATGCTCGATCAGTTGCGCCGCGTTGGAGTCAAGGTGGATTCGTTGACGCCCGTGGTGCGCCGTAAGGTCAATCGGATCGGCGAAACGCTCGTCCGGGAACAGGCCGCCGCGCAGAAAAATGCGGACATGCTGAATATCCTGATGGCCTACTACTACAGCAGCAAGTGACGCGACCAGGCAAGCTCAGCCACCGCCATCAAGTAGTTGAAATGCTTCCCGCGCGGCGTCTATGGTCTGCGCGATCTCTCGCTCGCCGTGCGCCGCGCTAACGAAGCCGGCCTCATACAGCGCCGGTGCGATGTAGACGCCCCGGTCGAGTAAACCGTGGAACAACCGGTTGAACTTCGCGCCGTCGCTCTTCATCACACCGGCATAGTTCTGTGGCAATTCGTCAAGCAAGAAGAAACCGAACATGCCGCCTTCGCTGTCGGCGCTGAATGGGACGCCGTGCTCCTTCGCGGCGGCGCTCAAGCCGTTAACCAGTGAACGGGTGCGCGCGCCCAGCGCATCGTAGAAGCCGGGTCGGCGGATCTCTTTCAACGTCGCCAGTCCGCAGGCTGTCGCTACCGGATTTCCGGACAAGGTGCCGGCCTGGTAGACCGGACCCAGCGGTGCCAGTTGCTCCATTACCACGCGCTTGCCGCCGAACGCCGCCAGTGGCATGCCGCCACCGATCACCTTGCCGAGCATCGTGATGTCCGGTTCGAAGCCGGGGATCGCTTCTGCATAGAGCCCCTGGGCGCTGCCGCGGCCGACACGCAATCCAGTCATCACCTCGTCCAGCAACAGCAACGTTCCGTACTGGTCGCACAGTTCACGGCAGCGCCGCATGAATGGCACCGAAGCGCGCACGAAGTTCATGTTGCCGGCAATCGGCTCGATCGCAAGCGCGGCTATTTCCTTGCCCTGCTCACTGAATACCTGCTCCAGTTGTTCGACGTTGTTGAATTCAAGTACCAGGGTGTCCTGCACCACCACCGCCGGCACGCCAGCCGACGTCGGGTTGCGAAAAGTCGCCAGGCCTGAGCCGGCCTTCACCAGGAGCGCATCTGCATGGCCGTGGTAGCAGCCTTCGAACTTGATGATCTTGTCGCGGCCTGTGGCACCTCGCGCAAGCCGGATCGCGCTCATGCCGGCTTCCGTGCCCGAGCTGACCAGCCGCACCATCTCCATGCTCGGCACGCAGTCGATTAGCACTTCGGCCAGTTCGATTTCGCGCTCGGTCGGTGCGCCAAACGAGAACCCTTCGCGCATCGCGCGCTCAACCGCCTCTTGCACACCCGGGTGACCGTGGCCCAGGATCATCGGCCCCCAGGAGCCGATGTAGTCGATGTAGCGCTGGCCTTCTGCGTCCCAGAAGTGCGGCCCCTGTGCGCGTTGCACGAACCGAGGTGTGCCGCCGACCGCGCGGAAAGCCCGCACGGGCGAGTTCACGCCGCCAGGGATGACGCGCGAGGCGCGTTCGAACAGAGCTGAATTTGTGGTCGCGGCAGTCATGCAGTCAATGGATGGGCGGATGGTCTATGAACGGGAAAAAATCAGTGCTTGGTGTCGTGCGGCGGCAAGGCCATCGCCTCCACAATTGCAGAAGGCGCTTGGGGCGCATCGTCAATGCTTTCGTCAGATGCATCGTCGCTGTCATCGGGCTGCGCCCAGAACAATCGGTCCGGCAGGATGTGGCCCATGCCAGGCCGAAACCCGCCGTCCAGACTGCGATCGAGATAGTGCAGCGCTTCACTGAACGCGGTGACGAGATCGCTGCCGCTCGCAAGCAGCGCGGCCAGTGCGCCCGACAACGTGTCTCCAGCCCCCGCGAAGGTGCCTTCGAAAAGTTCGAATTTCTCACTCGCAAGAACAGTCTGCGGCGACGCCAGCACGTTGTCCACGTGTTGCCCAGGCAGCGGAATGCCGGTCGCAAGCGTGTAGGGCACACCGTGCTCGGCGGCTGCTTTTGCGATGTCGCGCGCAGTTGGCGGCGCGTCGCCTTCCCAATCGGCCAGCAGCCAGCGCCACAACGTGCTGTGGTTGCCGACCAGCACGGTGGTCAGTGGCAGCACGAGTTCCTGGAATGCGTCGTGATAGAGCTCGATCTTGGACTGCTCCCACCACGAGAGGTCCGGCATGTACGCGATCACTGGCACCTGGTTGTAGTCACCGGCCAGTGAAGCGATTGCACCGAGGTTGTCGAGGGACCCCGCAAAACCCACCTTGATCACCTGCACGGTGATGTCCTCGAGCACGCCACGGGCCTGCTCGCTCACGCAGTCGTCGTCGAACGCAACGTAGTCGAACACCTGTGCGGAGTCGCGCAGATAACTGCCGCAGACCACGGGCAGCGCGTGCGCGCCAACCGATGCGGTGGCCGAGACATCGGCTGCAAGCCCGCCAGCGCCACACGGATCATTGCTGTTGAACACCATCACGCAGGCCGGCCGCGTGTCGTCCGTGATAGCGTCCTCATCGGCGGTGTCGGGGGGCAATTCGGTTGCGCTCATGGCACGCCAAAGTGAGCATTCCGTCGCATATCCAAAGGCTCGAAAACGGTATGCCTCGATAGAATCATTTCGTGCCTTTCAACCCTATGGCTGAGCAATTTAAGTGACTGAAACAACGACCTGGATGTGTTTGATTTGTGGGTGGATTTATGACGAAGCCGAAGGCGCGCCGGACCACGGAATAGCGGCTGGCACACGCTGGGCCGACGTCCCGATGAACTGGACGTGCCCTGAATGCGGTGCACGCAAGGAAGATTTCGAAATGATCCAGATCTGATTTTTCTCAGGCATTTGAAAGCCGGCATTTTTACCAACTGCGACAGCGGCGCACGTGAACTAGTTAATGGACGCCACTGGCCACTACGGAGAGCATTGAACCCATGAATACAAACGAATCCACATTCAAGGTGCTGGTGGTGGACGACAGTAACACCATCCGACGCAGTGCCGAGATTTTCCTGGCCAAAGGCGGCCACAGCGTGCTGTTGGCCGAAGACGGCTTCGACGCGCTGGCCAAGGTCAACGACTGGCAACCCGACCTGATCTTCTGCGACATCCTGATGCCGCGGCTGGACGGCTATCAGACCTGCGCCATCATAAAACGCAACCCCCGTTTTGCGATGACGCCGGTCGTCATGCTGTCGTCCAAGGACGGTGTATTTGACCGTGCCCGCGGCCGCATGGTCGGCTGTCAGGAATACCTGACCAAACCTTTTACCAAAGACCAGCTGCTCGACGCAGTACAACAATTCGGCGCGCTTGCGCTGGGAGTCCCGGCATGACGATTCGAAAAGTATTGGTGGTGGACGACTCGAAGACCGAGTTGATGCACATGACCTCCCTGCTGCAGCGAGATGGCATGCAAGTGCGCACCGCGCAAGGTGCCGAAGAAGCGATGCGCCAGCTTGCAGAAGAAAAGCCGGATCTGATCCTGATGGACGTCGTGATGCCAGGCAAGAGCGGTTTTCAGCTGACCCGCGCGATCTCTCGTGAGCCGGCATTCGCCGACGTGCCGATCATCATGTGCACCAGCAAGAACGAAGAAACCGACCGGGTCTGGGGCTTGCGCCAGGGCGCACGCGACTACATCACCAAGCCAGTGAACGTGGTCGAGTTGCGCGCCAAGATCGCGGCACTGAACTGATCACCCGTCGACGAGCCTTACCGTGGCAAACCGAATCGCACTGCGCGAACTACAAGCCCGCTTGGCCACTCGCCTGCAGGCGGCCCGTGATCAGGAACAAGCCGTCTCCTGGCTGGCGGTGGAGTCCGGCGCCTCCCACTACCTGTTTCCTCTGACACAGGCCGACGAAATCTTCAAGCGTGCACCGATTCAGTCGGTGCCGTATGCACACGGCTGGTTTGTCGGCGTGGCAAACCTGCGCGGCGGCTTGTTCGGCGTGGTCGACCTGGCGCGCTTCATCGGGCCTGCCAAGGTTCAGCCAGCACCTGCTGGCGCCGAACCGGCTGTAGCTGGGATGCGGATGATCACGCTGAACGCTGCGCTGGATGTCAATTGCGCCGTGTTGATCGACCGACTCGCCGGCCTGCGCGGCATTGATTCGTTTCATGCGTCCCATGAAGCGCCGCAGGGATCACCCGATTATTTCGGTCATCAGTATGTGGACGCGGATGAAGTTCATTGGCAGGAATTGAACCTGCAGTCGATGGTTCATTCCCCCCGGTTTCTGGCAATTGGCGCCTAGCCTTTCATCTTCGAGGTTGCATATGTACGTTGTTCAATTCGGCCGTTTGTTCGGCATTAAGAAAATCATGCCCGCTATGGCCGCTGGCGAGGGTGGTGGCACCCGGTTTGCGCGCGTTCGGGATTCCCGCTTCGAGGACTCCGGCATGGCACCGCGCGAAGACCTGTCCGTGATGGAGCCCCTCACCGAGATCCCCGGTGACCCAGCCACGGCGGTTGATGCAACGCCGGCAGGCAACACGCACAGCGATGCAGTCACGTTGCCGCTACTGGGTACGCGCACGATCGGCGCGCACCAGAAGCTGCTGGGTGGTGGCCTTACGCTGTCATTGCTTGCGTTGGTCGCCGTTGCCGGTCTTGCGCTGCACGACGGTGGTCAGTTGGCCGATCACCTGGCCGTTACCGGCAATGCCCAGACGCAAGCTCAGCGACTTGCAAAGGCGACGTCGCAAGCGATGTTCGGCGGCCAAGGCGCTTTCGATGAAGTGCAGAGCAGCACCGATTCTCTGGTTGCCAGTGTGAACGGGCTTCGCATGGGTGATCCCGATGTCGGCTACAGCGCGTTGCCGTCGAGGGACATGCCGTTGCTCGAAAAAGTGCTGCCGCTGGTGGAACGAGCCGATGCAAACGCAAAACTGATCTTGCAGCAAAAGCCTGCGCTGACTCAGATGACCACGTCGCTGCGTGCAGTCAACAGTGCGTCGAACGAGTTGCTGGAGCTGTCCGAGTCGGTGGCCGCTTCCAAGCTCCAGCAAAACGCGCCGGCAGCCGAGATTGCAGCCGCTTCGCAAATGGTGATGCTGACGCAGCGCATCGGCAAGTCGGCCAATGAATTCCAAACCCTGGAAGGTATCAACCCGGAGGCGGTGTTCCTGCTGGGCAAGGACCTGACTACATTTCGGGAGCTGACCCAGGGGCTGCTAAGCGGTAGCGCGGAGTTGCGCCTGACGGCGGCGCGTGACACTGGCATCAAGGAAAACCTGAATGCTATCTTGAATCTTTATCAGGACATCGAAGCCAAAGCGCGCAGTGTGCTGACCAACTTGCAGGGCCTGATCGGCGCTCGCGAAGCACAAAATGTGGTGGCGGAAACCAGTGAGCCGATGCGCACCGAACTCGACGCGTTGCAAAAGCAACTGTCGGCCAAAGATAGCCTGGATGCGGGCCGGATCGCGTTGCTTGCAGTCGCCGGCCTATTCGCGCTGTTGTGCGCTGCCGGCCTGGTGCGCATTCAGCTACTTGACAGCCGTAAGCGCCAACGAGACGCCGAACAACTGATGGTGCAGGCCAGCCGGCAGGAGCAAGATGCCAAGCGCATCAACGACGCCAACCAAGCTGCCATTTTGCGTTTGATGAACGAGCTGCAGACGGTGGCTGAAGGCGACCTAACGCACGAAGCCACGGTGACCGAAGACATCACAGGCGCCATCGCCGACTCGGTCAACTACACGGTGGAAGAGTTGCGGATTCTGGTCGGTAACGTGCAGAAGACGGCCACGCGGGTCGCGCACACTACATCGCAGGTGGACAGCACCTCGACCGAGCTGCTGAACGCGTCGACTGAGCAGCTGCGCGAGATTCGTGACACCGGCCAGTCGGTGCTTGACATGGCGGCGCGTATTAACGACGTGTCCACGCAGGCGCAGGAATCGGCTGCGGTGGCGCGCCAGTCGCTGGAAGCGGCCGATTCGGGCCTGAAAGCCGTGAACAACGCGATCGGCGGCATGAATGCGATCCGTGACCAGATCCAGGACACCTCCAAGCGGATCAAGCGGCTGGGCGAGTCATCGCAGGAGATCGGCGAGATCACTGATCTGATTTCCGACATCACCGAGCAGACCAACGTGCTCGCGCTGAACGCCGCCATCCAGGCTGCGTCGGCTGGCGAGGCCGGTCGCGGCTTCTCGGTGGTGGCAGAAGAGGTGCAGCGGCTGGCCGAGCGTTCGGCCGATGCAACGCGCCAGATCTCGGCACTCGTGAAGGCGATTCAAACCGACACGCAGGATGCAGTGGCCGCCATGGAGCGTTCCACGCAGGGTGTGGTCGAAGGGGCTCGGCTGTCCGACTCGGCCGGCTCTGCGCTGTCCAACATCGACCGCGTGTCGCGTCGCCTGGCGGAGCTGATTGGCAACATCTCAAGCTCGGCGTTCCACGAAGCCGAACTCGCGAACGTCGCCGCCACCAACATCGAGCGAATCTTCACCGTGACCGAGCAGACCACCGACGGCACGCGAAACACCGCGCAGCAGGTGCGGGAACTCTCGCGGATGGCCGAAGAGCTGCGCCAGTCGGTGTCGCGATTCAAGATCGCCTGACGCGCAAAGCTGCAGCAGCAGCACATCCGTGACGCAAGTCGCACGTCTGGGCAGCACCTCCTGGTTCGTCGTGCAATGCCCGGCTACGCTGCGACGCATCACCCGATCGAACCCTGAAGCAAACCGGTTCGTGGACTGAACAGTTGAGAGCGAGCAATAGCCGGTGGCGCCCACAAGCGGTCCCGGTGTGGCGCAGCCACGCCCGCACTCAGCTGATCGCCACGCGACCTTTGAGATCACACGTTTCCAAGCCCGAAGCAAGACTGGATGCATCCGATGCAATTCAACGAAGACGCCCGCACCGTGGAAGCCACGCCCGCGACCCATGATCTTGGTCCCCTCGCCTGGGTGCTCGATGAGCTGCGCAAGGTGCTCGAACGCACCAGCAAGACATTGCGCCGCACGGCACGCGAACTGCAGGCCGCACAGGCTGCAGGCACCGACCTAGCGCCGATCGCTGCCGCGCTGAAGCCTCTGCCACAGCCGCTGCAACAGTCGGCTGGTGCGCTGCAAATGGTCGAGATGCCTGCAGTGGCCATGCTGCTGCGCAGTCTGGAAGGCGTGATGCAGCAGTTCGTTGCACGGCCCGAGCTGTGCACGGCTGAGGCCGCATCGACTGTGGAACGCGCGGGTGCTGCCGTGGTCGAATACCTGGAAACGGTGCTGGCCGGCACCACCGTGCCCGCGGTGAGCCTGTTCCCGCAGTACCGCGAAGTGGTGGCGCTTGGTGACGGCGACAAGGCCCATCCGGCCGACCTCTGGTCGTTCGATTGGCACTGGGTGAATCCTGGACTGAGCAAGCTGCCCGCACTGGGCTACGGCGCCGCCGTGCGGGCCCGCATGGATCAAGCGGTGCTCAGCATGGTGAAGACCGGCGATATTGAGGCCGCGCAGGAAATCTCCGGACTCGCTTTGCAATTGGCCGCCGCGCAGACGCGTGAGCAGCCGTCGATCTTCTGGCAGGTCAGTGCTGCATTTTTCGAAGCATTCGCGCTCGGCTTGCTGCCCGCCGATCTGTACGTGAAGCGCTTGGCGTCGCGGCTCTTGATGCAGTACAGCACGCTGGCGCGCGGCGATGACGACCTGCCTTCCGTGCTGCTGCGCGATCTGCTGTTTTTCTGCGCGCAAGCCGGCAGTCGCGGTGCCGATGCACCGGTGCTCGGTTGTGTGCAAAAAGCGTTCGGTCTGATTGCGCAGACGCCGACCGACTATGAAAAGCGCCATTTCGGCCGGTTCGATGCCGTGCTGCTGGCGCAGACGCGCAAGCGCATTCAAGCCGTGGCCGAGACTTGGTCGGCAGTCGCTGGTGGGGATGTGAACCGAATGCGCAGTGCGGTCGAGCAGTTCCAGCAGCTGTCCGAGGCGATGGTGCAGATGCAGCCAGAAAGTGCCGACTTCGCGCGTGCGCTTAGCCGGGTGGTGGCCGACATGCATCGTAGCGGCCGCATGCCGTCGCCGCCGCTTTCCATGGAAGTCGCGACATCGGTGCTGTACTTGCAGGCCGCCTACGACGATCTGGACCAAGACGACGTGCGCCTCGCCGAGCGGCTTACTCACTTGGCCGATCGCCTGCAGCAAGTGCGCTCCGGCGGGCTGCCACAGCCGCTCGAGCCGTGGATGGAAGAGTTGTATGGTCGCGTCAGTGACCGGCGCACGATGGGCAGCGTGGTGGCCGAGTTGAAGGCCAGTCTGGCCGAGACTGAGAAGCTGCTCGACCAGTACTTTCGTGACGGCAGCGACCCCGCCGTACTGCCGCCGGCCGCCGCGCGGCTGTCGCAAATGCGCGGTGTGCTGTCCGTGCTCGGGCTCGATCACGCCTCGCAGGCGGTCATCCAGATGCGCGACGCGATCGATCGGCTCGCATCGAACCCAGCCGACGTGACGCAAATGTCCGAGAAGCTCGGCAACAACGTGGGCGCGCTCAGCTTTCTGATCGACATGCTGGGCTATCAGCCGACCCTGGCGAAGAAACTGTTCGTCTACAACGAGACGCGTGGCGAACTGCTGCCGGTAATGGGGCGTAGTGCGCCTGCAGCCACGCCAGTGGAATTGGGTGTGCCAGTGATCGAGCTGGCCCCGACGCTCGAAGAGCCGATCGGGCTGGAGCCGGCGGTCGACTTGCCAGTCACCGCCGAAACGGTAGCGAATGCCGAGCCCGTGGGTGACGGCGAAAGCGTCGACAGCGAACTGCTGGAGATCTTTCTCGAAGAGGTACGTGAAGTCATCACCAGCGGTGTGGGAGCCGTTGCGATCCTCGAAGCGAACCCGCTCGACGCCAACAATCAAGCCTCGCTGCGTCGCGCTTTCCACACGCTCAAAGGCAGCTCGCGCATGGTCGGGCTGATGGCATTCGGCAACGCCGCGTGGAGCTTCGAGCAGTTGCACAACAACTGGCTGGCCGAGCAAAAACCTGCCGATGCGCCGTTGATGGAGCTGTCGCGCAATGCGCTGCTGGGGTTTGGCCGCTGGGCCAATGCAATTGAAACCAACGATGTTGCTGCCTGGAGCGCAGTGCCGTTCGAAATCTCGGCCGACGCATTGCGCCAGGAAGGCCGAATCGTTGCGCTGCAACTGCCTGGCACACCAATTGATCGGCCCGTCGAAGTGCCGGCGATTGACGAGCTGTCGATCATCGTCGAGACCGAAGTGTTCGTACCATTCGCGTTCGACACGACACCAATCGAGATAATCCAGCCGGTTGCCCAGCCGGTCGAGGTCGAGCCGATCCTCGAATTGCCCGAGATCCCAGCGGTGGTTGCCGACGCGATTGAAGCGCAGGCACACCCGGAAGCGGACATCGAAGCGACGGCGGATGGCGAGTCCGATGCATTGGCCAATGTTTCGCAACCGCTAGAAGAAGTCATCGACACCATCGAAGCAGTTGCTGCTGAAGCCGAATTGGGCGAAACAATCGAGTTCATCGACGTCGACACGTTCGAGCCAGTCGAGGCCGTGCTGTCTGAGCAGGACCCGCCGGCATCGCAAGACGAAGCAGCGCCGGAATTCGCCGCCGAGCTGGCAACCGAATCCCTGCAGGTACAGGAGCCAGCAACGGCTGACGCTGACGCTGAAGCATTCGGTGGCAGCGAAGAAGCGGTCCGCATGATCGGCCCGCTGCGCGTTGCCGTTCCGCTCTACAACGTCTATCTTGGCGAAGCAGACGAATGGTCGCGCCGCCTGATCACGGAAATCTCGGAATGGGCGATGCAGCCGGAGCACCCGGTGTCCGATACCGCGGTCGCGATGGCGCACGCGCTCGGCGGCAGCTCCAGCACTGTTGGCTTCACCGGGCTGGCGATGCTGTCGCGCAAACTCGAGAAATCGCTCGGCCACATGCAGATCATCGGCGGGGCCAACGCGGCCCAGGTGCAGGTGTGCAGCGACGCGGCACAGGAAATCGAAAGCCTGCTGCTCCAGTTTGCAGTCGGAGAATTGAAGTCGGCCAGCGAGCCTCTGCTACACGCGCTTGACGAGTTGCTGGAATCCACCAGTGCGGTCGCCGCGGTGGCAGCAACGGGTGACACCGTGATCGCCGAGCTGGCAGCCGATCTGATCGAGGTACCCGCGTTCGAAGCGCAAGCGTCGATCGAACGCCCCGAGCCAATTGACACCGTCGAATCGGTCCAGTCGGTCGATGCAGTAGGTGCAGCCCAAGCTGCTGATCTTCACGAAACGGCCTATGCAGCCGAGGCCGAAGCCGGATTCGAGACTGCGGACGCCGTGCTGTCGCTCGAGCCGATCAGGGCAAGCGAGTCGCCGCTCGCCATGCCGGTCGGCCGTGTCGACACGCCGTCGCGCGCGCCGCTGATCGAGCTGGACGAAGAGATCGACATACAAGACGCGCTTGATGCCGATCTGTTCCCGATCTTTGAGGAAGAAGCGTTGGAGTTGCTGCCACGCTTGAGCTCGGCGCTGCGCCAGTACGTGGCTGAGCCGGCGCATCCGTCGGCACGTGGCGAAGTGCTGCGCGTGCTGCACACGCTCAAGGGCAGCGCCCGGCTCGCCGGCGCGCTGCGACTGGGCGAGTTCGCGCACCGGATGGAATCGCAACTAGAACAGCATGCGCAAGAGAACTTGCAGACGGCGCAGCTCGAGCCGCTGCTGGGCGGCGTCGATGTGCTGCAAAACCAGTTCGACCAGTTGCGCGGCCTCACGATGCAGGAGGAGCCGCAGGCAATCGAGCCGGCAGCGACGCAGCAACCCGTAGCTGCTGCTGTGGCCACACCTGCCGAACGCGGCTATGTGCGCCCGGCTTCGGCCACAGTGTCGATCGGCGCGCCAGCGTTGCGCCTGGGCAGCCAGTCGGTGCGCGTGCGTGCCCAACTTCTCGATCGGTTGGTGAATCAAGCCGGCGAGATCATGATGACGCGGGCGCGGCTTGAGTCGCATGTCTCGCAACTGCGCGATTCGCTGGCCGACTTGACCGGCAACCTGGACCGGTTGCGCAAGCAGCTGCGCGACGTCGAACTGCAGGCGGAGACGCAGATGCAGTCGCGGCTTGCACAGTCGAAGGATTTGGGCGCAAGCTTCGATCCGCTCGAGTTCGACCGTTTCACGCGGGTGCAGGAGCTGACCCGCATGATGGCCGAGTCGGTGAACGACGTCGCCACCGTGCAGCGCAGCGTACAGCGTTCCGTGGAAGGTGCCGAAGACGATCTGGTGGCGCAAGGTCGCCAGTCGCGCGAGCTGCAGCGGGATCTGCTGCGCACCCGCATGGTCGAATTTGAAGGCATCTCCGAGCGCCTCTACGGTGTGGTGCGCCAGGCTGCGAAGGATTCAGGCAAGCAAGTCAAGCTCGACATCACCGGCGGCAGCATCGAGATGGACCGCGGCATGCTGGACCGCCTTGCGCCTGCGTTCGAACATCTGCTGCGCAATGCAGTGGCCCACGGCATCGAGTTGCCGCAGGCGCGCACCGAGGCAGGCAAGCTGGCAGCCGGCGCGATCTCCATCGATCTGCGCCAGTCGGGCAACGAGGTGTCGGTTTCATTCCGCGACGACGGTGCCGGGCTTGACCTGCAGCGGATTCGGCAAAAAGCGGCAGAGCGTCGGCTGCCCGGTTCGGACCACCCGATGACCGACGGCGAAGCCGCGCAACTGATCTTCACGCCGGGCTTCAGCACGGCCAGCACCGTGACGGAGCTGGCCGGCCGCGGCATCGGCATGGATGTGGTGCGCTCGGAAGTCGACGCGCTCGGTGGTCGCATCGAGACCAACTCGAAGGCAGGCGCTGGTACCGGCTTCACGCTGGTACTGCCGCTGACCACCGCCGTGACGCAGATCGTGATGGTGCGTGCCGGCGAGCAGTCGATCGGTGTGCCGTCGGCTGTGGTGGAGATGGTGCGTCGCGTACCCACTGTCGAGATCGATGCAGCTTATGAAAGCGGTACGCTGGCTTACGGCGGTGAGGACATCCCGTTCTACTGGTGCGGTGCGCTGCTGCAGTCCTCGGCCAGCAGCGTGGAGCCGGCAACCAAGACACGTACCGTGCTGGTCATCCGAAGTGCGTCGCAACGGATCGCACTGCACGTCGACGAAGTGCTGGGCAACCAGGAGGTGGTGGTCAAGAATCTGGGCCCGCAGCTTGCCAAACTGCCTGGCCTGGCCGGTATGTCGGTGCTGCCGACCGGCACCGTTGCGCTGATCTACAACCCGGTGGCGCTTGCGACCGTGTACGGTACGTTGGCTCGTCAGTGGGCGGTCGCACGTACCGGCGTCGAGCTGCCATCGGCTGACACGGCGGGCGGGCACGCTCTGCCAGTCGGTGAGGGGACGCAGCAGGCGCCGCTGGTGCTGGTGGTGGACGACTCAATCACGGTGCGCCGAGTCACGCAGCGGCTGCTGCAACGTGAGGGCTTCCGGGTGGCGTTGGCAGCAGATGGTCTGCAAGCGCTCGAGCGGCTTGCTGATGAGCTGCCGGTGATGGTGCTGTCCGACATCGAGATGCCGCGCATGGACGGGTTCGACCTGGCGCGCAACATCCGCGGCGACGTGCGCACGTCGGACCTGCCGATCGTGATGATCACCTCGCGCATCGGCGACAAGCACCGCGAACACGCACGGGAGCTGGGTGTGCAGCACTATCTGGGCAAGCCGTACTCGGAGGAAGAATTGTTGCGCCTGACGCGCCATTACGCCCGGCAGCGGGTCGGCGCCGAGACGCACTGAAGCGCAGTAAGGCGCCCCAGTGCGCCTTGTTCTGGTCGAGAAAAACACCCCGCGGTTGCCCTATGCAGCCGCGGGGTATTTTGCATTCAACGGCTGCTGCCCTGCTCACAACCACTGAAATCAGACTGCCCCAATTCCAGCACGGGACAGAGGGCCGGCTTTACAGAGCCGTAGGCGCCACCCCCGATGGGGGAAGCCGAAAGCCGACCGAAGGGAGCGGAGGCTGGAGGCGAGCTAATTCTCTTCGCTCCAGCTGAACCCGTCGCGTGCAATCAAGGCGCTCGCCGCGCTCGGCCCCCAGGTGCCAGACGCGTAGTTGCGAGGGCCGCGCGCATCGGCTTGCCAACTCTCAAGGATCGGCTCCACCCAGCGCCACGCTTCTTCCTGTTCGTCGCTGCGCACGAACAGATTCAGCCGCCCGGCCAGCACGTCGAGCAGCAGCCGTTCGTAGGCACCCACCCGCTCGGCGCCAAAGCGTTTGTCGAAGTCCAGATCGAGCTGCACCGGTACAAGCGGCGCATCGGCCGAGCGGTGCTTGCCCTGGCCCTGCGCGAGCAGATGCAATTCGAGCCCATCGCGCGGCTGCAGGTTGATCAGCAGCCGATTGGCCAACCCGCGCGGCGCTTGAAAGATCGCATGCGGCGTGGGATTGAAGTTGATCGCAATGTGCGCATCGTGCGCGGCCATGCGTTTGCCGGTGCGGATGTAGAACGGCACGCCGGCCCAGCGCCAGTTCTGGATTTCGGTGCGCAGTGCGACGAACGTTTCGGTGTTGCTTGCTGGATCCACGCCTGCTTCGTCGCGGTAGGCGGCCAGCGGAGGACCGCCATTGAGCCCGGCGCCGTACTGACCGCGCACCACATCGGTTTCGAGCGTGGCGGGTGTCCACCGCCTGAGCGCGCGCAGCACCTTGAGTTTTTCGTCGCGAATGGCATCGGCATGCGCGTTGATCGGCGGCTCCATGCCGATCGCGCATAGCAGTTGCAGCGCGTGGTTTTGCACCATGTCGCGCAGCGCGCCAGTCTGGTCGTAGAACGCGCCGCGCTTCTCGATCCCGAGCGCTTCGGCGATCGTGATCTGAATGTTGGCGATGTGCTCTCTGCGCCAGATCGGCTCGAACAGCGCATTGCCAAAACGCAGCGCAAACAGGTTCTGCACCGCCGGCTTGCCAAGGTAGTGATCGATGCGGAACACCTGCCTTTCATCGAAGTGGTGCGCCACAGTTGCGTTGATTTTCCGGTTGGACACTAGGTCGTGGCCCAGCGGTTTTTCAAGCACGACGCGCGTGTTCGGCTGGTTCAGGCCCGCTGCAGCGACTTTCTCGACCACCGTCGAAAACAGGTTCGGGGCGGTCGCAACGTACATCACAACGACATCGGCGTTGCGTTGTGCAAGCGTGGCGGCCAGTGCCGGGTAGTCGTCGTCGCGCGACAGGTCCATACGCTGGTAGAACAGCAATTGCGCGGCGCGCGCCAGATCATCGTCACTCGGGCATTTCTCGCGTTCGATATCGCAGAAGTGCGACACGATGCGTGTGCGGTATTCCTCGTGACTCAGGTCGTCACGGCCAACGCCGATGATGCGGCCGTTTGGCGGCAAGGTGCCGTGCCGATGTGCCTGGAACAAGGCGGGGATCAGTTTGCGCCACGCCAGGTCGCCCGTGCCGCCGAACAAAACGAGATCGAAGCTCATAGAGTGGGCTTGAGTTCAAAGTGACGATTCACTCATGGTACTTGTCCCGATTCGAAGCATGGCCTCGCATGGCTAAGCTTGCGCACCAGACCGACAGCGGGTCGCACACCGGGCCCGCAGTGGGTCGTTTTTCTCGAACGGAGCACAGCATGAACCAATTTCTCATCGCCATCGCGCTCGCAGCCGTGTCGGCCAGCGCAGCCGCCCAAGGCACCGTCAACGTGATCTGCTCGGTGCAGGCCGAGTGGTGCAACGCGGTGGCCACCACCTATGCACGTGAGACCGGCGCCAAGATCAACATCACACAAAAAGGCTCGGGCGAAGCGCTGGCCCAGCTGATCGCTGAAAAGCAGAACCCGAAGACCGATGTCTGGTTCGGCGGCACTGGGGACCCGCACCTGCAGGCGGCCGAGCAGGGGCTGACAGCCGAGTACCAGTCGCCGATGCTGTCAAAGCTGCATCCGTGGGCGCAGCAGCAGGCCAAACAGTCCGGCTACAAGACGGTCGGCATCTATTCCGGCCCGCTCGGCTTCGGCTACAACACCGAGCTTCTGGCCAAGAAGAAGATGGATGTGCCCAAGACCTGGGCCGACTTGCTGAAGCCCGAATACAAGGGGGAGATTCAGGTGGCCAACCCGGCATCGAGCGGCACCGCCTACACCATGGTCGCCACGCTCGTGCAGCTGATGGGCGAGGACAAAGCGTTCGAGTACATGAAACAGCTGCACCCGAACATCGGCCAGTACACACGCTCAGGCACCGGCCCGATCAAGGCGGTGGCGCGCGGTGAGACGGCCGTGTCGATCAGCTTCGTGCACGACGGACCGGGCGAGAAGATGCAGGGCTTCCCCGTCGAGACGATCACGCCGTCGGACGGCACCGGCGCCGAGATCGGCTCGATGAGCCTGATCAAAGGCGCACGCAATCTGGAAGCGGCCAAGAAGTTCTACGACTGGGCATTGACACCGGCCGCGCAGGAACTGGCTGCGGCGAGCAAGCAGTTTCAGCTGCCGAGCAACCCCGCCACCAAGCTCGACCCGAATATCCCGGACTTCAAGAAGATCCACTTCATCGACTACGACTACGCGAAGTACGGCAGCAGCGCGGAGCGCCGCAGGTTGATCGCACGTTGGGAAAAAGACGTGAATTCGCTGCCGCGCTGAAAGCTGCGCGTTGCGCGGCGCACCCCACAACGCCGCCATGGCGGCAGCGGCTCGGCGTTCGCGGACCCTCATCTGGTGCTGGGTCGTCATCGGCTTGTCTGGCTACCTTGTGCTGCCTTGGTATGCGATCCAGGACTCGGTCTGGTATGCGGCGCTGGGCCAGACATTCGGCACCAGCGAGGGCGCCAACGGGCTGATGCAGGCCGCTGTGCTCGGGCGGCGGTGGCTGTTTATCGGACTGCTGGGTCTGGCGCTGTGTGCGGTTGGCGCTTGTCAAGCAGCCGGCCGCGCGCAGGGGCGTTGGCTGCTTGCCGGGGGCGGGCTCGGTGCGCTGGCGCTTCTGTTGTCCGGTTTCCTGATCGGTGCGCAGGGATGGAACGTGGCGGCGTTTCAGGAATGGTTCGGCGAGCCGGCGGTGAACCAGTTTGGCATCGGTGCGGGCGGCTTCGTGGCGTTGACTGCGTTGCTGCTGCTGGCCGCCTTTGGGCTGAGCCGCCTTGGATTCTTCAGAGGCGATTTGTTCGTTGCAGGCGCGGTGATCGGCTGCGGCGTGCTGCTCGCGCTGTTCATCGCGTATCCGGTCGGCAAGGCGCTGGCCGGTGCGTTCATGGATGCGGACGGCGCATGGTCCCTGCCGGCGTTTGCCGAGCGCGTGTTCACCGAACGGATCTGGGGCGTGGCCTGCGTCACCGGCGCCGCGCGCTGCGGTGTCGCATGGAACACGCTGGTGCTGGCGCTGCTGACGGCGGCTGGCACCACGTTTTTAGGCACCTTGATGGCGCTGCTGGCCGAGCGCGGCAATCCGCGTTTGGGTGCACCGCTCAAGGTGCTGGCGCTGCTGCCGATCATCACGCCGCCGTTCGTGGTGGGTCTCGGGCTGATCCTGCTGTTCGGCCGCGCCGGCGTCGTGAATCAACTGCTGGAGAGCGCCTTCGGCATCCCGCCGACGCGCTGGTTCTACGGCATGCCGGGCGTGCTGGTGGCGCAGTTGTTCGCGTTCACGCCGATTGCCTTCATGATCATGCGCGGCGTTGTGCAGGGCGTGTCGCCGAGTCTGGAGGAGGCCGCGCAAATGCTGCGCGCAGACCGCAGGCGTGCGTTCTTCACGATCACGTTGCCGCTGATCAAGCCGGGGCTGGCGAACGCGTTTCTGGTCGGCTTCATCGAGAGCATGGCCGACTTCGGCAACCCCATCGTGGTCGGCGGCCAGTTCGCGGTGTTGTCGACCGACATCTTCTTTGCGATCGTCGGCGCGCAGTACGACCAGGGCCGCGCCGCGTCACTGGCCTGGGTGCTGACGATTTTCGCGCTGGCCGTGTTCGCGCTGCAACGCGGCGTGTTGGGCAAGAAAAACTACACCACCGTCAGCGGCAAGGGCGACAGCGGTGTGGCGATGGCGCTGCCCGACGGCGTGCGCAGGACCGTCTATGCGGTGGCACTGCCGTGGATCGCGTTTACCTTGGTGGTCTATCTGTTCGCGTTTGCCGGCGGGTTCGTGCAGACCTGGGGCCGCGACTACACGCCGACGCTCGTGCACTTCAAGACCGCATTCGGGCTGGAATGGGGCGAGTTCGGGCTGGTCTGGGCCGGCACCGCGTGGAGTTCGCTGTTCACCACGCTGAAGCTCGCCGGCATTTCCGCGCCGATCACCGCCGGGCTTGGGTTGCTGATTGCGTGGCTGCTGGCGCGCACCGAATTCAAGGGCCAGGGCACGTTCGAGTTCGGCGCGCTGCTGGCGTTCGCGATTCCCGGCACCGTGCTGGGCGTCAGCTACATCCTTGCGTTCAACGTGCCGCCCTTCGAGCTGACCGGCACCGGGCTGATCATCGTGCTGTGTTATCTGTTTCGCAATCTGCCGGTGGGTGTGCGCGCGGGCGCGGCGGCGTTCAAACAGCTCGATCGGTCGCTCGACGAGGCGTCGTTGATGCTGCGCGCGTCCACATCGCAGACGCTCATTCACGTCGTGCTGCCGCTGCTCAAGCCCGCGCTGGTGGCGGCCCTTGTCTACAGCTTCGTGCGCGCGATGACGACGGTGAGCGCCGTGATCTTTCTGGTGACGGCAGAAAACGAACTGGCCACCACTTACATCATTGGCCGTGTCGGCAACGGTGACTACGGGGTGGCGCTTGCGTACTGCACGGTGCTGATCGTGCTGATGTCGATCGCCATCGCGCTGATCCAGTTCGTGGTCGGCGAACGCAAGCTCGGCCGCCGCGCGGCGCTGCTGCCGATGCGCACCACAGCCGCGACACGCACGGGAGTTTGAACGCATGAGCAACGGCATCGAGTTTCGCAACGTGACCAAGCGCTACGGCGGCGATGAGCGCGCACCGCTGGCCGTCAAGGGCATCAGCTTCGAGGTGCCGCAGGGCACGCTGACGACCATCCTGGGGCCATCCGGCTGCGGCAAGACCACCACGCTGCGCATGATCGCGGGACTCGAGTCGGCGACCTCGGGCACCATCGTGATGGGTGGGCGGGACGTGACCACACTGGGCCCGAGCGAGCGCAACGTCAGCATGATGTTTCAGAGCTATGCACTGTTCCCGCACATGAACGTGCTGGAGAACGTCGGCTACGGCCTGCGCATGAGCGGCGCGACGAAGAAGGATGCCGCGCGCCGCGCCAACACCGCGCTCAAGGGCGTCGGTCTGGTCGGCTTCGATGAGCGGCTGCCGAGCGAGTTGTCGGGCGGGCAGCAGCAGCGTGTGGCTCTGGCGCGCGCGCTGGTATTGGAGCCCGCGGTGCTGTTGTTCGACGAACCGCTATCGAACCTCGATGCGCGGCTGCGCCGCGAGATGCGCGACGAAATCCGCGCGATCCAGCAGCGCTTGCAGCTCACGGTTGCCTACGTCACGCATGACCAGAGCGAGGCCCTGGCCGTCTCCGACCAAATCATCGTGATGGATCACGGCGTGATCGCGCAGCGTGGCACACCGGCCGAACTCTACGGCCGGCCCGCAAGCGAGTTCGTGGCCGGCTTCATGGGCGAGGCGGTGGTGTTCTCAGCCACCGCGCACGAAGACGGGCAGGTGATGCTCGGCCCGTTGACCCTGCAGCCCCGTCACCAGGTCGCGCGCGGTGCCGTCAAGGTGGCCGTGCGGCCCGAAGCCTGGCGGATCGGCGCTGCATCCGGACTTCCTGCGACCTGCATCAAGGCGTCGTATCTCGGGAGCTGCTACGAGTACCGATTTGACACCCCGATCGGCGCGGTGTTCGTCGTTTCCAACGATCTGGCACAGCCGCTGGTCGCAGGCGCGCAGACGCAACTCGCGTTGGCCGTACATGGCGTGTCGATGGTGCCTGACGCAGTCTGATTGCCAGCCGCCAGCCTCATTCGCGTGCCGCAACCCCTCCCAGAAACAGTCCAGCGGGCGCCGCCCCCGATGGGGATAGCCGAGAGCCGACCGAAAGGAGCGAATCCTGGGGGTGAACTCACTGCTTTATGAATCGCTGCACGCGCTTGCCCGTGTCGACTTCCGCCGTATAAATGCTGCCCTGCGAATCGATCGCGATGTTGTGTACCCAATGGAAGTCGCCAGCCTGCCGGCCCGAGCGGCCGAACGTGCCAAGCACCTTGCCGCTTTCGCGCTCAGTGATCCGCACCTCGTTGTTGGTGCCATCGGCAATCAGCAAATAACGCTGCGCCGGGTCTTCGGACGGGACCAGGTCCCAGACCGAGCCGGAGCCCTGCGTCGCGGGCTCGTAGGCGAACTGCCGCACGAACTCGCCGTTTTTCTTGAATACCTGAATCCGGTTGTTGTTGCGGTCGCAGACGTAGACCAAGTCGTCCTTCATCAACCGCACGCAGTGCACGGGGTTGCCGAACTGCGGCGACTCGGGGTTGTAGTCGGGCAGCTTGGTGTCGTCGGGCTTCTTGCCGTACGCGCCCCAATGACGCTTGTACTGGCCGCTGCTCGCATCGAACACGATCACACGACGGTTGCCGTAGCCGTCGGCCACGTACAGCTCGTCGGCGGCCGGATCCAGTTCCATGTGCGCGGGGCGGCCGAGTTGCTCCGCGTCGTTGCTGCCTTTGCTCTCCCCCGGCTTGCCGATCTGCAGCAGAAATTTGCCGGCCTTGTTGAACTTCAACACCATGTGGTCCTTCGGCCCATTGCCGCCGATCCAGACGTTGTTTTTCGGGTCCACATAGATGCCGTGCTCGTTGCCCGGCCAGTCGTAGCCTTCGCCTTTGCCACCCCACGATTGCAACAGCTTGCCTTTGCGGTCGAACTGCAGCACCGGTGGCGCAGCGATGCAGCACTTCGAACGCTTCGGGGTCAGCGCCGCACCGCGCTCGTCGTCCGTCAAGGACGCGGGCCGATGCAACACCCAGATGGTGTCGTCGCTGGCCACCGCGATGCCGGCGACCTGGCCCAGCAGCCAGTTGTTCGGCAGCGGCTTGGGCCACATCGCGTCGACCCCATAACGCGGACCACCGCTGGCCTCAGAAGCGCCTTCGATGCGCTGTGCGACCTGTTGCGCTGTCTGCGCGTGGGTGGTCATGGTCAGCGCGGCCACACTGGCAGCAAGCAGGATTCTTCGCAAAGGGCGCATGAGAGGTCTCCGTTGGAATGGTTTGTTTGAGATCGACTGGATACGCAACCGAACAGCAGGTTGCCAAAGTACCTTGCCACGCAGGCGGTGAAATGGCAACCCGTGCGGCCACGATCGGTTGGGTTCGACGGCGTCGATGGGGTCCGCACCCGACTCGATAATGTTTGAAACCACAAACGCCTGCCGCTTGCAGGCCGCCTCAAGGAACCCTGAATGAGCACGATCCGTTGCGACCGAACCCATGCCTGGAGTGCGCTCGGCCTGCATCACGAAGCAGCCGGCAAAGCCTTCGACCTGCGCGATGCGTTTGCCAACGATGCCGATCGCTTCGCGCGCTTCAGCCAACAGGCGCCGCATTTCTTTGCTGACCTGTCAAAGAATCTGATTGATGACCGCACGCAGGCACTGCTGCTCGGTCTGGCGCGCGAAGTCGGTCTCGAATCCAGGCGCGATGCAATGTTCGCGGGCGAGGCGATCAACCCTACGGAAGATCGCGCCGTGAATGCACTTCTTATTGAGAAAACCGGCTGAGGCGCACGCCCAGTCGTCGTCTGGAGCTACAAAAAAAGAAGCAATCAAGATAAGTGATGTGTTGTCTCAGGTGCATTCCACGCTCGACGCCATGCTGGCCTACGCCGATCAGGTGCGCGGCGACCACACCATCACCGACGTCGTCAACATCGGCATTGGCGGCTCGGACCTCGGTCCGCAGATGGCGGTGTTGGCGCTCGACCAGTTCGTGCAGCCGGGCAAGCGCTTTCACTTCGTCTCGAACGTCGACGGGCACGAACTTGCCAGCGTACTGAAAGGGCTGGCGCCCGAGCACACGCAGTTCTTGATCGCGTCCAAAACCTTCGCCACCGCGGAGACGATGACCAACGCGCAATCGGCCAAGCGCTGGTTCGAGCAGTCCGGTGGCGGTGACATGGCGAAGCATTTCGCAGCGCTAACGACGAATGTGGAAGCCGCGCGCGCGTTCGGCATCGACACCATGTTCGGATTTTGGGATTGGGTCGGCGGGCGCTATTCGCTATGGTCAGCGATCGGGTTGCCGATTGCGCTGACCGTGGGGTCGGTGGGCTTTCGCCAACTGCTGGCCGGCGCCCATGCGATGGACGAGCACTTTCGCACCGCGCCCCTGGAGCGCAATCTGCCGGTGCGGCTTGGCCTGCTCGACGTCTGGTATCGCAACTTTCACGGCTTCACCAGCCGCTGCATGGCGCCTTATCACAGCGCGCTCAAGCGGTTGCCGGCTCACCTGCAGCAGCTCGAGATGGAGAGCAACGGCAAGTCAGTCGACAGCGACGGCCAGGCGGTCGCGTACGGCACGTCACCCGTGCTCTGGGGCGAACCGGGCACCAACGGGCAGCACGCGTATTTTCAGATGCTGCATCAGGGCACCGATGTGATCCCAGCCGAGTTTCTTGCGGTGCGCGATGCAGCCCACGCACTTGAAGGCCATCACGACAAGTTGCTGGCCAACGCGCTGGCGCAAGCCCAGGCGTTGATGCTCGGGCAAGCGGATGCGGGCGGCCACAAGCACTTCCAGGGCAATCGGCCCAGCACCTTCTTCGTCTTCGACAAACTCACGCCCGAGGCGCTCGGCGCGTTCCTTGCGCTGTACGAGCACCGCGTGTTCACAAGCGGCGCGGTTTGGGGCATCAACAGTTTTGATCAGTGGGGCGTCGAGTTGGGCAAGGTGCTCGCCAAGGACATCGAGCCGCGGCTGGCATCGGGTGACGCAATCGGGCTCGATGCGTCGACCGCAGGGTTGCTCGCGCGCTTGCGTGGCCGATCGCAGACCTGAGAGACTGCGCTGGTCGCTCGGCCGATCGTGAAGCAGTCCGGCCGCTTGCCCGATGCGGCCATCAGGCCGTCACGTTGCGCTTGGGGAGCACCCAGTCTTTGCGCGGAAAGTGGCAGGTGTAGCCGCCCGGCATCCGCTCTAGATAGTCCTGGTGCTCAGGCTCCGCAAGCCAGAAATCACCGACCGGTTCGACTTCGGTCACGACCTTGCCGGGCCAGAGGCCGCTGGCGTTCACGTCGGCGATCGTGTCTTCGGCAACGGATTTTTGCGCTTCGTCGACCCAGTAGATCGCCGAGCGATAGCCGGTCCCGCGGTCGTTGCCCTGGCGGTTCTTCGTGGTCGGGTCGTGAATCTGGAAAAAGAATTCGAGCACTTTGCGAAAGCTCGTTTTCTCCGGGTCGAACGTGATCTCGATCGCCTCGGCGTGGCTCCCGTGATTGCGATAAGTCGCGTTCTTCACGTCGCCACCGGAGTAACCCACGCGGGTCGAGACCACGCCAGGCTGCTTGCGGATCAGGTCCTGCATGCCCCAAAAGCACCCGCCAGCCAGTACAGCACGTTCGGTCATTTCAGATGTCCTTCACTTGGTTGAGATAGTCGCCGTAGCCTTGTGCCGCCATGTGGTCTTTGTGCACGAAGCGCAGGCTGGCCGAATTGATGCAGTATCGCAAGCCGCCGCGGTCCGCAGGGCCGTCGGGGAATACATGACCCAGGTGACTGTCGCCGTGGGCCGAGCGCACCTCCGTGCGCACCATGCCGTGCGACGCATCGCGCAACTCCTTGACGTGCGCGGGCACGACCGGTTTGGTGAAGCTGGGCCAGCCGCAGCCCGATTCGTACTTGTCGTCGGACACAAACAGGGGCTCGCCCGAGACGACATCCACGTAGATGCCCGGTGCCTTGTTGCCGAGCAATTCGCCCGAGCCGCTGGCTTCGGTGCCGCTTTGCTGCGTGACCCGGAATTGCTCGCGCGACAACTTCGCCAACGCTGCTTCGGTTTTTTCGTAGTTCATAAAAACGCTCCTTGCTGGTCAGAGTTTCGGTCACGCATCGCAACGAGTTGCGAGGGCATCGAAGGCAACCCGTCGACGAGGCTGGTTTTTCGAGTTGCGGCTGCGCCGCAGCGCCCTGTTGCACCAAAGCTGCTGCGATGGGCAGGCGGGCCAACGACTGCTCGACCTGGGTTCGACATGAATTGGAAACCTGAGATCGATACCAAGGCGTGGCACGAAGCGGTCGGCTTCTACGTGGACCTCATGACCAAGTACGGCCCGCCTGGTGCTTCGGCCAACCGCTTAAACGCAAACCTCGCGCTGTTCAACGAAGGCAAGTGCGCACAGTGGGTCGATGCCGACCATCGCCGCGTCGTTCGTGACGGACCCGAAGCAGTTCAAGGTGGCCGACAAGGTTGCGTTTGCGCAGGCGCCTATTGCGGTGACGCCGAAGGGCGCCAACTGGCTGCGGGCCTGGGCGCTCGGGATACCAGCGGGCTCGAAAAAGGTTGAAGCGGCTGAGGAGTTCGTGCGCCGGGCGACATCCAAGGAGTACGTGCAACTGATGGCCAAGGAAAAAGGCTTGAAGGCGGTGCCCAATGGCACGCGCAAGTCCACCTACCTCAACGCCGACTTCTTGAAAGCGGCTGTGTTCGCCGAAGCCGAGAAAAAAGCGATCGATTCCGTCAATCCGAACGACATCATGTCGCCGAAGTCACCCTACAAAGGCGTGCAATGCGCAGCCATTCCTGAGTTTCAGGTAATCGGCATCGCCGTCGGCCAGCAGATGAGCGCCGCGCACGCAGGCCAGACGACGGTGAATCAAGTGCTGAAGACATCGTGGACGCTGGCCGAGCGCCAGACGCAGCGCGGCGGCTACTACAAGCAAGTAGACGGCATGGTGGGGGTTGGTCCGGTGCCTGGCGATGGTGCCGGGCAGGCCGTCGTCTGTTGATGGAAGCGGGACGACTGAGCCATGGATCGTCTGTTGCCTCGTTCGCTGATGGCACCCGCCGTCGTCACGTTGTTGATCTGGATGCTCGTGCCGCTGGGCATGACGATCTTTTCTCGCTGATCAACTACAACCTGCTGGACCCGGGTAACCACCTGCGGGTCGGCATAGAGAACTTCCACGTCTTCGTCACCGACCTGCACTTCTGGCCGGCGGTGCGCAACACGGTGCTGCTGATCGGCACCATCATCATCAGTGCCGCAGGACTGGACGTGCTGGCCAACCTGTGGGCCGCGTTAGGCCTGGCGTCGGTGGACTGGATGCCCCCTCACAACTGGGTCTGGCTCGACACGGCCACCCATAGCGTGGCCGAGCGCGGTCTGGTGATCCAGTTTCAGCACAGCTCGTTCGAGCACGCCGCGTTGAGCATTCCGGAGCTGGCGTAGTGTCGGCCGCTGCTGGAGCGTGCCTGCCACTACATCGAATTCTTCTGCATGTCGCAGCGCGCGGAAGCGAGCTGGCGCCAAGTCAAGCCAACCAAGGGGATGCACCGGCTCGCTGCGTTCTGCGGGTTCCTCGGCGAGGTGAGCCTCGGTTTGCGCGACCGGCTGGATACGTTGCACCGGCCAGCCGGTGCACTTTGGATGGTCGACGGTGGCGCGCTGAGCAACTGGTGGGCGCGGTTGCTCAGCAATGTGCTGGAGGTGCCCTTGATGCTGGCCGAAGGCGGTGAGGCGGTGAGGCGGTGAGGCGGGCGGCGCGCTGGGGGCAGCGCGACTGGCTTGGTTGGCCGATGGGGGCGTGATCGATGCGGTGTGTCGCGAGCCGCCGGTACGGGCGCGCTGCGAACTCGGTGCAGCGGTGCGGGATGGGCACCGCCAACGCCATCGGCGCTTCAAGGCGTTGTACGGTGCATTGGCGCCGCATTTCCAGCGTCAATTGCGTTGACTTGGGTTACTTCGGAAGTGGCGCTCGGCGGCCGTCAGCTTTCGGCAGCAGCGGCTGTGGCAGCAGCAGCCGTAAGCCGTTGCGACTCTTTGGGGTCACGAAACACCAGTGGGTGCATCACCGGCTCCGGCGCGTTGGGCGCCCGCTGCGCGCGTTCGACAAAAGCATCCACCTTCGGTCGGTCCGGCGACTTCGTGCAGACCGGGTCGGCCATCGCCGGGTCGCCCGCGATCATGAAGGCCTGACAACGGCAGCCGCCCAAGTCTTTTTCCTGCTCGGGGCAGGTGCGGCACGGCTCCTTCATCCAGCGGTTGCCGCGGTAGCGGTTGAAGCCTTCGGATTCGTACCAGATCGATTCGATCGACTGCGCTTTCACGTTCGGAAACGCAAGGCCTGGCAGCATGCGCGCGGTGTGGCACGGCAGTGCGGTGCCGTCGGGCGCAATGGTCAGAAACACGTTGCCCCAGCCGTTCATGCAGCGCTTCGGGCGCGATTCGTAGTAGTCGGGCACGACAAAGAAGATGCGCAACTTTTTGCCGAGCTTTGCGCGGTATTCGTTAGTGACCGCCTCGGCCCGCTGCAGCTGTTCGCGCGACGGCAGCAACTGGTCACGGTTTAACTCGGCCCACGAATAGAACTGCGTGTTGGCAAGCTCCAGGTACTCGGCGCCAAGCTCGACCGCAAGCTCGATGATGTCGCCGATGTAGTCGATGTTGAGCCGGTGGATCACGCAGTTGAGCACCATCGGCCAGCCGTTGCCTTTGATGATCGCGGCCGCCTTGCGCTTCAGCTCGAACGTTTTGGTGTGCGAGAGAAAGTCGTTCAGCTCGCGCGTCGAATCCTGAAACGAGAGCTGGATGTGATCGAGCCCCTGGCGGCGCAGTTCGGTCGCACGCGCTTCCGTAAAACCGATGCCGGACGTCAGCAGGTTCGTGTAGAAGCCCAGGCCGCGTGCGTGGCCGACGAGCTCTTCAAGGTCATCGCGCACCATCGGCTCGCCACCGGACAAGCCGCACTGCACACTGCCGGCCGCACGCGCCTCGGTCAACACGCGCAGCCAGTCGTTGGTCGTGAGTTCTTCACCGTGCGTCGCGTAATCGACCGGGTTATAGCAAAACACGCAGTGCAGCGGGCAGCGGTAAGTCAGCTCGGCCAGCAGCCATAGCGGCGGGCCCGGGCGCGGCGGTGCAGACGACGGGATGTTGAGGGTGGCGCTCATGTCGTTGCGTCCGACGCTGCATCGGTTGCGGCTTCGAGCCACCCCTGTTCGCGCGCGATGCCAAGAAAGGACTGCACTTCCTTGTCCAGCCCCTGCGTCTCGAACGCACGCTCGAGATCTTGCGTGATCGCATCGACCGGCGTTTCGCCATCACAGCGCTTCAAGATTTCACCTGCGCTGCGGTTCAGCTTGACCATGCCTTCCGGATACAGCAGCACCCAGCTCTGCTGCGCGTCCTCCCACTGCAACCGAAACTGCGACGACAAGTGGGGAGCGTTCGTGATGGTCGTCATGGGTTGACTCCGTACTTGAGCGCCATTGCATCGTTCATCTGCCACAGGATATCGAGCTTGAACTGCAAGATCTCCAGCGCGCGGCGTTGTCGTGCGGCGGTGTCGAAGTATTCGAGCGTGATGCGCAGCCCATGCTCGACGTCGCGCCTTGCCTGGCTCACACGGTTGCGAAAGTATTGCAATCCAGTGTCGTCGATCCACGGATAGAACTCGGGCCAGCCGGAGAGCCGCTGCTTGTGAATCTCGGGCGCGAACAGCTCGGTCAGCGACGAGCACGCGGCTTCCTGCCACGGTGCGCGGCGCGCGAAGTTGACATAGGCGTCGACCGCGAAGCGCACCCCTGGCAATACATGGCGCTGGTCGGTGATTTCTTCGCGTGTGAGACCGGTGGCGGTGCCCAGATGCAGCCATGCTTCGATGCCGCCTTCGTCCGGCGCATCGCCGAACGCAACACCGTCGTGGTCGAGGATGCGCGTGATCCATTCGCGGCGGAACAGGCGGTCGTCGCAATTCGACAAAATCGCCGCGTCCTTGATCGGAATGGCAATCTGATAGTAATAGCGGTTTGCTGCCCAGCCCTGCACCTGCTCGCGCGTGGCCTTGCCGGTGTTGAGCATCCGGTTGAACGGGTGGTGAATGTGATAGCTGCTGCCGCGGTCGCGCAGGTGAGTCTCGAACGCGGCGCGGTCCCAGGGGGTTTCGGCGATGGTGGCGGTCATGGGGTGTTGCGCTTATTTGATGTGGCTACAGCACGATGTCCATGCCGTCGAACGCGACTTCGATGCCGTGCTCGTTCAGCACGTCGCGCTGTCGGCTGTTCTCGTCCAGGATCGGGTTCGTGTTGTTGATGTGGATCAGGATGCGGCGGGTGGTTTTGGGCAAACGGTCCAGCCATTCGATCATGCCGCCGGGGCCGCTTTGCGCCAGATGACCCATCGCACGGCCGCTGCGCTTCGATGCACCCAGCGCGATCATCTCGTCGTCGGTCCACAGCGTGCCGTCGACCAGCACCGCGTCGGCCTGTTGCATTGCGTCCCAGACCGGCGGCGCAATCTCCAGCAGGCCGGGCGCATAGAACAGACGCTGCCCAGACTTCACATCGCGCACCGTCACGCCGATGTTGTCACCGGGCTGCGGTGCGTCGCGGTGCGGCGAGTACGGCGGTGCGTTGCTCTCCAGCGCGATCGCTTCGAACACCAAGCCGGGCAGGGCGGGCACTTCGAACCCGGCGGCCCCGTCTTCCACATGGATCCGGTGCCAGTCGACGCCGCAGTAGTGCTCGAGCAGCGTGAACAACGGGTTGCCCTGCGTCAAGTCCTGCTGCACCGGCGTCGTGCACCAGATCGGCAGCCGCGCACGATGTTCGCGCAGCATGTAAAGGCCAGTGGTGTGGTCAATCTGCGCATCGATCAACACGATCGCTGCGATGCCGGTGTCGCGCAACGCGCGGCCCGGTTGCAGCGCGGGGAAACGGCGGATCTGCTCGAGGATGTCGGGCGATGCGTTGAACAACGCCCATGCCGTATCGTCGCTTCCGCAGATCGCAATGGATGACTGCGTACGCGGTTGCGCCTGGATGTTGCCTGTGCGCTGGCCAGCGCACATCGGGCAATTGCAATTCCACTGGGGGAAGCCGCCGCCGGCAGCGGAGCCGAGAACATGAACGCGCACCGTCGAAACCTCTACTTCAAATCACGCCACAGCGGCCTGAGCAGGCAGCGCCGGAAACGACAACGCGCCCGGTGTAACGGGGCGCGCTGGTGGACTCGGCATTGCTGCACGAGCCAGAGTGTCTGCCGAACCCATCGGGTCAGGCGGCCACTGCAAATGCAATCCGATTCAGCGGTTCGCGATGTACATCGTGATTTCGAAGCCAAAACGCAGGTCGGTGGCGGTCGGGGTTTCCCATTTCATGATCAGGTCCAATCTGTAGTTGATGCGGTTGAGCAGGTGAGTCGTCGGGCCAAATGCCCGTGAAGCCCGATTCACGAACGCTGCCGTCCTGAGAGGAAAACAACGCCTGAACTCGCGACCTCATTTGCAGTGTGCTACCAGCAAGGGAGGCAGCCTATCGGGCAGACCATGAACCGCACCTAGCGAAAATCATGAGCTGCGCGATTGAAGTGCCGCACTAACATCGCTGCGATGAGTTCACCTGCTGCCACAGACGCCGCCAATTCGTCATCCGCGCCCGAGGCGTTGTTCCCGCCGATCGAGCCGTTCGACCAGTTCATGCTCGACGTTGGCGATGGCCACCGATTGCACGTGGAGCAGTGTGGCAACCCTGCAGGCACGCCAGTCGTCGTGTTGCACGGCGGCCCGGCCAGCGGCACCTCACCACTTCAGCGGCGCTTTTTCGATCCCGCCATACACCGGGTCGTGCTGTTCGACCAACGCGGCAGCGGACGCAGTATGCCAGCCGGCCAGATTGCCGCGAACATGACCGCGCATCTGATTGCGGACATCGAAGCAATTCGCAGCCGGCTCGGGATCGAGCGCTGGCTCGTGTTTGGCGGTTCCTGGGGCGCAAGCTTGGCGGTGGCCTATGCAGCAGCGCATCCCACGCGCTGCAGGGCCCTGTTGCTTCGCGGCATGTTCATGACCGATGACGCCGACCTAGACTGGTTCTTCGGCGGCGCGGGCACCTTGCTGCCCCAAGCTTGGGAAGCCCTGGCAGCCGCTGCTGGCGTGGATGCGATGCCCGAGCGCGCCGGGGTCGGCCTCGCGGTGATGGACGCATTGCTTCGGCAAATTCTGGATAGCGACGACGACGACGCTGCTGCAGCGGCGGCTGCTGCCGTGGCCTGGAGCCGTTGGGAAGATGCGGTGAGCCACGCCTGGCGTGGGTTGGGCCCTGCGGTCGGCGACAAGCAGGGCGAGACTCTGTCGACAAGCGCGGCACCACAACCAGCTGTTGCTGCTGGCCCTCTCGACAAATACCGCGTGCAGGGCCACTACTTGCGGCATCGCTGCTGGCTCGGCGCGGCCGAACTGCTTCGGATGGCCGGCACGCTCGGCGGCGTGCCGACGCAGCTCCTGCATGGCCGGCTCGACTGGATCTGCCGGCCTGCCAACGCGGTTGCATTGCAGCGCGCGCTGCCCGGCAGCCAGCTCGTATGGGTCGATGCCACCGGCCACTCGCCATTCGATCCACCGATGGCTGAAGCCATCGTGCAAGCCGTGCAGGTGTTGCACGAAACGGCAGCGCCGTAATGAGCCTGCGCGGGCGCGTACAGTGGCTTGTGACGGCGTTGCTGGTCGCGTTCACAACCGCATTTGCTGCGATGCAGATCGTCAACACACGCAACAGCGTGCGCGAGGAAATCACAGGCGCTTCCCAAGTTGCGGCGCGCCTGCTTGCACGCATCGCCGAGACTTACGCGCCTGCAGGTCCAGGCAGCATGGAAGGCTTTTTGCAGCAGCTCGGCCGGGTGCGCGCAAACGATCTGTTCTTGTACGACGCTGCGGGCAATGAGATGTATCGCTCGCCCGCATCGGCCTATAAAGCGGGTCGGGCGGCGCCGACTTGGTATGCGCAGCTGGTGGCGCCGCGCGTTCAACCGCGCGAAATCCCGCTCGGCCTTGGCCGGCTTGTGGTGCGGCCCGACACATCGCGTGCGGTGCTCGACGGCTGGGACGAATTGGGCGTTGCGATGGGCGTTGCGCTGATCGGCTTCGTGCTCGCCAATTTGTTGCTGCTGGTGCTGACCGGCCGCGCGTTGCGACCGCTGAAGCAGATCACCGACGGTCTGAATGCGATGGAGCGTGGCCAGTACGGCGTGCGCTTGCCACCACTGCCCACGCGTGAGATGGCGCACATCGGCCAGTCCTTCAACCGCATGGCCGCTGCGGTGGCCAGCAGCGTGCACGCGCGGGAAGCCGAAGCCCGTGCACGAACCCAGCTCGCAGAAAACCGCGCGCTCACCGGCATCATCCAGCGTCGCATCGAGCAGGAGCGCGGTGCAATCGCGCGCGAACTGCACGACGAACTCGGCCAGCAGATCACTGCGATCAAGTCGATCGCCCTCTCGATCGCGCAGCGCACGGCTGCGATCGACCCGCAAAGCGAGCAGGCGGCACGCCTTGTGATGGCCACCGCCGACCAGATCTACGACGTGTTGCATCTGATGATCCCGCGGTTGCGCCCGCTTGCACTTGACCGCTTCGGGCTGGCCGATGCGGTGGAAGACATGGTGTCCGACTGGCGTGCGCAGCAGCCGCTCATGCAATTCGATGTGCACATGGCGGGCCTGCCCGAGGCGTTGCCCGAGCCAATCGCCACGGCCGCCTACCGCATCGTGCAGGAAGCCGTCAACAACGCAATCCGGCATGCCGATGCCACGCGCGTTGCGATCGAGATCGGTCTGGAGGTGCAAGCCACGTCAAGCAAGACGCCGGATGAGCACCACACGGCGGCGTCAATCCCATCCATTCGAGTCGTCGTCACCGACAACGGCCACGGCCTGCCCGAGAACTGGGCTCGCGCTGGTCACTTCGGCCTGCTTGGGATGCGCGAGCGGGCCGAGTTGCTTGGCGGTCGATTCGATCTGAGTCGGCCCGCCACCGGGGGTGTCGAGGTGATTGCTTGGCTGCCGTTTGAAGGAACAACCCGTGGCGATCCCGCGCCCGAGCCGCCGCACAAGGAACACGCATGACGATCAAGGTCCTGCTGGCCGACGACCATGCGCTTGTGCGCACCGGCTTCAAACTGCTGCTGCAAGCGAGTGCCGATATCGAAGTCGTGGCCGAAGCCGAATCGGGCGAGGAGGCGTATCGCTTGTTTGTCGAGCAGCACCCCGACGTCGTGATCATGGACTTGGCCATGCCCGGCATCGGCGGCATCGAAGCAGTCAAAAAAATCATGGCGCGCGACCGCAATGCACGAATCCTTGCGTTGTCGGCGCATGAGGACCTGAGCCATCCCAAGCGGGTGCTGCAGGCCGGTGCGCTCGGCTACCTGTCCAAGCGCGGGGCACCCGAAGCGCTGATCGACGCGGTGCGAAAGACAGCAGAAGGCCGGCGCGTGATCGACCCGGCGCTGGCGCAGAAGTTGGCGGTTCAATCGTTGCAAGGCAATGAAGCGACGCCCGTCGAACAACTGTCCGAACGCGAGTTTGCGGTGTTCATCCAGTTGGCGCAAGGCGCATCGGTGGCCCGCATTGCAGAGTTGCTGTCGCTGTCGCCTTCGACTGTCGGCACGCATCTCTACAACATCAAGCAGAAGCTCGGCCTGGCAAACCAGTCCGAGATGACGTTGCTGGCAGTGCGGCATGGGCTGATCGTTCCCTGACGCTGCGGCCAGCGGGACAGCGGCAACAACAAAAAAAGGCCTCGCGACCAATGCTGCGAGGCCTTTTTTATTTCAGCGTCGAACGTGTAGTCTCAATGGCCCGAACGATCGAGTGTTGACGCTACCAACGAAGCGTCATCTCTTCATCTCACCTTCTTTCATGCCGTCTTTTTCTCACGATGGGCAGCAAGCGCTGGCACGCTGGCCAGTGCCATGCTAGCGGCGAGGAGGGAGAAGTAGTCAGTTTGTTCATGCGTTGTCTTGTTGTCGTTGGCTCGCTGCGCGCTCCGGCGGGGCTGAAGCAACGCGCAAGCACCGTACCCATTGAAAAAGGCCGGGTTCCCCGGCCTTTTTCAACTAACTAGATCACCCGAAAAACTTTTTCGGGTGCGGCTGTTACATGCCCATGTCGCCCATGCCACCCATGCCGCCCATACCACCACCCATGCCGCCCATGCCGCCGCCTGCTGCGTCGTCTTTCGGCGACTCGGCCACCATGGCTTCGGTCGTCAGCATCAGCGAGGCGACCGATGCTGCGTTCTGCAGCGCGGTGCGCGTCACTTTGGTCGGGTCCAGGATGCCCATTTCGATCATGTCGCCGTATTCGCCATTGGCCGCGTTGTAGCCGTAGTTGCCTTTACCGGCCAACACGTTGTTCACCACCACCGACGCTTCGTCACCGGCGTTGAACACGATCTCGCGCAGCGGGGACTCGACCGCACGCATGATCAGCTTGATGCCAGCGTCCTGGTCTGGGTTGTCGCCCTTGACCGAGCCGACCGCCTGGCGTGCACGCAGCAGTGCCACGCCGCCGCCGGCCACGATGCCTTCTTCCACAGCCGCACGGGTTGCGTGCAGCGCGTCTTCGACACGGGCTTTCTTCTCTTTCATCTCGACTTCGGTCGCGGCACCAACCTTGATCAGCGCCACGCCGCCGGCGAGTTTCGCAACGCGCTCCTGCAGTTTCTCGCGGTCGTAGTCGGAGCTGGCTTCCTCGATCTGCACGCGCACTTGCTTGACGCGCGCTTCGATGTCGTCGTTCTTGCCGGCGCCGTCGATGATCGTGGTGTTTTCCTTGCCCACTTCGATACGCTTGGCTTGGCCCAGATCGGCCAAAGTGACTTTCTCAAGCGTCAGGCCGACTTCTTCGGCAATCACTTTGCCGCCCGTCAAGACAGCAATGTCTTCCAGCATGGCCTTGCGACGATCGCCGAAGCCCGGCGCTTTCACAGCGACGACCTTCAGGATGCCGCGGATCGTGTTCACGACCAGCGTGGCCAGTGCTTCGCCTTCGACTTCTTCCGCGATGATCAGCAGCGGACGGCCGGCTTTGGCCACGGCTTCGAGCGTCGGCAGCAAATCACGGATCGAGCTGATTTTCTTGTCGAACAGCAGCACGTACGGATCTTCGAGGATCGCGGACTGCTTTTCCGGGTTGTTGATGAAGTAGGGCGACAGGTAGCCGCGGTCGAACTGCATGCCTTCGACGACTTCGAGTTCGTTGTCCAGGCTCTTGCCGTCTTCCACGGTGATCACGCCTTCTTTGCCGACCTTGTCCATCGCGTCTGCAATGATCTTGCCGATCGACTCGTCAGAGTTCGCCGAGATCGAGCCGACCTGGGCGATTTCCTTCGACGTGGTGGTGGCTTTGGAAGCGTTCTTCAGTTCGGCGACCAGTGCGGTCACGGCCTTGTCGATGCCGCGCTTCAGGTCCATCGGGTTCATGCCAGCGGCCACGTACTTCATGCCTTCGCGCACGATCGACTGGGCCAGCACGGTTGCCGTGGTGGTGCCGTCACCGGCCGCATCGCTGGTCTTAGAAGCGACTTCCTTGACCATCTGCGCGCCCATGTTCTGCAGCTTGTCCTTGAGTTCGATTTCCTTGGCGACGGACACACCATCCTTGGTCACCGTCGGTGCGCCGAACGAACGCTCGAGCACCACGTTGCGGCCTTTCGGGCCCAAGGTGATCTTGACCGCATTGGCCAGAATGTTCACGCCTTCGACCATGCGCGCGCGCGCATCGCCACCAAAAATTACGTCTTTAGATGCCATGTTGAATTACTCCTGATTCGGTATTGGGGTGTGGGCTGGTGGAGCCCGATTACTTCTCGACAACCGCAAAAAGGTCGTCTTCCTTCATCACCAGCAATTCGTCGCCGTCGACCTTGACGGTCTGGCCGCTGTATTTGCCGAACAGCACGCGGTCGCCGACTTTCACGCTCATCGGCATGCGCTTGCCGTCTTCGTCCAGCTTGCCGGGGCCGACGCCGCGGATTTCGCCTTGATCCGGCTTTTCAGCGGCGTTGTCGGGAATCACGATGCCCGATGCGGTCTTAGTTTCTTGCTCGAGGCGCTTGACGATCACGCGATCGGCGAGGGGGCGCAGGTTCATGGAAAGGGTTCTCCTGAATATGGGAAAAAAACGAACGATTGCGAATCGACGGCGGCGTTCAGACCGATTTCGCTGCCGGCACACAACCGGTAGTGAGAGCGGCTTTAGGACCGCGCCGTTGCGCCGGATCGGTGCATTGTTAGCACTCAACCTTGGCGAGTGCTAATCATAACGCGATTTCAGCTGTGCGAGCGCTTTTCTGCGGGCCATTACGGACCATGTCGTCTTGCCAGGCAGGCTGTTCAGGGCAATACCGAGGCTGCCGAGGCAACGGTCGCACCCTGCACGCGATGCCGTGCGATCGATTCAGCGACGAAGCCTTCAGCCTTCATGTCCTCCACGAATCGGGAAAGAAACGCCTGCGCAGGTTCACCGCGGTGCTTGGCCACGCCCATCGCCTGATGGATCACCATGAAGCGGCCCGGCAGCAGCCGCACGCCGGTGACCCGGCCAGCCGCTTCCACCAGCACCTGACGCAGGCTGGCCAGCACTTCGTGGTTCGCGCTCGCGGCGAACTCCTCGACCATCCGCGTCGCGTTCGGCAGGCGAACGATCCGGGCTTGCTTGAGCGCCCGCGACAGGTACAGGTCGTATGCGCTGTCCCCCACCACGACCACCTGGTGCGCCGCACAATCGACTTCATCGTTCGACTGGAGCGGCGAATCATCGCGCACCAAGTAGCTGCCTTCGATCTCAAGGTACGGCAGCGTGAACGCAATGTGTTGCCCGCGCTTGGGGTCGATCGCGAAAAACCCGATGTCGGCGCGATCCTGCTCGACGGCTTCGACCGAGCCCTGTGCCTTCTCGAATACGACCAACTCGACTTCCACGCCGAGCCGCCGCGCAAGTTCCCGCGTCAGGTCGACCGACACGCCGGACGGTTCGGAGGCGCCGGCCGCACGGGTGGCCAGCAGCGGATTGCCGAGATTGATCGATGCGCGCAGCAAGCCGCGAGGGGCGAAGGCGGAACGGACGGCAGCGTCGACTTGGCTCATGGATGACTTTCAAGTTGGGAAAACAGGGGACCCGAATGAAACGGACTTTACCGGCTCACCTGCCTCCGCCACCCTGTAGTGGTCGGATAGGTGCTTCGAAATTTATAGCTGTATAGGATTGATGCACCTGCGCCGGAGCCTATTTAGACATAGCACTGCCCGGTGGGAATGGATGCCGCATCTGCGTGGCCATACAGCATCGGTGCAGCGGCAGGCTTAAGGGTTACTACGGGTCGATCGCAGCGGCGCCGGCACCAAAATGGGGCAGCTCGACGCACGCGATGATTCCCGTTATCTCACTCATCTGTTTTTTGGAGATTCAAATGAAACGCATCGGATTCCATCCGCTCGCAGCTGCCGCAGCCATCGTGGCGGGAACACTTGTCTCCTTAGCTGCCGCGCCGGCCTTCGCCCAGGCCAACATCGACAAGCTCAAGCAGATGAAGGTGTCCGGCACGGATGCGGACATCCCGACCGTCGCGCAGACTGGCAAGAACGCGAGCCTGCTGCGCGACAACCTGAAAAACATCAAGCTGCCGCCGGGATTCAAGATCGATCTGTATGCGGTGGTGCCCGACGCGCGCTCGATTGCGATCGCGCCGAACACGAACATGATGTTTGTGGGCACCCGCAAGACCAACGTCTGGGCCGTGACGAACCGCAACAACGGCGACGTGGCGACGGAGGTCAAGGAATTCGCACCGTCGCTCAAGTTCCGCAACCCGAACGCCGTCTGCTGGACCAAGGACGGTTTTCTGATCGTGGTGGAAAGCAACCGCGTGCTGACGTTCCCGGCCGCCGAGTTCTTTTATGAAGGCGCCGATGTCGCGGTCGGCGAAGTGGTGCCGCAGGGCCAGTTGATTCCTCCCGAGGAAGAATCGTTCAACCACAGCGGCCGCATCTGCCGGGTCGGGCCGGACGACAAAAAGCTCTACATCACGCTCGGTCAGCCGTTCAATGTGCCACCGCCCGAAAAGCTCGACCTCTACAAGAAGGTCGGCATCGGTGGCATCGTGCGGATGGACCAAGACGGCAAGAACCGCGAGGTCTATGCAACTGGTGTGCGCAACTCGGTCGGCATGGACTTCAATCCGAAGGACAAGACCTTGTGGTTCACCGACAACCAGACCGACGGCATGGGCGACGACATTCCGAAAGGCGAAATCAACCGTGCAACCAAGCCCGGCCAGTTCTTCGGGTATCCGTACATCGTGAGTGAAACGCGGATCACCGAAAACGGCTACGACAAGGAGGCAGTGCCGGCTGACGCGGTGGCGCCGCAGGTGATGACCGTCGCGCATGCGGCCGATCTCGGCATGACGTTCTACAACAGCAAAAAATTCCCGGCGAAATACCAGGGCGGCTTCTTCTCAGCCCAGCATGGCTCGTGGAACCGCACCAAGCCGGTCGGCGCGCGCGTGCTGTTCACGTCGCTGAAAGAAGACGGCACGGCCGACAAGACCGAGGTGTTTGCCGAAGGCTGGCTCGACAGCGATACCGGCACATACACCGGTCGACCAGTGGACGTCGCGGTCGGCAAGGATGGCGCGCTGTATGTGTCGGACGACTATGCAGGGGCGATCTATCGGATCACCTACAGCGGCCAATGACGGCGCGTCCCTTGCAACCGGTGGCGCTGGCGGCGCTGCTGACGCTGCCGGTGCTGACCGCACCGGCTTTGGCGGCGGACGTGGCGGCTGGCCGGACCAAGGCGGCGGCCTGTGCCGTGTGTCACGGCCCGCTCGGTCTGTCCGTCACGCCGGACGCGCCGAACCTGGCTGGCCAGCCGGAGATGTACTTGAGCCAGCAGCTGCGCGCGTATCGCAGCGGCAAGCGCGTGCATGAGGTGATGACGTTGATGGCCAAGTCGCTGGAGGAAGAAGACATCGACAACGTGGCCGCGTGGTTCGCGTCGGTCAAGGTGGAGGCGAAGCTGGCGCCATGAACGACCCCCGAAAGCCACTGAGCGGCAGGCCAGTGCGCGCAGCCTGTGCGGTGCTGGCGACGGCCGGCTGCCTGTCTGCGGTCCATGCGCAGACCACCGCAACGCAAGTCGCCGACGGGCCGACCTTGCGCGAAGTCACCGTCTCGACCCCACGCGGCGCGGCGCCGTTGTTCGAGGTGCCCGCGTCGGTCGACCGCGTGGACGGCGAGCAATTGCGCGACGGCAAGCTGCAGATCAATCTGTCTGAGAGCCTGCTGGCGGTGCCGGGCCTGCAGGTGCAGAACCGGCAGAACTACGCGCAGGACCTGCAGTTGTCGATCCGCGGCTACGGCGCGCGCTCCACGTTTGGCGTGCGCGGCGTGCGCCTCTACGTGGACGGCATCCCAGCGACGATGCCCGACGGCCAGGGCCAGACCTCGAACATCGACATCAATTCGGCTGACCGCATCGAGGTGCTGCGCGGGCCGTTCTCGGCGCTGTACGGCAACTCGTCGGGCGGCGTGGTGCAAGTGTTCACCGAACGCGGTGCCGGGCCGCCGAAGATCGACTATTCAATCGCGGGCGGCAGCTTTGGCACCTTGCGCCAGAGCTTGAAGGTATCGGGTTCCAGCGGCGCGGTCGACTATCTGCTGTCCGGCACGCACTTTCGCACCGACGGCTACCGCGAGTACAGTGCGGCCACGCGCGACCTGATCAACGGCAAACTCGGCATCAACCTGTCCGATGGCAGCCGCGTCACGCTCGTGTTCAACAGCGTGACGCTCGACGCGCAAGACCCGCTGGGGTTGACGGCTGCGCAGGTGGGGCAGGACCGACGCCGTGCGGCCTTGGCCACGCAGTACGACACGCGCAAGACGGTCGATCAGCAACAAATCGGTGCGCTGTTCGAGAAAAAAGTCGATCGCGACAACGACCTGCGCGTGATGGCCTACGGCGGCGAGCGCAAGGCCGTGCAGTACCTGTCGGTGCCAGTTGCTGCGCAGCGCCCACCGTCGAGCGCGGGCGGCGTGATCGACCTGACGCGCGACTACGCAGGCATCGACGTGCGCTGGACCACACGGCAGCGGCTCGCCGATCGACCGTTCGAGCTCGCAGGTGGCCTGTCTTACGAGACCCTGCGCGAGAAACGCCTGGGCTATGAGAACTTCACCGGCAGTGCTGCTCAACCTGTCCTCGGCGCCCAAGGTGCGCAGCGGCGCAACGAAGGCAATACGGTTTCCAGCCTTGACCCTTATCTGCAAACGCGCTGGCAGTTCGCCGACCGCTGGGCGCTGGAAGCGGGCCTGCGCTACAGCACCGTGCGTTTCAATTCGGACGATCGCTACATCGTGCCCGGCAACGGCGACGACAGCGGCTCGGCCCGCTACAAAAAGCTGCTGCCGGTTGCCGCGCTGCGTTATGCAGCAACGCGCGATGTGAACGTCTACGTTGCGGCCGGGCGCGGCTTCGAGACACCGACGCTCAATGAGTTGTCATACCGGCCCGGCGGCTTGTCTGGCCTGAACTTCGGGCTGCGGCCTGCGGTGAACGACACGCTGGAAGTCGGCGCGAAAGCTCGGCTTGGCGACGGCCTGTTGACTGCTGCCGTGTTCCACACCCGCACGGACGACGAAATCGTGGTGAACACGAACGTCGGCGGCCGCTCCACGTTCCAGAACGCGGGCCGCACACGGCGTCGCGGCTTCGAACTCGGCTGGACGAATGAGACCGAGCGCAACTGGCGCACCCAAGTTGCCTACACGTGGCTCGATGCAACGTATCGCGATGCGTTTTGCTCGCCCGCACCGTGCGCGGCCAACAACAGAATTGCTGCCGGCAATCGCATCCCGGGCATCGCACGGCAGTCGCTGTTCGCCTCGTTTGGTTATGTGCCGCCGCAAGGCTTTCGCACGACGGCCGATGTGCGCGCGCTGTCCGCGCTGGCCGCGAATGACCAGAACACGGCCAACGCCCCCGGCTATGCGGCCGTTGGCCTGCAAGCCGGTTACCTGATGACTTGGCAGCGCTGGACTTTCAACGCGTTTGCGCGGATCGACAACTTGTTCGATCGCAACGTGATCGGCTCGGTAATCGTCAACGAAGGCAACGGCCGCTATTTCGAGCCCGCGCCGGGTCGCAACTGGACCGCGGGGCTCGGAGCGGTCTACCGGTTCTGATCAAGCAGGTCGGCTAGATGCCGGCGGCGGCCCGCAGCGCGTCGGCGCGGTCCGTGCGCTCCCACGAGAACTCGGGCTCTTCGCGGCCGAAGTGGCCGTAGGCCGCCGTCTTCTCATAGATCGGGCGCAGCAGATCAAGCATTTGCACGATGCCCTTTGGACGCAGGTCGAAATGTTCCTGCACCAGCGCTGCAATCTGCTCGTCCGAGATCTTGCCGGTTCCTTCGGTATAGACCGTGATGTTCATCGGCCGCGCCACGCCGATCGCATAGGCCACCTGAATCTGGCATTGCCGCGCGATGCCAGCTGCCACGATGTTCTTTGCCACATAGCGCGCCGCATACGCTGCGGAGCGATCCACCTTGCTCGGGTCCTTACCGCTGAACGCACCGCCGCCGTGCGGGCACGCGCCGCCGTAGGTGTCGACGATGATCTTGCGGCCGGTCAGGCCGCAATCGCCTTGCGGCCCGCCGATCACGAAGCGGCCGGTCGGGTTGATCAGGTATTTCGTGTTCTTCAACCACTCGGCCGGCAGCACCGGCTTGATGATCTCTTCGATGATGGCTTCCGTGAAGCTGGCCTTCATCTGGGTCGACGATTCGCTTTGGTCAGGGTCGTGTTGTGTCGACAGCACCACGGTGTCGATGCTGTGCGGCTTGCCGTCCACGTAGCGCATCGTGACCTGGCTTTTCGCGTCTGGCCGCAAAAACGGCAGCCGGCCGTCCTTGCGCAGTTGCGCCTGGCGCTCGACCAGCCGGTGCGCATAGTGGATCGGCGCGGGCATCAGCTCGGGCGTCTCATCACACGCATAGCCGAACATCAGGCCCTGGTCGCCAGCGCCGGTGTTCAGATGGTCATCGCTCGCGTGGTCCACGCCCTGCGCGATGTCGTTGCTCTGCTTGTCATAGCAGACCATGACCGCGCAGCCTTTGTAGTCAATGCCGAAATCGGTGTTGTCATAACCGATGCGCTTGATCGTGTCGCGTGCGACCTGGATGTAGTCGACGTGCGCATTCGTCGTGATCTCGCCGGCCAGCACCACGAGGCCGGTGTTGCACAAGGTCTCGGCCGCCACGCGGGACAGCGGGTCTTGCTTGAAGATCGCGTCGAGGATGGCGTCGGAGATCTGGTCTGAGACCTTGTCCGGGTGGCCTTCAGACACCGATTCGGACGTGAAGAGAAAGTCGTTCGCCATTGAATAAACTCCTGGAAGTGACAAGTGAATTGAGCAAAAGGCGCGTTGCCTTTGCCTTGTCGGAGCTTTCGGCGAACGCTTTAGCAGTAATTTCTTTAACGTCGCCCTGCAAGTAGTTCAATAACTCGGCGACGACGCAATTTTAACCCGGCGTCGCTTTCCACGTCGTCCCAAACCCCTGTGCTTTTTCGTCCACGCTTGAAGGCGTCCACTTGATCACGAACCCAGCGCGATGCTGACGCTGTTCGGGCTGCTCGCATGCCTGCCGCTGTGGCTGCTGCATGCCGTCGGCGCACTCGGTGGATGGCTGACGTTCCTGCTGTCACCCACCTATCGGCGCCGCTTCATCGACAACGCGGCACAGGCCGGCTATACGTTTGCCGATGTGGCAGGCGCGGTGGGGCAGGCGGGCCGCATGGCGTTGGAGACCCCGCGCCTGTGGAGCGGACGCACTTCGCCGATTGAGTGGCGCGATCTCGAATGCCTGGAAGCTGCCTTGCAATCCGGGCGCGGCGTGTTGTTTCTGACACCCCACCTGGGCTGCTATGAAGTCACCGCGCAGGCCGTGGCAGCGCGCTACATGACGGCGCAGCAGCCGCTGACCGTGCTGTACCGACCCGCGCGCAAAGCCTGGCTGTCGGGGGTGATGCAGTCGGCCCGCCAGCGCCCCGAACTGGTCGCAGCTCCCACTACGCTGGCCGGTGTGCGCCAGCTGATCCGCGCGCTGCGGCAAGGCGCCGCCGTCGGCTTGTTGCCCGACCAGGTCCCGCCCGAAGGCATGGGCCAATGGACGTCCTGGTTCGGCAAGCCGGCTTACACCATCACGTTGAGTGCGCGACTCGCGTTGCAGACCGGCGCGACGCTGGTGCTGGTCTTCGGCGAGCGGCTGTCCTGGGGCCGCGGGTACCGGCTGCATTTCAGGCCGCTGTCGAGGCCGCTGGCACCCAACCTGGACGCTGCACTGCTGCAGATCAACGAGGCCGTTGAAGCCCTGATCCGAGAATGTCCGCAGCAGTACCTCTGGGGCTACGGCCGCTACAAGCAGCCGCGGCGCGTGGCGGACGTTGCGCCTGCTGCGAGCTGATCGCACCAAACCTATGGGAACTCAGTCGGGCATTTGGCTGCTGCGCCTGCTCGCGCGCCTGCCGCTGCCGTGGCTGCGCACGCTCGGTGCGGGAATAGGCAGCCTGCTGTATCCGTTGATCCCGAAGCGCCGCCGCATCACGCTAAAGAACATCGCGCTGTGCTTCCCAGAACTCGACGAGGCTGCCCGAAAGCGCCTTGCGCGGCGGCACTTCCAGGTGTTCGCGCAGACCATGCTCGACCGAGCCTGGCTCTGGCATGCCGACCCGGCCGTCGTCCGCCAGCGCCTGAAACTGACCGGCTGCATTGATCAGTTCAACGGTCACACGCCGATCGTGATCTTCGCGCCGCATTTCCTCGGACTCGACGCCGGCGCCACCGCGCTGTCGCAACAGGTCGCGCGTCAGTTCGACACGATCTACACCGAACAGTCCAACAAAACCGCAGACGCCTGGATCGCACAGGGCCGCCAGCGCTTCGGCAACGCACGGCTGTTGCGCAAGTCGGAGGGCGTGAAGTCGATCGTGGCCGCCATCCGGCGCGGCGAGCCGCTGTATCTGCTGCCGGACATGGACTTCGGTCCGGCCGAGTCCGTCTTCGTGCCGTTCTTCGGCATACCGGCGGCCACCGTGCCTTCGCTGTCGCGCTTCGCACGCCTGGGCCGCGCGCAGGTGGTGCCGGTCACGGCGCGGCTCACGCCCACCGGCTACGTCGTCGTCGTGCATCCGGCCTGGGAACATTTCCCGACCCACGACGCGCCGGCCGACACCGCGCGCATGAACCGCTGGCTTGAATCGGTCGTCGTCACCATGCCCGAGCAGTACTACTGGGTGCATAAACGGTTCAAGACCCGCCCGCCCGGCGAGCCGTCCCCATACTGAATACGGCATGCGCTGCATGGGACAATCCCGCGTCATGAGCGCACCGAATAGCCTAGACATACCCATCAACGCCGACCCGGCCGAACTCGCCAAGTTCTCCGACATCGCCCATCACTGGTGGGACAAGAACAGCGAGTTCAAGCCGCTGCACCAGATCAATCCGTTGCGGCTGGGCTGGATCGAACGGTGCGTGCCGCTCAAGGGCAAAAGAGTGCTCGATGTCGGCTGCGGCGGCGGCATCCTGACCGATTCGATGGCCCGGCGCGGCGTCGAATCTGCGCTCGGCATCGACCTCGCCACCAAGGCGTTGAAGGTCGCGCAGCTGCACGCGCTCGAAGCCGAAACGCCCAACGTCAAGTACCGCGAAGTCAGCGTCGAAGCACTCGCCGAAGAAATGCCCGCGCAGTTCGACGTCGTGACTTGCATGGAAATGCTTGAACACGTGCCCGATCCGGCTGCCGTGGTGCGCGCCTGCGCTGCCTTGGCCAAGCCCGGCGGCCACGTATTCTTCTCGACCATCAACCGCAACCTGAAGTCTTTCCTGATGGCGATCGTCGGGGCCGAGTACGTGCTCGACTTGCTGCCGCGCGGCACGCACGAATACGCAAAAATGATCCGTCCGAGTGAGTTGGCCGCGCACTGCCGGGTGGCTGGGCTGGACCTGCTCGAGTCGCGCGGCCTTGAATACAACCCGCTCACGCAGCGTTATTCGCTCAGCACGGACAGCAGCGTGAACTATCTGTTCGCGACGCAAAAGCCCACCGAATGAGCACACCGTTATTTGGCGACGCCCAAGCCGTCCTGTTCGACCTCGACGGTACCCTGATCGACAGCGCACCTGACCTCGGTGCTGCTGCCAACAAGATGCGCACCGACCGCGGCATGCCTGCGTTGCCGCTGGAGAACTATCGCCACTTGGCCGGCTCCGGCGCCCGCGGCATGCTCGGCATTGCGTTCGGTATCACACCCGACCACGCGGACTTCGCCGCCATGCGCGAAGAGTTCTTTGTCAATTACGAACACTGCATGACCGAGCGCACTTTCGCGTTTGATGGCGTGGCCGAGTTGATCAACACATTGGCTGAGCGCAACTTGCCGTGGGGTGTGGTTACCAACAAATCGAAGCGCTTTGCCGAACCACTCACGCGCACGATGCCGCTGTTCGCCAGCTGCCGCACGGTCATCTGTGGCGACACGACCCCGCATGCCAAGCCGCACCCAGCGCCGTTGCTGGAAGCCGCACGACGGATGGGCGTTGCACCCGCATCGTGCCTTTACGTCGGCGACGACGAACGCGACATCGTTGCAGGCCGCGCAGCAGCCATGCGCACGGTCGCTGCCGACTACGGCTACCTCGGCAATGGCAACGTTGTTGCCGACTGGAATGCCGATGCATGCATCAATCATCCCCTTGCCCTGTTGCAATTGCTGCAACCGGCCTAAAATAGCAGGCTTGGGGCTGCACTGGTTTCGACGCGGGTACGGAATCGCTGTGGTGCATGTCGAGGTTCAGTTACCTCGTTAATCCGCTGAAAAAAAAGTAACTGCAAACGACGAACGTTTCGCACTCGCGGCCTAAGAACCCGTGAGCCTTGCAACAGTTGGCCGATGGGCTGGGCAAGGGGGAAGGTGAGGCAACTCACCAACCTCCCGGCTGCAAGGTAATACACATTGGCTGGTTTCCTGCCGGGCGCCTTGGCAGGGAACGAGAAAATAGGACGCTGGCGGCTTGTCTAGCGTGCGGCTGCGCGAGGCAAGTGGCGAGACTCAAATCAGACCGCTAAACATGTAGATCTGCTCGAAGAAGGCTTGCGGACGCGGGTTCAATTCCCGCCAGCTCCACCACACCGCAATTGAAAGGGCCCGGACTTACCTCCGGGCCCTTTTTCTTGGCTATTGAGAGAGGTGAGCATGGCGTTACTCATAAACCAGTAATTTAGCGGACACTTTATGGAACCTCGCTGCGCCCTGTTCATCTATCTTGCATGAAACGAGATGGACGCACCCTGGCTCACAACACGCTCGAAGAGATGCGCATGGTGGCGGTTCAGCGGATGAACGAGGGCGAGCATCCGGCGGCGGTGGCAGCCTCCTTTGGCTTGCACCGCTCGTGGGCCTACAAGTGCCTGGCCGCCAGCAAAGGCCGCGGTCGTGGCCTCAAGGCCTTGCGCTCGACCAAGGGCACGGGGCGGCCTCGCAAACTCAGCGCCGCGCAGGAGCGTCAGGTGTTTGGCTGGGTCAACGGCAAGAGTCCGTACAGCCATGGACTGGACTATGGACTCTGGACACGCCAACTCGTGCGCGAGCTGGTGGCGCAGCGCTTTGAGGTGCCGCTGTCGCTGGCGTCCATCGGTGCGATGCTGGCGCGCCTGGGGCTGACGGTGCAAAAGCCCCTGCAGCGAGCCTGGCAACGCGACCCCGAAGCGATCGAGCGCTGGAAGCGCGAGACGTTCCCTGCCATCGCCGCGCAGGCCCGAGACAGCGCGGGTTCGATCTTCTTCTGGGACGAGTCGGGCTTTCGTGCCGACTCGGTGCACGGCAGGACGTGGGGCGTGCGAGGGCGCACGCCCGTTGTGCAGCGTCCCGGCCAGCGCCAGAGCATCAGCGCCGCGTCCGCCGTCAATGCCAAGGGGGCCTTCTGGTTTGCCACCTACCCGGGCGCGCTCACGAGCGAGTTGTTCGTCGAGTTGCTCAGTTGTTTGATGCACCGGCGCAAGAACCCCGTGCATCTGGTGGTCGACAGCTTGGCTGCTCATAAGACAGCCGTCGTCAAGGAATACATCGCCAGCACCCAGGGCAAGCTGACACTGCATTTCCTGCCCGGCTACGCCCCCGACCTCAACCCCGATGAACTGGTCTGGAGCCATGCCAAGCGCACCGGCGTGGCACGCTCGCCGCTGAAGGCGGGGGAAAAGCTGCAGCCTCGCATCGACGCGCAACTGCACGCCATCGCCAAGAACAAGCGCCTGATCCGCTCGTTCTTCAGGCATCCGGATGTCGCCTATATTTCTGACTCATGAGTAA
>JBBPYC010000052.1:0-65000 GCA_038200275.1 Burkholderiales bacterium
ACCAAGTCGAGCGCCTGTTCAGGCGGCTGAAGGCTTGGCGCCGAGTCTTCACCCGCTACGACAAGCTCGACGTGATGTTCGCCGGCTTCATCACGGTCGCGCTCATTGCGGAGGCACTGCGGTAGTGTTAACACGAACTAGAGCGGTTTCACGCAGAGTTGCCACACGTCAAAAGCCGGAGACGCGCCCCAAAAGCCCTGTGCCAGTCAGCGCGAAAACGCTCTAGAAGCATGCCTCAGTCGACCTGCTTCAACGAGGACAGGTTGACATCGCCCTTCTGCGAGGTGAACTTCGGCATCCCGCCCGAGCCGCCACTTTGCCGCTGGCTCACCCCGGAAATCTGGTGGTCCCCGGTGTCGTATTGCGTGACTTTGCCGCCCTGCTGGATCGCAAGCCGCTGCTGATCCGGGAAAAACGCATACTTCAGATCGTTTTGCGAGCCGCTGCTGCTTGGGTTGCTCAAGCCTTTCGGCCACCAGTCCGAGGACGGCGAGTCCATCGGTTTCATGGGCTTCATCGGTTCCATCAGATTCTCCTGAGCAATTCGCTCTTCTTGGTTGTGAATTCATCGTCGGACAGTACCCCTAGTCTGTGCAGATCGGCCAGCTTTGCAAGCAGGTCGAGCGCATCGCGACTGCCTTCCGACGGAGGCGACGGGGAAGAATGCGGTGCGGGGTTCGACAGGGACTGCGGGGCAGCGGCCGTTACCGAATCAAGCCGCCGCAGCGAGGCGAGGTCGACCGGCCCGTGCTGGCTGCTGAACTGGAGCGCATCACTGCGGCCCGAACCCTGCTGCTGCGATACGCCGCCGATGCGGTGCTCGCCGGTGTCGTACAGTTGGACGGCGCCGTCGCGCTCGATCGCGAGCCGATGCGCATCGGCGAAATACGCGTAGCGCAAGCCGTTTTGCGCGCCGCTGGTGCTCGGGCTTTGCAGCCCGGCCGGCCACCATGAATTGGGTTCGCGCGTGGCGCCGGCCGCGTGGGACTCGGGTGACACTTGCGTTTGCGGCGCCGATGCAACCGGGTTTGCCGACAGCCAAGCGGCCACGTCATTGCCCAGCGCGCCGACCCGGTCGGCAAGCGCCCGATTGAACAGGTCGCCGATCATCACCATGCCCCCGCGCATCCACTGGCCGCTGCCACCGAGCGCGGGATGATGGAACTGCGCCATGCCGCCACCGCCCTGCAAAACCGCTTGCGCCATCGCGCGGGTTGCATCCAGCGCAAAGCCGTGCTGCGCGCCGATCGCTTCCAACCGAGCTGCGGCGGCCGGATCGTCGAATAGAGCGTTGGCGCGGCCCGATCGGTCGTTGGTTGTGCGTTCGGCCTGCTGCGCGTTGAGCGCCATCACAGCCGGAATTTGAGAAGGGGTTTGCGTCTGGATTTGCATCGCAGAAATGATAGGCCGTAGGCAAAGGATGAGGTGTAGGAGAAACGGCCCTTACTGAGGTACTGAAAACACCCCTTGAGGTAATGGCAGCGCGGGCCGGTCGGGTGGGCGGCGCTGGGAGAGAATTCACCGCTCCCGACCCGATTCGCCCACCCGCCACCGCCCATCATGATGTGTTTCTCCGCTCTGTCGCTGCCTGCCGCCAGCCGCCACCGCCATGGCTGAAGCGCCGCTGCTCGATACGTTGATCGGTGCGCTTCGCCGGCTGCCGGGGGTCGGCGTGAAGTCCGCCTCGCGCATGGCCTATCACCTGCTGCAGCACGACCGCGATGGTGCGCGCACGCTGGCGCGCGCGCTGCAGGAGTCGAGCGACCGGATTCGCCATTGCACGGTCTGCCACACCTTTGCCGAGACGGACGTCTGCAGCACCTGCTCCGACCCACGGCGCGACGCGAGCAAGCTGTGCGTGGTGGAGACGCCGGCCGATCAGTCGGCGCTGGAGCGTACGGCGGCCTATCGCGGCTTGTACTTCGTGCTGATGGGCCGATTGAGCCCGCTCGACGGCATCGGCCCGAACGACATCGGCCTCGGCCGGTTGTATGAGCGTGCCGACAACGGGCTGGTGCAGGAAGTCATCATTGCAACCAACTTCACTGCCGAAGGCGAGACCACCGCGCACGTGATCGCCGAGCAATTGAGGGCGCGCGGTTTGCAGGTGACGCGGCTTGCACGCGGCGTGCCGGTGGGCAGCGAACTCGAGTACGTCGATCTGGGCACCATCGCACATGCGTTGGCAGATCGCCGCTGAACGGGTTGCTCGGTTTGGGTCGGCCTGCCCGCGCAGCCCCAGCACCTAGCGAAATACTTGCTCTGCTACCTAATAAATAGCTGAAGCGGCAAGCTACACTAGCGCTTATAACGTATTTTCATCTGGGATCCTGGTCGATCCGCTTGTCCATTCGCCTCATGATTTTTGCTGGTTTGACCCTTGCCTATTGGTCCGTATTGGTCGCGGCATTGCTGCCGCTTTTTGCGGGCTGGCTGGCCAAAAGCGGCACGTTATTCAAGCCGCGCCGCGAAGGTGGCTACGACAACCATCATCCGCGTGGCTGGCTGGCGGACCAGACCGGTTGGCGCGCGCGTGCCAACGCGGCCCAGTCGAACAGCTTCGAGCAGTTGCCGTTTTTCATCGGCGCGGTGTTGATCGCGCATCAGCTCGGCGGCCCGCAGCGGCTGATCGATCTGCTGGCGGTGAGCTACGTGGTGCTGCGGCTGGCCTACATCGCAGCGTACGTCGGCGACCGTGCGACGCTGCGCAGCCTGCTTTGGGCGCTTGCCTTGATTGCGAACATCGCGCTGTTCTTCGTGGCTGGGCGCGGCGTCTAACGCATTCGAATTGCAGCGTCGGCAATCGATGCGGGGCGTGAGGCGGTTTTCAAAAAATCAATAGAGCGACGATGGTGCGGGGCCGCGGTGCTGTGCATTCGCATTTGCATTCCTACAGGGTGCTACCGGCTCAGATCTCCTGAGCCCAAGCGCGCTTCTCAAGCTCGCACTGAAACCGATTGCGTGGCGCGTCCTCTGGGCTGTCGCCCAGGCCTTCAACCTTTGCCGTTCTGCAGTCGATGGTCATTCCCGAGATGTCCTGCGTAGAAATTGACAACTGCTTTGGGATTTCCTGCGCGAAAGCAGGCCCTTGGTCAGGAACGGACCTCATTAATTGAAAGGTTCGTTTCAATCGGTGCAGCGCGAGTCGGCTGGTTGGCAGATTGATCCCGTTCAGCGCACGTTCAAATGAGAAAAACTCAGCGGCGCTTGCGTACAACAGCCTTGCTGGCTGCTGGCGTATGCTTGCTGGCCACTGGCGTAGCCACGCTTGACTTGACCTTAGTCACAGCACTGCGATGTTGCTGCTTGGTTGTGCTGCTCGAGTAACCCACCGGGCGAATCGCCGCGCTTGTGTTCTGCGCTTCCTGCACGCCGCCGCGCAGCGGCACGTAGACCACGATCGAATGGCCGCGCGCGAAGCGTGCACCCACCGCAGTGCGGTTCCAGTTGGCTACGGCTGTTTGACTCACGCGGTAACGCCGAGCGATGCTGGCCACGCTGTCGCTGCGGCCGGCGCGCACCAGCAACCGGCGGGTTGGCAGCGCTTCGGGTGCAAGTGCCATATGGCCGTTGTCGGCCACATTCAGGGGCACCTCGTCGGTCATGGTGGCCAGGCGCGGCACCAGCAGCGTCGAGCCGGCCTTGATCACCATGCGCGGCGGAATTCCGTTCACGCTGCGCAGATCGGCTTCGCTCATGCCGACTTCACTGGCGGCGGTGCGCACGCTCATCGTGCTTGGCGCCGTCCAGGCAGTCCAGCTGGCGAACTGGCCGTCGGTGTGGGCAGCGAAGTTGCGTCGGAACACGTTTGCGTTGTCCCATGGCAGCAAAATCTGCGGCGTGCCGGATGCCAGGATCACGGGCCGGTGCGCGGCCGGATTCAACGCCTTGAAGTCCTCCATCGATACGCCGGCCAGTCTTGCGGCCACGGCCACGTCCATGTCGCGGGTGAGTTTCACGCTCTGAAAGTAGGGGTGGTTCTCAATCACGGGCAGCGTCACGCCGAACGCTGCCGGATTCATCACGATGTTCTTGATCGCCTGCAGCTTCGGCACATACAAGCGCGTCTCGTTCGGCATCGAGAGGTCTTGATAGCTGGTGGGCAGCGAGAGCCGCTCGTTTTTTGCAATCGCACGGCCGACGCTGCCTTCGCCCCAGTTGTAGGAGGCCAGTGCGAGCTGCCAGTCGCCGAACATGCCGTAGAGGCGCTGCAGATAGTCGAGGGCTGCGCGCGTGGACGCAAGCACATCGCGGCGGTCGTCACGGAACACGTTGCGCTTCAGGCTGTAATCGCTGCCGGTGGCGGGCATGAACTGCCACATGCCGGCCGCGCGCGCGCTCGATACCGCCTGCGGATTGAACGCGCTCTCCACGAACGGCAGCAGCGCGAGTTCGGTCGGCATGCCGCGGCGCTCAAGCTCTTCAACCACATGAAACATGTAGCGGTTTGCGCGCCCCGTCATGCGCTCGATGTAATCGGGCCGTGACGCATACCACTGCTCGCGGTCAGTCACGAATTCGTCCTGCAGATCGGGCATGGCAAACCCGCGGCGCATCCGTGCCCACAGGTCCACTGGCGGTGTCTGTGCCGTCACTTTCTGTGAGCCGTTTGTGGCAGTGGCAACGATCGGCTTGCTGATCACCGCCGGGATGCGCGCGCTGGGCGCATCCGGCGCACTGGCGGATGCATCGGCGCCCGACGGCGCATCGTCACCCGTGGTCGCGCAGCCGCCCAGCCAGAGCAACGTGCTCAGGCAAATCGTCGCCGGTATGAGTCTCATGATGATTGTTTTGATTGGAATGGGAAACGGCACTGCCGCCGCCGACCGGTCAAGGCCGCCTGGCAGCCCTGGGGTGGAAGCGATGCAGAAGACGGGGACGAAGGGCAAGCCAACCGCGCGGCAGCCACCTGTGAATTTGTCGAATCGGTGGAGGCAGCCGGCATGAAAAACGCTTCAGCCCTAAGCGAACCGGTGACGCGAAGCCAACCGACGGATGCGACCTGCCTGACTAGAATCGTTGTGGGCTCGCACAACGTCCTCAACCCAATGCGCAACCATAGAGGTGGGTTGACGCCGCGCCGAAGTCGGTGATTGAAGTACGCGCAATGTGAACAACGTCATGGGGTGCCGAATTATAAGTTTGCCGCATTGGCTTCAAACCCCGGCTGGGCAACTCGCGCTCAACTGGGAGCGCACTCGCGTGGACCAGACGGTGGCCAACCGGTTCGGCTTCCATGCATTGCAACTGGGGATGCCGGAGCTTGACGCGCTGCGCATGAACCGCATGCCGCATCGTTGGCTCGCGCTTGAGCAGCCGTACGGGCAGGTGTCGGGCGCCAATGCGGCGTCACTGCCAACCCCGTCAACTGTCGCCGACAACACGGTGACCGCCGCTGGCGCGGCGTCTTCGGGGTCATCGCCCGCACTGCGCCGACTTGCGCTGGTAACCGACTTCTGCGCGTTGCCGTTCCCGGCCAACAGCCTGGACTTGATCGTGCTGCCCCATGCGCTCGAATCCAGTGGTGACCCGCATGCGCTGCTGCGTGAAGTCGGCCGTGTGCTGGTGCCCGAAGGCCGCGTGGTCATTTGCGGACTCAATCCGGCCAGTCTTTGGGCACTGCGCGAACGGCGCGGGCGGCTGTACCGGCAGCTGGGGCTGAACAGCCCGTCTTACCTGCCGCAAGACGGTCAGCCGATCGGCTTCTGGCGGCTGCGTGACTGGTTGCGGCTGCTGAGCTTCGAAGTTGAATCGTCTTCGTTCGGTTGCTGGCAGCCCGCCATGCGCAGCGAACGCTGGCTCAAGTCGTTTGAATGGATCGACCGCAGCGGCAAGCGTTGGTGGCCGATCTTTGGTGCGCTGTATTTCGTGGTGGCAACCAAACGCGTGCGCGGCATGCGCCTCACAAGCATCGTGCGCCGTCGCAAGGCCAAGTCCGCGGCCGGTGCGCCGGTGTCGGTTGCAAATCGACACCGGCCGAAATCGGCCAGGGAAACGGCAGCCGTCGAAGTCGAACGGTCCTGACAGCCCGTGCCCGCCGCTTCGGCGGCAGCGCCAACCACCTTGTTCGTTGACCTGTATCGCCTCTCGCTGGCGATTTTGTAGAAAGTGTTGTCCGAAAAGTGAACTCTGTAGAAATCCATACCGACGGCGCCTGCAAGGGCAATCCAGGCCCAGGCGGCTGGGGCGTGCTGATGAAGAGCGATGGCGCGGAAAAAGAACTGTTCGGTGGCGCGCTCGGCACCACCAACAATCGGATGGAATTGATGGCCGTGATCGAAGCACTGAAAGCGCTCGCGATGCGGCCCGAACCCTGTCAGGTCACGCTGTATCTCGACAGCGAATACGTGCGCAAAGGCATCACCGAATGGATCGCGGGCTGGAAGGCGCGCGGCTGGCGCACGGCGGCCAAGCAGCCGGTGAAAAACGAGGAAATCTGGCGTCAGCTCGACGCCTTGGTTGCCGACTGCAAGCACAAGATCGACTGGCGCTGGGTCAAAGGGCATTCGGGCGATCCGGGCAATGAGCGCGCCGACGCGCTGGCCAACCGCGGTGTCGACATGGCGCTCGGCCGCGGTGGCCGCGTGGGTTGAGGCCGTGCCTGGGCCAGCGGTCAAGCCGGCGCGAACAGATCTGGGTTGTATGCTTGATCGTTAGAAACATTTGCCGCAGCGTGGGGTGCAGTTGCCCAGCGCAGGGCCGACAGGTAAGCAACAACCCAGTGCCGCACCTGGCCCGCTTGAAGGCAACCCGCGGCAGCACCTTTTCAAAAAGAATCAGGAGACAGGTCCCATGCTCTACGACGTCCGCACCTACGTTTGTCGCCCCGGCACGCTGAAAAAGCACTTGGCGCTGTACGAAGAGTTCGGTTGGGAGGCGCAGCGCAGCCACCTGGGCGAACCACTTGCGTATCTCCTGACCGAGACGGGCGACGTGAACAGCTACACCCACATCTGGGTTTATGACGACGCAGCCGACCGGGATCGCAAGCGCACGGCGCTCTACCAGGACGCTAAATGGCTCGCCTACGTCGAGAAAAGTGGTGCCGCAGGCTATCTGCTTTCACAGCACAACAGCCTCATGGTGCCGGCTGCATTCTTCGCGAAATCGTGACCCCGGCCGCGCATCGGTTGCCGATGCGGCAATCTGCTGCGGCGCTGCACGTGCCATGGCCCAACCAAAGAAAGTCGAGTTGTCCTAATGCCCCAAATCGCCGGTCACCTGATCGTGGAATGCTTGGTCGAACAAGGCGTGACGCACGCGTTCGGCGTCCCGGGTGAGAGTTTCCTCGCCGTGCTCGACGGCTTCCATGCCCATCGCGAGAAGATTGAATTTGTCGTCTGCCGGCAAGAAGGCGGTGCTGCGTTCATGGCCGAAGCGCAGGGCAAGCTGAACGGCCGGCCTGGCATCTGCTTCGTCACCCGCGGACCCGGCGCCACCAACGCCTCGATCGGCGTGCATACTGCGTTCCAGGACTCGACGCCGATGGTGCTGTTCGTGGGCGACGTGGCCAGCGACACGCGCGACCGCGAAGCGTTTCAGGAAGTCGACTTCCGCGTGTTCTTCGGCGCCAGCACGCAGGGCATGGCCAAGCGAGTGGAGCGCATTGATGACCCGAAGCGCATTCCCGAGTACGTCGCCCGTGCCTTCGCCACCGCAATGAACGGCCGGCCGGGTCCCGTCGTGCTGGTGCTGCCTGAGGACATGCTGACGCAAACCGTCGACGCCGTGCCAGCGCCGCGGGTGGAGCCTGCGCAGAGCGCGCCGACACCAGCCGCGCTCGCGCAATTGAAGGCCATGCTCGAATCTGCCGAGCGCCCGTTCGTGATTGTGGGCGGCGCTGGCTGGACGCCGCAGTCGGCGGCCGGGCTGCAACGTTTTGCAGAAAACTGGCAACTGCCGGTTGGCAATGCGTTCCGCTTTCAGGATACGTTCGACAACCACCACCCGCTCTACGCAGGCGACGTCGGCATCGGGTTGAACCCGAAGCTGGCGGCGCGCATTCAGAACGCTGATTTGATTGTTGCGATCGGCCCGCGGCTCGGTGAGATGACGACCGGCGGCTACACGCTGCTCGACGTGCCGAACCCAAAGCAAAAACTGGTGCACATCCATGCGGGTGCCGAGGAACTGAACCGCGTTTATCAGGCGGACTTGGCGATCTGCGCTTCGATGGATGCGATTGGTCGCGCGTTGGGCGACATGGCCGCGCCGGCCAAGGGGGGCTGGCAAGCCGAAAGTGTCGCCGCCCATGCCGACTACGAAGCCAACTTGGTGCCGCAGCCGTTGCCCGGTGACATCGACATGGCGGCCATCATCGCGACCTTGCAGCAGCATTTGCCTGATGACGCAATCCTGACGAATGGCGCCGGCAATTTCGCCAGCTGGACGCACCGCTTCTACAAGCATCACGGCTTGGTCAAGGGCCACAAGACCCAGTTGGCGCCCACCAGCGGCGCCATGGGCTACGGCGTGCCGGCCGGCATTGGCGCCGCGATCACGACCGGCCGCTGTGTGCTCACGATGGCCGGCGACGGCGACTTCTTGATGAACGGGCAAGAGCTGGCCACGGCCGTGCAGCACGGCGCCAAAACGATCATCGTGCTGCTCAACAACGGCATGTTCGGCACCATCCGCATGCACCAGGAGCGTGACTATCCGCAGCATGTGGCCGGCACAAGGCTGCAAAATCCGGACTTCGTCGCTTTGGCGCAGGCCTACGGTTATGCAGGCGCGCGAGTCACCAAGACCGCCGACTTCGAGCCGGCCCTGCAAGCCGCGCTGGCGCGCAAGGAAGGCACCCTGATCGAGGTGATGCTGAGTCCCGAGGTGATCACGACCCGAGTCACGCTGCAGTCCATCACCGACAAGGCGCTACAGAAAAAGTAGCTACCAGCGCTGTCGGGATCAGCGCTTGATGCCCGGTTTGCTGCCGTCGCCTTGACCGCCCATCTCGGCATCGCCATAGTGTCCTGGGGGCGGGCCCAGATCGGGCTCGCCTTCCACGGCTTGGCCTGCCGACTTCCCTTTTTGCCCGCCGCGGGCTGCATCGCCTTCGTCAGCCGAAAGTTGTGCAGAGCCGCCTGGGGTGGTTCCCTCATCCGCGCTTTTACCGCCCCATTTGCCATAATCTCGGTCGTGATCGAGCGCTTCTTCGGCCCGTTCATCCGCCGCATTCGAGCCCTGCGCACCCCCGTGCGGCGGTGTCGGAGACTTCGCTTGGTGCTTTGCGTCACCCGGCGCCCGATAGCCGCCCAGCACGTCGCCGGTCCCGCGCGTGCTTTGCAGCTCGGGTTGGGGCCGCTGCTCGGGCGCCGAGTCGGTTGATTTGTCCTGTTGGTTCATGGAAATTTGCCTCTGGAGTTGTCAAGAAGAAAGCTGGGCCTGATTGCGTGGGGCAGACGCTGGTCCTGCACGGGGCGCGCCTGCTGGCGTTACAAGACGCCGACTCCAGCCGACGATGCAGCGGGGGTACGAAGTGCGGTGTCGCGAGTGGCCAAAGCCAGATTCATGTGCCGTGCGCGTTCCAGTTGAGTCGAGACGTACATCGTAAGGTGCCAACATGCAGCCAATGGGGCGGTCGTTCCCCACGCCTGCATTGTGATGTCTGCATCGATCGTGACTTGCAGGTCGCGGATGCGTGCCGCCGGTCGAAGCGGTCGGTCGGGATCGATAAGGTTTCCGCGTTCGGCCCAGGCCAGCGCATCGAGTACCTCCAATGGCCACAAGCTTGGAGCATGTGCGCCGGATTTTGCAACGCGATCAAACAACCTGTCCGAGGCTTTGTCAGGCTCATCCTCAAATGATTGAATCTGGGGCGACGGCGGTGGCAAGCACACAATTCACCGCCTGTCTTCCCTGATCTGGTCGGCGATCTTCAGGTCGCGCAGCGTGAGGCCACACCGAAGTTCACGGATGCCATCGACCGCAAGTTGAGCTTTGGCACGGGGAAATCTCGACTCGGCCTACACCAGCCACGCGACGACCTTGCCACGCCGGGTGATGGCCACTCCATCACTGCGCTCGGCCTGCCAGCGATCGGCGGCGAGCGGTTCGAGTTCGGTTCGTTCGGTATCGGTTGGCGTGGGGCAGGCCAGGCGTCGATTGTTCTGTCAACACGGCTTGGCAACCGCCGCGCCAGCTACCCCGTATTCCGCAACGCCGCCGCAATCCCGTTGATCGCAATGTGGATGCCGGTGGCCACGCGGTCATCGGTGCCGCCTTCGCGGTAACGCCGCAGCAGCTCGACCTGCAGATGGTGCAGTGGATCGATGTACGGAAACCGGTGGTGGATCGAGCGTTGCAGGCCTGGGTTGTCGGCCAGACGCTGCTTGTGACCGGTGATTTGCGAAAGCGCTTCCGTGGTGCGCTGCCACTCGGCTTCGATCGTTGTGAAGAACTTGCGGCGCAGCTTGGCGTCATCCACCAGTTGCGCATAACGTGCCGCCAAGGCGATCTCGCTTTTGGCCAGCACCATGTCCACGTTGGACAGGAGCGTGGTGAAAAACGGCCATTGCCGATTCATGCGCCGCAGCAGCGCAAGCCGCTCGGCGCGGCCTTTGCCGTTGCCGCCGTCGCCGGCCAGAAACGCTTCCACGCCCGAGCCGAAGCCGTACCAACCCGGCAACGTCAACCGGCACTGCGCCCAGCTAAAACTCCAGGGGATCGCACGCAAATCTTCGATTCGGCCGCTGGCCTTGCGCGATGCAGGCCGCGATCCGATATTGAGTTCGGCGATCTCGCGGATCGGCGTGGCGTGGAAGAAATAGTCGTTGAAGCCGGGTGTGTCATAGACCAGCGCGCGGTAGGCGTTCATGCTCGACTGGCTCAGTGCCTCAGCCGCCTCGTGGAAGTCGGCGCTGGCGGCTTTGGTCGGCTGCAGCAGCGTGGCTTCGAGCGTGGCCGCGACCAGCGTCTCCAGGTTGCGCCGGCCGATTTCAGGGTTTGCGTATTTGGACGCGATGACCTCGCCCTGCTCAGTGAGCCGGATTTGCCCGCGCACCGTTCCCGGTGGCTGCGCAAGGATCGCGGTGTAGCTTGGACCCCCGCCGCGGCCCACCGTACCGCCCCGGCCATGGAACAGCCGCAGCGCAATGCCGTGCTGTTCGTCGAGTTGCTCGAACAATTCGACCAGCGCAATCTCGGCCGCATAAAGCTCCCAGTTGCTCGTGAAGATGCCGCCGTCCTTGTTGCTGTCCGAGTAGCCGAGCATGATGTCCTGCTCAGCACCGGAGCGTTTGATCATCTTCACGATGCCGGGGAGTTCGTAGTACGCACGCACGATCGGCGCGCCGTTGCGCAGGTCGCCGATGGTCTCGAACAGCGGCACCACGATCAGTTGCGCGTGGGCGTCACCGTTCAAGGTGCCGGTGAAGAGGCCGACTTCCTTTTGCAGCAGCAGCACTTCGAGCAGGTCGCTCACGGTCTCGGTGTGGCTGATGATGCAGTGGCGAATCGCCTGGGCACCATAGCGCTTGCGCATCTGCAGCGCGGCCTCGAAGATCGCGATCTCGCCCTGGGCCAGCTCGGAATACTCGGCGCCGTACACGCGCAGGCTGCGCGCGTCGTTCAGCAAAACCAGCAGCAATTCGCGGCGCGCAGCTTCATCGAGCTTGGCGTAGTTCGGCTCGATGCGCGCGGAGGCCAACAACTCGGCGACCACCGCCTCGTGCTTGTCCGAGCTTTGCCGCAGGTCGACCGTGGCCAGATGAAAGCCGAACACTTCGACCGCGCGGATCAGCGGCAGCAGTCGCTGCGCGGCGATCGACTGCGCCTGGCTTGCGGCCAGCGACGCTTCGATCACGCGCAACTCGGCCAGAAACAGGGCGGGGTCCGGGTAGGGCGGCTGCGCCGCCACCACAGGGCGCTCGGCTTCGACACCGGCCAGCGTGTGCAGCGTGGCCGCAAGCCGCGCGTAGATGCCCGTCAGCGCACGCCGGTAAGGCTCGTCTTTGCGGTGCTCGTCCTGGTCCGGCGACGATTCGGCCAAGGCGCGCAGGTCGTCCGTCACAGGCGCAAGCCGCGCCGACAGCGACAGCTCGGCGCCGAGCCGGTGCACTTCTTCCAGATGATGGTTCAGTGCAACTTCCGATTGCCGCTTCAGCGCATAGGTCAGCGTGTCGGCCGTCACGAACGGGTTGCCGTCGCGATCCCCGCCGATCCACTGGCCCATGCGCAGGAACGGCGCCACCGCACGATCGCCCAACGCACGTTCAAGCTGGGCGTAGAGCTTCGGGATTTCGTGCAGGAATGTGCTGCGGTAGTAGGAGAGCGCGTTTTCAATCTCATCGGCCACCGTCAGTTTGGAGTAACGCAGCAGCCGCGTGTGCCAGAGCTGCAGCACGCGCGCCTTCAATTCCGCTTCGTTGTCGGCCAGCTCACCCTCGGCCAGCACATCCACACCGCGGCCGGGCGCGATGCGGGCACGGATCGCATCGCGCGAAGCCAGCAACTGCGCGATGCCGCGCTCCGCGTCGAGGATGCTCTTGCGTTGCACTTCAGTCGGGTGTGCGGTCAGCACCGGCGACACGTAAGCATGCTCGAGCATCTCGACCACCGCCTTCGGTGTGATGCGGGCCGCGCGCAGCCGCTGCAGCGCGACGTCGATGCTACCTTCGTGCAATTCGCCGGCGCGCTCATCGATCGTGTAACGACGAATGCGGTGCCGGTCTTCGGCCAGATTGGCCAAGTGGCTGAAATAAGTGAATGCGCGGATCACGCGCACGGCCTGGTCGCCGCTCAAGGTGGACAGCAGCTTTTTCAACGCCGAATCGGCGCGCTCGTCGGCGTCGCGCCGGTAAGCCACCGACAGTGTGCGGACCTGCTCGATCAACTCGAAGGCGGCTTTGCCTTCCTGCTCGCGGATCACGTCGCCGAGCAACCGACCGAGCAACCGGATGTCTTCCACCAACGGGCGCTCGTTGGCGCGCGCTTTGGCCGAAGGCGCGGGCACCGGCGGCGCAGCTGTTGCAGCCCTGTCGTCGTACTTCTTGTTGCTTTTTTTGTTCGACATGCAATTCACGCTTGCTGGGGAGGCGGCAGGCACCAAAAGGAGAAGGGAAGGAGCGAGGACGATGGCCCGGCAGCCCATGGCGGCGCGCTGAAGCGGAGCCATGCTAGCATCCGATTCGATGACCCGAAGCGCTTTTCAAGCGAGTTTCGTGCCAGCTATTACAGGCCCACTCCAGGCGCTGCCAGCTCCCTTTTCTCAGCCATCCGGACGCGCCATGAAACTGACCATTGCGACCCGACAAAGCCGCCTGGCCTTGTGGCAGGCCGAGCATGTGCAAAAGCAGTTGCAGGAACTTGGCCACGAAGTCGAGTTGCTCGGCATGACCACCACCGGCGACCGAATTCTGGACCGGTCGTTGTCCAAGGTCGGCGGCAAGGGCCTGTTCGTGAAAGAACTGGAAGCCGCACTTGAAGATGGCCGAGCCGACCTGGCCGTGCATTCGCTCAAAGACGTGCCGATGGAGCTGCCTGAAGGCTTCGTGCTGGCCTGTGTGACAGAGCGCGAGGACCCGCGCGATGCACTGGTCTGCCACGCCGGTGGCACGCTCAGTGCGCTGCCGGCCGGTGCGGTGGTGGGCACGTCCAGCCTGCGCCGCAGCGTGCTGCTGCGCGCGCTCCGGCCCGATCTGCGCATCGAGCCCCTGCGCGGCAACCTTGACACCCGGCTTGCGCGACTGGACAAGGGCGACTATTCGGCGATCGTGCTGGCCGCTGCGGGGCTGCTGCGGCTTGGGCTCGAACTGCGCATCGCGGAGTACTTCGAGCCGGCCGACATGCTGCCGTCTGCCGGCCAGGGCGCGCTTGCGATCGAAGTGCGCGCTGGGCGTGAAGACCTGATCGACGCGCTGCTGCCGCTCTCGCATCAGCCGACGCTGCTGGCCACCGCGGCCGAACGCGCGGTCAGCCGTGCGATGGGCGGGAGCTGCTCGATGCCGCTGGCCGCGCATGCGGAATTTGTCGATGCGCGCAGCCTTGGGCTGGCGCTGCGGCTCGACGCGGCCTGGGGGGAACTGCAGGGGCTGACAGCCGGTACGCCCGCGCCCGCATTGGTGCGCGCTGGCGCAGCCAGTGCCGTGGTTGATCTGGACGAAGCCGAAGCGCTTGGCCAACACGTGGCGGCCGAGCTGATCGCCGGCGGTGCGCAGCCCGGCGTGAGCGCCTGACCACACCGACCGCGACGCCGAGCGCGCGCCGACCGATGCTGCCGGTTGTGCTGACCCGCCCGGCCGCGCAAAGCGAGCGTTGGGCGGCTGAGATGCAGACGCAGGGCATCGGGACGATCGTGCTGCCGCTGCTGGAGATTGCGGCGCCGCATGACCTGGGGCCGGTGCAGGAATGCTGGAACCAGCTGCAACGATACGCGGCGGTGTTTTTCGTCAGCAGCAACGCAGTAACCCATTTTTTTGCGGCAAAACCGGCAGATGCGCAGGCTGAATCTGTATTTCTTGCTACCAATACCAGAGCATGGGCGCCGGGGCCCGGTAGCGCGGCTGCGTTGCGCGAAGCCGGTGTTGCGCCTCGGTGCATCGACCAGCCGGCCGCCGACGCGGTGCAGTTCGATTCGGAATCGCTGTGGCGTGCGGTGCAGCCGCAGGTCCGGCCGGGCCAGCAGGTGCTGATCGTGCGAGGGCTGGACGCCGACGGTCGGCTGGCCGGTCGCGACTGGCTTGCCCAGCAGCTGCAGCAGGCGGGCGTGCTGGTGGATCAGGTCGGCGCCTACCAGCGCCGGGCGCCGCACTGGCAGCCGGCGCAACTTGCGCAAGCCGAAGTCGCGCTGCAACAGGGCGCCTGGTGGCTCTTCAGCAGCGCAGAAGCGGTTGCGAACCTCGCGCGATTGCTCCCCCAGGGGTTGCAAGCCGAGTTGGCAAACGCCAACGCAATTGCGACCCATCCGCGGGTGGCACACGCCGCGCGCGCAGCCGGCTTCGGTGTGGTGCATGAGTCACAACCGACGCTGTTGGCGGTGCTTGCGTCGATAAGATCCCGTGAATGACCGCCGCATCGACCGTTGCCGAGCTGCCTGTCGACAGCGGCAGCCACAGCCCGCATGCGGCATTCGCCGCGCAACGCGAAGTCGGCGCCACACTGGTGCGCTGGCTCGCGCTGGTGACCGCCGTGTTGGCACTGACAGCTGCTGCGTTGCTTTGGCGTCGACTTGACAACACGCAGCAGCAACTCGCCCGCCAGAGCGCCGTGGCTCAGTCCCAAGCTGCAGAGGCACGTGAACGGTCGCTGCAGGCCGAAGCGCTGGTGCGCGATACCGCTGCGCAACTGGCACTGACCGATGCCCGGGTGCGCGAGGTCGCAATGCAACGCGCGCGAATCGAAGGACTGGTGCAGACCCTGTCGCGCTCGACGAATGAAAGTCTCGGTATTGATCTCGAATCAACGCTGCGTTTTGCCCAGCAGCAGGCGCAGCTTACGGGCGGCGCCGGGCCGTTGATTGCAGCGCTTAAAACGGTTGCTCAACGCATCGACGCTGCGGCCCAGCCGCGGCTGACCGATGCCCAGCGTGCCGTGGCACGCGATCTCGACAAACTCACCAGCACCCAGCTGATGGATACGGCGAGCCTGGCCGCGCGCATCGACGATTTGATGCGCGCAGTTGACGACCTGCCTCTGGCAAACGCACCGGGCCGCCTGCTCCCTCCTGCGTTTGTACTAGACACGGTTGCACCGGGAGAGGAGCCGTCCCATTGGCGGCGAATCCTGCAAGCGGTGATCGGCGAAGCGCGGGGCTTATTACGGGTCACGCGCATTGATCACCCGGACGCCGCGTTGCTGTCGCCCGAACAGGGGTTTTTCGTGCGCGAGAACTTGAAGCTGTTGTTGCAAAGCGCGCGGCTCGGCTTGTTTGCGCGACAGCTTGAGCCGGCACGCGTCGACTTGGCCGCAGCCAGTGCACTGATCGGCAAATACTTCAATCTGAGCGCGCGCAAAACCGAGATCGCAATTGGCCAATTGCAACAACTGCGGGTTCAGGCGGATGCCGTCGAGCTGCCGCGCATCGACGAATCGCTGGCAGCGTTGGCGGCCGCCAATTCCGCGCTGGCGGTGCGTTGATCGCGCGGCTCACTCGCCGCGAATCAAGCGCTTTCCCAGCGGTCTTTTTTTAAGAACATCGAGACGATTCCCCGGCGATGCGGTTTGCACTTTGGTTGATCGGGCTGTTCGCGATGGCCACCGCGCTGGCGCTGTTCGCGGGCAGCGATCCCGGCACCGTCACCGTGTTCTGGCCGCCATACCGGATCGATCTGTCGTTGAATCTGACGCTGGCGCTGCTGCTCATCGGGTTCGTGTTGCTGTACCTTGCGCTGCGCGCGGTGTCCAAGCTGTTCGCGTTGCCACGGCAAGCCGAACAGTGGCGCGTGCAGCACCGCGCCCGCGCGCAGCACGCCGCTTTGCTCGACGCCTGGGGACAGTTGCATGCAAATCAGCCTGGGCGTGCAGCAGCCATGGCCCAGACGGTGCTCGCGCAACTCGCGGCTGCGTCGTCGCCGTCCGGGCATGTTGCCGACGTTGAGGAAGTGGCCCGCCAGCAGGCTCGATTGCGCACGGTCGCGCACTGGCTGCTTGCAATGAGCGCGCATGCCAGCGGCGACCGGGCTGAGCGGGACCAGCAACTGGCAGCCGCGCTGACCGCGTCCGATGCCAGTGGCGCCAGCGCTTGGCGCGATGCGGTGTTGCTGCAGAAGACTGGCTGGGCAATCCACGGATAGTTGGTGGTCCGCGATGGCGCTTACGGCCTGCTGCGGCTGCAATCGTTGGAAAAAAGCCGTTGATCAATCGGCCGATTCAACGCCGCTGGGAATGCCCCGCACCGGGCGGACGCAATTGCCACCTGTGCGCCGCCCGGCTTCGCCGCGCGCTCGTGGCATCTGCATGCTGTGGCTGCCTGGCCGACGGGTTCACCGCAAACGCACCCTGGGTTGCCCGCCGCTTGCAGGGTTCGGCCTGATCTCGGACACTTCACAAAGGGATGACCGACGGCTTGGCGCAGACCGGCATCTGCTGCTGTCCTTGAATGGGCTGTTCGGAGTCCTGCCTGGGATGCCGTGGACGGGACCGAGCGCGTTCGGGCCCGCCATCGGCGGGCCAAGCGCAGGCTGTGGGGTCGGGCGATCACAATGCGATCGTTCGCCGATGGCAGGGGCCCAGCTTGGCGGTACCGGCCTGCTTCAGCGCCAGTCGTCGCTGGCTGGTCACTGCACAAGCGCTTGTTGGATGCGGACGTGATTGCTGCGCGCCTTCACGGTCGACGGGCATGGGGAGAGGCGCAAAGCGAAGCGATACGTGCTCACCGTGCGTCTGCCGCTTGGACGTCGGCACTTCGACCACCGCGGAGCGCGCCGTTCGGCTGAAGCGGCCCCGCCTTATGAAAACGGCGGCCGTGGCCCATCGCGGGCCTCGGCCGCCGTAATCGCTGCAACTACTGCTGCGGCAGCTTCAGCTCGGGCAGCGCCTTGCGGGTTTCGACCATTACCAGCGCGCTGTCGTCGGGCGCTGTCATCGGTGCACGCTCCCGCGGCACACGCGGTGGAATGGGCTCGGCAGCAGTCGTCTGCTGTACCGATCGGACCCGGTCGGCGTCCGATTGAACCCACTGGAGACCGGCGCCTTCCGCCACATTTGCAAGCTGGTCGACCGGCAGCGCGAATGCCTGCGCTTTCGGCAACGCAGTCGAGCCAACGTTCGCTGTCGCACCGTTCGGTGCAGCCGCGGCGTCCTTGACCACCATTTCCGAGTCGTGCAGATTCGACGACGCAACGGTCGAGACTTCTGCTGCCGAAATCAGCAAACTGGGTGTCTCTCCAGGGGCCGGCTGCGTCGATGGATAAATTGAATCCATTACCCCAGCGACGTCCATGGCCCCGCGCGTCTGCTGCGGTCGTTCGACCGATTCGTCCCCTGACGTGTCGACAGACGACGCACTGGATGCGCTGCTGCTGGTGGCCGCCGATCGGTCACCGCGCGGGCGCCGGTCTCGGCCGGACCGCTCGGTGTTGCGTCGACTGCGCTGCGGCTCGGACGCGGTGTCGTTGGCCGCTCCTTCTGCATCGTCGGAGCCTGCTGCGCGGCCGACTGGCTGACGCTCGCCGGGATCGCTCGCAGCGGTTGCGAGGTCGCTGGACTGCATGCTGGGGCGGATCGTTGCAGAGGCATCGTTATTGCCCTGGCCCGGCATCCCGGCTCGATCCGTGTCGGGCATTGCGTACGCGGCATCGACGCCCTCGGTGCGCTCGTTGCCCATGGCGTCACGACCGCGATCGTCCGGTTCGGTGCGCTCCGGACGGTCACCACGCTCACCACGGCGCGCGCCGCCGCGGCCGCCGCGTTCGCGCCGTGGCCGACTCGTGCCTTCAGGCCGAGCTTCGCCGACGTTGTCATCGAACGTTTCGGCCGCCACAGTGCCATTGAGTATCGTCGGCGCCTCGGCCGCGCCGTCGGTGGGCGCTGGATCGAACGCGGCGCTTTCCGCGCGTTGGGCGTTGCCGCCATTGCGCCCACCACGGCGCTGCTCGCCATTGCGGGAGCCGCGTGCCGCGTCGCCGTTGCGGTCTGCGCGGTTGGACGAATCGTGCGCGTTTTCTTCTGCCTCGGTGCCGCCTGACGGGCGGAGCGTGCGGGCGTCGTTGCTCATGCGCGACTCATCACGGCTCCCGTCGGCTGCGCCTCGTGGCGACTGTCCGGATGATGGGGTGCCGCCACTGTCGGTTGCCTCGCCGCGGTTGCGGTTGCGGCCACTGCCACCGCGGCGATTGCGTTCGCCGCGACCATCGCTGCTGCCGCCTGGGCTGCCTTCACCACCACGACTCTCGCTGCCACGGCGGGTCGGCCGCTCGTCGCGGCGGTCTTGCGGTCGCCGCGGCGCAGCAGCATCACCTGTCCCAGCTGGCGGCTGGGTCGGGGCTTCGGTCGGCGCCGGTGCAGGCGCACCGAACACCCGCTTCAACCACCCGACCACGCTGTGTTCCGCCGCCATCAGGGCAGCGGCAGCGGTGGCAGCAGCGCTTGATGGCTCGGCGCCGGTGTTCGCGCTGGCCGGCGCGGGTTCCGCAGGCGCCGGTGCAGCGGCCACTGCTTCTTCAGCACCACGGCGCGGTGCGCGTGGCTGCGGCGGCGGCACCGGTGCGTCAGGCAGCACCCCTTTGATCAATGGTGTCTGCTTGTTGGTCGGTTCTTGAGAGCGGCGGGTGACCGAGGTTGCATCGTCGGGCTCGTCGGCGAGCTGGTAGCTGGCCTGCAGCTGGTCAAGGCGCGGGTCGTCGTGCTTCAGGCGCTCGAGCCGATAGTTCGGCGTCTCCAGCGACTTGTTCGGCACCATCAGGATGTTGATGCGCTGCTTGTATTCGATCTTGGTGATCTCGGTGCGCTTCTCGTTCAGCAGGAACGAAGCCACATCGACCGGCACCTGGCACATGACCGACGCCGTGTTGTCCTTCAGCGACTCTTCCTGGATGATGCGCAGGATCTGCAGCGCCGAGCTTTCGGTGTCGCGGATGTGGCCGGAGCCGCCGCAGCGCGGGCAGGGGATCGAGGCGCCTTCGGACAGCGCAGGTTTGAGGCGCTGGCGGCTCATCTCCATCAGGCCGAACTTGCTGATCGAGCCAAATTGCACGCGGGCACGGTCCTGCCGCAACGCATCGCGCAGGCGGTTTTCCACGTCGCGGCGATTGCGGCTTTCGTCCATGTCGATGAAGTCGATCACGATCAGGCCGCCCAGGTCGCGCAGGCGCATCTGGCGCGCGACTTCGTCGGCGGCTTCCAGATTCGTGCGAGTCGCGGTGTCTTCGATGTCGCCGCCGCGGATCGCGCGTGCCGAGTTCACGTCGACCGAGACGAGTGCCTCTGTGTGGTCAATCACGATCGCGCCACCGGACGGCAGCTGCACGGTGCGCGCATAGGCCGACTCGATCTGGTGCTCGATCTGGAAACGGGAAAACAGCGGTGCGTCGTCGCGGTAGCGCTTGACCTTGGTCGCGTGCTCGGGCATCACGTGGCTCATGAACTGGTGCGCCTGCTCATACACGTCGTCCGTGTCGATCAGGATGTCGCCGATGTCATGGTTGAAGTAGTCGCGGATCGCGCGGATCACGAGGGAGGATTCCTGGTAGATCAGGAATGCGCCCTTGCCACCTTTGCCAGCGCCGTCGATCGCATCCCAGAGCTTCAGCAGGTAGTTCAGGTCCCACTGCAATTCCGGCGCGCTGCGGCCGATGCCGGCGGTGCGCGCGATGATGCTCATGCCGTCCGGATACTCGAGCTGGTCCATCGCCTCTTTGAGCTCGGCGCGGTCCTCCCCCTCGATGCGGCGGCTGACGCCGCCGCCGCGTGGATTGTTCGGCATCAGCACCACGTAGCGGCCAGCCAGGCTCACGAACGTGGTCAGGGCTGCGCCCTTGTTGCCGCGTTCTTCTTTCTCGACCTGAACCAGCAGTTGCTGGCCTTCCTTGATGACCTCGTTGATGCGAGCAGAGCCGCCGTTGCCACCACCGCCGTTGCCGTTGGGCTGGAAGAACTGGCGCGAGATTTCCTTGAACGGCAGAAAGCCGTGGCGGTCTTCGCCGTAGTCGACGAAACAGGCTTCGAGCGACGGCTCGACCCGGGTCACCACCGCCTGGTAGATGTTTCCCTTGCGCTGTTCGCGCCCTTCGATCTCGATTTCATAGTCGAGCAGTTTTTGCCCGTCGACGATGGCCAACCGGCGTTCTTCGGCCTGGGTCGCGTTGATCAGCATCCGTTTCATGGAGTGCGTACCTCTTCATTCTGTTCAAAAGACAAACCGGCTCGCTGCTGGGCAGCAAGCCAACGATGCCTTCGGACCGAGGCTTTGAAACGGACGCCTTTGCCAGCGCGCTTACTCAGCGGCCAGCGACGAAAGAACGACGATGCGAAAGGAAAGAAACGTTTGCCGACCTGCGGCTCAACCGTGCGAGGTGCGTTGCGCAGCCGATTCAGGCCTGCGAAAGCACGTCACGGCAGCTGAGCCTGGGAAGGTCAAAGCGCATGATTCGGTTGGTTGCCGAGGCGGCTGCACGATTTCGGCAGACGATGCATTCGGACCAAACGCGACACCTCTTGGTGACCGAAATGCTTGAGCAACGGTCTTGCCGTGCTGTCGCAACGATTCGTCGAACGCCATTTGGGCGGGCGCACTGGTCACCATGGTCTGTGCGCCGAGTCTTGGTTGCCGAGATCGATCTGCAGGCAACCAGGGACAGCGGCATTTCTTGTTGCAAGGATTCTTTTGTACGAAAGCCGAAAATTCTTGTTTCAAAGATCGGCCCGGTTTCCTTGGGCTCACCACGAGCTGCAGAGGGGGACGTGGCGCATAAAGGCACCAGCGTTTATCGGCGCAAGCAGGGGAGCAAAGGCGGCATCGACCTTCCAGTGCGGCTTTTTCTCACATGCTCTAATTCGTGATTGTTGTTTGCCAAATTTGAATAAAGCAAATCGAATCAAGCGCTTGAGCATCGAAGCCGGACCGGAAAAATGATTATAGGCGTGAACCCGAAAGACGCTGCTCCGAGCGTTTTGCACGTCGATGTCGATGAAGAATCGGCGGGTCAGCGGCTCGACAATTACTTGTTGCGGCAGTTGAAGGGCGTGCCCAAGACGCTGGTCTACCGGATCATCCGCAGCGGCGAGGTTCGCGTGAACAAGGGTCGCGCCAGCGCCGATACCCGCGTGCAGGCCGGCGACTCGATCCGGCTGCCGCCGCTGCGTCGGCCGTTGCCGTGGGCCGGCTCGTCCGCAGGCGTGGCTGCCGCACCGCCGCGTGCCTTTAACGTGCTGTTCGAGGACGATCACCTGATCGCACTCGACAAGCCAGCCGGCGTTGCCGTGCATGGCGGCAGCGGTGTGCAATTCGGCGTGATCGAGCAATTGCGCGCGGCCCGGCCGGAGGCGCGGTTTCTGGAACTGGTACACCGGCTGGACAGGGAAACGTCGGGCGTGCTGCTGGTCGCAAAAAAGCGCAGTGCGTTGACGCGGGTGCAGGCGCAGTTTCGCGACCGCGCCACGGCAAAGACTTATCTGGCGCTCGTGCTCGGCGACTGGCCCGCGAACCGCAAGGTGCTTGACCAGCCGCTGCACAAGTTCACCCGGCCCGACGGTGAGCGGCGTGTGCGTGTGGTGGACGCGCTGGACCCGGACGGCATGCGCGCGGTCACGCTGGTCAAGCTGGCCGCGCGGGTATCGGGTTTCAGCCTGCTCGAGGTGACGATCAAGACCGGCCGCACGCACCAAATCCGCGTGCACCTTGCGAGTGCCGGGCATGGCATTGCGGGCGACGACAAGTACGGTGACTTCGAGCGCAACAAGTCACTGCAAAAGGACGGGCTCAAGCGCATGTTTTTGCATGCCTGGCGGCTCGGCTTTGCGCATCCGGCGACCGAGGCGCCGCTGCAACTGCAGGCCGAACTTCCAGCGGAGCTGAGCGATTGGCTCAAGCGCATTGCGCCGACTCGGCCGCAGGTTTAAATCGGTTGCGCAATACTGAAAGCCATGACCTCGACTCCTGCCGCGCATCGTTTTGATCTGATCGTCTTCGACTGGGACGGAACCTTGTTCGACTCGACCCGAATCATCACGCGTTGCATCCAGGAGGCGGTGCGCGACGTCGGCGGCACCGTGCCGGACGATCACAGCGCTTCGTTCGTGATCGGACTGGGGTTGTCGCAGGCGCTTGCGCACGCGGCGCCGGACGTGCCGAAGGAAAAATGGCCATTGCTTGGTGAACGCTATCGCCATCACTATGTTCAGCGCCAGCACGACATCGCGCTGTTCGACGGTGTGCTCGAGATGCTGGCTGCGCTGAAAGCGCAGCAGCGGCTGCTGGCAGTCGCAACTGGCAAGAGTCGGCGCGGGCTGGATGAGGCGCTGTCCGCGGTCGAGTTGTCCGGCTTGTTCGATGCGTCGCGCACCGCAGACGAGACCGCCGGCAAGCCCGATCCGCGCATGCTGCATGAGTTGATGGATCAACTGCACACCGAGCCTGCACGCACATTGATGATCGGTGACACCACGCACGATTTGCAGCTTGCGCTGAACGCGGGTTGCCCGAGCCTCGGCGTAGCCTGGGGCGCGCACGAGCCGCCGGGCCTCTACGCATGCAAGCCGCTGGTTGTGCTGCACAGCGTGCGCGAACTGCACGACTGGTTGCTGCTGCCATGACCGAGGCGGTAATCCATCCGCTTTGCCGCTCGGACGAGTTGGTCGACGGCGGCTCCGCGGTGCCGTTCGACGTGACCTACCGCGGCCAGACTTGTCGCGCGTTCGCGATTCGCTACCAAGGCGCTGTTCATGCCTATCTGAACCGTTGCACCCACGTTGCGATGGAGCTGGACTGGCAGCCGAACCGGTTTTTCGACGAGACCGGGCAGTGGCTGATCTGCGCCTCACATGGTGCAACCTATCGGCCCGACAACGGCGCCTGTGCTGGTGGGCCGTGCCGCGGTCCGTTGGTCACCATTGCCTTAAGCGAGGCTGGCGGCGTGGTGCGCTGGCATACTGCGTACGACTTGCGTGCGGTCGCTTTTTGAGCCCGCTCGCGTCATCCCATTTCACACCGAGCGTCAACCCATGACCGATTCCTACGGGCCGCGCGGCTCGGGCCCCGACCCGTATGCGTCCGCACCGATGAGCGCGGGCGAGCAGGACCGGATTGCAGCGGCACGAGACGACGCAGCGCGGCCGACCGGCTGGGAGCGCCAGACGCTGGAGCGGCTTGCATTCGAGGCGCTGGCCGAACAGCGTTCAACGCGGCGCTGGCGCATATTCACGCGGCTTTTGTGGTTGTTGTTGATTGTGGCGCTCGCTTGGTGGTTGTTCTTCCGCTCCGTGCCTGGCGGCGCAGTGAAACCGTCCGTGCATACGGCAGTGGTTGAGATTCGCGGTGAGATTGGCGCGGAAGGCAACGCCAGCGCCGAGCACATCAACGCTGCGATGAAAAGCGCGCTGGAAGACAGCGGCTCAAAGGCGCTCGTGCTGCTGATCAACTCGCCCGGCGGCAGCCCGGTGCAGGCCGGCATGATCAACGACGAGATCCGCCGGCTGCGCGCGCGCCATGCCAAACCCATCTATGCGGTGGTGGAAGAAAGCTGCGCCTCAGCCGCCTACTACATCGCTGCGGCCACCGACAAGATCTATGTGAACAAAGCCAGCATCGTCGGCAGCATCGGTGTGCTGATCGACGGTTTCGGTTTCGTCGGACTGATGGACAAGCTGGGCATCGAGCGTCGGCTGCTGACGGCGGGCACGAACAAAGGCTTTCTCGATCCGTTCTCGCCGCAGTCCGATGCCCAGCGCGCCCATGCACAGCAGATGATCGACTTGGTGCACCAGCAGTTCATCGACATCGTGAAGGTCGGCCGCGGAGACCGCCTGAAAGAAACGCCGGAAATGTTCAGCGGGCTGTTCTGGATTGGCCAACGCGCAATCGATCTGGGCCTAGCCGACCAGCTCGGCAGTGTCGACTTCGTTGCGCGCGACGTCGTCAAAGCCGAGGAGCTGGTTGACTACACGCAGCATGAGGGCATGTTCGAGCGCGTCATCAAGCGCTTCGGCATGGCGGTGGGCGAGGGCAGCGCGCGCGTGCTGCGCGAGGCGCCAGCGCTCCGCTGACTGCAATTGGCGCTGCGCCTTCAACGCCCCAGCGCAAACACGGTGGGCAAATCGCCTGGCGTGGCCGAATGCCTCTCAGCACGCCAACCCGAAACCAAGCGACTGGCCACATGGCCATCGGCCAGCGTGAGCCCGCTCGCAAAGGCGAGCCGCGTGTTCGGCTGCAGTGTCTGCAACAGCGCTTGCCACAAGGCCCCATTGCGATACGGTGTCTCGATGAACAGCTGCGCCTGCGCGGTCTTCAGCGCGATCGACTCCAACTCGACGATGCGGCGCCGGCGGGCGTCCGACTCCACCGGCAGATAGCCAGCGAACGCGAATTGCTGGCCATTCAGGCCGCTTGCCGCCAGCGCAAGCAGCAAGGCGCTTGGGCCAACCAGCGGCACCACATCGAGTTTCAGTTCATGCGCCGCGCGCACCACGGACGATCCGGGATCGGCAACTGCGGGCATGCCGGCTTCGCTGACGAGTCCGATGTCATGCGCAGCCAACGCCGGGTCAAGCAGCGAACGGGCGTCGAACGTACTGCCGGTGTGATCGCCCTTTTTATGCACCTCACGGGGCAGTTCCTGCAGATTCAACGACTGCAGCGGCAGCGCGAGCGGGCAGACCGCATCCACGCGTTTCAGGTAAGCCCGCGTGCTCTTTGCGTTCTCACAGATCCAGTGGGTCAGGCGCGCAGCAATCTGCAGCGTGCCGAGGGGCACCGACTGCTCGATCGGGCTCGAGTCGGCGCAGCCGAAGTCGAGCGGCGCAGGCACCAGATAGAGGCGCCCGCGTCGATCCGCAGGCGCTGCCTGAAGCATCGTCGTCATGGCAACTCGAAACCAGCCGCGCGCAACATCCTGCAGCATCGGATCAGAGGCAGGCCGACCAAAGCGGTCGGATCATCGCTGTCGATCGTGTCAAGCAAGGCGATGCCGAGACCTTCGCTCTTCGCGCTGCCAGCGCAGTCATAAGGCTGCTCAGCCCGCAGATAGCGCTCGATCGCCGTGTCGTCGAGCGGGCGCACTTGCACCCGTACTGCCGCCACCTCGCTTTGTTCGAACCCCAACGCATGGCAGCAAACCGTCAACGCTGTGTGAAACACGATCGACCGACCCCGCATGCGCTGCAGCTGGCGCACTGCGTTGTCGTGACTGCCCGGCTTGCCAAGCGCCTCGCCCGCAAGCTCAGCGACTTGGTCGGAACCGATCACGACAGCGTCCGGGTACCGGGCCGCCACTGCGCGAGCCTTCTCGGCTGCCAGCCGCAAAGCCAGCGTGCGCGGCGTTTCGCCGGGCTGCGCTGACTCATCCACATGCGGCGCCTGCACGTCGAATGGCAGCCGCAGGCGTGCGAGCAACTCGCGCCGGTACGGCGACGTCGATGCAAGCACGAGCAAGCGGGGGGATGCGGACGAAAGCGGCGCAGCAGGGTCGGCGTGTGGGGTCATCGATTCGATTCTCTTACACTGCCACTGCATGAATCATGACGCCACTTCTCCCCCCAAACGTCTCGATGTCGCGGCTTTTGCGCAGGACGCTGGACACTTGCAAGGCAGCGACCAGCTGGCCGAATACCGCCGCCTGGCGGCTGAAGTGGTTGGGCCGGCAGGCGATGGCCAGATTCGCTGGGGTGCCGATGGAGAGCTGCGCGGCACGTCCGGCAGCATGCGCCAACCGTGGCTGCATCTGATAGCGGACGCGACATTGCCGATGACCTGCCAGCGGTGTCTGGAGCCGGTGGTGGTTGCTCTTGCTGCGGATCGGTGGTTTCGGTTCGTCGCCGACGAAGCCACTGCCGAGATGGAAGACGACGAAGCAGAAGAAGACGTGTTGGCGATCGACGATGCGTTGGATCTGCGGGAGCTGATCGAAGACGAGCTGCTGCTTGCGTTGCCGGTGGTGCCGATGCACGAAGACTGCCCGGTTGCTGTGAAGTCGAGCGCGGTCGACCCAGCGTTCGAAGATGTGACCAAGCCCGCGCATCCATTCGCTGCCCTGGAGCAGTTGCGCGACAAATCCAAGTGACGCGCCAAGGCGCATCCGCTAGAATAAGCGGGTTTTGCGGCACGCGTTTTCTGACTCGGGCATCTCGGCTGCAAATGGCCTTGAGCCTTGCTGCGCTGCTGCAGCTTGGTTGAGCCAGAGCCGTTTCGCCTGGCGCCCCAGTCGACACTAGCCGGTGTCGGGCGAGCCGGTGGTCTTGCGACCGCTCTGCTTCCCTGGGCCTGCAGGCACTTGGGCTCAAGTGCTTTTTCTTTTCATCCTTTGGTTTTTCAGGATTCATCATGGCTGTTCAGCAAAACAAGAAGTCGCCGTCCAAGCGCGGCATGCACCGTTCGCACTACGCCCTGTCGGTGCCGGGCATCGCCGTCGAGCCAACCACGGGTGAGACGCATCTGCGCCACCACGTCAGCCCGAATGGCTACTACCGTGGCCGTCAAGTGCTCAAAAACAAGTCAGAAGCCTGAACCGGGCGCTGAGTTGCTGGCCGTTGTAGTCGACGACCGTCGAGCCAGCTCGTTGCTTCGCTAACGCGTGAGCACCACCACGCTTGCGGTCGACTGCATGGGCGGCGATCACGGCCCTGACGTGGTCCTGCTGGCTTGCGAGCGCTTCTTGCAACGGCAGCCCAATGCGCGCCTGTTGCTGATTGGGCGTGCAGAGGCGCTTGCCGCTTTCAAGCACCCGAACGTCGAGTTCGTACCCGCGAGTGAAGTCATCGCGATGGACGATCCGATCGAGGTGGCATTGCGCAGGAAAAAAGACTCGTCAATGCGGATCGCAATCCAACAGGTCAAGGATGGCCGCGCGCAAGCTGCGGTATCGGCTGGCAATACCGGCGCACTGATGGCGATCGCACGTTATTTGCTCAAAACACTTGAGGGCATCGACCGACCCGCGATTGCCACCCAGTTGCCGAATGCAGCCGGTGGCGCCACCACTGTGCTTGATTTGGGCGCCAATGTCGACTGCACCGCCGAACATCTGCTGCAGTTCGCGGTGATGGGTTCGGCCTTGGTCGCTGCGCAAGGCGGCGGCGATCACCCGAGTGTTGGCCTGCTCAACATCGGCGAGGAGGCCATCAAGGGCAGTGAAACCATTCGGCATGCGGGTGAGTTGCTGCGTGCAGCGGGCGCAGCCGGCGACCTGAACTTCATTGGCAACGTGGAAGGCAACGACATCTTCAAGGGCACCGCGCAGATCGTGGTCTGCGACGGCTTCGTCGGCAACGTGACGCTCAAAGCCAGCGAAGGGCTGGCCAGCATGATCAACGGCTTTTTGAAGGAAGAGTTCGCACGCAACCTGCTCACCAAAGGAGTCGGTTTGCTGGCGCTGCCCATCCTGAAATCGTTCAAACGCCGGGTTGATCACCGTCGCTACAACGGCGCCGCGTTGTTGGGCTTGCGTGGTCTGGTCTTCAAGAGTCACGGTTCCGCCGACGTGTTCGCATTTCAGCACGCGCTGACCCGCGCGTATGATGCGGCGCACAACGATTTGCTCGACCGGGTCCGAAGCCGGATCGCGCATGCCGCACCGCTGCTCAATGAGCAGCCGGCCGCCGGCTTCTTGAAATCCAATCCCTGAACCGATGACCAAACCCTTGCCAGGACGGCGCACCTCGCGCATTGTCGGCACCGGCAGTTATCTGCCGCCCCGTCGCCTGTCGAACGCCGAATTGGCGGCAGAACTTGCGGAACGCGGAGTGGAGACGTCGGATGACTGGATCGTTGAGCGCACCGGCATCCGGGCGCGCCATTTTGCCGAGCCCGATGTACCGAGCAGCGAACTTGCGCTGCACGCTTGTCGGAATGCGCTGGAAGCGGCCGGCCGCGCGGCCGAGGAGATCGATCTGATCGTGGTGGCGACTTCGACGCCGGACATGGTGTTTCCGTCAACCGCCGCAATCCTGCAGCACAAGCTTGGCATCAAGGGCTGCCCCGCGTTCGATGTGCAGGCGGTTTGCAGCGGTTTTGTCTACGCATTGACCGTAGCCGATTCGTTGATCCAGACCGGCGCTGCCAGCCGTGCGTTGGTGGTCGGCACAGAAACGTTTTCGCGCATTCTTGATTTCAATGATCGCACCACCTGCGTGCTGTTTGGTGACGGCGCCGGCGCGGTGGTGCTCGAAGCCAGCGACCAGCCCGGCATCCTCGCCTCGGACCTTCATGCCGACGGCAGCCAGGTCGGCATCTTGTGCGTGCCAGGGCAAGTCTCGGGCGGCAAGGTGATAGGCGACCCGGTGCTGAAAATGGACGGGAAGGCGGTGTTCAAGCTCGCGGTTGGCGTGCTTGAGAGCGCCGCACGCACTACGCTGGCCAAGGCCGAGATGACCAGTGTCGATATCGACTGGCTGATCCCGCACCAAGCCAATATTCGGATCATGCAAAGCACCGCGAAGAAGCTGAAGCTGCCGATGGAAAAAGTGATCGTCACCGTGGCCGAGCACGGCAACACGTCGGCTGCGTCGATTCCGCTCGCGCTTGATGAAGGCGTACGGGCTGGGCGCGTCAAGCGCGGTGACACCGTGCTGCTGGAAGGGGTGGGCGGCGGCTTCACCTGGGGCGCGGTGCTCCTGATTTACTAGCGGTGTATGGTTTATCCATAAGCGGCTTAGCCATTTTTTTCATGAATTTCCCATCCATTTCGAGTCCAGCCTCACGATGACTGCTTTCGCTTTCATGTTCCCTGGCCAAGGTTCGCAGTCGGTTGGCATGCTGAACGCCTGGGGTGACCATCCGGCCGTACGACAAGCGCTGGCTGAGGCATCCGATGCGCTGGACCAGGATCTGAGTCAGTTAATTGCAGAAGGCCCAGCCGATGTGCTCGCTTTGACCAGCAACACACAACCGGTGATGCTGGTGGCGGGTGTCGCGGCTTATCGTGCTTGGCTCGCAGAAGGTGGCGCTGAACCGGCCGTGGTGGCTGGCCATTCACTGGGCGAGTATTCGGCGCTGGTGGCGTCCGGCGCATTGACGCTGACCCAGGCCGCGCCACTGGTGCGCTTTCGCGCGCAATCCATGCAGCGTGCGGTCCCGGTAGGTACTGGCGCGATGGCTGCGATCCTCGGGCTTGAGTCGGCTCAGGTGAAAGCGTTGTGTGAGGAATCGACAAGGCAGTCGGGTGAAGTCGCCGAGGCTGTGAATTTCAATGACCCCGCCCAGACCGTCATTGCAGGCAGCAAAGCTGGCGTGGATGCAGCCTGCATGCTGCTGAAGGCCAGCGGCGCCAAGCGCGCGCTACCGCTTTCCGTCTCGGCACCGTTCCATTCGAGCCTGATGCGACCAGCCGCCGAAGAACTGCGCGGGCGGCTGGCGGATGTTGACTTCGCTGTGCCGCGCATTCCGGTGGTCAACAACGTCGACGTGGCATCGCCCACCGATGCAGACGCCCTTCGCGACGCGCTATATCGCCAGGCGTTCGGTCCGGTGCGTTGGGTTGAAGTGGTGCGCGCGATGGCGGCACGCGGCGCGTCGACCTTGGTTGAGTGCGGTCCGGGCAAGGTGCTGGCGGGCATGGTGCGACGCATTGATCCTGCGTTGCAGGGCATCGCGCTGTATGACCCAACAACGCTTGCGCAAGCCAGACAACAGGTGCTGGCATGAGCAATGGCGACAAGACACCCGAGCGACTGGTGGCGCTCGTCACCGGTGCGTCACGCGGCATCGGCGCGGCAATCGCGTTGGAACTGGCCGGTCGTGGGCTGGCAGTGACCGGCACCGCGACCAGCCAAGCCGGCGCCGCAGTGGTCTCTGAGGCGCTGAGCGCCTATCCTGGCTGTGCCGGTGCCGTGCTCGATGTAAATGATGGCTTGGCCGGTGAGGCGTTGATCGCCCAAATCATGCGCGAAGCCGGCGCACTACACGTGCTTGTGAATAACGCCGGCATCACGCGCGACATGCTGGCGATGCGGCTGAAAGACGACGATTGGGATGCCGTGCTCGACACCGATCTGAAGGCCGTCTTCCGCATGAGCCGAGCCGTGCTGCGCCCGATGATGAAGCAGCGCTTTGGCCGCATCGTCAGCATCACAAGCGTGGTCGGTGCGATGGGCAATGCGGGCCAAGTCAACTATGCAGCCGCGAAGGCCGGCGTGGCAGGCTTGACCCGAGCACTTGCGCGCGAAGTGGGCAGCCGCGGCATCACGGTCAACTGTGTGGCCCCAGGCTTCATCCAGACCGACATGACCGGTGCATTGAGCGTGGTGCAGCAGGAATCGCTGCTCGCACAGATTCCGCTGGGTGCGCTTGGCACGCCGGCCGACGTCGCGCATGCGGTTGCGTATCTGGCCTCGCGTGAGGCCGGCTATGTCACCGGCCAGGAACTGCACGTGAACGGCGGCATGTATATGTAGCCGCCGTCAATCGTCTCCAATTTCTCCTTGTTTCGCCGCCCATCCGATCGGCAGCACACCCGCCAAGCATCCAGCTTGCGGTGGCTAGAATCGGACCAAAACCATTCGCATCCCTGTTAGGAAAACCATGAGTGATATCGAAGCACGTGTCAAGAAAATCATCGCCGAGCAACTCGGCGTGGAAGAGTTGCAGGTGACCAACGAAAAGGCGTTTGTTGCCGATCTGGGTGCCGACTCGCTCGACACGGTGGAACTGGTGATGGCTCTCGAAGACGAGTTCAGTATCGAAATTCCGGACGAAGACGCCGAGAAGATCACGACCGTGCAGCACGCGATCGACTACGCAAGCACGCACCAGAAAGCCTGATGCGGCCATTGGCTGAAGCGCAGAGCGCCAGAACCTCCCAGTACCCATTTGCAGAAGGTTGACCCGCGCCCATGAGCCGTCGTCGTGTCGTCGTTACCGGGTTGGGCTGCGTGACACCAGTCGGCCACACCGTGGCAGATTCATGGGCAAACCTGCTGGCGGGCAAGTCCGGCATCGACGTCATCACGAACTTCGACGCAAGCGCGCTGGCCTGCCGAATTGCTGGGGAGGTCAAAAACTTCGACATCGGCAAATACATCGGCAGCAAGGAGTTGCGCACGATGGATACGTTCATCCATTTCGGCGTGGCTGCCGCGGTGCAGGCGGTGGCCGATGCAGGCTTGGCAACCGGTGATGAACTGGAAGCCGAGGACGCCGTGCGAATCGGTTGTGCGATCGGCTCGGGCATTGGCGGGTTGCCGCTGATCGAAGCAACTGGGCGCGAGTTGCTTGCGCGCGGGCCGCGTCGGATTTCGCCATTCTTTATACCCGCTTCGATTGTTAACATGATCGCAGGCCACGTATCGATCCGGTTCGGCTTCAAGGGGCCGAACATCGCGATCGCAACCGCCTGCACGACCGGGCTGCATTGCATCGGTATGGCAGCGCGCATGATCGAGTACGGCGATGCCGATGTGATGGTCGCAGGGGGTTCTGAAGCCACCATCTCGGCGCTGGGCGTCGGCGGCTTTGCGTCCATGCGTGCCATGAGCACACGCAACGACGACCCGACCACTGCTTCGCGTCCTTGGGACAAGGATCGCGACGGCTTTGTGCTGGGTGAAGGCGCCGGCGTTTTGGTGGTGGAGGAATATGAGCACGCGAAAGCGCGCGGTGCACGGATCTATGCGGAAGTTGCCGGCTTCGGCATGAGCGCCGACGCTGGCCACATCACCGCGCCCAACATGGACGGCCCGCGTCGTGCGATGGACTCAGCACTTGCCAACGCAGGCGTGAACGCCGACCAGATCGACTACATCAGCGCACATGGCACCTCCACGCCGCTGGGCGACGTGAACGAAACGATGGCGATCAAAGCAGCGCTGGGCGATCACGCTAGGCAACTTGTGGTCAGTTCAACCAAGTCGATGACTGGACACTTACTCGGCGGTGCCGGCGGCGTGGAGAGCGTATTCACGGTGATGTCGATTGCTGAGCAGAAGGTGCCGCCCACCATCAATCTGTATGAGCCTGGGCCTGAGTGCGATCTGGACTACTGTGCCAACACCGCAAGGGACTTGAAGATCGATGTCGCGCTGAAGAACAACTTCGGCTTTGGCGGCACCAATGGGGCTTTGGTGTTCAAGCGGCTTGTCTGAGGTTGCCACTCTGGCGAGTTGCCTGACTGAGGGCGTCCGTCGTCACCCGACGTCTGTCCTCTGGCCTCTGGCCTATTCGGTCTCCACGTCTGCGATCCATCGCCATGCCACATGCTCCTGCGGTTGACTGCACGGTGCGCCGCTCGCCGTTTGCTGGCGCTCTGACACTGGTGCTGTGGCTGACTGGCGCGGCGCTGGCAGTGCGTGCAGCGACCCATGCTGGCAGCCTGACCGGGTCTGGTTGGCGCTTGGTTGTTGTTGGCTGTGCATTGGTCGGCTGCGGCGCATTCGCGCTTGCCCAGTGGCTGAGAGCGCCGCAGGGAATACTGCGGTGGGATGGGCAAGGTTGGTGGTGGCAGCCGCGCGGGGGCGATGACCGCGCTGGCACGCTGTTGCTGCGGCTCGATCTGCAGCGAAGGCTGTTGGTGCGCTGGAGCGATGCCGTAGGTGGTCAGATTCGGTGGTTCTGGTTGCAAACGAGCTCGACTGGCCAAGCGGCGGACTGGCATGCGCTGCGTTGCGCCTTGCACGTTCGACCTCGTACGCTGCACCTGGAAGCGCAGACGGATGACCAGGCGCGATCCATCATTTCCGCCAGTACCCCGTCATGACGACATCACCGCCTGACACGGCGATGTCGGCGTCGTCGCCACCAGACACTGACCTGATGCTGGTCGAGCGCACGGTCGCCGGCGACCAACGCGCATTTGAGTTGCTGATGATCAAGTACCAGCGGCGCATTCAGCGTTTGATCGGCCGGATGGTGCGCGATGTTGACTTGGTGGAGGACATCGCACAGGAAACGTTCATCCGTGCCTACCGTGCATTGCACCAGTTTCGCGGCGACGCGCAGTTCTATACCTGGCTCTATCGGATCGCGGTCAATACCGCGAAGAAGGCGCTGGTCGACATAAAACGCAATCCGGTGCTGTCTGAGAACTCCCTGCGCGAGCGGGACGACGAAGACAATGAAACTTTCAGCATCGGCAACGACCTAACCAACGACGAGACGCCAGAAACGCTGTTCGCCGCCAAGGAAATCGCTGAAACCGTGAGCGCCGCAATGCAGGAATTGCCGCAGGAGTTGCGGCAAGCACTGACGTTGCGCGAAATCGACGGATTGAGCTACGAGGAGATTGCCGAGGTGATGAATTGCCCGATCGGCACCGTGCGCTCGCGCATTTTTCGAGCGCGCGAAGCGGTTTCCACGCGCATCCGACCGCTGCTGGAAAACCAGGCTGGCAAGCGCTGGTAGATGACGTCGCGCCTGCAATTTCAAATTCACACCACGTACATTTCGCATCGGGAGCCGAAGGCGATGAACATTTCCAGACAAAACGACGATCCGGCGCGCCTGCTTGGCTCGTTGCCCTACGAAGGCGTCCAGCTGGATGGACCGGAGGGCGTCTCCGCGTTGGTCGACGGCCGGTTGCGCGGCGCTGCCTTTGTCCGGATGGTGGAAGCTGTGCACAGCGATGCGCAGATGCGTGCCAACTGGCAGGCGTATCACTTGATCGGTGACCTGCTGCGTCAAGGCGAAGTGGCCAGTTGCGTGCGCGCCAGCGACGGCCTTGCTGCCCGGGTGGCTGCCCGACTGGCTGCCGAGCCGTTGCTGGCATCCCACGGGCCGATGGCGACCGAAACCGAGATCGATACGACCGCCGCTATGCCGGCTGCGCCAACTGGTGCCACCAGCGAGGTGCATCTGCCACTCGCCCAGGACCTGCGACAAGCCGCAAACGATTCCTTGTGGCGCTGGCGTGCATTCGCGGGCGTCGCGACGGTGATGGCGTTCGCCGCTGTGGGTTGGAACTTGCTGGGTAGCGGCGCCGCAGTACCTGCAGCCAGCACACCCACACTGGCCCAGAGTGAGCCGCCGCGCCAGATGTTGCGTGATCCACGGCTCGACGAACTGTTGGCCGCGCACGAGCAGTCCGCGGGCATATCGGCCTTGCAGATGCCGGCTGGTTTTCTGCGCAATGCCACGTTCGAGGGCCGCGGTCGGTGAACGTGGTGGCAGTGATCGATCGCTGGCGTCGTGGGTCTGGGTCGCGTGGGGTCTCTTCGTCGGCAGGCGTGCACGGCCGTCAGCTGATCGGGCTCGTGTTCGCGCTCTTCGCGCTGGTTGCTGCGGCGCAACCGGCGCAACCAGAGGCAACCGGCCATGCGCCGCCGCCGAATGGATCGTTGTCCGAAGGCGACGTCGACGCCTGGTTGTTGCGTCTGCATCAGGCTTCCCTCCAGCGCAACTTCATCGGCACGTTCGTGGTCTCGTCTGCGGCTGGTGCGCTGGCCAGTGCCCGCATCTGGCACGCTTGCGAAGGGGAGCGGCAGGTCGAGCGGGTGGAGGCCCTGACCGGCGCGCCGCGTTCGGTTTTTCGCCACAACGATCAGGTTGTCACGTTCTTGCCAGACGAGAAAGTGGTCCGCACGGAACGGCGGGAGTCGCTCGGTGCATTTCCAGGACTGCTGAAGTCACTTGATACCCCAATCACCAATTCCTACAACGCACGCCCGGCAGGGACGGCCCGAGTGGCCGGATTCAAGGCCGAGGTGATGCAGTTGGAACCCAAGGACAGCCTGCGTTTCGGCTACAAAGTCTGGAGCGAACAGCAATCCGGGCTGGTGCTCAAGGTGCAGACGCTCGACGTCGACGGCGGCGTGCTCGAGCAGGCGGCGTTCTCCGAACTGCAACTCGATGCACCGGTGCAGATCGACAAACTCGATCAGATGATGGCAGCAACCGACGGCTGGAGCGTTGAGACCCCTCAGGTCATCAAGACCACCCCTGAAGCGATGGGCTGGGCGCTGCCGGTCGGCGTGCCTGGTTTTCAGCCGGTGCATTGCTACCAGCGATCGTTGTCCAAACCCGCTGCGGCCTTGCCCGTCGACCGCACTGCCAGTGCCATGCATTGGGTGTTTTCCGACGGCCTTGCCTCGGTGTCGCTGTTTCTTGAACCGCATGACGAGAAATGGCACCCCGCCCCTGGCCATATGACAATGGGCGCCACCCATACGCTGACCCGCCGCATTGACGGCAGCGGTGCGGATGCGGCCAATACCGCTGGTGGCGACTGGTGGCTGACCGCAGTCGGCGAAGTGCCACTGTCGACTTTGCGGATGTTCGGTCAAGGGCTGCGACGAATCGAGCCGCGCCGGTAGGCTTGCCGATTGCAGCTGTTTTCGTGACTTTGATGGCTGCAATTGCTCTGGTGGGGAAACCGGCTGCCGTGCTTGGTGGCGGTTCACCCACAAGTCGCGTTCGCCGTACATCGATATGAATTCGCCCTTACCGGCGCGGCGGGGCGCCCGGCACGCCAAAACTTGATTTTCGATTTCCCGCACATCTGTTTTTCACCGAAGGAGTTTTTCGATGACTGCAACGTTTTTTGACCCGGCTGGTGGACGCGCGCGTCGCTGGGTCGCCGCGCTTGGCGTGGCCGCCGTCGCCACCGCGTTTTCGGTGCCGCTCAGCACGTCGGCACAGCAGCCGACGACGCTCTCGCCGCCGATGCAACGCGGCCTGCCCGACTTCACGCAGTTGGTGGAGCGGGTCGGTCCGGCGGTGGTCAATATCCGCACGATCGAGAAAATCGAGCGCGACGAGGCCGCTGGTGGTGGCAGTGGCGGTGGCCGCGGCGGGCTGGATGACGACATGCTCGAGTTCTTCCGCCGCTTCGGCATCCCGATTCCGGGCGCGCCGCGTGGTCAGCGTCCCGACCAGCCGGAGCGGCCACCCGGTGCGCAGCGGCCGCCATCGGCGCAGCAAGACGAACGCCCGCGCGGCGTGGGCTCCGGCTTCATCCTGACGGCCGATGGCTATGTAATGACCAACGCGCATGTGGTCGACGGGGCCGACTCGGTCATGGTGACGTTGACCGATCAACGCGAATTCAAGGCACGCATCGTTGGCGCCGACAAGCGCTCGGACGTCGCGGTGGTGAAGATCGATGCGAAGGATCTGCCAGCGGTGCGCATTGGCGACATCAACCGCGTGAAAGTCGGTGAATGGGTCGTTGCAATCGGCTCGCCGTTTGGCCTCGCCAACACCGTCACGGCAGGCATTATCAGCGCCAAGCAGCGTGACACCGGTGAATACCTGCCGCTGCTGCAGACCGACGTCGCGATCAATCCGGGCAACTCCGGCGGGCCGCTGCTGAATCTGGACGGCGAAGTCATCGGCATCAACAGCCAGATCTATTCGCGATCGGGCGGCTACATGGGCATTTCGTTTGCGATTCCGATCGACGAAGCCGTTCGCGTGAGCGATCAACTGCGCGCAACCGGCCGTGTTTCGCGCGGCCGAATCGGCGTGCGCATTGATCAGGTCAGCAAGGATGTGGCCGAATCCATTGGCCTGGGTCGACCGCGTGGTGCCTTGGTGCGCGGCGTCGAAGCGGGTTCGCCGGCCGAGAAAGCCGGCATTAAGGCAGGCGACATCATCGTCAAGTTCGACGGCCAGAACGTGGACCGCACCAGCGATTTGCCACGCATCGTGGGCAACACCAAGCCGGGAACCAGTTCGAGCATCACGGTGTTTCGGCGCGGCGATACGAAAGATCTGATGGTGACCGTGGCTGAGATCGAAGCCGAAAAAGTCGCTTCGGCTGCGCCGTTTGAGAAGCCGAAACCAAAAACGGCGAAGGCTTCCAGTGACTTGCTTGGCCTGACTGTGATCGAGGTCGCCGATGAGCGCAAGGAAGAGCTCAAGATCGGCGGCGGCGTGCAGGTGGAAACCGCCACAGGCCCGAGCGCGCGAGCTGGATTGCGCGACGGGGACGTGATCGTCGCGGTGGCCAACCAGGACGTGGCCAGCATTGCCGAATTCGAGGCAGTCACCGCCAAGGTAGACAAGACCAAACCCGTCAACATCTTGTTCCGGCGCGGCGAGTGGGCGCAGTATGCATTGATCAAACCGCAGTAGGAATGACCTGTTCAGCTTGGGCAACCGGCAGGCGCTGACGGCAGGGCCATCAGCGATTTTCCCTACAATACCTGTCCAACCATCGCAGTTGCCGCGAACGGAGTGTTGGGCTTGACAGGGCGCGTCCTTTCTTCGGCGCGCCCTTTTTTCGTTTTCGCCGGTGCTCGGGAGACAAACGTTCCTGCAGCAACCGTCTCGAACTTCCCCTGATGAACCACATTCGAAACTTTTCCATCATTGCGCACATCGACCACGGCAAATCGACGCTTGCTGATCGGTTGATCCAGCGTTGCGGCGGTCTGTCGGACCGCCAGATGGAAGCGCAGGTGCTCGATTCGATGGACATCGAAAAGGAGCGCGGCATCACGATCAAGGCGCAGACGGCCGCGCTCCAGTACACAGCGGCGGATGGCAATGTGTACAACCTGAACCTGATCGACACGCCGGGTCACGTCGATTTTTCCTATGAAGTGAGTCGGTCGCTCTCAGCCTGCGAAGGCGCTTTGCTGGTGGTGGACGCGAGCCAGGGCGTGGAAGCGCAGACGGTCGCCAACTGCTACACCGCGCTTGAACTGGGGGTGGAGGTGGTGCCGGTGCTCAACAAAATGGACCTGCCGCAGGCCGATCCCGATAACGCGAAGATTGAAATCGAGGACGTGATCGGCATCGATGCTGAGCACGCGATTCCGTGCTCGGCCAAGACCGGCATGGGCATCGACGAAATTCTGGAAGCGGTCATCAAACGCATTCCGCCTCCGCGCGGCAACCCGGACGGCCCGCTGCGCGCGATGGTCATCGATTCGTGGTTCGATACCTACGTCGGCGTGGTGATGCTGGTGCGGGTTGTAGATGGTCGGCTTGTCAAGGGCGAGCGCATCAAGCTGATGGCCAGCGGCGCAATGTTCAATGCCGACAACCTCGGCGTCTTTACGCCGCACGATTCGCCGCGAACCAGCCTGGAAGCGGGGGAGGTCGGCTACATCATCGCCGGCATCAAGGAACTGCAGGCCGCAAAAGTCGGCGACACCGTGACGTTGATCAAGACCGGCAGCGGTGGTGCGGCGGCCACGGCAACCGAGCCGTTGCCGGGTTTCAAGGAAATTCAGCCGCAGGTGTTTGCCGGGCTATATCCGACGGAAGCCAATCAGTACGACGGGTTGCGCGATTCGCTTGAGAAACTCAAGCTCAACGACGCGTCGCTGCACTATGAGCCGGAAGTCTCCCAAGCCTTGGGCTTCGGCTTTCGCTGCGGTTTCCTCGGCCTGCTGCACATGGAGATCGTGCAGGAGCGGCTTGAGCGTGAGTTCGACCAGGACCTGATCACGACCGCGCCGAGCGTCGTCTATCAGGTGATCAAGAACGACGGCGAAATGCTGATGGTGGAAAACCCAGCCAAGATGCCGGACATCGGCCGCACCTCGGAAATCCGCGAGCCGATCGTCACCGTGCATCTGTATATGCCACAGGAATATGTGGGCGCAGTGATGACCCTTGCGAACCAGAAGCGCGGCGTGCAGCTCAACATGGCCTATCACGGCCGGCAGGTGATGCTGACCTATGAGATCCCGCTCGGTGAGATCGTGCTCGACTTCTTCGACAAGTTGAAGTCGGTTAGCCGGGGTTACGCGTCGATGGACTACGAGTTCAAGGAGTACCGTGCCTCCGATGTGGTCAAGGTCGACATCATGCTGAACGGCGAGAAGGTCGATGCGCTGTCGATCATCGTGCACCGCAGCCAGTCGCAGTACCGCGGCCGCGCGGTGGTGGGCAAGATGCGCGAAAGCATTTCGCGCCAGATGTACGACGTCGCGATTCAGGCCGCGATCGGGGCCAACATCATTGCGCGTGAGACAATCAAGGCGCTGCGCAAGAACGTGCTGGCCAAGTGCTATGGCGGCGATATCTCGCGGAAAAAGAAGCTGCTGGAAAAGCAGAAAGCCGGCAAAAAGCGGATGAAGCAGATCGGCTCGGTTGAAGTGCCGCAGGAAGCGTTTTTGGCGATTTTGCAGGTGGACGAATGATGCAGGTATTGACGGCGCTCGTGCTCGCGGGCTTTGCGGGTTATGCGGGGGCGTGGTATCTGGGCCGCATCGACGGCAATTTCGCACTGCTTCTGTTCACGGCAACGCTTGTGACCGGGCTCTACTGGCTTGCGGAACGGCTGTATTTCGCGCCGCAGCGCAGGCGTTCTGCGGCCGCGGTCGATGCCGGTGCCGTGGAGCGGCGCGAACGGTTGAGCGCACAGGGCATCGGCACCATCGACGACGACAGCGCGGAAACGCGACAGCGTGCGCTGTCGCAACCCTGGTGGCTTGACTGGACGGCCGGGTTGTTCCCGGTGATTCTGGTGGTGTTCATCCTGCGTTCGTTCTTGTTCGAGCCGTTCAAGATCCCGTCCGGTTCGATGATCCCGACACTGCTGGTCGGCGACCTGATTCTGGTCAACAAATTTACTTACGGCTTGCGGTTGCCGGTGCTGAACGTGAAGCTTACCGAAGGCAATAAACCCAAGCGCGGCGACGTGATGGTGTTTCGCTATCCGCCGAACCCGAACCTCGACTACATCAAGCGTGTGGTCGGCCTTCCCGGCGACGAAGTGGCGTACCTGAACAAGCGGCTGACGATCAACGGCCAGCCGGTCGAGACCAAACCAGTTCAGGAGTTCTTCGACGAAGACTCGATGCGCTATGCCAAGCAGTTCCAGGAAACGCTCGGCGATCACACCCACAACCTGCTGATCGACGACAACCGTCCCGCATTCGTCTCCGGTGCGGAAAATTTTCCTGACCGTGACAACTGTCGCTACAGCGTGGAAGGCGTGGTCTGCAAAGTGCCGACAAATTCCTATTTCATGATGGGCGACAACCGCGACAATTCGCTCGACTCGCGCTACTGGGGGTTCGTACCGGACAAGAACATCGTGGGACGGGCGTTCTTCATCTGGATGAACTTCGGAAACTGGAAGCGCATCGGGTCATTCCAGTAATCGATGGCGGCTTGCTGCGCAGCGGGTCTCCCAAGCGATCCAACCTCGTACTTCTCCCGAGAAGCAATTCACTGCCGCCCGGCACTTATGAGATCACTGGCATGAACACTATTCAACGGCGGTCGCGCCAGCGTGGCATCTCGTTCATTGGCCTGATCATCGTGGCAGTCATCGTAGTGTTCGCCGGCATCGTGACGGCCAAGGTGATTCCGACGGCGATCGAATATCAGGCGATCCGCAAAGCTGCGAAGAAGGCAACTGCTGGCAGTACCGTGCCCGAAGTGCGCGCCATCTTCGACCGCGCTGCCGCAATCGACGACTTCACCGCAATCCGTGGCAAAGACCTGGACATCAAGAAAAACGGCGATCGGGTCCTGGTCGGCTTTTCCTACGACAAGGAAATCCCGATTGGTGGCCCGGCTTATCTGCTGATCAAATACAACGGCAACGCCAGTTCGGATGGGCGTGACTGAGCGCACACCAGCGTTCTCCGACGCCACGCCGCTGGCCGCGCTCGAGCGGCGTCTCGGCGTCGCGTTTACCGACCGCGCGTTGTTGCAGCGTGCGCTTACGCATCGCAGCCATTCGGCGCAGCACAACGAGCGACTCGAGTTTCTCGGCGATGCGGTGCTGAATCTCGCGGTTGCCAACCTGTTGTACGAACGGCTCGACACCCTGCCGGAAGGCGATCTGTCGCGCACCCGTGCCAGCATGGTGCGGCAGGACACGTTGCACGGCCTGAGCGTCGAGCTGCGGCTGCCTGAGTTGCTGCGGCTGGGTGCGGGTGAGACGCACACCGGGGGGCGGCTCAAGCCGTCGATCCTGGCCGATGCGATCGAGGCCGTGATCGGCGCGGTCTATCTCGATGCGGGTTATGCAGCAGCTGAGGCGCTGGTACGGCGCCTGTTTGTCCATTTGCGGATCGATCCCCAGCTTGCTGCCTCGACCAAGGACGCAAAGACCGGCTTGCAGGAATGGCTGCAAGGCCGCAAGATGAAGCTGCCGGTCTACCGCGTGGTGAATGCGACCGGCGCCGCGCACGAGCAACGGTTTGAAGTGGAATGTGAAATCGTCGAGTCCGGCCAGATCGAACGCGGCAGCGGCGCATCGCGCAGGGCCGGCGAGCAGGCGGCTGCTGCGGCGATGTTGAAGAACTTAACGAATGGCCGGACAGATGCAGCGAGCCCAGCACCAACCAGCCGTCGCTATGAAAAAAATAGCTGAAAACAACGAACAGACGGGCGCTACAGGCATGAATGACGGCGAAGTCGAGGGTTTGGCCAGCGGCGGGCGGCGCTGCGGCACGATTGCCATCGTCGGCAAGCCGAACGTCGGCAAGTCAACGTTGCTGAACGCACTGGTTGGCCAGAAGATCAGCATCACATCACGCAAGGCACAGACCACGCGGCACCGGATCACCGGCATTCGCACGCTGGGCAACACCCAATTCATCTATGTCGACACACCGGGGTTTCAAACCCGACACGACAACGCGCTGAACCGGTCGTTGAACAAGACCGTGCAGGGCGCGGTGGGTGATGTGGACCTCGTGCTGTTCGTGGTGGAGGCGGGCAGCTTCAATCTGGCCGATGCAAAGGTGCTCTCGCTGCTGCGCCCCGACGTGCCTGCGCTGCTGATCGCCAACAAGCTCGACACCGTACAGCGCCGCACTGAGATCGCGCCCTGGCTGCAGGGCATGCAGGAACGCCATCCGTTTGCGGAGTTCGTGCCGATGTCGGCCAAAAGCGCGAACGACGTCGCGCGCCTGCTCGGCATCTGTGAAAAGTATCTGCCCGAGCAGGGCTGGATCTACGCCGAAGACGAACTGACCGACCGCGACGAGCGCTTTCTCGTCTCCGAGACGGTGCGCGAAAAGCTGTTCCGTCTGACCGGAGACGAGCTGCCGTACAGCTCCACCGTCGTGATCGATCAGTTCGTGGAAGAACCGGGCCGCAGCAAGCCGATCAAACGGTTCGTGCGCATCGCCGCGACCATCGTGGTCGAGCGCGACAGCCACAAGATGATGGTGATCGGCGACGCTGGCGAGCGCATCAAGCGCATTGGTAGTGAGGCGCGCCAGGAGCTTGAGAAGCTGATGGACGCCAAGGTGCATCTGGAGTTGTGGGTCAAGGTGCGGTCTGGCTGGGCGGACGATGCGGCTCGGGTGCGGTCCTTTGGGTACTAGCGGCTCTCCCCCAGCCTTCGCTCCCTTCGGTCGGCTTTCGGCTACCCCCCACCGGGGGCGCCGCCTGCGGCCTGGCGGAGCCAGCTCCGCGGCATCTGCTGGAGCAGACATGGCTGGCCTTTGCTTTTTTCGCAGTACGTCAGCTTTCATCCTCTGGCTGTTGCACCTGCTGAGGCGGGTTGTTTGACATGCCCGGCTTGCGTGTCAGTCATGAGCCGGCGTTTGTGCTGCATCGCTACGACTGGAGCGAGACCAGCCTGATCCTCGAGGTGCTCACGCGGCAGTACGGGCGGATCGCAATCGTGGCGAAAGGAGCGAAGCGGCCGAGTTCGAACTTTCGCCCGGTGTTGTTGCCGCTGCAGCCGCTGTCGCTCAATTTCTCGGGCGATGCGGAGATTCGGACGTTGAAGGGCGCCGAGTGGATCGGTGGCCATGTGATGCCGACCGGCGAAGCGCTGCTGTCGGGCACTTACTTGAACGAATTGCTGCTGCGACTGCTCGCGCGGGACGATCCGCATCGGCGGCTGTTCGACGTGTATGCCGAGGCCGTGCGGCTGCTTGCCTCAGGGCCGGGCTCAGCTGCGTTGGAGCCGGCACTGCGCGCGTTCGAACTGCTGCTGTTGCGCGACATTGGTTTGCTGCCGCAACTGGATCTGCAAACGCTGACGCTGGCGCCCCTGCAACCAGACGAGCGCTATACCTTGGTGCCGGAAGGCGGCCTGCGCAGTGCGGCAGCGGATGAGCAACGCAGCACGTTGAGCGGGCGCGAGTGGCTGAGCCTGCAGCAGGCGCTCGAAGATGCGGCACCCTACCTGGCCACGTTGCGCGCCTGTGCGGCGCTGCTGCCGGGGCTCAAACCTCAATTGCGCGCGTTGCTCAATCATCACTGCGGTGGGCTGCCGCTGCGCACGCGGCAGATGATGTTCGAGCTGCAAAGCCTGAGCGCTGCTGCTCCAGCAGCAGGCCCACGCGCTGCATCGGCCTGAGCGCGCCCGCCGCCTGCACTACCATGGCGGCAACGCCCACCGGCCTGCACTGTCGCAGGCCATGCGGCCGACAGTCACCATGAATTCACCATCGTCTCGCACCGCACTGTCGGTCAACTTGAACAAGGTGGCGCTTGTGCGCAACACGCGCGCGCTTGAGCTCCCGAGTGTCACGCGTGCTGCCGAGCTGTGTCTGCAGGCCGGCGCACATGGCATCACGGTGCACCCGCGGCCCGACCAGCGCCATATTCGGGATGCGGACGTGCCTGCGCTGGCGCTGCTGCTGCAGCAATGGCCGGGTCGCGAGATCAACATCGAAGGCAACCCGCTGCACAACCTGATGGACCATGTGCGCGCCGTGCGACCAACCCAGGCGACCTTCGTGCCGGATGCGGAAGACCAATCCACCAGCGACCATGGCTGGGATCTGGAAATGGATGCAGATCGGCTCAGGCCGTTGATCGACAAAGCCCACGCACTCGGCGTGCGCGTCAGCTTGTTCATGGATCCGGTGCCGCAAGCCATGGCGGCAGCGCGCGCGATCGGTGCGGACCGCGTTGAGCTCTACACCGAAACCTACGCACGCGCGTTCGGCACACCGCATCAAGCCGACGTGCTGGCAGCGTTCACCGCAGCGGGCAAAGCCGCGCAGGCTGCCGGCCTTGAGGTGAATGCGGGGCACGATCTCAACCGCTTGAACCTCACGACGTTCTTGCGCGCGGTGCCAGACGTGCGGGAAGTCTCGATCGGCCACGCATTCGTCGGCGACGCGCTCGAGTTGGGCTATGCGGCGGCAGTGGCTGCTTACCTGCAGTGCATCGATGCAGCATCGGACCAGCCAGCGTCCGCACGCGGCACGGCGGCGCGCTCGGGGTGATCTACGGCATCGGCACCGACATCTGCGATGTGCGCCGGATTGCTGCATCTTTGGAGCGCCACGGTGAACGCTTTGCTGAACGCATATTGGCCGAAGGCGAACTTGCCACCTGGCGCGCCCGCCAGTCCCGCTGGCCCGATCGCGGTGTGCGCTATGTGGCCACGCGTTTCTCGGCCAAGGAAGCGTTCAGCAAGGCAATTGGAATGGGCATGCGCATGCCGATGACCTGGCGTCTGTGCGAGATCGCCAAGCACCCAAGCGGCCAGCCAGTGATCGTGTTGCACGGCGGGCTGAAAGATTGGTTTGAACAGCGCGGCCTGCAGGCCCATGTGAGCCTGACCGATGAGAGCGAGTACGCGGCGAGCTTCGTCGTGGTGGAACGAACGGACCTGTAATGAGCAAGAAAAACGACAAGAAATCGAAGCACCACAGCAGCGGCAAACGCAGCAGCTCAGCGCCCGTCTTGAACGGCTGCGCCCCGGTGGTGCTCGATATTGCGGGCACCGAGCTGCTGGATGCCGATCGGCGCCGGCTGTTGAACCCGTTGACCGGGGGGCTGATCCTTTTTGCGCGCAACTGGAGCGGGGAGGTGGGTGGGCGTAGAGCGCTGACTCGGCTGTGTGCCGAGATCAAGAAGCTGCGGCCCGAACTGTTGATCTGTGTCGATCATGAGGGTGGGCGCGTGCAGCGGTTCAAGACCGACGGCTTTACGCACCTGCCGCCGATGCGCGCGTTGGGCGAACGCTGGATGCAGCCGGACGACCCAGCAGCCGGCGGCTCTTCGGCCATGGCTGCGACGCGCATGGCGACCGCTTGTGGCTACGTGCTTGGTGCCGAGTTGCGCGCTTGTGGTGTCGACTTGAGCTTCACGCCAGTGCTCGACCTGGACCACGGTCCCAGCAGCGTGATCGGCGACCGCGCCTTTGCACGCGATCCGCGGGTGGTGGCATTGCTCGCCAAAAGTCTGCTGCACGGCCTGACGCAAGCGGGTTTGAGCAACTGCGGAAAGCATTTCCCGGGGCATGGATTTGCCAGTGCCGATTCGCATCTCGACGCCGCACACGATGCGCGCAGTGAGGACGAAATTCTGCAAGACGATGCGGCGCCGTATCGCTGGCTGGAAGGCACGTTGGCAAGCGTGATGCCGGCCCATGTGATCTATGAGCAGGTGGATGCCCGACCGGCCGGCTTTTCTCGCCGCTGGCTAGGCGACGTGTTGCGTGGGCAGCTCAATTTTCAAGGCGCTGTGTTCAGCGACGACTTGAGCATGCAGGCCGCGCGTCGGTTGGACGGCCAGGACCTGAGCTATACGCAAGCCGCCTTGGTTGCGCTTGATGCGGGCTGCGATATGGTGCTGTTGTGCAATCAATCGCTGGGCAACGGGGAAGAAGTCGACGAGTTGCTGGATGGCCTTGCACAGGCGCACGCCAGCGGGCGCTGGCAGCCCGATGCTGCCCAGCAATCGCGTCGGCTTGCGTTGCTGCCGCGCCAACTGGCGCTGAGCTGGAGCGAACTGCAGGAAAACGCGATGTACCGGCAGTCGCTTGCAAGCTTGCCGAAGAATGCCCCCGGCAAACCCGCATCGGCGTGACGCCTGCATTTCCGCAAGCAACGAACCGACCACCGCCACATTGGTTGGCGGCCGAGCGCAAAAAAGCCCGCGTTCAGCGGGCTTTTGGGGTCATTTGGGCAACGCCCAAATCACATTTTCTTCGCAGGCTTTTTGGTTTTTTTCTTTTTGCTGGTGGCTTGGTTCATGGTGGGCTTTCGGTGAGGTTGAGGTGCGACAACGGAGAGGGCACTGCATCGCCCATGCAAACCTTCGAAATCAAAGCCCTGCATGGCGGCCCGGCGAGCTCAAGATCCATCTCAATGCTCACCGGTCTGTCCACAACGAACGCTTGCGCTGCCGCGTTGACACGTTCTGCAGAAAAATTTTCGGTGGGTGACGGCGCTCGTTTCCGACCGGGCAGCCGCGTGCCGATGGCGTCCCAATGAGCCGCGGCAGCAATCCCGCCAGCAGCCGCTGGACCCATCGGCGCCTGCTGCGGCTGCTTTGGTGCGCGCCGTTTTTCTGGATGCTCGGCTTGTTGGTGCTGGAAGCCGCGCTGGCAGCCACCACCACGGCGCTGGTAATTCGGGCCGCACGCGACGTGCTTGACCAGGAATTTTTGTTAACCGACTTCGTCTGGATCGTGATTGCGCAGTCGGCGTCTTATCTGGTTGGCGCATCCAGTTGGGTATTCGCCGAGCGCGCCGGCTTCGGCGCGTTCGGCCGCTACCTGATGCAGTTCGCGCGTGCGAACCGGCACCGAACTGGGTTGCTGGCCGATCGCACGGCACGCGAGCAGGTGGAGCCATTTCTGACCAACGAAACGTTTCACATTTTCTTCGAGCTGGTCTACGAACTCGAGGCGGACTTGAAGCTGCTGTTCGCGTTGATCTTCAATGCGATCGTGCTCGGCGTGGCGATCGACGCGGGGCTGCCGATCGTCTACGCGGCCGTGTTCGCGGCGCTGCTCGCTTTTCAGTGGTCGGTGCGCCGGCCGATTGCCAATGCGTATCTGGCGCAGCAACGCACGGTGAACCGGATGACGGCGCAGACCTATTCGGCCTGGGACAACATCTACAGCGGCAACCGTTACAACTTCCGGCTCTGGCACGGTGCGTTCAAGAGCCGGCTGCGTGCCGCGCTCGCCGCGCAGATTCGCGCCATCGTTGCGAAGGAAGGTATCGCTGCGGTCAGCGGCGTCTTTGCGCTGGTTGTCGTGTTCGGCTACCTGGCGACGGTGGCCGCCCGGCACATCGGCGACACCGCGCTGCTGATCGCCTTGGCGGCGACCTTGCCGCGGCAAATCGACTTGTCGATGGACGTGCACGGCCTGGCCGCCGGTTGGAACGATCTGCTCGCCCTGTGGACGCGGCTGGGCGGCGTGCGCGATGCGATGTTGCCCGAGGCCGATGCCCAGTCCGAACACCGTATCGAGTTCCCGCGTCTGTCCTGGACGGACAATGCTGCTGGCAGCGCAAGCCAGACGCTTGCGGGCAGCGATCTGACGCGCGTTATCGAGCGACTCGAAGCACGCACACATGGTCGATTTTCGGTGCGTGGCGGCAACGGCGCCGGCAAGTCGACCCTGTTGGTCGCGCTGAAAGCCCGGCTCGGCAAGCGCGCGTATTACTGGCCAACGCATGATCGGCTGGCCTTCGCACTCACGGCCGGGCAGGTGGCAGCGCCGGTTGGCGCCGACGGTCACGACAACAACGAAGACGACGATGAATTGGGTGCAGTGCAGCCAGCGCACGCTGATGGCGATGTAGCCGGGCTCGATGATCATTCAACGCCCGCTGTTGGCCAACGTCCAGACGCCGACCGTCCCGGCCAGTCATCCGGAGAGCGGCAACTGCGCGTGCTCGCCGAGATCGTACGCGCCACCAACGCGGCCGTTTATTTGCTGGACGAATGGGACGCCAATCTGGATGCCAGCAACCGCGAGCAAGCTGAGCAACTGGTCAACCTTCTCGCCGCGCGTGCGGTGGTGGTGGAGATTTCGCACCGGGACCGGCGTTGAAATGCGGCTGCTGAGCGACTCAATGCGACCAGCCAAAAGAAAAGCCCGCGATGCAAACGCGGCATGCGGGTTTTCAGGTTTTGGCGCGCAGAAAAAGGCTTGAATCTGCCTGGAACCTAGCTGGGTTCATAGCGATCAGCAGCGTCATGCGGTTGCCGACAGCGTGACCTCGTGTTCTTCGGAGCGCCATATAGTGCTCCGATATTTGAAGCAAGAAACGATTGTTGAACGGGCGCCCAAGACCGTTTTGTTTTACAAAAGCCGCTTCAAATACCGCCCCGTGTAACTTGTCTCATTCCCCGCCACCTGCTCCGGCGTCCCCGCCGCCACAATGCGCCCGCCGCCCGCGCCGCCTTCGGGCCCGATGTCAATGATCCAGTCGGCGGTTTTGATCACGTCGAGGTTGTGCTCGATCACGACGATTGTGTTGCCGGCGTCGCGCAGCTGGTGCAGCACTTTGAGCAGCATCGCGATGTCGGCGAAGTGCAGTCCAGTGGTGGGTTCGTCCAGGATGTAGAGGGTGCGGCCGGTATCGCGTTTGGACAGTTCGAGCGCGAGCTTGACGCGTTGCGCTTCGCCGCCGGATAGCGTGGTCGCGGACTGGCCGAGCTTGATGTAGGAAAGGCCGACGTCGAGCAACGTCTGCAGCTTGCGCGCAATCGTGGGCACGGCTTTGAAGAAGTCGTTGGCGGCTTCCACCGTCAGGTCCAGCACCTGCGCGATATTCTTGCCTTTGTACTGGACTTCGAGCGTCTCGCGGTTGTAGCGTTGGCCGTGACAGACGTCGCAGGGAACGTAGACGTCGGGCAGGAAGTGCATCTCAACTTTCACCACGCCGTCGCCTTCGCACGCTTCGCAGCGGCCGCCACTCACGTTGAATGAAAAACGACCCGGTCCATAGCCGCGTTCGCGCGCTGCCGGCACTTCGGCCATGAGTTCACGGATCGGGGTGAATAGGCCGGTATAAGTCGCGGGATTGCTGCGCGGCGTGCGGCCGATCGGGGACTGGTCGACGTTGATGACCTTGTCGAATTGCTCCAGGCCGAGGATCTCATCGTGCGGTGCCGCTTCTTCGTGCGCGCGGTGCAGCTTGTGCGCAACGGCGGCGTACAGCGTGTCGTTTACGAGCGTGGATTTGCCGGAGCCGGAGACACCGGTCACGCAGGTGAACAGGGCCACCGGGAATGCCGCGTCGACGTTCTTCAAGTTGTTGCCGCGCGCGTTGGTGATCTGGAGCCACTCGGTTTCACCGCGCGTGTAGTCGATCACCTTGCCGGCCGCGTTGCGGGTGGCCATGCCGCGGGCATCGCTTTGGGCGTGCGGCACGTGGCGATTCTTGGGCACTTCGATGCGCAAAGCGCCCGACAGGTATTGGCCGGTCAGCGAGCCCGGCGTGGCCTCGACTTCCGCACACGTGCCTTGCGCCATCACCTTGCCGCCGTGCACGCCGGCGCCGGGGCCCATGTCGATCACGTGATCGGCGGCGCGGATCAGGTCTTCGTCGTGCTCCACCACGATGACGGAATTGCCGATGTCGCGCAGATGCCGCAGGGTGACGATCAGGCGTTCGTTGTCCCGCTGGTGCAGGCCGATGCTCGGCTCATCCAGCACGTAGATCACGCCGGTCAGGCCGGAGCCGATCTGCGACGCAAGCCGGATGCGTTGCGCTTCGCCGCCCGATAGGGTTTCCGCGCTGCGCTCCAAGCTCAGGTAGGACAGGCCGACGTCGTTCAAAAAACGCAGCCGCGAGGCGATCTCGGTCACCACCTTGTCGGCGATCGCGGCCTTGGCGCCGACCAGTTCCAGCGCGTCGAACCAGGCCAGGGCTTCCCGCAACGTCAGGCGGTTGATCTGATAGATCGGCCGCGCTTGTTCGCCGTTGCCGACGAACACCCAGCGTGCATCGCGTTTCAACCGTGTGCCTTCACACTCGGGGCACGGCCGCATCGATCGGTAACGCGCCAGCTCGTCGCGCACGATCGGCGAATCGGTCTCGCGGTAGCGTCGCTGCATGTTCGGCAGGATGCCTTCGAACGGGTGCTTCTTGGTCACCTTGCGGCCGGCGGACGCGCCTGACTCCATCGTGTAGCTGAACTTGATCGACTCCTCGCCTGAGCCGTGCAGCAGCGCGTGGCGTGCGGTATCAGGCAGCGATTCGAATGGGGCTTCGGGGTCGAAGCCGTAGTGCTTGGCCACGCTCTCCACCATGCTGAAGTAATAGCCGTTGCGCCGGTCCCAGCTTTTGATGGCGCCAGCGGCCAGGCTCAGCGTCGGAAACGCGACGACCCGTGCGGGGTCAAAGAATTCGGCATGCCCCAGGCCGTCGCAGGCTGGGCAGGCACCGGCGGGCGAGTTGAACGAGAACAGCTTGGGTTCGAGTTCCGCGATCGAGTGGTTGCAGACCGGGCAGGCAAAGCGGGCGTTGAACAAATGCTCGGTCGATGCTTCGCCCATTTCGACGGCAATGGCGCGGCCGGCTGCCAATCGCAGTGCGGCTTCAAAACTTTCGGCGATGCGTTGTCGCAGCGCGTCGCGCTCGGGGGTTTCGGCATCGGCGCGGACTTTGATACGGTCGATCACGACGTCGATGTCGTGCTTCTCGGTCTTCTTCAGCGCGGGCAGGTCGCCGTGTTCGAAGATCGCGCCATTCACCCGGAACCGCACGTAGCCTTGCGCCTGCATCTCGGTAAATAGCTCGACGAACTCGCCTTTTTTCTCCCGGGCGACTGGCGCCAGGATCATCAGCCGTGTGTCGGGCGGCAGCGCGAGCACCGCATCGACCATCTGCGACACGGTTTGCGATTGCAGCGGCACCGCATGGTCGGGGCAGTAGGGCGTGCCCGCGCGGGCATACAAGAGCCGCAGGTAGTCGTGAATCTCGGTCACGGTGCCCACCGTGGAGCGCGGGTTGTGGCTGGTGGCTTTCTGCTCGATCGAGATCGCGGGCGACAGGCCGTCAATCAAATCGACGTCCGGCTTGTCCATCAGCTGCAGAAACTGCCGCGCATAGGGGGACAGGCTCTCTACATAGCGGCGCTGGCCTTCCGCATACAGCGTGTCGAATGCAAGGCTGGATTTGCCCGAGCCGGACAGGCCGGTGATCACCACCAGCGCGTTCCGCGGGATGTCGAGGTCGATGTTCTTCAGGTTGTGCGTGCGGGCGCCGCGGATGCCAATGCGTTGTTGTTGCTGGGCGATCGGGGTAGGTGCAGCTGCGAGCTTTGCTGCAGCGCCTTGTCCAAACGCTGTCTGGCAGACGCCCTGGGACTGCCCGGCAACGTCGCACGGCAGGGCGTCCTGGGATGGTTGGGAGTTCAAATTCAAGGTGCGTTGCCGTGTGGAAGCGGCGAAAAAACAACCGGACATCATAGGGCGCGGGCTGCAGCTTGGCACTTCCCGGCCCGCTTCACCCTGCATCGGGCGCAATGCAGGCGGCAGGTCGGCGCGCGTTGATCGGCGACAATGGCCCGGCTTTTTTCGCCTCCGGCGGGCATGAAGCCCCAGCGGGATGTACCCGTCCATTCGTCTCTTTTTCTTGCACCGCCGTTTCGGCGCTGCCGGCCCCCACGTGCCTCGTTCTTCCACTCGTCCTTCTGCCGCCCTCTCGGGTGCCGCCCCCTTGGCTGCAGCCGCCGAGGGCGGCATGCTCGGTGCTGCGATGACGCCGCCGGAGCGCCGCGCATCCCTGTCGCTGACGGCGATCTTCGGACTGCGCATGCTCGGGCTGTTTCTGGTACTGCCGGTGTTCGCGCTGGAAGCGCGCAGGTATCCGGGTGGTGACGATCCCGCCTTGATCGGCTTCGCGTTCGGGGCGTATGGGCTGACCCAGGCACTGCTGCAGCTTCCGTTCGGCATCGCTTCCGACCGGCTGGGCAGAAAGCGCGTGATCGTGGCCGGCCTGCTGGTGTTTGCGCTCGGCAGCTTCGTGGCCGCGGCGGCCGACAGCGTGACAGGGCTCCTTATCGGTCGTGCGCTGCAGGGCGCGGGTGCGGTGTCGGCGGCCGTCACGGCGCTGCTGTCGGATTTGACGCGCGATGTGGTGCGCACCAAGGCGATGGCGTTGGTCGGCATCAGCATCGGGCTGGTGTTTGCGCTATCGCTCGTCGCAGCGCCGCCGTTGGTGGGTGTGCTGGGCTTGTCCGGGTTATTCGTGGGCGTCGGCGTGCTGGCTTTGTTGGCGATCGTCGTAACGATCTGGTGGGTTCCGCCCGAGCCGGTGCGGCACGGCGAAGCGTTGCGCGGGCGCTTGCTCGACGTGTTGAGCAACCGCGCGCTGCTGCGGCTGGACTTCGGCGTGTTTGTGCTGCACGCGGTGCAGTTGTCGATGTGGATGGCGGTGCCGACGCTGATCGTGCAGGCTGGACTGGCGAAAGCCGCGCACTGGGAGCTTTACCTGCCGGCGGTACTTGGCTCGTTCCTGCTGCTTGGCGGGGTGCTGTTTCGCCTGGAGCGCGCGGGGTATCTGCGGGCGACGTTTCTGACTTCGATCGGTCTGATCGGGCTGGCACAACTCGGCTTTCTGGCGAGTGCGCAGAACTGGGGCGCTGCGGAATCGCTGCCGTGGCTTGGCGGCGCGCTGCTGATTTTTTTCTGCGGCTTCAACCTGCTGGAAGCAACGCAGCCAAGCCTGACGTCGCGCTTGGCGCCCGCCCATGCGCGGGGCATGGCGCTGGGCGCCTACAACACGGCGCAATCCCTCGGGCTGTTCGCCGGTGGTGCATTCGGTGGGATGCTGGTCAAGCAGGTGGGCATGAGCGGACTGTTCGAAGCGACTGCGGCACTGTCCGTGTTGTGGCTTGCACTGGCTTGGCGGATGCAGCCCGTGGCGGGCATGCGGGCCCACTGACGTCGTTCCATGCGGGGGCAAGCGCCTGGCTTCACGCAGCTTGTGAGGTGGGCGGCTGCTCAAACGTCGCGTCAACGGCGAGGTTTGCGCAGGCGTCACGCGAGCCGGGCGCGGGCAAGCCGTGCTCTCAGCTGTTTGATTTGCCTGTCACAGCGTCGGTCTTGCGGGCCTCGGCACCCGATTCGGCTTCCGGCGGTTTCACCACATCGGCCATCGGCGTCGGGGGTTTCATGGGCGGCGGTGCCGTGATCAGCTGCACCATGTGGTCCGACAGCGCGGCGTAGAGCGGCCGGCTGATCAGCCGTGAGGTCAGGCTCGCAAGCATCGCCGAGATCATCAGCGTCAGCACCATCGAATGCCCGTCGACCATCTCCATCACGATGATCAGCGCAGTCAGTGGTGCCTGCGTGACGGCGGCCAGAAAACCCGCCATGCCCATGGCAATCAGCGCCGCATTGGCGCCGCTGCCGGTCAGGGTCGCGATGTCGTTGCCGATGCCGGCACCGATCGCCAAGCTCGGCGCGAAGATGCCGCCCGGCACGCCGCACCAGGCAGTCAGCCAAGTCGCGAAGAATTTGAGCGGCACGAACAGCGCGGGCAGGTCGCTCTGGTCTTCCAGCATGTGCTTGACCGACTCGGACCCAGCGCCGAACGTGGTGCCGCCGCTGGCCAACCCGATGCCCGCGACCAGCAGGCCGCCCAGCAGCGCAAATACGATCGGATGTTTGGAGCGCCACTGGTTCAGCCGCTCGTGTGTGCCGATCAGCGACTCCGACATGAGGCGCGAGTACAGTCCGCCCAGCGCGCCCGAGCCGATGGCCACCATCAGGCCAGGCACCACGTCTTCCATGCCGAACGACGGCACCGAAATCCGGCCGAAATAGGTGAAATTGCCAAACACCGACACGCCCGTCAGGCCGGCCAGCACGATGGCCGACAGGATCAGGCCGCTGCTGTGCGATTCGAGCTTTCGCGACAGCTCTTCGATCGCGAACATCACGCCGGCCAGCGGCGCGTTGAAGGTTGCGGCGATGCCAGCAGCGCCGCCGGCCACAAGGAGCGCGTGCGCAGTGATGCCCGTGCTGGGTCCGAGCCAACGCTCCGCATACAGCATCACGCCGGCGGCGACCTGCACCGAAGGGCCTTCGCGGCCGATCGACAAACCAGCTGCCAAGCCGGTGACCGCCAGCCCGATCTTGCCGAAGGAAAGTTTCAGCGAAACGAAACGCCCGCGCTCTTGCCGCGGCAACTCGGGGTCAAGTGCGGCCATCACTTGCGGAATGCCGGAGCCGGCCGCGCCGGGAAAATAACGCCGCGTGAGCCAGACGATCAGGGCCGTCATCAGCGGCGTCCAAACCAGCACCGCCCACGGATTCCAGCGGTAGATGCGCTCGAAGATGCCGAACGACTGATCGCTCAGCATGGTGAATCCGACCACGAGCAGGCCGGCAGCGATCGCGCAGACCAGCACCACGAACCGGTCCATCCAGAGCCGGCCGCTCGACAGCTCCGCCCGCAGGTTCTGGAAGAAGTCCGGTTCGCGAGATTTGCCGGTCATCGTGCGGATCGCGTCGGAGGCGACGTTGCGGGTGTCTTGTAGCGTGCCGGATTGGCTGCCAAAGTATCTGCGGACAGCGCCCATCTGCTCTGGGTGCGTCGCCTGCCGCGAGCGACATGGCTCATTTCGGTTTGTGCAGGATGCGCCACGGGTGCTGGGTGACCGCAAGGGCAGGGCATGGCCGAAATTGTCGCATGCGCCTGCGCCACTTCTGCAGCGGTTTTCCGCTCGTCAGGCGTTGCTGCACAATGACAATGAAGCAGGTTTTGGTCGATTCGGCCAACCTTGGCAGGCAGCGAAAATTCGCTTTTGCTCAGCTTTTCCTCCTACTCAATCCACTCCATTACGTCGGACTCCACCCATGGCATCGGTCAACAAAGTCATCCTCGTCGGCAATCTCGGCTTTGATCCTGAGACACGCACATTCCCCAGCGGCGATCAGGTCTGCAACGTGCGGATCGCCACCACCGACAAGTGGAAGGACAAACAAAGCGGTGAAATGCGTGAGCACACCGAATGGCATCGGCTCACGTTCAATGGACGCTTGGCCGAGATCGCTGCGCAATACCTTAAAAAAGGGTCGCAGATCTACGTCGAAGGCTCCATCCGAACGCGCAAGTACAACGACAAGGACGGCGTTGAAAAATTTGCGACCGATATCCGCGTCGATCAGATGCAGATGCTTGGTAGCCGCCAGGGCATGGGCGGCCCGGGTGGAGACGATGACGGGGGCGGCTATGCACCGCGTGCGCCCGCGCCGGCTTCGCGCAGCAGCGCGCCGACGGGTGGTGGATCGAACCGCAGCAGCAACAGCGCGCCAGCAGCAGCGTTCGACGACCGGGACGACGACATTCCGTTTTAAGCGGGCCGCCCGGCGCCAGTCTCTGGGTGTGAGGTTAGTCGACTTTCAGGCCAGCGTCCTTGATGACCTTGGCCCATTTCTTGATCTCGGCATCTTGAAACGCCTTGAACTGATCGATGCTCATGTCCGAGCCTTCCATGCCGAGCTTGGCGAGCCGTTCTTTCATGTCGGCGCTGTCGACAATTTTCACGATCTCGTCGTGCAGCCGCTGGATGATGGGTCGCGGTGTGCCGGCGGGCGCGAACACGCCCTGCCATGAATAAACGTCGAAGCCTTTCACGCCGGATTCATCCATCGTCGGCACGGTCGGCATCAATGAGGTGCGCTTTGGTGAACTCACGGCCAGTGCGCGCAGTTTGCCGCTTTCGATGAACGGTGCGGCCACCACGCTGGTGTCGAACATCATCGGGACCTGGCCAGCCATTACGTCCTGGATCGCCGGGCCGCTGCCCCGGTACGGCACGTGCACCAAGTCAATCCCGGCCAGCGCCTTGAACAGCTCGCCGCACATATGTTGCGATGAACCGCTGCCGGAGGATGCATAGGCGATCGTGTCGGGCTTCGCTTTGGCCGCATCGATGATGTCCTGCACGTTTTTGTATGGGCTGGACGCGTTGACCACCAGCACGTTCGCGTTGGTGCCGATCAGCGCGATCGGCTCGAACGACTTTTGCGCGTCGTACGGCAGCTTCGGATAAAGCGTCTGGTTGATCGCGTGCGAGCTGATGGTGCCGCCCAGAATCGTGTAGCCGTCCGGCGCCGCCTTCGCCACGTAGTCGGCACCGATGCTGCCGGCCGCGCCGGTCTTGTTCTCGACCAATACGGTCGTGCCCAAAGCGGGGCCGAGCTTCAACGCGATCAATCGCGTCAGGATGTCGGTGGTGCCGCCGACCGGGAACGGGGCGACATAGGCGATCGGCTTGGTGGGCCATCTGTCCTGGGCGCGGGCCAGCAAAGGCAGCAGACTGAGAGCGGGGATGAGCGCCAGGGTCTGGGTGGCGAGTCGACGGTTCGGATTCATTCAATCTTTCTGGTGTAGTGGGTCAGTGAATTTCAGGCTCGGCCGTTGGCGCGGTGCCTGTCAGGAAGTCGAAGTCGCAGCCTTTGTCAGCTTGCTGGATGTGCTGCATCACAAGCTTGCCATAGCCGCGCGCGAACTTCGGCGCCGGTGCGGTCCAGGCGGCGCGGCGTTCGGCCCATTCGGCGTCTGTCAATTCCACATCGATGCGCTTATTCGCTACGTCCAGCGTGATCCGGTCGCCGGTGCGAATCAACGCCAGCGGCCCACCGATCCAGCTTTCGGGCGCGACGTGCAGCACGCAGGTGCCATAGCTGGTACCGGACATGCGTGCATCAGAAACACGCACCATGTCTTTCACGCCCCGCAGCAACAGTTTTTTGGGTAGCGGCATCATGCCCCACTCGGGCATGCCGGGGCCGCCGAGCGGGCCTGCGTTGCGCAGCACCAGCACGCTGTTTTCATCGACGTCGAGGTCGTCGCGGTCGATCAGCGACGCCATGTGGTTGTAATCGTCGAACACATAGGCACGGCCGCTGTGCTGCAAAAACTTCGGCAGCATCGCACCCGTCTTCAGCACCGCGCCATCGGGCGCGAGATTGCCGCGCAGAACGACTAGGCCACCGTCGGGACGCACCGGGTTATCACGCCGGCGGATCACGTCGTCGTTCCAGATCTTTGCTTCGGCGATGTTCTCGCCCAGCGTCTTGCCGTTGCAGTTCAGGCAGTCGAGCTTGAGCAGATCGCGCAGTTCGGACAGCATGGCGGGCAGGCCGCCTGCGTAGTGAAAATCTTCCATTAGGTAGCCGGTGCCGACGGGTCGGATGTTGGCAAGCACCGGCGTCTTCGCGCTGACGGGATTGAACTGGTCGAGCGAAAAATCGACGCCCGCGCGGCCCGCCATGGCGACCAGATGCACGATCGCATTGGTCGAGCCGCCGTTGGCCATCAACGTGACGGCGGCGTTGTCGAACGCGTCGGCGGTCAGCAAGTCTCGGATCTTCAGGTCTTCCCAGACCATCTCGACGATGCGCCGCCCGCACTGCGCCGACATGCGTTCATGGCCTGAGTCGGGTGCCGGAATCGTGCTGGCGCCGGGCAGGCTGATGCCCAATGCCTCGCAGATGGTGGCCATCGTGCTGGCCGTGCCCATCGTCATGCAGGTGCCGGGCGAGCGCGCGATGCTCGATTCGATCTCTTCGTGCTCCGCCTGCGTGATGCGGCCCGCGCGGCGCTCGTCCCAGAATTTCCACTGGTCCGAGCCGGAGCCGAGCGTCTGGCCACGCCAGCGTGCGGTCAACATCGGGCCGGCCGGCAGAAAGATCGCGGGCAGGTTCATGCTGGTCGCGCCCATCACGAGGGCCGGCGTGGTCTTGTCGCAGCCGCCCAGCAGCACCACGCCGTCGATCGGATAACTGCGCAACAACTCTTCCGTCTCCATCGCCAGCAGGTTGCGATACATCATCGTGGTGGGTTTCTGGATCGTCTCGGCAAGCGTGATCGCTGGTAGCTCGACCGGAAAGCCGCCCGCTTGCCAGACACCGCGTTTGACCTGCTCGGCACGCGCGCGCAAATGCGTGTGGCACGGGTTGATCTCGGCCCAGGTGTTGACGATGCCGATGACCGGCTTGCCCATGAATTCGCTGCGATCAAAGCCCATCTGCATGGTGCGCGAGCGGTGGCCAAACGCGCGCAGGTCGTTCGCGCCGAACCAGCGGTGGCTGCGCAGCGACTCAGGCGTGCGCCGTTGTTTTTTGGTGCTCATGACGTCTCCTTCAGGCCCAGGTCGCGGATCAGCTTGCCCCACTTGGCTTCGTCACGGTCCATATGCTGGCGAACCACTTCGGGCGTGGAGATTTTGAGCTCCACACCCTTGGCGGCCAGCGAATCGCGCAGTTCGTTGTCGCGGGTCAGGGCCTGCATCGATGCCTGCAGCTTCGCGATGACTGGCTGCGGCGTGCCCGCGGGGGCGACCAGCGCCATCCAGAACACCGCTTCGAAATCCTTGATGCCGGCGGCTTCCTCGACCGTCGGCAACTCGGGCAGCATCGGCAGCCGCTTGGTCGTGGTCACGGCGATGCCGACGGTGCGCCCGGACTGGATCAGCGGCGCGGCTTCGTTCGTGGCCGAGAACATCATCTGGATCGTGCCGCCCATCAGGTCCTGCGCGGCCGGCGCGCCGCCGCGGTAATGGACCACGGCGAGCTTCAGGTCGAACGAGCGGATGAAGTATTCGGCTGCCAGGTGGTTGATCGACCCCAGGCCCGAGGTGCCGATCGCGTATTTGTCCGGGTTGGCGCGTACCAGTGCCAGCAAATCCTTCATGTTCTTCACGCCGAGAGACGGATTGACCTGCAGCACGAACGGCGAATAAATCAGCATCGAAATCGGCGCGAAATCACGCCGCGGGTCGTACTGCACGGCGTTCTGCAGGATCGGGTTCACCACCAGCGATACCGGCGCGGCGTAGAGCGTGTAGCCATCGGCCGGCTGGCTTACCATGTAGTTGCTGGCGACGGTGGAGGCCGCGCCAGTGCGGTTCTCGATCACGATCGTCTGACCGAGTTGCGCCGACAGGCGGTCCAGGATGGCGCGGCTGGACGTGTCGGTCATGCCGCCCGGGGCATAAGGCACGACCACCTTGATCGGCTTGTTTGGATAGTCGGTCTGTGCGGCAGCGGGAAGCACCGCCAATGCAAGGGCAGCGCAGCCCAGGGCTGCTGTGAAACGACGCAGTGAAACGTTTGGCATACATGTCTCCTCTGGTTATGGGGCAAGCTTCATTCTGACCGAGTCGTTACCGGCCGCCATCTCAGCTTTCAGGGCAGGTGCAGACGGCGACAATCAGCGGATGTTTCCACCGCTCAGCAACGACACCTTCCTGCGCGCCTGTCTGCGCCAGGCCACCGACTACACGCCCGTCTGGTTGATGCGCCAGGCCGGCCGCTATCTCCCCGAGTACCGCGCCACGCGGGCGCGTGCCGGCAGCTTCATGGGCCTGGCGACCAACGTCGACTACGCCACCGAAGTGACGCTGCAGCCGATTGACCGCTTCCCGCTGGATGCCGCGATCCTGTTTTCCGACATCCTGACGGTGCCGGACGCGATGGGCCTGGGTTTGAGTTTTCAGGACGGCGAAGGCCCGCGCTTTGCGCGCCCGGTACGCGATGAGGCAGCTGTGCAGCAACTCAGCGTGCCCGACCTGGACAAACTGCGCTACGTGTTCGACGCGGTCACGTCGATCCGCAAGGCGCTGAACGGGCGGGTGCCGCTGATCGGCTTTTCCGGCAGTCCGTGGACGCTGGCCTGCTACATGGTGGAAGGCGGCGGATCGAGCGATTACCGCCTGGTCAAGACGATGCTCTATGCGCGGCCGGATTTGATGCATCAGATGCTGGCAGTCAATGCGGATGCGGTGGCCGCCTATTTGAATGCACAGATCGATGCCGGCGCGCAGGCCGTAATGATTTTCGACAGCTGGGGCGGGGTGCTGGCCGACGGCGCGTTCCAGGACTTCAGCCTGGCTTATACGAAGCGGGTGTTGGCCCAGCTCAAGCGCGAGGCGAACGGCCGCATCGTGCCGCGGCTGGTGTTCACCAAGGGCGGCGCCCCGTGGCTTAACGCGATGGCCGAACTCGACTGCGAAGTGCTCGGTCTTGACTGGACCGTGCATCTCGGGTGGGCGCGCCGTCTGGTCGGCGAACGCAAGGCGCTGCAGGGCAATCTGGACCCGATGGCGCTGTTCGCCGGGCCGGAGCAGATTCACCAGCAGGTGGCGGCCGTGCTGGACAGTTTTGGGAAACCCCACACCGGGACGGGCCAGGGGCCGACCCAGATTTTCAACCTGGGGCATGGCATCAACCAGCACACGCCGCCCGCCTCGGTCGCGGCGCTGGTGGAAGCCGTGCATGGGTTATCGCGCGCAAGCCGCAGGGGGGGGCTTGAATCATCGAAAGGATCGCTGACGGGCCGGTTTGGCAAGCCTTCTGTTGTGGTTTTTTGATCCTCATCGGTCGACTTGAAGCTTGACTTATACACAAAGAATCTGCGCAGTCGCAAGGCGATCACGCTGGCAGCGTCTGCTGGTGAGTCAAGTCCAGAATGCGCTAAGTTGTTGATTAGGAACCCATTCAACGCGCTGTCCAAATGCTGGGCAGATTGATTTGGACGTTGATTTGCAAAGCGACACGCGCATTCGCCTACAAGCTATCAACAAAGTTATCCACAGAAACTGGGGACAGCGAATGGCTTGTTCCTTGAGCACGTGCTCAAGCCGACCAAGTCGGTGCTACGGACCAATCGGCCGTCGTTCAAAGCGATGCTGATGCAGCAAGTTGCCGTGCTGGTTTCCGCGCCCGCTCACAGTGGGCTGCAGGGGGCTTTGAGCTACCGATCCGACGCTGCGTTGGCGCCGGGCACCCTGGTGCGTGTGCCATTCGGCCGCCGCGAGGTGCTCGGCATGGTCTGGAAAGATGAGGCGCCGGGGGAAAACGATGCAGCCAGTCTGGAGCGGCTGAAGCCTATCGTGTCGGTGCTGGACGCCGTCCCACCGTTGTCGGCGCCGTGGCGCGCGTTGATTGCGTTCGCCGCGGGTTACTACCAGCGGTCATTGGGCGAAATCGCACTGTCGGTGCTGCCAGCGGCATTGCGCGAATCCAGCCGCGAGCAGCTCGATCGGCGGCTCGGCAATCGGGCCCGATCGAAGGATCCGCTGCCGCCATCCGTCTTTGCTACGGAAAACGTAGCGTTAACCGAAGAGCAGCAGGTCGCGTTGGACCGATTTGATGCGGAACCGGGGCCATTTTTGCTGTACGGTGCCACGGGCAGCGGCAAGACCGAGGTCTATCTTCGGGCCGCACAGACGTTGTTAGGTAGGGATCCGGCTGCGCAGGTGCTGCTGCTGGTGCCGGAGATCAATCTCACGCCGCAGCTCGAAGCCCGGCTGCGCGATCGCTTCGGCACAGCAGCTGTCGTCTCGCTGCACAGCGGTCTGACGCCGCCGCAACGACTCAACAGTTGGCTGGCCGCGCACCTGGGGGCTGCCCGCATCGTGCTGGGCACCCGGCTTGCGGTGTTTGCGTCGATGCCGCAACTGAAGCTGGTGGTGGTCGACGAGGAGCATGACCCCAGTTACAAGTCGCAAGACGGCGCGCGCTATTCGGCACGCGACCTTGCGGTGCTGCGCGGCAAGCTGGACGGTGCCAAGGTGCTGTTGGGCTCGGCCACGCCGTCGCTTGAGAGTTGGCGCCACAGCGAGCCAAGCGCTGTGCCGGACGCTGCCGCGCCGCGCTATCGACGGCTGGTGATGCCTTCACGGATATCGGACGGCGCGCTGCCCACGGTGCGTTTGGTCGACTTGGGCCGGCAGCCCAAGGATTGCGTGCTTGCGCCGCCGCTGGTGGAGGCAATCGGGCAACGGCTGGCGCGCGGCGAGCAGGCGATGCTGCTGTTGAATCGGCGTGGCTATGCGCCGGTGTTGCACTGCGCCGATTGCGGCTGGAAGAGCGAATGTCCGAACTGCAGTGCCTGGCGCGTATTTCACAAAGTCGACCGCAGTCTGCGCTGCCATCACTGCGGCTATGCAAGCCCGGTGCCGCGCGCCTGCCCGGCGTGCGGCAATCTGGACGTGGCGCCGATGGGGCGGGGCACCGAGCGCATCGAGGAAATCGCGCAGCAACTGCTGGCGCCCCTGACCCGGCCGGACGGCGGCGCGGCGCGCGTACAGCGCATCGACGCGGACAGTACGCGAGCGAAAGGGGCGCTGGAAGCCCAGCTTGGCGCAGTGCACGCGGGCGAAGTCGACGTGTTGGTCGGCACCCAGATGATCGCCAAAGGGCACGACTTTCGTCGCATCACGTTGGTCGCTGCGGTGAACCCGGACGGTGCGCTGTTTTCCAGCGATTTCCGAGCAGCAGAGCGGCTGTTCGCGTTGCTGATGCAGGCTGCAGGCCGGGCTGGGCGCGATGCGGGTCAGGCGACTGTCAGCGAGATGTGGGTACAGAGCTATTACCCGAAACACCCGCTCTATGGGGCGTTGGCGCAACATGACTACGTCGGCTTTGCAAAAGCACAACTGATCGAGCGGGAGCAAGCCGGCATGCCGCCGTTTTCATCCCAGGCGCTGGTGCGCGCAGACGCCAAGTCGCAGGAAGTTGCTCAAGCGTTTTTAAACGACGCAAGCGCCGTTGCCGAACAGCTTGGTCTGTTAGCTTCCGCCGTGCAGCGGTTTCCGGCCGTGCCACTGACAGTGCAACGCGTGGCCAATGTGGAACGCGCGCAGTTGTTGGTAGAGGCCCAATCGCGCATGGCGCTGCAACGATTCTTGGTGGCGTGGCAACCGCTGCTGCACTCAACCCGGGCCGAGCCCAGACATCGCGGAGTGATCCGCTGGGCGATCGACGTCGATCCGCTGGCGATCTGACCGGTCTGCGTTGCTCGGTCGTCGACTACATCACTTGGCAACCATCAGAACATGCGCATCATGCGTTGCTTGCGCACTTCGCCCGGATGATTGCCCTGCGCGCGTGAGATGTCGGCCATGATGCGCGGATCGGCCAGCGCCGCATTCCACAGTTGCTGATCGGCGCGGGCGACTCGGCGGCGTGTGGCGGCAACAGCGCGCCGTTGCTGCCAGGCGCTCAGCAAGCGTGGCAATGCGGTCGGCACCCCGAATGGGGTGCTGGTCATGGCCGATTCCATCGAACGATTGGTTTGTGCGAGCGTGGTCATTTCGTTTCCCTGGTGTCTGGTTCAGCCGGATTGGCTTTTGCAGTGAACTGCCGCAAAACGCGGTGGATCACTAACGGGTTGAACCAGATGTTAGGGTAAACCCCACTGTGCTTCCACTTTCAGTTGGTGATGCAACTCATTTATGAGATGAATATGCAGCCCGGCGGACTCCGCCCAGCGATTTGCGCTGGAAAAAGCGTTTGTTCAATCAGACAGGGCATCCCACCGTTCAAGTGCTGTCGTTAACGCTTCGTCGATGGCCGAATCACGCGCGTGCAAAGTGGCGGCGCGCGTTGCATCACGCTGATAGAGCGTGGGGTCGGCCAGTTCTTTGCGCAGCGTTGACTGCTCGGCTTCCAGCTCGGTGATTCGCGCCGGCAGGGTATCGAGCTCGCGCTGTTCTTTGTAGCTGCGCTTTTTCTTGATGGCGCTGGTCGCAGGTGAGGCGATTGGCGCCGTAGTTGGCGTTGCATCGCTTGGGCCACCAACTGCGTGGTCCGGCGCGCGCACATTCGACGTCGCTGCTGCATTGCGGGTGCGCTCGCTCTGCAGCAACCAATCCTGCACACCACCCACGTATTCACGCCACCGGGCGGGGCGCTCTGGTGTGCCTTCATACGCAATGATGCTGGTCACCACGTTGTCCAGAAAACGCCGATCGTGGCTGACCAGGAACACCGTGCCGTCGTAGCTTTGCAGCAATTCTTCCAGCAGCTCGAGCGTGTCGATGTCGAGATCGTTGGTCGGCTCATCGAGCACCAGCACATTCGCTGGCCGCGCGAACAGCCGGGCCAGCAATAACCGATTGCGTTCGCCGCCGGACAGGGAACGCAGTGGCGAGCGCGCGCGTGCGGGTGAAAACAGGAAGTCGCTCAGGTAACTCTTGACATGCTTGCGTTGCTGGCCAATCTCGATCCATTCGCTGCCCGGACTGATGAAGTCTTCCAGCGTGGTGTCCAGGTTTTCCGCGCTCTGCGTGGACTCGCGCAGTTGATCGAAGTACGCCACTTGCTGCTTGCTGCCTTGCCGTACCGTGCCCTTGTCAGGCGCCAGTTCGCCCAGAATCAGCTTCAACAAGGTGGTCTTGCCAGCGCCGTTCGGGCCAATCAGCCCGACTTTGTCGCCGCGCATGATGGTGGCACTGAAGTCGTCGACGATCTTGCGGCCATCGAACGAGCGGCTGACTGCGTCCAGTTCCGCCACGATTCGGCCTGAGCGTTCACCCGCTGCGACATCAAGTCGGACGCTGCCGGTCGATTCGCGCCGAGCTGCGCGGGAGCTGCGCAGCGCTTGCAGGCGGCCGATGCGTGCGGTGCTGCGGGTGCGGCGTGCTTCCACGCCCTTGCGAATCCAGATCTCCTCTTGCGCAAGCAGCTTGTCGGCCTTGGCGGCCACCACGGATTCATCGGCCAGTTGCTGCGCTTTCTGCTCCTGATAACGAGCAAAGTTGCCGGGGTAGGACAGCAGCCGGCCCCGGTCGAGTTCCACGATGCGCGTGGCCACGCGGTCGAGGAACGCACGGTCGTGGGTGATCGCGATCGCACTGCCAGTGAAGCCGACCAACAGTTGTTCCAGCCATTCAATTGAATCCAGATCCAGGTGATTGGTCGGCTCATCGAGCAACAGCACGTCAGGGCGGGCCACCAACGCCTGCGCCAGCGCCACGCGCTTTTTCATGCCACCCGACAGCGTGCCGATCACCGCATCGGGCGAAAGGTGCAGATGGTCCAGCGTCGATTCAACCTGCTGCTCCCAATTCCACCCGTCCCGTGCTTCCAGCGCCGTCTGGATCACAT
>JBBPYC010000053.1:0-29249 GCA_038200275.1 Burkholderiales bacterium
GTTGATGATCACCATCGCGGTGCTGGCCATCGGCATCTTCACGGCGTTCATCCTGTACGACCTGAAGCGCGTGAAAGACGGCCATGAGACCAACTACATCACGGCCACGCTGGGTGTCTACCTGAGCCTGTTCAACGTGTTCCAGTCGCTGTTGCTGCTGCTGGGCATTGGCGGTGGCAGCGAAGATTAGATCTTCGCCCGATCAGTGCACGGACGGTGCTTACGCAGTCCGTGCTGGCCGCTTTTGCAGACGGAGAAGAGCACGAGCGGAAACGGGAACAAATGAAGCAAGCGCATGGCGGATGGCTGCTCGCAACCCGATGCGCGGAATCTGCCCACGCGCCGCCAAGACGTGCTGATGACACGCGTGCGCCAGTTGCCCGACGTGGTCGTGTAACTGGCGCACGTGAGCCATGTCATTCAATTGTCCGTTTCCTGCAATTGCCCCACCGACGCAAGCAAGCGCGACGCGGTACAAAGCGGCCTCTATCGATAAGATCGATAAACCGTTGCCTCACCGTCCTTCGCAAGCAGCAGCACATCGTACGGATCGCGCCGCCCATCGTAGGCCGGGCCGTCCATGCCCGGTGAGCCGACCGGCATGCCGGGGACCGTCAGCCCAACGGCTTTCGGCCGCTCTTTGAGCAAACGTCGGATGTCGCTGGCCGGTACGTGGCCCTCGATGGCGTAGCCGTCGACCCGCGCGGTGTGGCAGCCCCCGTAAGCGGTGGGGATGCCGAGCTTGGCCCGCATGGCCGTGTTGCCGATGTCGTGCACCTGGGTGCGAAAGCCGTTGGCTTCCAAGTGCGACACCCAGTCTTTGCAACAGCCGCAATCGGGACTTTTCCAGACTTCGAGCAGGGGTTCTTCAAGCTGCGCGAAAGCAATGGGCGCCAGCGGCAACGCCAGCAGTGCCGTTGCTGCGCGCAGGGCATGGCGACGTGTCGGTGCGGAAGTGATCAATCTGGTCTCCTTACTGAAAATGATGAGGCTCAATGGCTCGGAATCAAGCCATTGGCCGTGGCAACGTGTGCGTGAGCCACCGCGCTGTTAGTGATCGGCAAGCCCAAAACGTTCAAGGACGTCGATGGGGTGTTTGCCTTGCAAGCTGCCTGGCTGCGGCTTGTTGCACGGCGCGAGCAAACGATCGATACACCGCTGCCGGTCTGCGCATGAAAGCCGCACCAGCGTTCACCAAGCCAGCCGCTGACAAAGAGTCGAATCTCTTGCAAGGGCGAAACGGCCCGGGTCTAGGCGCTGGCCGCGTGCCGATCGCGCAATTCGCGCTTCAGCACTTTGCCGATCGCGCTGCGCGGCAACTCGTCGATGAAGTGCAGCGCGGCAAGCCGTTGCGTTTTGCCCAAACGCTCGTTGGCCCAGTCGCGCAGGGCCGGCTCGTCCAGTTGCTGCTCTCCGGCCTTGCGCACCACGAACGCGACCGGCGTCTCGCCCCACTGCTCGGACGGCACGCCGATCACGGACGCTTCCGCAACAGCCGGGTGTTGCACCAGCACCGCTTCGATGTCGCTCGGGTAGATGTTGAAGCCGCCGGAAATCACCATGTCCTTCTTGCGATCGAACAGGGTCAGAAAGCCTTCGGCATCGAAGCGGCCCACGTCACCCGTGCGGATGAAGCGTTTGCCGTCGGGGCTGAACCATTCGGCTTCGCGCGTCTTGTCAGGGTGCTTGTGGTAGCCGGTCATCATGCTCGGCGAATGGCCGACCACTTCACCGGCTTCACCGGGTGCGACTTCGTTGCCTTCATCGTCGATCAGGCGGATGTCGCTGGTGGGGGCTGGTTGGCCGACCGTGTGCAGCTTCGTCGGATGCAGGTGCGCTTCCAGGATGCAGGTGCCACCGCCTTCGGTCATGCCGTAGAACTCGACCAGGCCGCCGGGCCAGCGCTTGAGCACATCGGCCTTCACGGCAGCCGAAAACGGCGCGCTGGTGGAGAACTTGAATTTGAAGCGCGACAAGTCGTGCGCGTCAAAGTCCGGCCGCGCCATGAGGCGCTGGTATTGCACCGGCACCAGCATGGTGTGTGTGACGTGCTGTGCCTGTGCGAGCCGCAAATAGCCGGCCGCGTCAAACTTGGGCATCAGCATCACGCAGCCGCCATAGGCGAGCGTCGGGAAAAACACCACCAGCGTGGTGTTCGAGTACAGTGGTGTGGACAGCAACGTCACCGTGTCCGGGCCGTATTCATACGTCTCGCCGCGCACCACGTGAGCCCAGCGCATCGCGTGCGACTGCACGATGCCTTTGGGCTCGCCGGTGGTGCCCGACGAATAGATGATATTGAAAGCCAGGCCCGGCTGCACATCGGCCGGTGCGGGCTGGGTGCCGGCGGGTGCCAGCCACTGGCCGAATGCGCGGCCGACTGCGCTGTCGTCGAGCGCGATCCGCTCGATCGCGCCCGGGGCTGCGGGCCCGACGCTCTCGGCGGTTGATGCGTCGATGAACAGCCGCGTTGCGTCTGCGTCGGCCTGCATGCGCGCCAGGCTGTCGGCGGTGGCGCTCGGCGCCAGTGGAGCGACCACCACGCCAGCGCGCAAGGCACCCAAAAACAGCGCGACGTATTCGATCGAACTGCTGGCACAAATCGCAATGCTGTCGCCGACCCGGCAACCGTCGCGTTGCAGCGCGGCCGCGACCCGGTCCATCAACTCATCGAGTTCACGGTAGCCGATAGCGCGTGTGCCGTCGACGACCGCGCGCCGATCGGGCGCGGCCTGCGCATGCAGCCGGACCAGGTCGGCGATCTTGCCAAAGGGTTGGGTGTTCCAGTCTTTCATCGGAGGTGGGCAGCAGCAGTGAATGGCTCGATGAGCGGGCGGGGTGCTTCATCATAGTGGGCACCCTCCAAGGCCTGTTCGCACGACCAACAGGAGCGCCAAGGATGAAGGCCGGAGCCAGCGAGTTGAGGCATGGGGCGGGCTGCGTGGCTTGGGCCTGTACAAGCGAGCCGCAACGGCGCCTGTGGGTCACGCGCAGGCCCGGCAGTCATCCGACGCTGTTGAGTTGGCCCATTCGTCGGGTGAAGCACGCCTTACGCCACTGCGCAGGAAACGCAGCATTGATGCGATGTTGACAATGCCGCGCTGGACCGCGTCCGCGCCGTCGATGAGCATGTGAAGCAGAGGGAGCTGGCTGCTGTCAGATGCGCGTTTCCGCCATCGACGATGTGGGCAGCGGGTGCACAAGTGCGCGTTGCATCTGTGGAAGACGCAGACGCACAGCCGGGCAGAGATGGGGCAGAGGCGGGCAGAGACAACCAGAGGCGGTCGATTACCGGTTGTGCGCAACGCGTCGTCGAAACCATACCGACGTCCGCTCGCTCACGTCTCAACCCACCCAGGCACCCTACGGCGTTCTGATGCCCTTCACCCACTGGCCGCCTTTGGCTGTGGCCACCGAGTCCGCAGCAACCAGAACGCGATTGACAGCGGCAACGCCAGCGCTGCATAGGCCAACCCGAGCGAGCCGATCGAATGGCTGACCAGCCCGAACAACGGCGAACCGATCACGGCGCCGAAGAACGTGAAGAACAGGCAGCCAGCCGTTGCCTTGGCAGCCTCACCGCGCGGCGCCACGCGCGCCACCGTGGCCAGATAGACGCCGTTCCAGCCGACCGCTGTCGCCCCGTAGCCGACCAGCAAAGTCAGCACCAGCGCGCTCGGGGTGCCCGGTGACAGCGCAGCCATTGCCACGCCCGCCAACGCCATCGCAACCGTCAGGGCCGACAACATGCGCCGCGCGCCGTCTTGCATCCGATCGGCCAGCGCGCCCCACAGCACGCGCCCTCCCACCGCTGCGCCCTGCGCCGCTGCCGACGCCGCGCCGGCCTGCACCAGCGACCAGTGCAGGTCCGACGTCAGAAAGGTGACGACATACGACGTCACCGCCGCCTGCACGATCGAAAAAATGAATGTCGAGAGCGCCACGCGGCGCAGCACCGGATGCTTCAGCACTGACTGCAGCGGGTTCGTGAAATCCACCAGCACCGGCAGCCGCGCGGCCGGGTCGCGCGCGGCATCGACCTCGCGCCGCAGCAGTTGCGCAAGCAGCGCGCCGCTCACGCACAGCAGGGCGATCACGCCGAGCGCCGCCGCAATGCCCCCCGCCAGCAGCATGCCGGGCACCACCAGGCCAGCCACCATGCCGCCCAGCGGCACGCCGGTCTGCTTGATCGAGAACACCAGCGCCATACGCGCAGGCGGCGTGGTGCGCGCAAGCATCTCTGAACTGGTCGGCGTGATCGGGCCGTAGCCGATGCCGATCAGCACCGCACCGAGCACCGCGGGCGCCAGCTGCCCCCGCGCGATCAGCGCGAGCCCGCAGGCGCTGCAGGCCAACGCTGCCTGACTGGTGCGGATCGGCCCGAGCCGGCGCGCCAGTGCCGCACCCCAAAGGCCTGAGAACATCGCTGCCACATAGACCAACGCCACATAGATGCCCACGGCCACCGCGCCCAGATCAAGCGCGGTCAGCAGCCGCGGCGCCGCCACTGCAGGCGCAATCAACGCCGCCGAGGCCGCCGCCTGCACCAGCAGCGTGATCGGCAGCGTGGCGCGGCGCGCAAACGATCCGGCGTGCAGCGGCGCTGTGCTGGCCGGCTTGTTCATTGCGGTGTGCAGCAAACCGTCCGGGCGCTGCGCAAGGGCTTGATCAGGCGCACAAACGCACGCTGCCGCGCGGCGTGTCGAGCACCGCTTCCAGCCGCACTGCCCCGGCTTGCACCGGCGCCGCAAGTCCGATCGCCTGGTAAGCCTGCGCGAGCGCCGCATGGTCTGGGTGCTGCACCGCGAACTGGGTAAGCGTCACGCCCGAGGCGCCAAGCGTTGCCGCTGGGTGCACCGCACCCCATTCGATCAACGTCGGCAACGCACCGTCGAACAACCGCGCACCGTCGTCCCGCACGCCGATGCGCCACTGCAGCAAGCCGGCCGGCGTGGCGCGGGAGGCGTCGAGTACGCGGCCGCGATCAATGCCTAGCGCCGCCAGCGCCGCCACTGCGGGATCGATGCGCGGCACGCGTGCAACGAAGTGAATCAGCTTGGGGCCATGCGCCGCCACGTCCTGCTGCAACGCTGCCGAATCCATATCGAACCAGCGTGAAGCACCCGCTGGGGCTGCGTTTTGCGCTTCTGGATCGATAGCAATCACTTCGAGGTACGCCAGCGGAAAAGCAGTGCTTGCGATGCTGAACAGCCGGTTGTGTGTGCCCATCAACGGATGCTTGCCACCAGGCCCGGGTGTAACACCGAGCACCTGCTCGCACCAGGTCACCCCTTGCGCAAGATCACTGGCCAGCACGACGAGGTGATCCAGTTGCGCCCGTTGCGAAGAACCGAGTGGGTCGCCAATCAGGTCGTGCAAGGCATTCGTCGGGCTGTTTTGAGTGATGGTCATGCAGACGATTGTCGTCGGCGGGTGCGGTTCGCGGCCGGTTCAGCACGCGCTTTCGCGCATCGCACCGATCGGCTGCAGCGACCGGCAACCTGGCTAACGCGCTTGCTGCGGCAGCGCACCGAATACGAATGAATCCATATTCAGCATGCCGTGCGTCGTGCCGCCTTCGATGACCCAGCCCGGCTGCGCGGGATCGGCCGCGCCGGCGGCCACCAGCAACGGCCAGAAATGCTCGGGCGTGGGATGGGCACGTTGCGCATGAGGGGGCAGCACAAGCGTGCGCTTCAGCCGGCCCCGATCGCTGCCCGTGGCCGCCTCGCCGACCCAGGCCGAGAACTTGGCTGCATCGGTCTCCATGCGCGCGCCTTCTGCGCGGATCTCGTGCAGGTTGTGCGTGAGACTGCCAGAGCCGACGATCAACACCCCATCGTCGGCCAGCGGCGCGAGTGCCAAACCCAACTGCCAAGCCGCTTCGGCATTAAGCCCGGCCGGCACCGGGGCGTGGCAGCGCTTGCGTCAGCGCACGTCCCAGCGCCGTCAGCCGTGGCCCGGTAAGGCCGGGTGACAAGGCGAAGGTCGGCGCGCCGTGCGAGACGAACAGGGTTGGCAAACGGTGCATGGATGGGCTTGTCTCCTGTTGCGGTCGTTCCAGTGCAGGCATCACAAGGCTGCCGGTGTCTGATCGGACCATGCAGCGTCTACCGACAGCCGGCCGGCCCCGCCGATCAACAATGCCAAAGCCGCAGCCAGCAGCGCAAGCGCAAACTCATAGCCACCGCTGGCCATGAAGAAACCCTTGTCGATGTGCACGCTCAAGATCGCCACGACCATCACGCTTGCCAGCAGCGCGGCCGCGGGCCGCACCAGCAGGCCCAGCAGCAACGCCAATCCACCGAAGAACTCGGCACCGCCAGCCAACAACGCCATCAGGTAGCCCGGCGCAAGCCCGAGCGAGGCCATGAACTGTCCGGTGCCCTCGAGCCCGCCACCGCCGAACCAGCCAAACAGCTTTTGCGCGCCGTGCGCAACGAAGATGATGCCGATGGGAATGCGCAGCGCAAGCGGTGCCCAGCCCGCGCGGGTGGCGATGATGCGATGGAGCAGAGGGGTGTTCACGTGGAGGTTCCTTGGAGAAGTGGCGTTGATGAGGCCCCGGCGTTTCCAGGGGATGGTCGCCACGTTAGCTGTTGCATCTGGCAAGATAAACCCCTTTCCTGGAGACCAACTGTTTCGAAAACAGGAACAATGGACAAATTTCAGCAGATGCGTGTGTTCGCCGCCGTGGTGGACGCCGGCAGCTTCGTCGGCGCAGCGGCGGCAATCGAGCTGTCCAAGGCCGCGGTGTCGCGCCATGTGCAGGATCTGGAGGCGCGCCTGGGCGTGCGGCTCTTGCAGCGCACCACGCGACGTGTTTCATTGACCGACGAGGGCAGGGCGTTTCACGCCCGCTGCAAGGATCTGCTGGCGAATGTGGACGAGGCCGAAGCCGAAATCACCGTGCGTGCCGGCGAAGCCTCGGGTCTGCTGAAGATCAACGTGCCCGTCAGCTTCGGCAATCTGCGGCTCGCACCGCTGTGGGGCGCATTTCTCGAGCGCAATCCGAAAGTGACGCTCGACATCGTTTTGGCAGACCGCGTGGTCGACTTGGTGGAAGAAGGCTTCGATATGGCCGTGCGCATTGCACGGTTGCCGGACTCGTCGCTGGTCAGCCGCCAGCTGGCGTCCACCCAACTGATCGTTTGCGCCTCACCGGCCTATCTGGCGCGGCACGGCACGCCCGAGCACCCGGCCGATCTCGCGCACCACGCGGTGGTGGCCTACAGCCTGTTTTCGATGGGCGACATCTGGCAGTTCGAAAGCCGCGATGGGCCGGCCAGCGTCAAGGTGCGGCCACGGCTGTATGCCAACAGCGGCGACACCTGCCGTGCGGTGGCGCTGCAGCACCAGGGCATCGTGCTCCAGCCGTCGTTCCTGGTCGGCGACGACTTGAAGTCCGGCGCGCTGGTGCCATTACTGCCGGCCTATTGGTCCATCAATCTCGGCATCTACGCGGTCTATCCAACGCGACGACACTTGTCGCCAAAGGTCCGGGCGCTGGTGGATTTTCTGGTGGAAAGCGCACGACGGCTCGGGTGGCCGACGTAGCCGGTTGCTCCACGTCTTCGTGCCACGGGATCGCGTGAATGGCCCGGGAGCCAAGCGGACGGCACGGCGACTTCGGCGGCGCAGATCGGCGCAAAGCCAGGCGGCGCGGCAAGCTGTTCATCGACCGACGAAGTCGGGCTTGGCTTTTGAAAGAAACGCGCGGTAGCCAATCTGAAAATCTTCCGTGTCGTAGCAGCGAAAGCCTTCGTCGCGCTCGGTTTCGGTCAGGGGCTGGCCCGATTCGATCTCGCGCAAGAACTGCTTGTGCCAGCGCGCAACCAGCGGCGCGCCGGCGGCGATCCGTTGGGCAGTGGCGTAGACCTCTGCTTCCACTTCGGCGTCCGGCACCACCCGGTTCACAAGGCGTTTGGCCAACGCTTCCTGCGCACCGAACACCCGGCCTTCGAACAAGATTTCAAGCGCAACGGCACGTCCTGCGAGCCGCACCAGCGCGGCAAGCTCGGCGTGCGCCATCACCAGCCCGAGCTTGTTGATCGGTACGCCGAAACGGCTGCTTTCGCCGCAAATGCGCAGGTCGCACACAGCAGCGATCTCAAGACCGCCGCCAACGCAGATGCCTTCGATCAGCGCGATGGTCGGATGGCGGCAATCGGCAATCGCACCCAACGCGCCATGCAGCACCGCGCCGTACGCCTTGCCTTGCTCAAAATTGCTGCGCTCGGCCTCGAACTCGGCGATGTCGTTGCCTGGCGCGAATGCCTTGCCGCCAGCGCCGCGCAACACGACGCAGCGCAAGCTGTCATCGGCCGACAGTTCGCGCATCAGCGCGCCCAGGCGCTGCCACATCGGCTTGGTCAGCGCGTTGAGCTTGTCCGGGCGATTCAGCGTGACGATCGCGACGGCGCCGTCTCCGGTGCTGAGTACGAAATCATCCATCGTGGTTTTCTACGAAGCTTCGGGTTCGCATCGATTGTGCAGGACGTATTGCCGCACTGCCACCAACGGCGCGCGCGGCATCTGAGGCTTTTTTACGCCAGGTTCGGGTCGGCCTTTACATCGTGCCAAGGTCGTCGATCCGACAGCCACGAAGGCCCTGGAACAGTCCTGGCGAATCGCCCTATCGATTGCGGCATCAGCCGATCGCGTGCAGTGATGGCTGAATCGGTGCACCGAGCCGCCTCCGTCGCAGGCATCGGCTAGCCACTTTTGGAGTAAGAGCCTACACCTTCTCGGGCACGCAAACTGCCCGCTTTCAGCACCGCGGCTGCCAGCGCCATCCATTCCGTCCTAGAAAGAAAACCTGATGCCCCAGACCCGTCGCATGCTTGCCATCGTTACCAACACGCGGGAATACACAAAGGTGGGCTACCGCACCGGCCTCTGGCTCAGCGAGTTGACTCACTTCATGGAGGTCGCCGAGGAAGCGGGGTTCGACGTGGACATCGCCAGCCCCGCGGGCGGCTACGTTCCTATCGATCCTGAGAGCCTCATCACCTCAGGTGCGGCCGAAGCGGTCGGGTTTGAAACCGCCGTGCAGGCGCGCTATCACGATCGCGCGTTCATGGACAAGCTCCAGAACACGATGAAGGTCGCTGACGCGGCCCCGGCTGATTACGCTGCGATCTACCTCACCGGCGGCCACGGGGTCATGTTCGACTTCATCGACGGCGCCGTGCCTGAGAAGGTCGCAGCGTTCTTCGATGCAGGCAAGATCGTCTCGGCTGTTTGTCACGGGCCGGCCGGCCTGCTTAACGCCCGCATCGAAGGCGGTGCATATCTGCTTGCGGGCCGCAAAGCGACCAGCTTCAGCTGGAAGGAGGAGGGGCTAGCAAAACGCGCCGACGCTGTTCCGTTCAATCTGGAAGAAGAAATGGCAAAGCGCGGTGCGGATTACGACAAGGCGATGCTGCCTTTCGGGGAGCATATTCTGATCGATGAGCGGCTCATCACGGGCCAGAATCCGGGAAGCGCGAAGGGCGTTGGAGAAGCGGTCGTAAAGGCACTTCAAGCCGCATAGCGCCCCGATGGCGTAACCCGTCAGTGCCGTGCTGACGAAGGGTTGACGCCTTTGTTCTTTCCGGTCTTCTGTTGTGGCCGGCCTTGCACAGACCGTATGCTGATTCTTGTGCCTGAGCGGTGAACCGTTTGCCAGCAACGGTCAGGGTCGGAGAAGAAGGCCAGTGCAGCGACCGTTTTGGTGACGCTCGACTCCATTGACAGTGCCAAGCCCACTGACGGGATCGAATTCCGTCCAACCGTGCTGCGCATGGCCCCCATGTTGGTTTTCGTGGATTGCCGCGTGGGCTGCGGTAAGCGGCCAATCGCAAGGGCCAGCGCCAATTTCCGGACGGTATGAATCGCTCGACTACCGGTAGAACAGCTCGACCAACGCCACCGGCACCGCTGGCACATAAGTCACGAGCAGCAAGGCAGCGACCAGCACGCCGATGAACGGCAGGTTCACGCGCGTGACCTTCCACATGTCGGCCTTTGCAATCGAGCACGACGCCATCAGCACGCTGGCCACCGGCGGTGTCTGCTGGCCGATGCCGAGGTTCAGCGTGACGACGAGGCCGAAATGCACTGGATCGATGCCGACCGCATTCACCAGCGGCATCACGATCGGCACCACCAGAATGATCGCAGCGGCTGAATGCAGGAACAAGCCGATCAGCAAAAAGAACACGTTCAAGATGACGAGCACCGCATAGCGATTCGTCGTGATGCCTGAGAGCCACTGCGCCAGCTGCTGCGGCATTTGCTGCTCGGTCAGGTGGACGCCCGGCAGCGCGGAAGTCATCAACAGCATACATGGCCAAGCTTGAGTTCGGTTTGCGCGGCTGCGGGCAGCGCGGCGCCCAACGTGAGCAGGGCAGTGAGCAGGAGGGTGGGTTGAAGCGGCGACGAGCAGTCATGAGTCGGGTCTCCCGATAAAAAATTCTTGTTACCAGCACTGCTTGATACAGCAGACCGATGCCTCTCAGGCTGACCGGCGCGGTCGGTTTTTGAATGCGGAGAATTGCGCAGGCGTGGCTGGCCTCCACCTGCAAGAAAATCGATGAGCGGCGTAGTGACTGGACTTGCCGGTGACCACGAGTCGGTTGAGCAATCGGCGCGCGCCAAGTAGCATGAACGGCCTCGACGGCTCCAGATGAAGAGCCTCAAGCGGGCCCGGCCCTCAATGCCGGGCGTGAGCAATCAACTGGAGAGCAATGATCATGTGGATCAACACACTGCACGCCGTCGTGCTCGCTGCGGCCAGCCTCGTGTTTGGCGTCGCCTACGCCGGCCCCGACGACCCGTCAAAATTTGACCCGACGCCGCACGCCGCACAAAAGGCGATGTACGACTTCAACTTCGCAAAGCCGAACGATGTGGTGCCGGCATTCGGCTACGTGTTGAACCACCTCGAGGCCATTCAGGCGTATGGCGACGCGAAGCACTCGCACCTGGTGATCGTCGCGCATGGCAACGAACTGCACGCGCTGTCGCGGCTGGACCGTGCGGCGTATCCAGACATGTACGGGCGGCTGAAAGCATTGAAGGATGCGGGCGTGACCATTCACATCTGCGCGAATGCGGCGCGGGGCCGCGGCTACAAGCCGAAGGATTTCTATGAAGTGACGACTGTGGTGCCGGCAGCGGTGATCGACATTGCGAAGTGGCAGAACCAGGGCTACAGCTACAGGTTTGCGGGCTGGTATCCGCGGCTCACGCGCGAAGAAGTGGTCAGGCAGCATCCGGAACTGCAGTGAGCACCGGCGGCGCGCTGGGCATTGCATTGCAGGGTGCCTGCAAGGCTCGGCCGGGTGCGACTGCCGTGCAGGATGCGACCGGGGCCGTCACTTACGCAAAGTTGATCGATTTCGCGCAGCATGTGTCGCAGTGCTTGCACAAAGCGGGGTTGCAGCCCGATGAGCCAGTGCATGTGCTGGTGGCCAATCGCACCACAGACCTTGCAGCACTGATTGGCATCTGGCTGGCTGGCGGCGTCGCGGTCCCGGTGCATCGGTTCACGCCGACCGCGGTGGCGCAAGCGTTCCATCGTCAGACAAAGGCGCGGTTCCAGATCGAAGGTCGTTGGGACGACCTGGGTGCAGACGGGGCTTCGATGCTGACACGCCTTGCTGCGAATGCACCGCCGCTGCGCCTGCTGCTGCAAGACGCCGCGTTGGTCGTGTTCACATCCGGCTCGACCGGCGAACCCAAAGGCGTTGTGATTGACCATCGGGCGTTCTCAAGCAAGCTTGAGCAGATCGACCGCCTGCTGCAGTTCGGTCCGAGCGAGTCGACGCTGCTGGTGCTCAACATCACATTCAGCTTTGGCCTGTGGGTCGGTCTATTGACGTTGTTGCGGGGCGGGCGCCTGGTCATGCAGCCGAAGTTCGATGTGTCGATGTTTGTCGATGCGCTGCAGAGCGAGCGCATCACGCGGGTCGGCATGGTGCCGACGATGATGCGGTTGCTGTTTGCCAGCACGCGGCAGCACGATTCAATCGCGCAGGTTGCACAAAATGGCAGCCTGCGACAGATCCTGGTCGGCGGTGAATCGCTCGGTGCGACGCTGGCTGCAACGATCCGCAAGACGTTCGCGAAAACCGACCTGATCGACATATACGGCCTGACCGAGACCGCGACCTGCGACTTCTTCGCGTTCCCGGCTGACTATGCGGCCGCACCCGGCAGCATCGGCCGCCCGGCATCGAACGTGCGTTTCCGGATCGTCGATGCCGCAGGACAAACAACACCGCCGGGTGGAGTCGGGGAACTGCAATTGCAGAGCCCACACCTGATGGCCGGCTATCTTGATCGGCCCGAACTGACCGCTGCCGCCTACCAAGACGGCTGGTTCAAGACCGGTGACTTGGCCCGCGTGTTGGATGCTGGATATGTCGAGCTGATGGGCCGCCAGAAAGAGTTGATCGGCCGTGGCGGCAACAAAGTGACGCCAGTCGAGATCGAGCAAGCGGCCACCACGCACGGCGACGTGGCCGCAGCGATGGCGGTCGGCATCGACGACGCATTGCTCGGCCAGCGCATTGCGCTGTTGTTGGTGCCGCGCGCTGGTGTTGCGTTCGACATCGGGGCCGTGCAAGCGCACCTGCGCGATCGGCTTGAACGCTTCAAGCAGCCCGATGTCTGGTTCGTACAAAGTGATCTGCCGCTGGGCCGCACGGGCAAGGCGGACCGCACCCAATTCAAGGCGTTGATCGACGCGGGCGCGATCGATCCAATCATGTCACCACTTGCCGCAAATCCACCATGACATCCGACTTCCAGACCATCACTTTCGAAATTGTTGAAACCCACATCGCGCACTTGGTGCTGAACCGGCCCGAGCGGCTGAACGCGTTGAACAAGGCGGCTTTGCAGGAAATCAACCATGCGATGGATCGGGCAGAGGCCGATGCGCAAATCCGTGTCATCGTCGTCAGTGGCGCGGGCCGCGCGTTCTCATCGGGCTTCGACCTGACGGCGCAGATGGAGCAGAACCCGCGAGGCGCAGCCGTCTGGCGCGAGATTCTCGATCTGGATTTCGAAACCACGATGCGCTTCTGGAACAGTCCGAAGCCGACGATCGCCGCGGTGCACGGCGCTTGTCTGGCCGGCGCGTTTGAACTCGCGATGGCGTGCGACATCACGATCGCCGACGACACGGCTGTGTTCGGCGAGCCGGAGCTCAAATTCGGCGCCGGCATCGTCACCTTGCTGCTGCCTTGGATGACGAGTCCGAAGCACGCCAAGCGCATCATCCTGTCGGCCGATGACCGCATCCCGGCGCAGGATGCGCTGGCGATGGGGCTGGTCGGCCGCGTGGTCGCAATCGGCACGCACATTGATGCCGCGTTGCGCACCGCGCGCACCATCGCGCGCATGGACCCGAATCTCGTGATGGAAACGAAGAAGGCGCTGAACTTCACCTACGACATCCAGGGCATGCGCACCGCGCTGCAAGCCGCACTCGACATTGACCACGGCATCGAATCCCACGGTTCCCCGGACAAGCGCGCGTTCATGGAGGTGGCACGCGAGCAAGGCATGCGCGCCGCGATCGCCTGGCGCGATGCACGCTTTGCCGACGGCGATGGGGAGAAGCAGGCCGACGACGGCCGTTAGTAAGGCTTCTGCCCCGTGTAGTTGCCCGGCGGCGAATACTGGCAGACCCAGACCTGCGACTGGTCCTCGCAGACCGCGCGGCCGCAGCCGACCGCCTGCGTGTCCTGCCAGACGACCTGTGTGTAGTGGCCGCAGACGCCGCTGCAGCGGTTGCTTGCGCGGTCATAGAAGCGCTTTTCCTGACCCCAGTCGTCCACAACCCGCGCAGGCTCGATGGCTTGCTGCCGCGTTTTGCCGTTCGACATGCGCATCGGTGAGTAGTACGCGAGGTTCTCGCCGATGTCGGCGCGCTGGCTGTGTGCGGATGCATCGACGCGGCAGCTGCGGTCCTCTCGGATGTGTTCGGCCCAGTCTTGCGCGGAAGTGGCAAGTGAATCCGACCAGGCGAGCGGACTCACACCCACTTCGCGGCGCCATGCTGCATGGGCGTCGAGTGCACCGTTGCGTTCGGCAGCATTTAACGGGCCGAATGTAAGCTGCGCGCCTTGCGCGGCATTTGCCGAAGTACCGGACGTCGCTGCGGCCATGTCTTTGCCGCTTGCGCCACCACCAGGCTGTTGCTGTTTCGTCGACGCCAGATCGTTCGAGATCGTCAGTGATTGGCTGCGCGCCGCGTCGACCGAAAGCAGTTTCGGGTTTTGCTTCCCGCCGCCCGGTGTGCGCAGCGGCATGTAGCCCTGCCCAAACCGGCTGCCCGCCTGCCAGCTGAATGCCACCATGTCAATGCCGCGCTCTTGGTAGAGGCGATCGACCGTTGCGTAGTAGTGGTTGCCGTCGCTGGCCTGGATCACAACGGCGTCGCCCATGGATAGCGCGGGCACCTTGGTGGCGGCTTGCGCGCTGGCGATCCAGCTGAGCGTTCGGGCATCGTCATGTGCTGGAGCGTCATCGAATGCAGCAGCAGTCAGCATGGACGCCAGGGCGGCCGCTACAACGAACTGCCTGGCGGACGGGTAGGTCGGATACCAGCCTGAAAAACGATTCGTCGTCATGTGCGATTCCCTTGCATATGCATCTTGCCTTCGGATGCGCGGCGCAATAAAAAAGCCAGGCCGGACAATTATCTGGCCTGGCCGCGTCGATCGGCTTAAGCGAACGTCAGGCCAGATCGTACCGATCGAGGTTCATCACTTTGCCCCAGGCGGCGACGAAGTCGCGCACGAACTTTGGCTGCGCGTCACTGCTCGCATACACCTCCGCCAAGGCACGAAGCTGCGAGTTCGAGCCGAACACAAGATCGACTCGCGAGCCGCGCCACTTCGCTGCACCGCCGTTGCGGCTGCGCCCCTCGAACGTTTCCAGATCGTCGACCGCTGGCGCCCATTGCACGCCCATGTCCAGCAGGTTCACGAAGAAGTCGTTGGTCAGCCGATCCGGCTGCTGCGTGAACACACCGGTTTGCTTCGACTGCCCCACATTCGCACCCAATGCGCGCATGCCCCCGATCAGCACTGTCATCTCGGGCGCCGTCAGGGTCATCAATTGGGCCCGGGTCAGCAGCAGCTCTTCCGCCTTTTGGCCGCCATGGTCTTGCGCCAGATAGTTACGGAACCCGTCGGCCTTCGGCTCCAGCACAGAGAACGACTCGACGTCGGTGTGTTCCTGCGACGCATCGGTGCGGCCGGGAGAGAAAGGCACCTGTATGTCATGCCCGGCGTTCTTCGCGGCTTGTTCAACGGCTGCACAACCTCCCAACACGATCAGATCGGCCAGCGACACCTTCTTGCCGCCGCCTGACTGCGTGCTGTTGAAGTCCTGTTGAACTTTTTCAATGGCCTGCAGCGCGTTGCCCAGTTCGCCCGGCTCGTTGACCGCCCAATCTCTTTGCGGTACCAGCCGGATGCGCGCGCCGTTCGCGCCACCGCGCTTGTCGGTGCCGCGGAACGTGGAAGCCGAAGCCCATGCCGTCTTGACCAGCTGTGAGATCGACAGGCCAGAGTCGAGCAGCTTGGCCTTCAAGTCGGCGATGTCCTGCTCGCCAATCAGCGCATGGTCAACCGTCGGCACCGGGTCCTGCCAGATCTCCGGAGCCTTCGGCACCAGCGGCCCGAGGTAGCGCGAAAGCGGCCCCATGTCGCGGTGCGTCAGCTTATACCAGGCCTTCGCGAACGCATCGGCAAACTCGGCAGGGTTTTCATGAAAACGCTTCGAGATCGGCGCATAGATCGGGTCCAGCTTCATCGCGATGTCGGTCGTGGCCATCATCGGCGCATGTTTCTTCGACGGGTCATGCGCGTCCGGCACGGTGTCAGCAGCAGCGCCGTTCTTCGGCCGCCATTGTTGCGCGCCGGCCGGGCTCTTGGTCAGCTCCCAATCGTGGCTGAACAGGATGTCGAAGTAGCTGTTGTCCCATGTGATCGGCGTGTTCGTCCAGGCCCCTTCAAGGCCGCTGGAGATCGTGTCGCCGCCCTTACCGCTGCCGAACTTGTTGCGCCAGCCCAGGCCTTGTTCTTCTAGGCCGGCGGCTTCCGGTTCCGGGCCGACATGGTCACCAGGATCGGCTGCACCGTGGCACTTGCCGAACGTGTGACCACCGGCAATCAGCGCGACGGTTTCTTCGTCATTCATCGCCATACGTGCGAACGTCTCACGGATGTCCTTGGCCGACGCGAGCGGATCGGGATTGCCGTTCGGGCCTTCCGGGTTCACGTAGATCAGGCCCATTTGCACGGCACCCAGCGGGGTCTGCAAGTCACGGTCGCCGCTGTAGCGCTTGTCGCCGAGCCAGGTGTCTTCTGGGCCCCAGTAGACGTTATCGGGCTCCCAGGCGTCGATGCGGCCGCCCGCAAAACCACAAGTCTTGAAACCCATGGTTTCCAGCGCGCGGTTGCCAGTCAGCACCAGCAGATCGGCCCAGGACAGCTTGCGGCCGTATTTCTGCTTGATCGGCCACAACAGCCGACGTGCCTTGTCCAGACTGACGTTGTCGGGCCAGCTGTTGAGCGGTGCAAAACGCTGCATGCCGGATGATGCGCCGCCGCGGCCATCGCCAACCCGATAGGTGCCCGCACTGTGCCACGCCATGCGGATGAAGAACGGCCCGTAGTGGCCGTAGTCCGCTGGCCACCAGTCCTGCGAATCGGTCATCAGCGCGTCCAGATCCTTTTGCACCGCGTCCAGATCAAGCGTTTTGAATTCTTCCGCGTAGTTGAAGTCTGCACCCATCGGGTCGGCCTGCGGCGGGTTTTGCTGAAGCACCTTGAGGTTCAGCTGATTTGGCCACCAGTGCTGATTCGACATGGCCGCTGTCGCCATCGGCGCATGGCGTCCAGCCATGACCGGGCATTGGCGTACCGTGTCGTTGACGTCTTCGAATGAATCTGACATTTGTTGCTCCTGTATCGGGTCGTTGTTTGCTGACGCGCGTGGCCACGTCAGCTTGTGTCGGCTGCCGCACCGCAGATCGACAAGGCCGATGCACTATTGCGGGCGGCACTCTTATTTGAGCGCAGATTTCTGCCAACGATCCATTGTTTGTACTGATGCGCGCCATTGGGTGCGGCTATGCGCTGCCGCGCGCTTGCCCGATGCAAGCGCACAAATGCCCCGACGCTTATCTTGGAAGCGCGAGAAAACTCGTAGCGGACAGCTGGCAGCTCCTGCCGATCGAGCCTGGCAACACGTAGAGCTTTGGCGCCGCACGGAACGTGAAAAGCCGATAGACCTGATAAAGGTTTGCTCGCCGCTCGGAGGTGTCGACCTCATTGCGTGAAACGAAGAACGGTGTTTCGCTGCCGTACTTGGTGGTTTTCACCTCGATCAACCGCTCAGCGCCGCTGTCCTCAAAAGAAAGAATGTCATAACCTTCTCCATCGCCTCGAACTTGCGATGTGTGCTCGATCTTCGATGCCAGATTTTCATGGCCCGCGTGGATCAGGCGGGCCTGTTCGTAGCGCAGTACGAAGCGTACGCCGGCTGCGCCCAGTGAGCGATTGCGTGCCTCGCGTTCGATGTAGTTGGTCGGCAGCCGGATCAGCGAGCGAAACGGTTCTCCGGCCTTCGGGGGTAGGTCCGGCAATTGAGGGCGTTGCGTCAGAATCGCCAGGATGTCATTGACCTCTGGCACCGCCATCGGTTGGTCTGCATCGGCTGCGGCGATGTCCAGCAACTCTGTGTGATGCGCTATGCGCTCGGCCACCACCTGCGCCAGCAGCGCCTGATAGTTTGACCTCGGCTTGTAGCCGTTGATGTACGGTAACCCTGCCTCCAGCAGCGTCGCGCTGATGTTTGCATGCTTGAACTCGATCGACTGATCGGAACGATCGGTGAGCAAAGGTTTGAGTGCTCGCCGATGTGCGGTCTTGTTGTACGGCGTGCCGGCGAGCTCGGAAGCCAGCATCGACAGGTAGTCATCAACGATCGTGGTGACTTCGGCGTAGGTCCAGTCGGATGCGCTCATCTAACGCAGATTCTCTCGAATTCCGCCCGTAAAACTGCAGCGCGGTGACAACTCATGCAGGGCGGTATTCCACCGCGAATTGAGCAAGAGGCACAGATGCTTTCAAAGACCAGCATGCGGTTTTGCCTCAAGGCTTGCATGACCCCAAGCTGCGATCTTGATCGAATGTCCGCAGGCAAGGATTCGTTCAAGTACACATCAACGCCCTACAAACCGCGGCTTGCGTTTTTCCATGAACCCATCGCGCCCCTCGACGTAATCGGCACTCGCAAAGCATTCGTCAACCACCTGCTGACATAACGCGTCGTCACGCGCCGAATCGTCGTTCAGTGCCCGCTCGACGATGGTCTTGATCGATGCCACGGTAAGCGGCGCATTGGCAGCGATCGTGTCGGCGTATTCGCGCACGAAAGTCTCCAACTGCTCGTCGGGCAAAATCCGATCGATCAGCCTCATGGCCAGCGCTTCAGGTGCAGTGAACTGGCGTGCAGTGAAGAAAATCTCCTTTGTATGAGCTGGCCCGACCACGCCTATCAGCTTGCGCACGCCGTCGTATTCATAAACCCAGGCCGAGCTTCGCAGCCGGTATTCCGAAGCGCGCGGTTTCTGCGGCCAGCCGGATGTCACAAGACAACGCCACAGAGACGCCGCCGATGCAGTAACCCTTGACCATCGCGATGATCGGCTTGTTGATCGTTCTGAGCGCAACTGTCGCGCGCAGCGATACCTCGTGATAGGCCGCCGTTGTCTCTGGCGAAGAGCGCTTCTCGTCGAACTCCGAGATGTCGGCGCCGGAGACAAAGGATTTGCCGCCCGCGCCCTGCACGATGATCACGCGGATCCCATCGTCTTGCGCGTAATCAGCCACGATGTCGTGCAGGCCTTGCTACATGTCCATCGACACCGCGTTATGGCGCGCTGGGGTTGTTAAATGTGATACAGCCGATCGCGCCCTCTTTGGTGGCAAGCATGCGTTCGGTCTTCGAAATCTTCGTGGTCATGGCTGCTCCTGGACCTTTGTTTCACTCTGGCGGTAGCGGTCGACGATGACGCCGGCTTCGAACAAGCTGGCGATCTCGGCGTCGCCAACCCCAAGTTCGCGCAGCACGCTTGCTGAATGCTGGCCCAGCCACGGTGCGGCATCGCGGATCGAGGTGAGCTCGCCGGTGCTCTTGATGGGCAGGCCCAGCGTCTTCATCGGGCCGATCTTTGGATGCTCGATGTCCACCACCATCTTGCGTGCGGCGATGTGCGGATCGGCCAGGATCTGGTCATAGCCGTATACCGGGCCGCCTGGCACTTTTGCCGCATCGAGCTTGTCGACCCAGTGCGCGGTGGGCTCGGTGGTCAGCACCGCCTCGATCTCCGTTTCGAGTTCGTCGATGTGGGCAAGCCGGTCGCGCATGGTCGCGAAGCGCGGATCGGTCAGCCACTGCGGCCGGTCACAGACATCGACGCAAAAAGCTTTCCAGAGTTTGTCATTGCTCGCGCCAACGGTGACATACCCGTCTTTCGAGCGATACGCTTGGTAGGGCGTCGAGCGACGATGCCGCGTGCCTGTTGCGTGCGGCACCTCACCGGCGCCGAAGAAGGCGCCGAATTCCCAGACGCTCCAGGCCAGCCCGGCTTCGAGCAGCGAAGTCTCCAGGTACTGGCCGCTGCCGTGCCGCAGCCGGCCGATGTAGGCGCCCAGAATGCCGTACAGCGCGGTCACACCACTGGCCATGTCGTTCATCGCGATGCCGACTTTGGCCGGCCGCCCGCCGGGGTAGCCGGTCATCATCATGATGCCGGACATGCCCTGCGCAATGATGTCGAAGCCGCCCTTCTTGCCGTAAGGGCCGGTCTGGCCGAAGCCGGAGAGCGATGCGTAGATCAGGCCGGGATTGGCGCCTTTCAGGCTGTTGTAGTCGAGGCCGAGCTTCTTCACCACACCGGGGCGGAAGTTCTCCAGCACGATATCCGCGCGTTCGGCAAGTTTGAGCACGATCGCCTTGCCGCGCGGATCGGCCAGGTCGATTGCCAGGCTTTTCTTGTTGCGGTTCAGCACCGCAAAGCAATACGACTCGCCGTTGACCTGCGGATCGAACCGGCGCGTGGTGTCGCCGCCGTCCGGGTGCTCCAGCTTGGTGACGTCGGCACCCATGTCGGCCAACACCATGCTGCAATAAGGACCCGCCATCACGTTGGTCAGGTCCAGCACGCGCACGTCTTCGAGGGGCAGGGGCATTGACGGTCTCCTTGGTGTTCAACGACAGAATTTGCAACGGCTTGACCAAGGCACAGGCCAACACGCCGACTTGCAAGCGCTTCGCTCTGCTGCGCGCTGACGCAGCCTTATTGCCAACCCGGCAATCTTGATGGCGTCGCCGCAAATCACGCTGCATGTTTCCGCTGCAATTGCCAAGGCATAAGGCTTGGGCCACTCAACGCCCTTGGAACACCGGCTTTCGCTTTTGCTCGAACGCTTGCACCCCTTCTCGGTAATCTTCACTCGCGTTGCAGGCATCGGCAGCCGCCTCGGCGGCCTTCAAAATCGACTGATCCTGGTCATCGAGCGCTGAATTGATCGACAGCTTGACTGCGCGTGCGGTCAGCGGGGCATTGTCCGCAATCGTCGTGGCCAGCGTTTGCACCTCATCGTGCAGCCGAGCCGCTGGCACGACCCGGCTGACGAACCCCATCCGGAGCGCATCGGCTGCATCGAACACGCGGGCTGAGTAAAAGATGTCGAATGTGTTTTGCACACCGATCAATGCGACGAAGCGTTGCACACCTTGTGGCTTATAGCCCAGCCCCAAGCGCCCAGCTGGCATCCGAAAGCGCGCGTCGTCGGCGCAGACGCGCAGGTCGCATGCGGCGGCAAGCCCAAGACCGCCGCCGAAGCAGATGCCGCGGATCTGTGCGATCACCGGCTTGCTGGCGCGCACGGGCGCCAAATAAGAAGCGTCCACCGCCTCACCATACGACTGCTGCGAAGCGGTGTCGCTGCGCTCCGCGCCGAATTGGGAGATGTCGGCACCGGACACGAACGCCCGGTCGCCTGCGCCAGCCAGCACGATGGCGTGGATAGCGGGATCGGCGTCGAGTTCGGCAATGCGATGCGGCAAATCGCGCCACATCTGTGTCGTCATCGCATTGAATTTGTCGGCGTTGGAGATGATGACGGTGCCGACAGGGCCATCGCGGCGGAGAAGGATTTCGGGCATGGCGACGCTTTCTGTGGCTGTAGTTTGGCTGAGGTGCAAGGAGCGAAAACGACGTCTAAAGCGCACTCTGCCATGGGAGCAATGGCGACTCCATATTGGCAAGCGTTCGTCTGGTTCAGGTCTACAGGATTGACCAGAGCATGCTTGGCTGCTGCGAACGCGCGCCGTGATCGGAGATGAATGCGACGAATAAACTCTTCCTGTCGCTCAAATGCTGCGACCGGGTAGATGGCTTGCCCTTTGAGGCTTGCAAAGCAGGAGTCAAGAGGGGGCCTGCCGAAATCGCACAAGGGAGGGCAGCCGATGGTCGTGGAAGCCCTCCTTCACACAAGAGGAACTACGTGCAGGCGCTGCGCATGGGCTGGGGCCTGGTGCGGCAGACCGGACTGCGCACCACGAGTCACATGATTTAGATCCAGGCTGAGCTGGAACACAACAACGCCGGGCGCGTAGTCTACATGCCGCCACAGGAGCCGGCGCAGATCGTCGAACCGATGCGCGATCTAGAACGATTTTTCAACGGCGAGGCCACGTTCGACGCCGATCCGCTGATCAAGCTGGCGCTCGTCCATCATCGGTTCGAGAGCATTCACCCGTTCCACGACGGCAACGGTCGTACCGGCCGCATCGCCCAAATGCCGTAACCTGTCAACAAAGGCTTGCTCGACATCCTCGTGCTCTACCTCTCCCGCTACATCGTGCGAAACAAGTCCGACTACTACCGCTTGCTGCAGGCGGTGCGCGAACAGGCGGATGCGCCCGAAGTCTGGCAGGAATGGGTGTTGTACGTGCTGGCCGCGGTCGAGGTCACCGCGCAGCAGATCATCGTCATCGTGACCGACATCAGCGCCGCATGGATCGACTACAAACACCGCATCTGCGCTGCGTTCAAGTTCTACCGCCAGAACCTCATCAACAGCCTGTTCATGTCCCCGTACACGAAGATTAAATTCGTCGAGCGGGACTCAGAGGTCTCGCGACTCACAGCCACGAAGTACCTGGATGGATTGATGGACGCTGGATTCGTACGGAAGGTCAAGATGGTCAAGGTGGGGCGGTCGAACTATTACATCAACGTGAGGTTGAACGAGATTCTGACGAGATAAGGCCAGCCTGAGACGGGCTGGTTTGGAGTCGGCTCGTCAAGAAGACTGCGCAGTGGCCGCGAGTGCTTGCCGCGCGTCTCCGACCTTCTTGCGCCGCATGTCATATCGTCACGCATGAACCGCCCCAGTTTTAAACTGACCCCCGGAAGTTGGACGGTCACGATTCCGCCGATCAGGCGGTGCTTCTCAGTCGGTACTCCACCGGGCCCAAGCCCCTGCAGCCCGAGCTTGATGCGCTCGTGGTTGTAGTAGCGGATGTAATCGTGCACGCCCGCTTCGAGCGCATCAATGCTGTTGGGCGCTGCGAGATGGAAATACTCGGCCTTCAAGGTGCCGAAGAAGCTCTCGATCGCCGCGTTGTCAAAGCAGTTGCCCTTGCGGCTCATGCTTTGCCTGACTCCACGCCGCGCGAGCATCGCTCGATAGGGCAGCACCCTTGTAGTGCCAGCCTTGGTCCGAGTGCACGATCAGTTCGGCGGCGCATCGGGTCCGCGAAAGCGCTGCCCGAAGCGTGCTGGAAACCAGTTCGAAGACGGGACGTCTTGCCATGCAGTACGCGACGATCTCGCCGTTGTAGAGGTCCATGCAGGCCGACAGATAGAGCTTTTGTCCGTTCACGTTGAACTCGGTGACATAGGTCACCCACTTCTGATTGGGCGCCGTCGCGCAGAAGGCACGCTGCAGAACGTTGGGCACGTACGCATCGCTGATGCCTGGGACATGTCGGGCGCGCTTCTTGGCCCGGATCAACGCGCGCAGCCCCATCTTTTGCATCAGACGTTGCACGCATTTCTGGTTGACGGGCTCAGCCATTGAATTGCACAGCGCTGCCGTGATTTGTCTGTAGCCGTAGCGGCCCTTGTGCTCGTCATAGACAACGCGTATCTTGGCTTCCATGTCGCTCTGCTGCTCGCTGCAGAGAATCGCTTGGGACTGGTAGTAGAACGTGCTGCGGGCGAGGCCTGCTACTTGCAATAGGTCCGCCAGTTTGTGATGAGGCCTCAACCCGGCAACCAGATGCACTTTGTCGGCGCAGCTGATCTCTTCAACCGAATCAAGGCTTGCAATTTTTTTAGGTACGCCACCTTGCGCGCGCAGTCGCTCGTTGTCTTCACGCAAAGCCTTGACCGAATCGGTACCGACCGTGCCTGGCGGCCCTGGGCAGCGTCGTTCTGGCTTCATCTTGGGGCGCCCTTGGTTTGTGCTCCCGAGAGCTTCAACTCCGCCTTCATCGAGGTTGCGTCGCCAGACCACCACTTGGTTGGGGTTGCGGATGTCATAGGTTGCTGCGATCTGGCGGCTCGAAAGCCGTTCACGGTCCTGGTGGGAAAGCACCTGCAGTTTGAACTGCGCACTGTACGCGCTGCGCTTGGGTCGTAACCCGTCGATGCCGTGCAGGCGGCAAGTGACTCACCCAGGAGCGGATCTTCTCCTCGGGCACCGACCATTGCCGCGCCAGCAGTTTGGCTCCGCCGTCACCGGCCAGAAAGCGCTCGACGACCTCGAGCTTGAACGCTGTTTGATACTTCTTCGTGGAACCCCTTGGAAGTTCGTCCAACTTCTGGGGGTTCAGTTCATTCCCGGGGCGGTTCACGCATCACCTTGGAAGCGCAAGGAACGTTGCCGCAGACAATCTGCAACTCGCACCGATCGCGCTGGGCAACATATACAGACACGACGCATGGCGGAACGCAAACAGCCGGTAGACCTGATACGCGCTGCCGCGCCGTTTCCGCAGTGGCGACCGTTGCACATGACGAATAACGGCGTGTCGCTCACGTACTTGGTGGTCTTGACCTCGATCAGCCGCTCCGCGCCGGTGTCCTCGAACAAGAGAATGTCATATTCCCGTAATCGCCATGCATGAGAGCCGTGTACTCGATCTTCGCCGCGAGCGCTCCTGGGCCGGCGAGCATCAACTGGCCGTTTTATGGGATGGCACGGACATGACGCGCACATATAGGCGGAAGGTCACTCAGGAGTGATTGCAGCTGGCCAGCGGTGATTGCTGAATGGCGGCAAACAACCCTCTGCCGCTGTTCGAGCTGAGACCGCCGACGTCGGCAATGCAGCGGGTGCTGTCGGTCGCGGCCGGCGGCTGAGCTCGCGGTCTGGAGCGCATACCGGTCATCGCGGTGTAGGGTCGTTGGAGACATGAGTAGCCGGTATGCGATGAGCTGCTGACGTACGTTGACTCGGCTGGCACGTCCCCATCGGCTACCTGACGAATATCTGCTGCCCTTGCCAACAAACTCACCCAACTGCCCCACTGCCGTCTTTCGCCTCGTTGGACTGAGTGTCAGCGATGCAGGGCGATTGCAGTCAATCGGAAGTGCGTGCCAATGATTTGGGCGCTCGTCCAGAAAGGACTGCGGAGCCCTGCCCGATCAAGCGATCCCAGCGACTGGCTTATGCAACCGGGATGACGGGGTCGAAAGTTTGCGGGATGAACTCAAGTAGCGTTTGCAAATGACATGCGGTGATCTCTTGGAGAACTGCTGGCTACCACAAGGAATGCCATGGGACCGGGCCGCGACGACCGAGCGCATACTCGACCGGCGTGCTTCAGGGGCGGGCGCCGCCGCGTTCGAACCCGTCGACGCGGACCGAGCAATTTCGCAATCAGCGGATCCAATGGAAGTTGGAATTAGGAGGGCGCATGCCAAGTGATCATGTGTTCGACGTGGCCATCATTGGCGGTGGCATTGCCGGTGTCATCCACTTGCACTACGCGCGACAGTTGGGACTCGACGCTGTGGTGTTGGAGAGGCGTGGCGGTGTCGGTGGTCTGTGGCGTGAGCTCCCGCCTTGGCAGGACATCCAGATCAGCTTGGTGGACTGGTCGATGGGTGACGTGCCTCTGACCGGGCCGATGCAGCCGCAGGTGCTTGCCAACATCGAAGCCTGGGTGACTCACTTCTCCCTCGCGGACGGCATCCGGCTTAACAGCCCGGTGAACCGGGCGCGCCACGCCGTCGATTGCTGGGAAGTCGATACGCCGCAAGGCACGGTGCGCGCTCGCCATCTGGTGGCGGCGACCGGCGCCCATAACACGCCTGTCGTCCCTGAAGTGCGGCGCAGTCGAAGCGCTGTGCGCGAGCTGCACTCCAGTGCGTTGCGCGATCCGTCGGAATTGGCAGGCCGCGATGTCTTGGTGGTTGGAGGCGGCGCCTCAGCATTTGACCTGCTCGATCAATGCCTTCAGCACGAGGCGCGTCGGATCATGTGGGTTTACCGCGGGCTGCGCTGGTTTTCCCCGACCGGCAAGCCGAAGACGGTCGCTGGCAGCATACGGGCCTACGCGAAGATGCAGGTGAGCGGGATGACCATCGCCCAGCAGAGCAAGGTGATCGGTGCGGACTTGCTCGCACGTTATGAAAAATTTGGCATCCAGGCGATCCAACCGGCCCAACCGATCGATCTGCATCACGACCAACTCATCCCGGGTCGGGCGCGCATGCTGTCAAGCTTCGGTTTGCTCGAGCGATACCCGGGGCACGTCGAGTCGATGGATGGCGATGAGGTCGCGCTGGCCGACGGCACGCGTCTGGCCGTGGACGTGCTTCTTTGGGGTACGGGATACACGACCGACCTGTCGTATTTCGAGGAGCCGCGCATTGCATCAATCAAAACCACCCACGGGCTGTCCGCGCGATGCGGATGTCTCTTCCGCAGCCTCGACGCGCCGGACTTGTATTTCCCGGCCGTCGGCCTTGACGGCATCGGTGCTGCGCCGTGGGCCGCTGCGCTCATCGCACGCTCGATCATGTCGCACATCGGCGGCACGGCACGGCTGGACATGGAGCCGCTCGGGCATAAGACAAATCACTTCGAGATCGCTCATTACCTGTCGCAGCGCGATCCTGGGACCTACACGGAAGATCGCGGCTGGGATTACTTTCGAAATCTGGCACTGACCATGCACGACGATCAGGCTTACCCGCTCCCTTGAGCCGACGGCTTCGCGAATGCGATCGCGGCGCCGTAGCTTGGCCCAGAAACATCCGTAAATAAAGGCACATCAAATGCCGTACGCCCACCGTCAAATTCTGCACGCGCGATTTGTCGCCATCAGTTCCATGAATGGGCATGACCGCCGCCAATCAAGTCTGGCGGTACCGCTCGCATGTTCGGTGGGTCGTAGGTCGTCGAGGGACTACCCGTGCGGCGCCGCCAATCCAAGCCTCGCTTTCGGGAGTTGAGAAGTCCCGTCGCAAATGGCCGCAACTAATCCAAGCGGTCTTTGCCGAGCGGGTCTCGTCCCACTGCTCCTGGCCAGGAGTGTGAGCACACGGTCAATTCCAGCAGCACCGGTTCAAACCGCCGGAGGACTGAAGCGCCGGTCTTCAAGGGCAGCAGATCAACTCCTCCTTCAAGACATCGTGGCCGGGCCCTTGAGTTCGAGGGCGAGAAATTGACGTTGAACGAGGCTGGACTTTGCTATCACTCCAGCTTGGGCTGCGTCTGCTGGAAGCTGGGCAACCCTTGTATGCGGGTCCACCAGTCCGCGAACCCCGGGACCTCGAGCAAGCCCGGCATGTCGGGGGTCAACGACACGTAGAAGACGAGCGGCCCCAGGAAAAGATCGGCCAGGCTTAGCTCGCCGGCAATGAAGTCTGACGATCCTTTGGTCCTCATCGTGAACTCGACGACCTTGCGCGCGTTGGCGATCCCTGCCTCGCGCATGGCGTCGTTCTTGCCGCCGACGAAGTCCGGGAACAGATGGTATGCGGCAATTCCGCCCACCAGCGCGCCGTAGCCGTACGAATCGATGAGGCCAACGATCATGTCCATCCGGGCACGGTCCTTGGGCATTGTCGAGATGAGCGACTTGCCCGGTAGCACATCGTTCAAGTAGCGGACGATCGCCGAGGTCTCGAGAATGCGCATGCCGTCGTGGTCTAGAACCGGCACCTTCCCGAAAGGGTGCCTCGCGAGATGCTCGGCCTGCTTGGGCTCGCCAGTCAGGACGTTGAGCGGGACCTGCTCAAAGTCGGCGAACTGTTTTTCCGCAAGAAGCATCTTGACGGTCCGCACATAGGTCGAGCCGTCGAAGCCCCAGAGCGTCATCTTGGACATGATGTGAATCCGTTTGAATAAGCTGATGAGCAAGCATCCCGTACCGCCGCACCTTCTGGGCGGGGTCGGACTCTGGCCAGTCTACTGCGCAGCCCTGAGCAAGCCGAATACGCGCCCGGCTGCGCCGATAGATCAACTTCGACCGGATCTCGTCTCCCGGCGCACGGTGCAAGTGCACCGCCCGGACAGGGCTGGGATGCGCGGCGACCGCTGTATCCCAAGTGACCACAAACCGACAGCAACGCAGTCGTCCCGCGACAATCAGGCCTGGATCAATCATTCGCCCGACCATGCCGCCCTCCACTGAGCAAACCGCGCCGCCACTGCAGATCAACGCCGACTTCGAGCAGCGCGCGGTGATGCGTCCAGCCGACGCCTGCTGGCAGCCCTCACCACTGCCAGGCGTCGAGCGCTGGATGCTCGACCGGGTGGGCGGCGAGGTCGCGCGCGCCACCAGCCAAGTGCGCTACGCGCCAGGCTCGCGCTTCGAGCAGCACGTGCACGGCGGCGGCGAGGAAATACTCGTGCTCGACGGCGTGTTCAGCGACGACGACGGTGATTACCCGGCCGGTACCTACTTGCGTAATCCGCCGGGCAGCGCGCACGCGCCGCGGTCGCGTGAGGGCTGCCTGTTGTTCGTCAAGCTGCGTCAGTTCGCCGTCGACGACCTGCAGCCGGTGCGAATCGCCACCCGCGCTGAACCGTGGCGACAGGGCTTGGTGCCTGGCCTGTCGGTGATGCCGCTGCACGAGCACAACGGCATCTCGACCGCGCTCGTACGCTGGGCGCCCGATACCCGGTTCCATGCCCACGCACACCCCGGCGGCGAGGAGATCCTGGTTCTCGACGGCCTGTTCCGCGACGAGTTTGGCACGTATCCCAAGGGCAGTTGGCTGCGCAGCCCGCGCTCGAGTCACCACGCCCCGTTTACCGGGCCGGAAGGCGCGCTCATTTACGTCAAGGTTGGACACCTGGGCACCGCGCTGATTGGCGACTGAGCGACGCGGCAGCGCTCGGGTAAGCACATTGACCCGCAATCCCGACCGCAGCGATCGATCCATTGGCTCGCACGCGCCGATGACGATGCCACGGTATTTGCCTGCGGTCGCATGCCGCACAGTAGCGGACCATCGCATTCGACAGTGCCTTTTGTGGGAGGCCAACCTCTGGACTCGCGCGCGATGGTGGCGACAGCGCCCGCTCGCCGCCGCACCCGCACCCGCACCCGCAGCGGATTCTTCGTGCGCCGATAGTTCAGCGTCACCTTCATTTGCCTCATCGAGTGCGTGCCGTAGTCTGCCGGGTCAAGGCCGGGCTTCTCGACCCAGCCTTCGAGGATTCGGGCGTACTGCCGCGTTTCTAGGTGCGGCGAGTCGTGAATGCGACTTGGCAACATAAACCCGTCCGACTTCAGTCCCGCTTGCTTTATCCACTTCTGAACGGCGTCACGGGTAGCCGGCGTGATCTTGGACTGCACCGGGCGCTGGGTCTTGTGCTGCATCGCCACCGCGCGAGAGGCCACTTGGTCGCCGCGGCAGATGTCGCGGACCTTCAGGCTGACCAGGTCGTAGCCGCGAAAGCTTGCTGTCGATTCCTAAGTTGATCCACGGATGTACCCAGGGGCTTGATGGCCAAAGCCATCGCTGACGGTCAGCTCTTTAGCTTGACCGTGTACTCACCCTCTCGGCCAGGAGCCGACGGTTGTGCCCATCGGCTTGCGGGACGGCTATTCTTGGGGGCCACCCCCCCCGGATACTGGATGCGTCATTCGCGTTCGCACGACTGGCGAACCGACAAGACCGTCCCATCGAGAGGAGATAA